>JBBSUC010000023.1:0-86396 GCA_038235275.1 Cytophagales bacterium | reverse complement strand
GTCGAGACCGGGTGTATTTTGAAGCAGTTGGAAAAAAGAGGTAGTTTTACCTTGGCAAGGAGTTGTGGTCATGAGTTTGTAGTTTGGTAACCGCAAAGGTATGACTTACTGCTCCTTGTCATTTTTTATAAGAAAGCCCTGTTTCACTATAAGATACTCAAAGAAATACTACTCTGTTAAACCTGCTAACCCCGATTTGTAATCGGGTGGTGAGTCACCTCGCGTTTGTAACGCGATCCCTCGCCTTCTCCCTATCCTGAAACTCGGTAAAAGACACCCCAAGTGTTATCATAAATGAACATAATCCTGCGGCAATCCCAGAAAGTCCTGCAAGTGATACACTTCATCACAATGCTGAAATATAATGGTATTACCGTCTGCCAAGCCATATTTCTGCCGCTGCTCTATACTCATCTTTTTAATAGACGGAAACTTGCCAATCGGAGCAATTACAATGCGACCATCTTGCAGGTAAATCGAAATATGACCTCGCATCGAGAAATCTACCCTTTTGATAACAGGTTTATGACCTACGAAACTCTCAGGTGCCGAGGTCATAGCTTGCAGTTGGTTCACTTCAAACTTGCTTTTGAGCTTTCGCGGCAGGGAATAAATCGTCGTCCAGCTTAATTTCTGGCAAATCGAGATTGTACTCCTTTCGAATAGCTTCCATATCCGCTTTGAGAATCTCTGGGTGTCCCCAGTACCTTTCACTCAATTGCTCGCGAATCTCTCGCATCATTTTAACTGCGTCAAAGCCCTTTGTCGTTTCCATTGTAGTTGATTTTAAAAATTTCTCTTGGTGTTCTGATTTCAATCATTTTATATCACATTCTGAGATTGATGGAGTGCTTAATTTCTCTTCCTACGATGAATCACCTATTCACAATGTTGACAAAAATATCCGATATCAATCGACTCCGAAAACAGTTCACCATATGCTGCTGGTGCCCTAAAATTAGAAAACAAGTAAAAGTCTCCTACAAAAGCGTTACAAATTGCACAAGTGTTAGCCAAATATCTTTCATTGGCCATTTTGCTATAATGGGTTTTTAGTATTACGCCATTTGAAGTTGCAATTGAAACTTCATTCTTTGAAAACTCACTCGGCGGAAGATGTTGGTGTCCTTTGATTGGGGCGTTGTTACTATTTTCTATCATTGCAGCTTTTAGAAAAGATCCACATCTATAACAATTCCCATCTATCAAGACCATTCTTTTTATCAATTGAAAGTTGCCACATTTAGTGCATTTTGGATTAAAACAAGTAAGTAAAACATCCGGATATTTTATTTTATCATCCAAATTATCTATATCTTCATCAGATTTTAAGTCTATCTGAATTAAAATAATATTATTTTCAAAGTAATACCTTAATGTACTTTCCTCTGGTTTATGTGTAACGACTATTTCAATAACAGCAAAAACACTTCTATCAGAGTTTAACAAGGCTATATCAGGTCTACAAACTCCCAAATTCTTCTCCAATTCGAGAGAGGCTACCTTTTTTAATAAATTTCCTGAATGCCTATCTCCACAATATGAACAATCCCAATTAATAGAAATTCCAATATTCTCTGAAATCCTCTCTCCTATTTTATTAGCAAGTAAATTTTTGAAAGCGAAGTGTAGTGCAGATTCAGCAGTACAATTTATTGTTAGGCTTTTATGAGCAAAATGCGGTCTTTTACTTCCTTTCCCAGTGTTACCACTTTTCCTAAGAACCATCTTAGATTCACATACTGGACAAAAGTAATCAATCCCCTTTCCCGCCTCAATAGCACGAATTAGCTTACCATCTTCGCACTTTGCAACTGTATAGAGAATTTTTCTCATATACTTTTTGTGATTGTTGAACCTCTAATCCCCAAATCTACAAATTCTCCACCAAGAACCGCGTCATCATCCGATACAAGTGCAACCGCGTATTCCCCCCGCGTAAGGCGTGGGCCTTGTTCGGGTAGTAGAACGTCTCGAAGTCGCGGTCGGCTTCGATCAGGGCGTCCGTGAACTCGACGGAGTTTTGGAAATGGACGTTGTCGTCGCTGGTGCCGTGGATGAGGAGGAACTTGCCTTTGAGTTGGGCGGCGTGGGTGAGGGGTGAGTTGTCGTCGTAGCCGGACGGGTTGTCCTGCGGGCGTTTGAGGTAGCGCTCGGTGTAGATGCTGTCGTAGAAGCGCCAGGTCGTGACGGGGGCCACGGCGATGCCCGTCTTGAAGTAGTCGGCGCCCACGGTCATGCAGAGGGAGGTCATGTAGCCGCCGTAGCTCCATCCCCAAATGCCGATGCGGTCTTTGTCCACGTAGGGCAGCGTGCCGAGGTACTTCGCGCCCTCGATTTGGTCCTGCGTTTCGAGCTTGCCGAGTTGGGCGTAGGTCGCGGTGCGGAACGCCTTGCCGCGCGCGCCCGTCCCCCGGTTGTCGATGGAAACGACAATGTAGCCCAGGTCGGCCAGGGTTTGGTGCCAGAGGTAGTCGCGGCTTTCCCAACTGTCCAAGACCGTCTGCGAACCCGGTCCGCCGTACACGAACATCAGCACGGGGTACTTTTTGGCCGGGTCGAGGGCGGCGGGTTTGATCATCCAGCCGTTCAGCGTCACACTTTCGGAGGTCGTGAACTGGAAAAATTCCGGCTTGGTGGTGCGGTACTCGGCCAGTTTTTGGGAGAGTTCCCGGTTCGTTTCCAGCGTCCTGACCACCGTCGCCGTGGGGGCCTGGCGCAGCGTCACTGTCGGCACGGCTTGCGTGGAGCTGTTGTATTCGAGATAGTACTTAAAATCGGGGCTGAGCAGGATGCGGTTGGTGCCGCGCTTGTCGGAAAGCCGCACCGGGGCGGGGGCCTGGTAGCGCTTGCGGCGGCGCTTGGGGGCGGCGATGTCCTGGTGGTAGAGGTGGCGTTCGAGCGGCGAGACGTCGGTGGAGGTGTAGTAGATCGTCTCGGTGGCTTCGTCGAGGCCCAGGAACTCGGCCACTTCCCAACCGCCGGAAGTCAGTTGGCGGTCGAGGGTGCCGTCCATATTATAGAGGTAAAGGTGCTTATAGCCGCTGCGCTCGCTGGAGAAGATGAATTGTTCACCGTTTTCAAGGTACGTCAGGTCATCGGTAAAAATCAGGTCCACGTAGGTATCGCTTTCCTCGGTCAGGACGGTGCGGGCTTGTCCGGTGGTGGCGTCGGCGTGGAGCAGATCGAGGCGGTTTTGCAGGCGATTCATGCGCCGGATCGAAAGCAGGTTGGGATTTTTGGTCCACTCGATGCGGGGAATGTACTGATCGGCTTCGGGACCGACGTCCATTTTGGTGGTTTGCTTCGTTCCCAGCGCGTACACCAGAATCTGCACCGTGGCGTTGGGTTCGCCCGCCTTGGGGTACTTGAACTTGTAATCTTGCGGATAAATCCCTTTCCAAACCTGCATATTGTACTCCGGCACGGCACTTTCGTCGAAGCGGTAGAAAGCAATCCGCTGCCCGTCGGGCGACCAGGCGAAGGCTTGCGACAGCGAGAATTCTTCTTCGTAGACCCAATCGCCCCCGCCGTTGATGATTTCATTGAACTTGCCGTCGGTGGTAACGGCGGTTTCGGTTTGGGTGGCCAGGTCGGTCACAAACAGATTATTCTCCCGCACGAAGGCCACTTTGCTGCCATCGGGCGAGAAGGTGGCGTACTGCTGCTTGCCGTTTTTCGACAGTTTGACCAAAGCTTTTGTCCCCAAATCATAGACGTAGTACTCGGCTTTCTTGCTGCGGCGGTAGATGGGTTCTTCCTCGGTCGTGAGGAGGAGCTTGGTCTCGTCGCTGCTCAGTTGGTACCCTTCGATGGCGATTTTGTCGCTGCCGCCCGCGATGGTGGTGGCGCTTTGGTCGAAAAGCGTTTCGACGGCCTCGCCCGTAGCGATGCTGTACTTGATGACTTTGCCCGGTTGCAGGGAGGTGTAGAACCCGCCCTGCTTCATCCAGTTGACGCCCGTGACGGTTTTGGCGGTGAAGGTGTTGGACTTGGTGCCGTAGATTTCTTCTAGCGTAATGGCGCGTTGCTGGGCGTGGAGGATTTGCGTGGTCAAAAGGAGGAGGAGAATTAGTTTTTTCATTGCTTGGTGTTTTTTTAACCGCAGAGAGCGCGAAGTTTATACGCAGAGGTCGCGGAGGTGTTTGCGTAAATATAGAAAAAGCCCGCCGTTACCGACAGGCTCAAAGGAAAAACTCATGCACTCATAGACCCTCCTACTTTCCTTCTTCGATTAAATTCTTTTGCCGCAGGATACGGTCGAAGAGTTTCATGTCGTGGTCGGAGTTGAAGATGGTGTAGGGCAGATAGATGAATTGGCCGCGCGACATGACGAGGACGTAGGCCTCCTTATCTTTGTAGGCGCTTTTTATCATGTCCCACTTCATCACGCCGCCTTCCTTGGCGTTGATTTTCATGAGAATTTGACGC
Source organism: Cytophagales bacterium (assembly GCA_038235275.1). Taxonomy (GTDB): domain Bacteria; phylum Bacteroidota; class Bacteroidia; order Cytophagales; family Spirosomataceae; genus Persicitalea. The sequence continues at coordinate 81,965 of JBBSUC010000023.1, read as the reverse complement.
TGGTCGATTTCGTAGATGTATTTGTCGAACATCGGCTTGTACTGCTCTAACTGGGTAATTCCAGTGAATTGAATGAGCCAGAACAGAATGTAGAGAATGGCCGCGACGACGATGACGATGTAAATCCAGATGTTGGGATACACGCCCGTGAGGTTAATGACCGCATTAATTAAAATCAGCCCAACAGGGACTAGCACCCATATCATCTGCGCCTTAAAAAACTGCTTCATCGCCAGCCAGATGTATTTCTTGGTATCCAGCGCGTACCGCTTGGTGCGGATCGCCGCCGGATTGGCCGAAACCTGAGGAGTTGACTGGTACTTTTGGGAAGGCATTTTTGCCATTTTATTTATAGGTATTAGGTTGTTAGGTAGTAGGTTGTTAGGTCAGGGTATGGTAGAAAAATGGAAATTTCGCTCAAAAAGCTGTTCATTATTCTTTCATTCTATCATTCACTCATTCACCATTGAAAGAACCGCAAAGTTAGGAAAAAGCCCCCAACTTCGCCGAAACCGGAAGTAATTAAAACGGGATGGCGTATTTTGGCGTTCTTTGTGCAGAAAAAATAATTTTGAATGAGAGACGGGGCAGCCCGCGCTGTGAGTGAATTAGAGAATATTAATCCTCAAATTCATTCACTCATTCTCTCATTCTCTCATTCACCATTAATAAATGAGTTTCCTCTTCCCGTCTTTCCTCTGGGGCCTGTTGGCTGTTTCGGTTCCCATTGCCATTCACTTTTTTAATTTCCGGCGCACCAAGCGGGTGTATTTCACCAACGTGGCTTTTTTGAAAGCCGTCGAGACGCAGACGAGTTCGTTTCGCAAGATCAAGCACTGGCTCATTTTGCTGGCGCGGGTATTTGCCGTGACCTGCCTAGTGCTGGCTTTTGCGCAGCCTTTTCTACCCAGCAAGAGCGAGCTGGGCATCAGTCGGCAGGGCATTACGAGTCTGTACCTCGACAACTCGTACAGTATGCAGAACGAGGAAAACGGCAAGCGCTACCTCGACATCGCCACGGGACGTTTGGGCGATTTGATGCGGGTATTCCGCAACGCCACCACGCTGCAACTGATGACCAACGACTTTTCGGCCCCCGAACAAACGCTGGCCACTGCCGACAAAATCCGCGACCGCCTGACGACCATCGGCTTGTCGCACACGCCGCGTACGCTGACCGAAGTCTATCGCCGCCAGCAGAATTTGATGTCGCGCCACGCTACGGCGGGCAAGAATCAGCTTTTTTGGTTTTCGGATTTCCAGAAAAGTACGGTGGGTGATTTGTCCAAAATCGCCGTGGATTCCACCAATCGTCTGTTCATAGTTCCGGTGCAGGCCACGCCGGAGAAGAATATTTTCGTGGATTCGGTTTGGCTGAACACGCCCTTTATCCGGGAATTGCAGAATAATATTTTGTACGTAAAAGTGAGCAACTCAGGAACGGAGGTTGCCGAGAATATGGTCGTCAAGCTTTATTTAGACGACGCCCAGGTTTCGACCGCTTCGGTGGATGTTCCCGCCAATAGTTCGGTCAATGCGTCTTTTAATTTCAGTATCAAGGGTCGGGGCTTCAAGAAAGGGCGAATTACCTTCGACGATTTCCCGGTTACGTTTGACAACGACTACTATTTCGTCCTCGACGCCTCGCCCGTCATCAAAATCGTGCATCTGTACGGACAGGCCAGCGGGGGACGCTACATCGAGAACGTGTTCGACAACGACAGCCTGTTTGCCACCCAGAGTTTCAGCGTGCAGAATGTGGACGTAGGGCAACTCCGCACCGCCGATCTAGTGGTGCTGGAAGGCGTCGAGCAACCCACGGGTTCGCTGCGCGCGGCGTTGGAGGATTTTGTAAAAAAAGGCGGTAGCCTGGCAATTATTCCTCCCACCGATCCCGATGCGGGTACCTACGGCCCTTTTTTGACCAGTTTGCGGGTGAACGGCTTGCAAGCGAAACAAGGAGTTCCGCAACCCGTGCCGATGAACGTTCCCGACCGCAATAGCCCATTTTTTAGCGATGTATTCGAAGAATCCATCCGGCAGGAAAACAACCTGAGCCTGCCCTCGGCCTCGCCGACCTGGCAGTGGGGCAATAGTGGCAATAAACTACTGACGCTTCGCAATGGGCAGACATACCTCAGCCAGTCGTCGGTTGGGCCGGGAAGGCTGTATCTTTTTGCCGCGCCGTTGTCGGCGGCGTACGGTAACGTGGCGCAGCACGCATTATTCGTACCCGTAATGTATAAATTGGCGGCTTTGAGTGTGCGGGCGCAACGCACGGCCTATTCCTTTGACGAAAACAGTATGGCCGTTACGGTTAGTGACCCAAACCCCAACGCGGTGTACAAACTCCGCCACGACAAGACGGAACTCATTCCGGTGCAGCGGCTCAATGGCAACCAACTGATGCTGGAAATGCCCAAAAGCAACCAACTCAGCGAAGACCAATCGGTAGATGCGGGCTATTATGAACTTGTGAACGACGGCAAGACTGAGCAGCTTCTCGCCCTCAACCATGACAACGCCGAGTCGAAACTGGAATATTACTCGCCCGACGAACTGCGGGCGGCTTTCTCGGGTCAAAAAAACGTGGCGGTGTTCGACAAAATCGACGATGCCGCCTTTGCCCGTGAATTCGAGGACCAAAATCTGGGAACCAGTCTTTGGAAGTACTTTTTGATGGCAGCGTTGGCTTTTCTTCTAATTGAAATTTTATTAATCAGATTTTTAAAATGATTCGTCCAATGAGAACTTACTACACAAAGAACACACTCATTTTTGCCAGCCTCCTGTTTTTCCAACTGCTGGTGGCTCCTTTTTCTTTCTCGCAAAATGCCGAGACGACTTTCGCGTACGGCGATGCGCTGCCCGATGCGCCCGAACTTTCGGCACGGGGCGAGTACAAAGTTGGGGTTCGGACGCTGGATTTTGTCAATAAAAATCAAATCGATGTCCTCAAAACCAAAGACAACCCGGACGCTCACTACGACCGGGCGCTGAAAGTTGAGGTGTGGTACCCGGCAGCGTTATCGGCCGGGCAGTCCGAACTCGTCAGCTACGAGGAGGTAATGGGAACTGCCAACGACCCCAAGCGTCCCCTGATTCCTTTTACTTTCCAGGGCCGGGCCGCGCGCGATGCCGCTCCGCTCGCTTCTGCCAGCGCTTTTCCGCTCATTATCGTGTCGCACGGCTACGTCGGCTCGCGGTATTTGCTGACGTACCTGACCGAGAATCTGGCGTCGAAGGGCTACGTCGTCGTGGCCATCGACCACGCCGAATCCACCTTCCGCGACGCGGCGGGCTTTACCAGCACGTTGCTCAATCGCTCAAAGGATATTCTGTTCGTTCTCAATCAAATGGCCGATTTGGGAAAGGCGGGCAACAAGAATTTTCTCTCCGGCTTGCTCAATGCCAACAACACCGGAATTATCGGTTATTCGATGGGCGGTTACGGGGTACTAAACGTGGCCGGGGCGGGCTACAGCGAGGGATTTGCCAAAGCCTTCGGCGGCATGACGAGCGGCAGCAAGGCCATCGAGGTGCGCACTACGGGTAATGCCGACTACGAAAAAAGCTTTGATCCGCGCATCAAGGCCGTCGTAGCTTTTGCGCCATGGGGCATGGAGCGGGGCGTGTGGGATGCCGAAAGTTTAAAAGGATTGAAGTTGCCAACGTTCTTCGTGGCGGGCAGCCAAGACGATGTGTCGGGCTACGAAAAGGGCATCAAGGCCATTTACACGGGCGCAGTCAACGCCGAGCGGTACCTACTGACCTACGAAAACGCCCGTCACAACGTGGCCCCTAACCCACCGCCCGCCGTGGCTTTGGCCCCCGGTCTGCCCTTCGACGAGTACTACCGCTACGCCGAACCCGCCTGGGACGAGCGCCGGTTGAACAACATCAACCAGCACTTCGTCACGGCATTTTTAGGAAAATTCTTGAAAGGAAAGGACTACGACCAGTACCTGGATTTGCCCGTAAATTCCAACGAGAAAACGTGGACGGGCTTCAAGGCAAGAAGTTCGACGGGCATGGAGTTGCAACACGAAACCCCAGTGAAATAGTTAGACTAGCGATTCTTATTCGCCCGTTGCAGACCCTTATCGATCTTACCCTGCGTATCGTAGGCTTCGGTATAAGCCGGACCGGATACCGCAAATTTCTTCCCATCGGGACTGATTTTCACGGCTATATCCGTAGCCTTGGGGTCAAGGGTAATATGCGCTTCGCCACCCGTCGGGCCCCATTCCTGGCCACCAGGGCCGATGCGGGTAAGTACTTGGAAAGGGTATCGCATCATCATTTCGTAAGCTAGTCCCTTGCATTCTACGGGGGCGTTTACGGTCATGGAGAATTTCTGGCCAATTTCCTTAATCATATCGTCGATCATCGGGCGGTTGGCTTTTTCCACTTCTTTGTTATCCACCGCCAGGCTTTTCAAGTCGCCCAAACCTTCGTGCTTGGCGTACTCCACGGCGTAACTCACCCAGTTTTACATGGCTCCTATCCCTGTATCGTGTTCGTTGCCCCGCGTCTTGTTGAATTCAGCCCAGCAGGTGGGTGAAAAATTAAAGGTGAACAGTTTGTTCACGATTTGGGCGTAGAGGTAGGACTATTCGGAGAAAAGCTGGTCAACGAATTCAGCTTTCTTTTCTTTGTCTTCGGCCGGAGCGGCGGTTTGGGCGTTGGCGAGGGTGCTGGCAGCGGCCAGAGCAATCAACAGGATATTTTTGCGCATGGCTCTGAAAGTATGGTGGTTAAGATTTTTGCGAAAGGTATTTCCATTTTTTTCAAAAAATCCTATTTAATCTTCGGCATATCATTCCCCGTCATCAGCTCCGGTGCCACCATTACCCGGCTGTGGGGATCGGCGTTCTCGAGATTCAGCACGCCGCGCGGGCAGACCGCCGAGCAGATGCCGCAGCCTACGCAGGAGGCGCGTACGATGTCTTGCCCTTTTTGAGCGTAGGCGCGAACGTCGATGCCCATTTCGCAGTAGGTGGAGCAGTTGCCGCAGGAAATGCACTGTCCGCCGTTGGTCGTGATGCGGAAGCGCGACCTGAACCGTTGCACCAGGCCGAGGTAAGCCGCCAGCGGGCAGCCGAAGCGGCACCACATCCGGTTGCCCATCAGCGGGTAAAAGCCCACGCCGACAATGCCGGAGAAAATGGCTCCAATGTAGAACCCGTAAGCTGCCCGCACCGAATAGCTGCTAATTGGCCCAATGTTAGACTGGCCCGTGAAATAGGTATATAATACAAAGGCAGTCATTACGATGGCAAACACCAGTACGCCGTGGACGGTATAACGTTCGATTTTCCAGGCTTTCAACGATTTGTCCGATAGCTGCCGATGGGGGTCGCCGAGGGTTTCGGCCAAGCCACCGCATCCGCACACCCACGAGCAGTACCAGCGTTTGCCGTAGATGTAGGTAAAAATAGGTACGGCCAGCACAAACAGGGCGATGCCCCAAACGAGCATGAATACGCCCAGGGTGCCGTTACTGATAAGGTCGTTGATATTATAGTCAAAGAAAAAATCGTAATCCAGCGGCCACATGTTCTTAAAATCATAGTAAGGCTGGTTGAGCCGCACCAGGATTTCGGGAATCAGAAAAGCAAATGATGTCTGAAAAAACATAACTGACACCGAGCGAATCTGCTCGTAGGGCGAATGTCGATACTTGATTAGCATTCGGATGCCCATGATCAGAATGCAGAGCGTGTAGAGGAAACCGTACAAAAACCATTGCGAAGCCGGGCCGCCGTTGAGGGCTTGGCTAATGGGATCGACCAGCAGTACCCAGTTGACGATGTATTGGGGGTAAAAGTAAAGCACCACATAAAACCCAATTAGGAAGGTACCGAGCAGTATCCCGATCCAACCGCGCGAGGTGGCCGGATGGTGATAAATATGGTCGTTCTTGATGCCGGGTAGCAGGCGGTTCTTGGGGAGGATGTACATCAACGCTCCTATGATGGCTAGTCCAAAACTTAGCCAAAACCACAGTGCCGTATGCTCCGTGATCGGTCCTTCGGAAGCTGCTTTGGTGACAGGAAAGGCATAATTATCGTAGATAACTTCCCCCTCCTTCTTTTGGTCACGCAACATGATATTGACATCGTCCTGAACTTTGGAAAAATCGTTACTGAACGCAAATGCTGTGGAATAAGTCTTGCCGTACATTGGTTCGGCCTTGGCTTTCAGCAGTTCGAAGTGCTCTTTCTTGACAATGAGCGTATCGCTCAAAATATTGTCAGTCAGGGTATATTTTCCCAAACTCAGCGTGGCCACCCAAATGGCGAAGCCAATCACGAAAAGCGTTAAGCCGATTTTTTGAATAATGTTCATAATTGTTGATTCATTGACGGAAATGTCTGTCTGTGCATGAATTTGTCTTTGGGCGGCCGAAGACCTCACCCCCACACCCGCTCCCAGAACGGTGCTTTGCCCCCGAGTTTCACATTATGCTGCGGGCTGTGTTTGTTGAAGGCGGCGACGATGGCTTTTTCGTGGCGTTGGAAAAACTCGGGATCGAACTGGGCATCGCGGAAATGCGAGAGAACATAGCCGACACTTTTTTTGCCCCGGAGCCACTTGTCGCAGACTTCATGCCGAAGTCTCACGCCAAAATTATTGATACCGACCAGGGCGTCGTTATCCACGCGATAGTTTAGCCGCAGGGCGATTTTGCCGCTGGGATGTTCCCAATAAAAACTCTTTTGTCCGTCGGGCGTTTGGGCGGGTACCTGGCCGTAAGTTTGGTACTCGATGTCCATGAATTTAGCGGAATTAAAAAACGGCCCCGGCTGGTAAGGAGTTTTAGTATGGCAAATGCTGCGGGCGACGGTCTCGCCCATGATGCGGCCCGTGTACCAAATTTGCTCCACGGGCTTTCGGTCTTCCAGCGGCTTTCGGTGCTGGACGCAGTCGCCGATGGCGTACACATCGGGAATGTTGGTTTCCAGGAACTCGTTGACCAAAATTCCTTTGTCCGTTTCCAGTTTTGTGTCTTTAAACTGCTTGATGTTTGGATGTACCCCCACGGCCAAGCCCAAGAATTGGCAGTCGATTTTCTCGCCCTCTTTGGTGGTGATACTGGTCACGCGCAGGGCGGTTTCGCGGTCATTATCGTCATGAATAGCTTCCAGTTCAGTTTCAAGGCGCAAATCCACGCCATGTTCGCGGATGTGCCGACCAATCATTTCAGCTTCTTCCTTTGGCAATACGCCGTTCCAGTAGGCATCCTCCCGCACCAGCATCGTCACGGGAATATCGCGGGTGAGTAGCATTTCGGCCATTTCGATGCCAATCAATCCGCCGCCCACGATGACCGCCCGTTCGATGCCTTCCGTGTTGGTTTCCATCGACTCCAAATCCTGGTAACTGTATAGTCCCTGAACGCCTTCCAAATCCTGGCCGGGCCAGTCGAAAGTATTGCTCTCCGAACCCACGCCCAAAATCAAGGCGTCGTAAACCAATTCGGTCGGTACGTCGGTACCGTGGTCCAGAATGAGGGTTTTATTTTCAAAATCAAACTGACTCACCCAGGCCTGGCGTAGTTCGATTCGATTTTTCTCCCAAAACCAATCCTCGTAAGGTTTGGTGTGTTCGTACTTCATGTGGCCCATGTAGATGTACATCAGGGCCGTGCGCGAGAAAAAATGCTCGGTTTCGGTGGAGATGACCGTGATGCGGTCGTCGGAATGCTTGCGGATGTGGCGGGCGGCGGTGATGCCGCTGATGCCGTTTCCCAGGATGACAATGTGCTTCATGGAGTTCGTTCAGGGTTCAACGTTCTTCGTTTGGGGGGCTATTAAGCTACGAATTTTACCTAGAATCAAATTGGCAGCCGACTGTCGACCGTTATACGTCAAACAAAGCACTTTCTATATCAATTGGATTTGCCAACAGTTTGTGTACGGGGCATTTATTGGCGATTTGGAGGAGGCGGTCGCATTGTTCGGAAGTCAGGTCGCCTTTAACCTTAATACGGCGGGTGATAACGGGGGTTTTATCCTTTTCGACGGACATTTCCAGTTTTACGTCGATGTCTTCCACGACCCAGCCCTTTCGCTGAGCGTACATTTTCAGGGTAACGCTCGTGCAGGCACCTAGGCCACCAAGAATCAATTCGTAAGGCGTGAGTCCCTGATCTTTCCCACCGACTTCTTCGGGTTCATCGGCCAGAACTTCGTGTTGCCGGGCGTGGAGTGAAACCACATAGTCTTCCTCGCCTAACACCGCGGATAGGGTAGTAATGCTCATTTGGTTTTTGGGCTTGAATTTCTGAAAAGTACGGATTAGGCGCGAATGAAACAATCCCGTTGTTTTTATTACGAGAAATTGTTCCCTCAGGATGCGTCGTCGCCCATGAGTTCTACGACGGGCAGGGTGTGGGGAGAGAATTTGAAGGCAACGCGAAGGATACCCGTTAACGGGAGAGCAATGATGGCTCCGCCAATCCCCCAAATTCCTCCCAACACGATAATGGCTATGATACTGAACATGGGGTTGAGCCCCACCGCATTCCCCACCAGGAAAGGAGAAAGTGCGTAATTTTCGACCAATTGGGCTACGGTCATGACCCCTACCACGATTAGGAAGGCCGATGGATCGCCGGAAAGCACGGCCAGAATTGCCGCCAATCCGCCCCCGATGATATTGCCGACGTAGGGCAAAAAAGAAAATAAAGCGGCGATGACCGCCAGTAGGATTGGATATTTGATACCACCAATCAGGAAGCCGATGCTGTACACCACAGCCAGCGCCGAGATGTCTTTTATCATACCCCAGACATACTTGCTCGCCGTATCGCGGGCCTGGTAGATCAAGTCATGAGCGAGTTCTTTGCGGCCCGGCTCCACGCAGCGGATGATGAATATTTCGATCTCGCGCCGATGAGAGAGCAGCAGAACAAAATAGACAAACATCAGCAGAAAGTTGGCCACCGTGTTGGTGAAGGAACCGAAGAAGGCTGTCGCGTAGGAAGCCAGCTGTCCGGCCGCCTGGCTGACTTTCTTACTCTGCTCGCTGGCTGGTATGCCGAACTTTTGATCGACGAACTGCTGCGCCTGATCAAAAAGGTTCGTCGCTTTCTGTTCCATTTGGGGCAAATCCTGCGACAATAAGCTCATCTGATAATACAGCAGCCCTCCTAACCCGACAAAAAAAAGCAGCAGTAACAGAGTACACGCCGCCACCGCCCAGCCCCGGCTCAAGCCTTTGGCAATCAGCCAGTCCTTGACCGGACTGAAAACCATAGCCACAACAATAGCGATAAAAAAAGTGACCAGAAATGACCTGCCGAGAAACATGGCAGCCGGAATACCGACCAGCACAATCACCCAGCGCGAGACCGCAGCTATATTTTCCTTCATTTAGTTGAATTGAATCCGCTGATGCACTAATAAAAACCGTGCCGTGTGAAATGTTTCAGACCCTAGCGCCGCCTGCGTTCATTTAGTTTGTTGAACGCAATGCTTAATCCACCGTACACATCCACGCCCTGTGCCTTGAAGCGGCCATCGCGGCTGAACACCCCCAGTAGGTTATCCGATCCCAGCACGAACGGCCCCGCCCGCAACCCTGCCCCTACGGCCCAGCCGCTGTTCTGGCGAATGACGGGGAAAGCCAATCCGATCTGCTCCGACTCATAGCGCGGCGTGACGGCCCAAAGGCCCGTCTGCCGGAATTGCGGCGTGGCCGACCGGGCAATCCCTTGAATGATGGTGGCGTTGACAAAAATATTTTTCAAGAGTTTGAGATCGGCGCTCAGATTCAGGGCAGTCGGTGTGGCGATGCTGAACTGTCCGGTATTGTCTTCTTCCGTCAGGCCGAATTCGTTTTCCAGTACCCGACCGAAGGCATTCAATTGGTTCTCACCTTCGCGCGGACTGCTGTATCCGCGCCACTCCTCCTCGGTAATCTGACGATTCTGCGCGTCGATTTGGTAGTTCTTTACTTTATTTCCCTGGTATTTGATGAGTCCCACATCAGTTACCGAGGCACTCAGCCGCATCCGGGGCATCTCACCGTCTTCATCCAAAATTTCCACTACAAATCCTGCGTCCCAACCCCACCCTTTGCCGCTGGAGTTGCGGCCAAACAGCCAACCGGGCGAGAGAAAAGAGGCACGGGAAGCATCCGTGTAGCCCATCGTCGCCGCGAAACGGTCGATTTGCATGTAGGCACTATTGACCTTGGAAGAATCGGGCAAAACACGGTAGTTGAGCTCCTGATTTTGTACGTAGCCACCCGCATAGCCAAAATACCTTTTAATGGTAAACCCGCCTTTGATCCGGTAGGAATCATTCTCGACCAGCACCTGACCCAGCGAAGCCGCCCATTCCGAATAGGCCTGGCTCGTAAGATTGAACTTATTTTCTGACTGCGAGGCAAAAAGAGCCAATATGCCGAAATCCTCTAAATTTTGGGCGTTGGCCAGACCCAGACGGGCAATGGCCATTAGTTGTTCGGAGGCGTCGGTAACCTGCACCCCGCTGCGGACGCGCGTCATCACGGCCAGATTGGTTTTTTCGCCCAGGCGAAAAGACGCCGCCGGGCCGCGTAGTTCGCCGGTGAGGGTTCCGTTTTTGGGTTTACCATTACGGATTTCCACTAGGTCATACGGATCGAGTGGACGGTCGTTTTTTTGCCTCAGCAGGTCGAACATTGAGAACGGCGCAGCGTAACGGACGTAATTATTATCCAAATGTATGCCGCCCGATAACAGGTGCAACTGCGTGGGAAAACGATTATCGGCCAGAAAAGCCGGGTTTTGGTAGGCCGAGTAAAAGCCGCCATTATACTGCGAAGCCAGACCCAGGAATTTCTGGGCTTCGACCTTTTGAAGGGTAAGACTGATAATTATTGCAAAAAATGGAATTCTTCTCATGGTGTTTAGAAATGTGTGAAGTGGGGGAGAATCTCAAACGCTTGAAAAACTTTGGGCCATTTGGCATTTGAGCGCTGTCGGCCGCAGAAGCTTCTGCCCTAATTTTCCAGAACCACAAACTCCACCCGCCTGTTCAGCGATTTGTTTTCCTCAGAATCGTTAGCGGCTACGGGCTTGGTTTGACCGTAGCCCCGATGACGCAGTTGGCTGGAGGCGATATCTTTTCGGAGTAGGTAGGAGTAAATAACCTTCGCGCGATTTTCGGAGAGATACTGGTTGAGCCGGGCGTCGCCGACGTTGTCGGTATGGCCGACGATTTCTATTTTCAGTTTTGGGTTGTCGCGCAGGGTGCGGTAAAGTTTTTGGAGTTCATCCCGGGATTCTGGGCGAAGGTCGTATTTACTTTGATCAAAATAAATCTTATCCAGCTTAATAATGTCGTTGACTTTCAGGTTAGTGAATACCGAATCGATCCGCTTTTCCATTAAGGCCGTGTATTGGTAAAAGCCGCAAGTATCGCAGGAAACCAGCAGCACTTCCTCAATGGTGAAGTAATCCTCCGCTGCCGTTTCCACGGACACCGTGTCGGAATGGTACATCTTCACATTAAAATTATTCTGTCCCGTCCGGTTGATACCCTGGTAACGTTCGTCCGCTGTGTGCAGAAAGACCTTGAAATCGGCAGGAATTTCACGACCCGTTTTTTCATCCACAGCCCGCACCGTAAAAAGTGTGACGGGTTTCTGGGAGGAAGCGACCTGGGCCAGGCTTTTGTGGATAAAAAAAAGAGTCATCAGTGAAAAGCAGAGCGAGGGACGGAGCATAAAAGCATCGTTGTTGCAGGATTCAGACAATCAACGACCATTTAGCGCAATAATTGATAAACCGTTTCTGAAACCAAGACAAATGCGGGGAATATTAGCCCCACTTTGGCTATTTTGCGATCTTTTTAGTCTTTACAAATGATATTTTTCAACCCCAATAATTTACGAAAGCAGGTTGGTACAAGCTTTTTATTAAAAAATCCTGTTCCCCTTTTATTCACTAGACCCCTTTATTGTCATGCTTAAATGGTCAATCATTCTTATCGTTATAGCGATTATCGCTGGTGTATTTGGTTTTGGCGGATTCGCCTCCGGTGCTGCCGAAATTGCCAAGATTCTGTTCTACATATTTATTGTCCTCTTCGTGCTTAGCCTAATTTTCGGACGATCGAAATTGTAAAAAGGTGTAAAAAAAACGGCTGACCGAGAGAAAACTCGGTCAGCCGTTTTTTTTACACCTCTACTCCCACTCGATTGTCGCCGGGGGTTTGGAGGAAATATCGTACACCACACGATTGACACCTTTTACTTTATTAATAATGTCGTTGGAAATTTCGGCCAGGAAATCGTAGGGCAGATGCGCCCAGTCAGCGGTCATGCCATCCACGGAGGTGACGGCACGCAGTGCCACCACCCGCTCGTAGGTGCGCTCATCGCCCATAACGCCCACGCTTTGGATAGGCAGCAGCATCGTTCCCGCCTGCCAGACTTCGTCGTACAGGCCGTGCTTTTTCAATCCCTCGATAAATATTGAATCCACTTCCTGCAAAATAGCAACCCGCTCCGCCGTGACGTCGCCCAGAATGCGGATCGCCAGGCCAGGACCGGGGAAGGGGTGACGCCCTAAAATGCTGCCGGGCAACCCAAGCGTTTTGCCCACTTCTCGTACCTCGTCTTTGAATAACGTATTGAGCGGCTCCACCACTTTCAAATTCATGAAATCGGGCAGTCCGCCTACGTTGTGGTGCGACTTGATGGTCGCCGAAGGGCCTTTGACCGAAACGGATTCGATGACATCGGGATAAATGGTTCCTTGTCCCAGCCATTTCACATCCTGAATCAGGTGCGCTTCTTGGTCGAAGACTTCGATAAAGGTACGACCGATGGCCTTGCGCTTTTCTTCGGGATCCTCCAATCCTTCCAGGGCGGTGTAAAATTGCTGAACGGCATCCACACCTTTGATATTCAGCCCCATATCCAGATAAGAATGGAGAACTTCCTCGAATTCGTTTTTGCGCAGCAGCCCATTATCCACGAAAATGCAGTATAACTGCTCGCCGATGGCGCGGTGAACCAGCGTGGCCGCCACGGTGGAATCTACCCCGCCCGACAGCGCCATTACCACCTTATCTTCGCCAATTCTGGCTTTAAGCGCCTGCACGGTGGATTCTACAAACGATTCGGTGGTCCAATCCTGGTGGCAGCCGCAGATGCCGACTACGAAGTTGTGCAACAATTGCTTGCCTTCGGTCGAGTGCGTCACCTCGGGGTGAAACTGAATGCCGTAGCTGAGTTCACCGGCCACTTTGAAGGCCGCCACCTCCACCGAAGGCGTGGAAGCGATCACGTGGAAATTATCAGGAATGCGCTTAATTGTGTCGGCGTGCGACATCCACACCTGCGAAGTTTCAGACAATCCGGCCAGCAGCGACGAGTCCTCGTCCACGATTTCGAGACGGGCGCGACCGTACTCGCGATTTTCGGAGGGCATCACATCACCGCCCAGCATTTGGGCCATGAGTTGCGCCCCGTAACACACGCCCAAGAGGGGTACTTTATGGCGAAATAGTTCCAGGTCGATGCGTGGCGCGTCGAGGTCGCGCACCGAGCAGGGACTACCCGAGAGAATCACGCCTTTCACGCCGGGCGTGAGTTCGGGAATGTGGTTGTAAGGATGAATCTCGCAGTACACATCCAGCTCGCGGACGCGCCGGGCGATAAGCTGGGTATATTGCGAGCCAAAGTCAAGAATGAGGATGCGTTCGGTCATGGTCGTTTTTTGGAAACCGCAAAGCTAGTTAGAAGGGGTAAAGTTCCAAAGGGCCGGGCTGGTGTACCAGCAAAGTATTTTGGTGAAGGAGTTATAGAGTTGTAATAAACTTAAAAAGTAACGCCCCCACCCCATCACGCCCTATCTAGCAGCCCTCCGGTCCGCAGACTTCCCCTTCGATCGCTTCCAACGCTTCCTCGCGTACCTGCGTCAGCGCCTGCACGAAAACCTCAGCGGGCTGAGCGCCCGAGATGCCGTATTTGTTATTGATAATAAAATAAGGCACCCCGCTTATACCCATCTGCTGGTAGTGGGTGATTTCCTGCCGAACGGCATAACCAAGGTCGTCGTCAGCAAGTATTCCCTTGATTTTGGCCTCGTCCCAGCCGTGGGCAGCAAATAAATCGGCCAGTACTTTGGGATCTTTTAAGTCCTTGGCGTCGGTAAAATAAGCCTTTAGCAGTATTTCCTTCGCTTCGGACTGGAAGCCTTCTTCCCCCGCCACGTGCAGCAATTTGTGCAGCGGGAGCGTATTGATGCTTTCGGCAATTTCGTCCAGGTTGAAGTCGATGCCCGCCTCCGCGCCCACTTGGGTTAGGTGATCGGACATCTGTTTGATGCGGTCTTCGTCGCCAAATTTTTTTGCGAAGTATTTCTGGCGATCCATTCCTTCGGCCGGAATCGTGGGGTCGAGTTGGAAGGGGTGCCAGGTGATTTGTACATCCTCCGGGTTTCCCAGTTGGTCGAGCGCAGCTTCCAGGCGCTTCTTGCCCACATAGCACCAGGGACATACCACGTCCGAAACAATATCCACCGTTATTTTATTATTCAATTGGTTATTCATCAGTATAGAATCGTTTTTTCGTATTTTTTAATTTAAAAGGAAACATTCACCTGCTTCAATTGATTCAATCACGCTGTGGGAGTCCTGAAAAGAAGAGCATCCCTAAACAATCAGGTATAAACCTGCCTGAGACATCGGATTTTCGCAAAAAAAACGTTTTCCATAGTACCTTTTGCATTTATCAAATGTAATTTTACATTCTCCATTGTTAACCCTACAAAATTACCATTATGATTAATAGACGTGAGGCGCTGTCACGCGTGGCCCTGCTGATGGGCAGCGCCGTGACAGCCCCGACCATGATTGCTTTCATGGACGGGTGTAAGACTAAAGACGCCGCCACCGGTGCCGAATTCGCCTTCGACCCCGACCAATTGAACCTCGTATCGGAAGTAGCCGAAGTCATCATTCCCAAGACCGACACCCCCGGCGCCAAAGATGCCAAGGTGGGCGAGTTCGTGCAGAAGATGCTGAAAGATTGCTACTACGACAAAGACCAAAAAAGCTTTATGGCGGGGCTTTCCAAATTGGAGGACAAAGACTTTATGAAAGCTACTCCTGAAGAACGCATCACGCTGCTGACTGCCGCCGAACAGGAGTCGATGGACGAGTTGAAGCGTATCGGCGACGAGCGGAGCAAGGCTCAAGAAGCCGGCAAAGAGTTCGCCGAGCCAGGCGTACCATTCTTCCGCCTGATGAAGGAACTCACGCTGCTGGGCTACTTTACTTCGGAGCCGGGTGCCACCCAGGCGTTGGAATACGTAGCTGTACCAGGTCGTTACGACGGCTGCATCGACTTGAAGCCAGGACAGAAAGCGTGGGCCATGTAATTAGTTGACAGTTGACAGTTGACAGTTGACAGTTGACAGTTGACAGTTGACAGTTGACAGTTGACAGTTGACAGTTGACAGTTGACAGTTGACAGTTGACAGTTGAAAATATTCAAATCTAGAAAATCAAACAAATGAACCTTAACTTAAAAGCCAAGCAGCAAGCAACTTATGACGCCATTGTGGTAGGGTCGGGCATCAGTGGCGGCTGGGCGGCCAAAGAATTGACCGAAAAGGGGCTTAAAGTCCTGATGCTGGAAAGGGGCCGCGACATTAAGCACGTGATCGATTACAAGACTGCTACCACTCCCCCCTGGGACTTTGAACACCGGGGCCGCCCAACCACGATGGCCAGGGAACAGTACTGGGCGGTCATGCGCACGGGCTACGCTGCCAATGAGGAAACCCGCTATCTGTTCGAAAACGATGAAGAAAATCCTTACAAGGAAACCCGGCGTTTCGACTGGATTAGAGGCTACCACGTAGGCGGGCGCTCACTGATGTGGGGACGACAGAGCTATCGCTGGAACGAGGCCGATTTTGAGGCCAATGCCAAGGAAGGCTTGGGTACCGACTGGCCGATCCGCTATAAAGATGTAGCACCCTGGTACGATTACGTAGAAAAATTTGCGGGTATCAGCGGTTCACGCGAAGGGTTGGATGTACTGCCCGACGGGCAATTTCTGCCACCTATGCAGCTGAACTGCGTGGAAACCAAGATCAAGGGCGACGTAGAGTCGAAATTCGCTGGCCGCAAGATCATTATTGGCCGGGTAGCGCACCTCACACAACCGCAGCCCTTCCATACCGAGTTGGGCCGGGCAGCCTGCCAGTTCCGGAATATGTGTAGCCGTGGCTGCCCCTACGGAGCCTATTTTAGTACCCAGTCGGCCACGCTGCCTGCCGCCACCAAAACGGGCAACCTGACTTTACTACCCGATTCCATTGTATCGGAAGTGATCTTTGACGATAAAGCCGGAAAAGCCACGGGCGTGCGGGTCATCAACCAGAACGATCCTGGTGATATCAAGGAATATTATGCCAAAGTCATTTTCCTGAATGCTTCGTCCATTCCGTCTACGACCATTTTGATGAAATCCAAGTCGGGTCGCCACCCCAATGGACTCGGCAACGAGAGCGATCAGTTGGGACGCAATATCATGGATCACCACCTGGACGCAGGTGCTTCCGGTACCGTCGAGGGCTTTGAGGATAAGTACTACTTCGGGCGCCGCGCCAACGGTATCTACGTACCCCGCTACCGCAATTGGGGCAACGACAAGCGCGACTACGTGCGGGGCTTTGGCTACCAGGGAGGCGGCAGCCGGCAAAGTTGGAGCCGGGGCGGCGGACAGCCAGGTTTCGGAGCCGATTTTAAAGCGCAAATCTCCCAGCCCGGCGAATGGAACATGGGTATGGGCGGTTTTGGCGAGATGATTCCGAATCCCGACAACCGTTTCACGCTCTCGACTACCGAAAACGATAAGTGGGGTATGCCGCTGGTAATTTTCGATGCCGCCTACGGCGATAATGAGAAAAAGATGCGGGTGGATATGATGAACGACGCCGCCGAAATGCTCGAAGCTGCCGGAGTCAAGAACGTCAATTCTTTCAACAACGAAGCGAAATCACCCGGCATCGGCATCCACGAAATGGGAATGGCCCGTATGGGTACTGATCCTAAGAATTCGGTCCTCAACAAACACAACCAGGTGTGGGGTGCCGAAAACGTGTACGTGACCGACGGCGCTTTCATGGTCTCATCTTCCTGCGTCAATCCGTCGCTTACTTACATGGCCATGACGGCCCGCGCCGCCGACCACGCCGTGAGCGAGTTAAAAAAGATGAACGCTTAGTTAATGGAGAATGGATAGTCGATAATTGACGATGAAAAAGTCGTCCATTATCAATTGTCCACTATCCGTTAAAAAAGCCTCTGCCTTGTATATGGGGCGGAGGCTTTTTTAATATCTCAATATCTAGTTCCTTGCTTATGGCCAATAGACTTCACCGGGTCTTTTCATTTCTTTTTTTATCGGTATTCTTCTGTGAGGCATACGGGCAAACATTGGAGTCTTCCAATCTGCCGATCTTAGTTATCGATACGCAGGATCAATTCATACCCGATGAACCCAAGATTGTCGCTACGATAAAAATTATCGACAACGGGAAGGGCACAAGGAACCATATTACCGACGCCCCCACTTACGTCGGAAAAATTGGAATCGAGCAGCGGGGGGCTACCTCGCGAATACTGTTTCCCAAAAAGCCATACGGTTTCGAACTGCGCGACACTTCGGGCTTGAAGGGTGTGAGCGCGTCGATCCTGGGTTTACCCTCGGAAGAGGACTGGGTACTGAACGCCACTTACAATGACAAGACGCTGATTCGCGAGGTGCTGACGTACGATCTGTACCGAAGTTTTAGCCCTTACTACACGCCCCGGTACAAGTTCTGCGAGGTAACGCTCAATGGCCAATATTACGGGATTTATATTTTGTTTGAGAAAATAAAAAGAGACAAGAACCGGGTCGACATCTCGAAGCTGGAACCTAAGGACAGCACGGGCAACGACTTAACGGGTGGCTATATCCTTAAAATCGACAAGACCGAAGGAAACGTTTCGCGTCAATGGATTTCGCCCTACCCATCCCCGGTTTCACCCCAATTTACTACTCCAATTCAGGTCGATTATCCTAAGGTCGATGACCTGACCGAGTCGCAATTTGCTTACATCAAGAAGTACGTGACGGACTTTGAGGATGTTTTGAAAAGCGACAATTTTCGCGACTCGCTGCAAGGCTACGCCAAGTACATCGACGTGGATTCCTGGGTGGACTACCTCATTATCAACGAAGTGAGCCACAATGTGGATGCTTATCGGCTCAGTACGTTTTTCTACAAAAACAAAGATAGCAAGGGCGGTAAACTCACGATAGGTCCCATTTGAAATTACAACCTTACTTACGGTAATGCCAACTATTGCAGCGGAGAAAGTTTTCGAGGCTGGACTTTCGACTTCAACCGCGTGTGTCCCAACGATGTCTTCCAGATGCCTTTCTGGTGGGATCGCTTGCTGGAAGACCCCGCCTTTGCCCAAAAAGTGAGGTTGCGCTACCAAACTTTGCGTCCTAACGTCCTCAAAACCGAGAACCTCCACCGCTACATCGACTCCACGGCCTTGGTTTTGCAGGATGCCCGTGTCCGCAACTTCACGCGCTGGCCCGTCATCGGGCAAAATATTTGGCCGAATTTCTACGTGGGGGCCACCTACGAGGACGAAGTGGCCTATCTAAAAACCTACATCACCCGTCGCCTGGAATGGATGGATCAGGCAATCGCTACGATCGGCGTTCCGATTACAGCCATTGAACCCCCTATTGTTCCCTTTGAATTCAAAGTATTTCCCAACCCCGCGTCGGAAAAAGTCCAGATTTCCTTTAATTTGTCTTCCGCTTCGGTCGTAAAAGTCCAGGCCTACGACCTCTGGGGTCGGATTTTGCAGGAAACTTTGCTGGGGCGGCTCGCGCCGGGAACACATCAGGTAACAGAAAATCTGCCTGAGTCGGGGAAGGGGGTTGAGTTTTTGGGGTTGGAGATTGATGGGAAGCGAGCGGCAGTACGGCGGGTTTTGCGGGAGTGAGTCAGTAGCCTTGTTTTTTTTTCAACTAACGATAGGCGGATTAAAATACAAACTTGTCATTTCAAGCAAGCACTCAGACCTAACACAATTTTTTACGCCCTTAATCACCACTCAATAAGATATTTGTATGAAGCCAAATGGGGCAATAACACTATTTCTCGTTAGTATAACTATAGTTTTTAATTTTAGTTGCAGAAGAGTCAAAAGTTACCAGAAATATAATAGTTTGACGAGAGGTGAAGGTATTCATCCTAAATATTATAATAGCAAGATAGGCCTTGGGCTAAAATTTTATGGAGATTATAAGTTTTATAAATCTGTCAATAAGAAAACAGATCACTTTAAAGATTCAGAATTTTATAAAGAGAGACTGGCTTTATTGTTTGTTTCACGTACAGATAACGCTCCGTATCATAACTGCATGGGCTATATTATTTCTCCTAAGGTGCCCCAAGTGTACTTGAAAAAAGGATTTAAATACATTTCTGAAAATGTATTAGCAGGTGAAATGAGGTCCACCGATCAATATGTATCAATTGATTATGTAGTAAAAATTAAAAATTACGACATAGTGGTTTCTGCT
This sequence comes from Cytophagales bacterium, assembly GCA_038235275.1. Classification (GTDB taxonomy): domain Bacteria; phylum Bacteroidota; class Bacteroidia; order Cytophagales; family Spirosomataceae; genus Persicitalea. The sequence continues at coordinate 62,354 of JBBSUC010000023.1, read as the reverse complement.
TGGAGCGATTATAAGATGAATTCACGTGATGGGATTCTAAAAAGACAACGTCTTGACACACTAATGAAGGACGAAATTGGGTCAATAGCTGAATCAAGTTCAAGTCATAAAATATCCCAAAACTCTTTTGATATTGCTGAAAATAGTTTCAATACCAGTAAACTAGGTGATTACTTGGCTGCCATTCAGGCTTTGTTGGCCAATCCAGTTGATGAATCCGATGTCGCTGCTTACAATTTTCACCATCAAGCGCTGGCTACGTATTATTCCTTCGTGGGTGACGTACAAGCTGTCGATAGGAGTTTAGCGAAAATTGCTGATAAACTTCCTTATTTAGAATCAACCCATAAAACTTTGAATGATTTTGCAATCCACAGGGGGATAGATTCTTTATTTAGTTTGGTAAAAAATGAAAGAGTCATCATGATGAATGAATCTCATTTTCGCTCAGAACATAGGTATCTAGTTTCCCAAATGTTACCAAAACTTAAAAATGTAGGTTTCACCTATTTGGCACTTGAAGCACTTAATGAATCCGATAAAAGACTGGCTAGGAGAGGATTTCCAATCCAAAGCAGTGGTTTTTACACAAGAGATGTCAATATGGCAAATTTAATCAGGCTAGGTATTTCCCTGGGCTTTAAGATTATTAGTTATGAAACTACGAAAGAAGCAAGAGAACTTTATCAAGCGAAGACTTTATATGATAAAACATTAAAGAACGATCCTGATGGAAAATTAATTGTGTTAGCGGGACACTCTCATATAAACGAAAGACAATTGGAAGACGATAAGAAATGGATGGCCTCATATTTTAAATCGTACTCATCTATTGATCCACTAACGATAAATCAGGAAAAATTTCATAAGCAAGGGTTCACGGATGGACAATTGTATACTCTCGACCCGATGGAGAAGGACAATTATAATAATAATATTTATGTCATAAACGGATATAGAGGTCATGTCTCAAAATTTTCGGATAGTACGTATTTTCGCGTTCCAATATTAGTGGATTCAATAAATACTACTGGAAAGTCAAATTTATTGAGGATATATTTAAAAAACGAGTTTGATAAGGTCAATAATCCTATCCCCGTACTTATATATTCTGGTGAGTTACCTAAATTTGTTGATCTGCCTAATGGGTCTTACATCATTAGATTTGAAATTGAGAAATATGTGAATTTATTTTCTTTGATCATACGAAATGAAAAGAGTAATATAAGTAAGTTTTCGGGGCGTAAAAAAAAATTATCATTTTGATTAGGCCCAAGGTAGATTGCCACCAAAATTTTCATACGTATATTCGTCTCCAAGCTGAAAAAAGTTTGCATTGGACCGACTTAAACCCCCGCTAACACCACTTTGCAATCGAGACAAGTATAGGCGTAAAAAAAGTGTATTTCATTAAAAACGATCCTAAAACCAGATAAGACCTACCATGTCCAAACTTACTCCCTTCCACGTCGCCGTCCCCGTCCACGATTTAGAGGCCGCTCGTAAATTCTACCGCGAAGTACTCGGTTGCGGCGAAGGCCGCAGCGATACCCACTGGACCGACTTTGACCTGTACGGCCACCAGTTCGTGATTCACTTCAAACCCAAACCCGCCGAAAGCGAGACAACTCATTCCAATCCGGTGGATGGCCACGATGTGCCGGTGCCGCACTACGGCGTGGTGCTGGAATGGGACGACTGGCACACGCTGGAAGCTCGCCTGAAAAGTCACGGCATCAAGTTCGTTATCGAACCCTATATCCGTTTCAAAGGCCAGCCCGGTGAGCAAGCCACGATGTTTTTCCTCGATCCTTCGGGCAACGCCCTCGAATTCAAATCTTTTCAGGACATCAGTCAGCTATTTGCAATATAGATTTTTTAAAAAAAATCTTTCAAATTTCTAATCATTGGCAACCCTCAATAGTCCCATTTCGCAACGCGTATCGTCGGTGGATGCCTACCGGGGCCTGGTCATGTTGCTGATGATGGCCGAGGTGCTGGAGTTCAGCCACGTAGCCGAAGCCCTGCCCGAAAATGCATTTTGGGCGTTTCTGGGTTACCAGCAGAGCCACGTAGCCTGGGTGGGGTGTTCGCTGCACGATCTGATCCAGCCTTCGTTTACGTTTCTGGTGGGTGTGGCCCTCCCCTATTCCATCGCCAGCCGGGCCACGCGCGGCCACAGCCAAACGTACCTTTGGCTGCGCACCCTGCGCCGGGCTTTGGTGCTGATTCTGCTGGGGATATTCCTGCGTTCCATGTCCCGCAGCCAAACCAACTTCACCTTTGAGGACACGCTCACGCAGATCGGATTGGGCTATCCCTTTCTGTACGCGCTGGGCTTTCGTTCCGAGCGCACCTCCTGGATAGCTTTGGCGGTGATCTTAATTGGCTACTGGGCTTTGTTCGCCTTTTATCCACTGCCAGGGCCGGACTTCGACTGGTCGCAAACGGGCATTACCGCCGATTGGGAACATCATCTGAACGGTTTTGCGGCGCATTGGAACAAAAACACCAACGCCGCCTGGGCCTTCGATCGCTGGTTTTTGAATCTTTTTTCCAGGGAAAAACCCTTCGTCTTCAACGGCGGAGGCTATGCCACGCTGAGCTTCATTCCCACGCTGGGCACCATGATTTTGGGCTTGCTCGCCGGACGCTGGCTAAAAAGCAGCGCATCCGCTTCGTGGCTCCTGCGTCGATTGGTTGTCACAGCGGTGAGCCTATTCGCCCTGGCCATACTTTTGCAATTTACCGGAGTAAACCCCATCGTAAAGCGTATATGGACACCCGCCTGGACTTTGTTTAGCGGTGGCTGGTGTTTTGTGTTACTGGCCGCTTTTTATTACGTAGTTGATGTTCAGAAAACACAGCGTGCCTTTTTCCCGTTGGTAATCGTAGGCATGAACTCGATCGCCGCTTACCTACTGGCCCACACCGTAGTCGGCTTCATCGACGACTCATTCCGCATCAATGTAAGTCAGCAGTACGATCTGTTATTTGGTGAACCCTATAAAACTCTAATTAGCGGCTCAGTAATCCTGGCCATGCAATGGCTTATTTTATACTGGATGTACAAGAAAAAGCTGTTCATCAGAATCTAGAGACCTTATTGGGTTCATTTCTTTTCCAGTTTGTACCTTCCAATCGTCGCTTTGCGTATCTGGTTCGCCAGCCTAGTCATAATTCATGTCTCATAATTCATAATTCCTGCCTTTTGAACCTTAACCTAAAAGCCAAACAGCAAAATTCGTACGACGCCATCGTTATCGGCTCGGGAATCAGTGGGGGCTGGGCCGCCAAAGAACTCTGTGAGAAGGGATTAAAAACGCTTGTGCTGGAAAGAGGCCGCATGGTGAAGCACGTAACCGATTACCCCACGGCCATGCTCAATCCCTGGGATTTTCCGCATCATCTGCGCGACCCGCTGGCCCAAAAAGCCGAAAACCCAATCGTCAACCGCTGTTACGCTTTTGATGAAGCCACCGAACAGTTTTTCGTGAAAGATGGCGAACATCCCTACGTTCAGGAAAAGCCCTTCGACTGGATTCGCGGCTACCAGGTGGGCGGCAAGTCGCTTATTTGGGCGCGGCAGACCCAGCGGTGGAGCGACTTCGAGTTCGAAGGTCCGGCCCGCGATGGCTTCGCGGTGGACTGGCCCATCCGCTACAAGGATATTGCCCCTTGGTACAGCCACGTGGAGAAATTCGTGGGCATTAGCGGTAACCGCGACGGCATCGACAGCCTGCCCGACGGGGAGTTTCTGCCCGCCTGGGACCTCAACTGCGTGGAGAAGAGTATGCAGCAAAAAATCATGGCCCGTTACGCCGACCGTCCCGTCATCATCGGGCGCTGCGCCCATTTGACCCAACCCAAGGAAGTGCATTTGGCGCAGGGACGCGGTCAGTGCCAGGCGCGGCACCTCTGCTACCGAGGCTGTCCTTACGGCGGCTATTTCAGTTCGAACTCCTCCACCCTGCCCTGGGCTGAGAAAACCGGGAATTTGACAGTTCGGCCCGATTCGGTAGTTTCCTCTATTATTTACGACAAAGGCGTGGGCAAGGCCTCGGGGGTGAAGGTGATCGACGCCCATACCAAAGAAGAGACGGAGTATTTCGCCAAGATTATTTTTGTCAACGCGGCGGCGCTCAATTCAAATTTAATTCTGCTGAATTCCAAATCGAATCGCTTTCCCAACGGCTTGGGGAACGACAACGGCTTGCTGGGCAAGTACGTGGCTTTTCACAACTACCGGGGTAATATCGTGGCGTCGATGGACGGCTTCGAGGACGGCTACTATTACGGCCGTCGTCCGACATCGGTCTTTATGCCTGCCTTCCGCAACCTGCGCGAGTCGCAGAACCTGGGTTTCCAGCGGGGCTACATGGTGGCGTTCAGCGCGGCCCGCAGCGGCTGGGAACAGGGTTTGGGGCGGCGGGGCTTCGGGGCAGAGTTCAAAGATAACCTGAGTGATCCCGGCGGCTGGCGGGTATTCATGCAGATGCAGGGGGAAACCATCCCCAAAGAATCCAACCACGTGCGCCTTAGTACCGACCAAAAAGACGACTGGGGCGTACCCCTGCTCGTTACCTCCGTCGGATACGACGATAATGACTACAAGATGAGGGACGATTTTTTGGCGCAGGGTTCAGAAATGCTGGAAACGGCGGGTTGCAAAAACATCAACGCCTACGATACCGGACAGGCTCCGGGGCTGGATATTCACGAGATGGGCGGTGTCCGTATGGGGCGCGACCCCAAGACTTCACTCCTGAACGAGTGGAATCAACTACATGCCGTTAAAAATATCTTTGTCACCGATGGAGCTTGCATGACTTCGGTGGGAAACCAGAATCCCTCCATCACTTTCATGGCGTTGACCGCCCGGGCGGTGGATCATGCAGCCAATGCGTTGAAAAAAGGAGATTTATGAGTAATTTTGGCTTGGATCAATCCAATTGAAATGAAGCGAAACGGGTTTTGTGCCGGAAGAGGGTGGGGTTTTGTCTTGATGATTTTCTGCGTTACCTGTCTTTCGAGCTGCGAAATACTGGGCATTGAGACCAACGGCTCTCATCTCAATAGCCCCATTAAAGGCTATAACGAAAAAATGGATGTGGAGTTCGGGGAAATTAAGAACCTAACGCTTGATCTGCATCTACCCGTAGCCGCCGACAGCGCGCCCGCCGAAGTCGTTATCCTGCTGCACGGAGGTGGCTGGGTAAGCGGCGATAAATCATTTCTGAAACCGACGGTCGATCTTTTAAAAGAGCAGAGAAAAAACCTGGCTATTGTCAATATCAATTACCGGGTGAGCAGCGGCAAGAACAATCTCCTTTCCCTGCAACTGACCGATTTGGCCAGTGCGGTAGGATTTTTGACAAAAAATGCCGAAAAATTCAACATCAGGAAAGACCATTTTCGCCTAGCCGGATTTAGTGCAGGTGGGCATATCGCCCTTACGTACGCCTATAGATCAACCGAAACGACCATCAGTTCGGTGATAGCCGCTTCGGCCCCCACCGAACTTTCACTCCGGGCCTGGCTCGATAAAACCTTATGGTCGAAAGTGGAATTACTAACGGGCAATGCCTACGGTGGACCAATCGACATTTTCAAGAACGACAGCCCCTTTTATCTGGTTACCTCTCGCTCTCCGCGCACCATCCTAGTGTACGGGCAAGACGATGAACTGGTTTCTCCCCGGCAAGGCCAACTCCTCGCCGACAAGCTCCGTTTGCTGAAAGTTCCTTATGCATTTCACCTCTTAGAGGGCGAAACCCACGAACTTTCGGCCAAGCGGGCCGCCGAGTACATCATGGAGGCTTATCAGTAATCCCGGTGGGAATTATTGCTCTTCCCTGGGTACTTCAACGTCCGTGTTGTCTTTACTGATCGTGACTACCTCCGACAGGTCATCTTCCAGGGCTACCTCGTCCATAATAGATTCAGGGACTTCATCGAAAGCATGATCCAGTTGGGTGCTGTGATTCTTAGTACCCGTTTCAAAGGTGCTTTCTCCCGGACGAGCATCTACCAATCCTAGATTTGAGTGGGTTTGTACCACTCGCTCCTCGTCGATTCGCTGGCTATCTTCTTCGTTTTGTACGTATTTTTTTTCTGGATTCTTGTTCTTGCTGTCTTGCATGATTATGTTTTTTTAGAAAATTAAATGATTACAATAAGTATAATCCGTCTCAGGTTATTCTGTTGCTTTGGCGGAAGTTTTCTGGCTTTTCTCGAAGCTCTCTTTTAAGTTTTCAGCTTCTTTCATCGGATCGTCCGGGCGGCGATCCATATCTTCGTCGGCCAGATGGAGGGAAGCTTCTTCCTTTCCCTGAGCCGGGTTGGTGCTGTATCCCTCGTTGGGTTCTTTCTGCTCCAACGGCTTTTCAGGTTCATACTCCTGCTTACTGTCATTAGTAAGCACGTAACGGTCAGGATCATAGGTTTTTGGCTTACCCTCCTTCTCTTCGTTTATAGCGTGGGCCAGCGAGTTATCCTGCGTGTTTTTGACTTTATTTTCGTTCTCCATAAAATGTTTGTTGATGAGTTTTTAGGGATTATTGATAGATAAAAAACTGTGCCTTTCCCACAATTGTTTTTTCCAAAAATAAATCGTTTCCCCGTCCTTACACGAAAGGTCACAAAAAAAGCAGGCCCAAAAGCCTGCTTTTTGTAATAGTGATTTGATGGTTGTCAATGAATTAAGAATCTTGACACACTTTACAAAGAAAGAGCACTGAAAACTCTCAACTGCCCGGGCGGCTGCCTCGGGGTGCCCCGCCGCCTCAACTATCTTTGAGCGTCCGTTTCACCTCACGCAGCTCGAAACTCTCGATTATGTCGCCTTCTTCGATATCGTTGAAATTTTTGATGTTCAAACCACATTCGTAGCCCGACCGCACTTCGGTCACATCGTCTTTGAAGCGTTTCAGTGAGTCGATTTCACCCATGTGGATCACGATGCCGTCGCGGATGATGCGAATCTTGTTGTTTCGCTTCACAAATCCGTCCGTCACGTAACAACCCGCAATGGTACCCACGCGGCTGATCTTGAAAACCTCGCGGATTTCGATATTGCCGGTCACAGTTTCTTCTACCGTCGGGGCTAACATGCCCGTCATAGCATCTTTTATCTCATCGATGGCCTGGTAAATGACCGAGTAGTGGCGGATTTCGATCTGCTCCTGCTCCGCCATGCGCTTCGCACTCGGCGACGGCCGCACCTGGAAGCCGACGATAATGGCATCGGAGGCAATGGCCAGGTTGACGTCCGATTCCGAAATTTGTCCCACCGCCTTGTGGATGGTGTTGACCTGAATCTCAGAAGTGGAAAGTTGCAGCAGCGAGTCCGAAAGGGCTTCCACCGAACCGTCCACATCGCCTTTTACGATCAGGTTGAGTTCTTTGAATGAGCCGATGGCTTTACGTCGTCCGATCTCTTCCAGCGTAATGTGCTTGCGGGAACGGATGGTTTGCTCACGGAGGATTTGCTCGCGTTTGGTAGCCAATTCGCGGGCGTCGCGCTCCTGCTCCATGACGTTGAACTTATCGCCCGACTGGGGAGCGCCGTTCAGACCCAGTACTTGCACCGGATCGGAAGGCCCGGCTTTTTTCAATTTCTTGCCAAGATGGTCAGTCATAGCCTTCACGCGACCGTGGTGCGCGCCGGCCAGGATGATATCGCCGACTTTCAGCGTACCGGACTGCACCAGAATCGTGGTAACGTAGCCACGTCCTTTGTCCAGTGATGCCTCTACCACCGTTCCCACCGCGCGGCGGTTAGGATTGGCTTGGAGTTCGAGCAGCTCAGCTTCGAGCAAAACTTTTTCCAATAAATCGTCGATTCCCATACCAGACTTCGACGAGATTTCCTGTGATTGATATTTGCCCCCCCAGTCTTCGACCAGGTAGTTCATTTGCGAGAGTTCTTCACGAATTTTTTCGGTATTGGCACCCGCTTTATCGACTTTGCTGAACGCAAAAACGATGGGAACGCCCGCTACCTGCGCGTGGTTGATAGCTTCCCGCGTCTGCGGCATCACGCTGTCGTCCGCCGCAATCACGACGATAACCACGTCGGTGACCTTGGCTCCCCGTGCCCGCATGGCCGTAAAGGCTTCGTGACCGGGCGTATCCAGGAACGTGACTTGCTTGCCAGACTTGGTCTGAACGCTGTACGCGCCAATGTGCTGGGTGATACCGCCCGCCTCACCGCTGGCGACGTTTTCGGAGCGGATGTAGTCGAGTAGCGAAGTTTTACCGTGGTCCACGTGGCCCATGATAGTGACAATGGGAGCGCGTTCTACCATATCGGCGGGCTCATCCACGATGTCCACCACCTCATTTTGAATTTCTTCCTCGGCGGATATAAACTCCACTTCGAAGCCGAATTCATCGGCAATAAAGGTTATTGCCTCGGCGTCGATACGCTGATTGATCGACACGAACATGCCCATGCTCAAACAGACCGAAATCACCTCCTGCACGCTGACATCCATGAGGGAAGCCAGTTCGTTGGCCGAGATGTACTCGGTTACGCGTAAGATCTTAGTTTCGTTCTGATCGAATCCGCTATCGTCCTGGTCGGCGCGGTCGCGGCGACGGTTACGAGCGGCGCGGCCGCGTTGCTGGGTTACGGTACCGCTGCCCATGCGAGCCATCGTGGCCTTGATGTTGTCGGCCACTTCCTTATCAGAAACCTCCTCGCGGCGTCCGCCCCGGCGGGTCGATGTCGATTTGGCGCGCGCGGCGGTACCAGCCGAAGCCGGACTAGTCGTGCTTTTTGCCGTCGTGGTGGTGCGGGGTACGGGTGTACTCGTGGCCGTGGCCGCGCCTGCTACGGGTGTTGCTTCGCTGCGGTTGTCGCGAATACGCTTGCGCTTACGGCGGCGTTTCTTGTCGCTGGTTTCGCCCGTCGTACCGTCTTTCTTTTTGGTTCTTTCGGAGGGCAGTTCGATTTTGCCCACTACTTTCAGACCGCGTAGCTGCTTGCCTTTGGCTTCGATGACCTCGTCGTCATCTTCGTCCGCTTCTTCGGCAGGGGCTGCCTCCATTTTGGGAGACTTAGCGTCCACCTTTTCTGCCGTAGCAGGCTTTGGCTCCGCCACCGCTGGTTTTTCTACTGATTTTTCTACGCTGACTTCTGGAGCTTTTTCAACGGTCGGCCGAACAGCGGCCGACGGCTCGGCAACCGGAGTTTCGGCGGCAGACGCTTCAACCGCTGGCTTCGCCGCGGGTTCGGCGGGTTTCACCGCTTCGACGGGCGGCTCTCTGACTGGCTCGGGCTTCGGTGTCGCCGATTCCTCTTTAATTTCAGGCGCTTTGGCTACGGGTTCAGGCTCGGGAGACACGGCCACGGGCTGAGGGGCCACGGGTTCTTCCTTCGCCACCGGAGCAGGCTTGGGTGCCGCTACGGGCCTGCGGCCATCAAGGTCAATCTTGCCTACCACCTTGATACCGGGCAATTTAGCTTCGATCGGGAAGTTTTTTTCCTCAACCGGCTTCTCGACGGGCTTCTCCTCTTTTTTCTCCGCAACGGCCGCAGGTGGGGTGCGGAAATACAGCACCTCGTCCTCGTTGCTCTGCTTGACTTCCTTTTTTTCGGGTTCGGGTTCGGCGGCTGATTTTTGCCGCCCACCCGAATTCATCAGCTTGTCCGCCCCATATTCCTTCGCTAAGGAACTGAGTTGGGAAGCATCCAGCTTGGTATTCGGATTGGACTCCACCTTGAAGCCTTCGGCAGACAAGTAGTCCACAATCGTAGAGGTGCCTACGTTCAGGATCCTTGCCACTTGGCTCAGGCGCATCATTTTTTCTTCTGCCATATTCAGCAATTAACAAAAAAATCTTTTATTGGTAATAAATGTACTCAATCAATGTCTGAACGGAGGCGGGCAGAAGAAACGACTGCCTAACTCTTACTCAAACTCTCCGCGTAAAATATCGAGGATTTCCTCAATGGTGTTTTCTTCCAGATCGGTGCGGCGAACCAGTTCCTCTTTGCTGAGGGCCAGTACGCTCCGGGCGGTGTCGAGCCCAATTTTGCGGAATTCCTCAATCATCCAGGCTTCTATTTCGTCGTCAAATTCCGACAGGTCGACATCTTCTTCGGCTAGTTCTTCGACATCGCGGAAGACGTCGATTTCCATGCCGACGAGCTTACCAGCCAGTTTGATGTTCTGCCCGCCTTTGCCAATGGCCAGTGAAACCTGATCGGGTTTCAGATAAACCGATACCCGCTTGGTCTCGTGGTCGATGTGCATCGAGGTGACCTTGGCCGGACTTAGCGAACGGCTGATGAGCAGTTCGAGGTTCTCAGTGTAGTTGATGACGTCGATGTTCTCGTTGTTCAACTCGCGCACAATGCTGTGGATGCGGGAACCTTTCATGCCCACGCAAGCCCCCACGGGATCGATGCGGTCGTCGTAGGATTCCACGGCTACTTTGGCGCGGTCGCCCGGCTCACGCACGATGCGGCGGACGGAAATCAGCCCGTCGTATATTTCGGGAATTTCTATCTCAAACAACCGTTCCAGGAACATGGGCGAGGTGCGCGACAGCGTGACGCGCGGCGTCCCGTTGTTCATTTCCACTTTGTGAATAATGGCCTTCACGCTTTCACCCTTGCGGAAACGATCCTTGGGAATCTGCTCGTTGCGGGGCATCGTGAGTTCGTTGCCATCGTTGTCCAGCACGATCAGTTCGTGGCGCAGGGTTTGATACACTTCGCCCGTAATCAACTCACCGACCTGATCCTTATATTTCTCGTAAAGAAGTTCCTTCTCCAAATCCTTGATCTTTTGGATCAAGGTCTGCCGGGCAGTTTGCACAAGACGGCGACCAAACTCCTCGAGTTTGACCTCCTCGGCCACTTCTTCGCCCACCTCGAAGTCTTCTTCAATCTTGCGGGCTTCCGCGAGAGGAATTTTATCATGATCCCAGATGTCCTCCGAGTCGTCATCAACGATTTCGCGGGTGCGCCACATTTCCAGGTCCCCGTTTTCGGGGTTGATGATGACGTCGAAGTTGTCGTCCGTCCCGTACTTCTTGCGAATCATGGTGCGAAAAACTTCTTCCAAAATGCTGATCATCGTGGGACGATCGATGGATTTCGTGCTGGCAAAGTCAGCGAACGAGTCTATTAAAATTGAGCTATCCATGTTTTTAATGGAGACAGGGCCGCCTGAGCGGTTGAGAGTTGAAAATTATCAAACTTAGGCCGAACTCCAGCTAAAAAAAGTATTAATTATTTGAATGATACCTGCACAATTGCCTTGGTAATGTTCTCCAGGGCGATTTCGGGGCGTAGGTTCGGCTCTTCTTCGTTGGCTTTGTTTTTCTTTTTGAGCGGCGGTAGCAGTAATACGATGCTTTCTTCTTTTGCCTCTACCAGTGTTCCGGTCAGGATTTCACCGCTGTTCGACGTTACCTTCAAATCGCGGCCAACGTTCTTGCGGAACTGGCGCGGTAGCCGCAGGGGCTGATCGAGGCCGGGTGACGATACCTCCAGCGTGTAGGCGGTCTCTACAACCTCTTCGGCTTCCAGGGCACCGCCCAACTGGCGACTGATGTCGGCACACTCCTGAATCGTGATTCCCTCGTCGCTGTCCAACAGAATTAGAACCTTTTGGCTTCCCCGCACGGGCTTAAACTGAATATCGACGATGAAGTATTTCCCGTCTTCCAGCAGCGGTTCCAGAAATGTCTCGATCTGTTCTTTGAACGCCATATTGCAACAAAAAAGGGGATTAAATATCCCCTCAACCTTAGTATTGATCCGAAATTGTGCCGCAAAGATAATACTATTTTAGAATTTCTGCAAACACGCTCTACTGTCGGGGTTTATTCCCCCGGTTGTCTTACTTTTGGCGTTTGATCCTTTCTAGATATGCGTCTGCTGAGTGGCCTCCTCTGGTTTTTGTACAAAATTGCGGTCTTCTATACCTTTTTGGTCTACGCCCTGAATTATTGGACGCCCAGCCACCACTGGTTGGCTGGCTTCGTGATGATGTCGCTGCCCGTGACACTCGTCTTTCACCTGGCATTTTTGGTGATTTGGGCTTTTATCTCTCCCAAAAGAATGCTGACGACGCTCTTTGTACTGGTCCTGGGCTATCCCTTTCTGGCCAGGACATACCAATTCGGGCGTTCTTCCACCCGGGCCTCGCTGGCTCCCGAGCGCGAAGAACCTGCGAGCCTGACAGTGCTAAACTATAACGTGTTCAATTTCGCCTTCTACAATTACCAGTATGGGCATGACAAGGAGACCGTCCGGCAATTCGGGTCCTGGATCGAGCAGCAGCAAGCCGATGTGCTATGCTTTCAAGAATATTTCAGCCGCCAGGAAATGGCCGACTTTGACTTCACTACCCGGCTTCGCAGCCAAGGCTACCGCTACCGGGCATTCCTGCAAGAAAGTGAGACCGTGCCCAATGCTCAAAACGGCGTGGCGGTCTTCTCAAAGTATCCCATCCTCTCCGTTCGCGACACGCTGTTCAGTGGGACCAACGGTCTGTTACAAGCGGATATTCTTTGGCAAAAAGATACCGTTCGCATCATTGATGTCCACCTGTACTCAATGACGCTGAAACTGTCCGGGATCGTCAACAAGAACATTATCGATAAGCAGGAGTACGAAAAATCGAAACACGAAGCCAAGTACGCGGTCAGTCAGTTGCGGAAGGGGTTCGAAAAGCGCGGCGCGGAGGTCGGAGTGCTGGAAAGCTGGGTGGCCGACTCACCGCACCCGGTAATAGTCTGCGGTGATTTCAACGAAACGCCCTACAGCTACGTGTACGGGCGGCTCCGCCGACAGCTCGACAATGCCTTTGAGCAAAAAGGCAGCGGCTTCGGCTTCACCTACAACCACACTCCTTCCTTTATCCGCATCGACCACCAGTTTTATGATAAAAACAAACTGGAACTTGTTGGTTTTCAAACGCTGAACAAAGTACCTTACTCCGATCATTACCCGTTGATGGGAAGGTATGTATTCAAATAATTGAGTACTGAACAGGGCAAAACTTAACGATAATTTTACGCAATTAATTACTTTCCCCAAGCCGTAATCCCTACTTTTACCACCGCAAAACTCCCCCACTCCTCATGATTCAACTCGTCACCCTCGACATGGCCGGTACCACCGTTACCGACCAGCACGAAGTGGAAGCCTGTTTCGCCGAAGCCGCCCGCAAAACGGGTCTGACCGTCAGCGACGAGCGCATCCTGGCCATGCAGGGCCTGCATAAGTATTTTGTTTTTCAAACCCTGTGGCAGGAAATCCTTGGCAACCGAACGCACCCAGAATGGCAGATGCGGGTGGATAAATCGTACAAGGTCTTCACCGAAGTTCTGGAAAATCACTACCTCACTCACGACCTCACGCCCACTAAGGGCTGCCTAGAACTGTTTGATTTTTTGCATAAAAATAACATTCGGATTGCGCTCACTACGGGATTTTACCGAAAAGTATGTGACATTATTTTGGGCAAACTAGGCTGGCTAGAAGGCTTGAATGAGCAGCGCGTCGGCAACGCCTCGACGATCATCCAGGCTTCCATCACGAGTGACGAAGTGGAGAAGGGCCGCCCCGCACCCCTGATGATCGAAAAAGCCATGCGCTTGCTTGGCGTCGAAGACCCAAAGTCAGTCATCAACGCGGGCGACACGCCTTCCGATATTCAGTCGGGCTTTGCGGCGGGATGCTGCATGAGCCTGGCTGTAAGCAACGGGACCCATTCCGCCGAGCAGTTGGCCCCGCACAACCCGACTAGACTGATCGGTTCTCTGCGGGAGGTCACTTCGATCATTGAGGAAGAAAATAGCTAAATGAAACCCATTGATTTGATCGTAGTGGGCGGCGGAATCCTGGGAACTTCCCACGCTCTGATGGCCGCCCGTTTGGGCAAGCGGGTGGCTTTGCTGGAAAAAGATAACCGACCACAAAGTGCCACCGTCCGCAATTTTGGGCAGGTAGTACCTTCCGGCTTATCGGGACGCTGGCACGATTTCGGGCGACGCAGCGTGCAGCTCTACAAGGAAATCCAGGCAGAATTCGACTTAACGGTGCGGGCGGCGGGTTCGGTCTATGTGGCCTCCGACGCCGAGGAATGGCAGATTGCGCAGGAGTCGGCGGAGGTTTTTGCCAAAAAAGACTTCCCCAATGAATTGCTTTCAGCGGAAAAAACCTTGGCGAGATTTCCTTATCTGCGTGATTCATACGTCAAAGGCAGCATTTTCTTCCCCAATGATCTGAGCGTAGAGCCGGATAAAATGGTGCATCGGCTGATTGACTATGGCAGCCAAAAATACGGCATCGACTACCGTCCCGATTCCTCCGTCCTTTCCTGCGAACCCAAGGGCGATTTGATCGAGATAAAAACCGCGCGGGGCGAAACCCTGGAAGCCGAGCGCAGCGTGGTGTGCAGCGGCAGCGAATTTAGTTTATTATTTCCTGAAATGTTCGCAAAAAGCGGTCTTGTAGTAAGCAAATTACAAATGTTGCAAACCCAGCCCTTGCCCCAAATAAAAATGGCTGAAAACGTCCTCACTGGCTTGACGCTGCGCCGCTACGAAGCTTTTGAAGAATGTCCCTCTTTCGCGGCGCTGACCGTGCCGCCGCATTACGCCGAGTTGAAAAAGTGGGGGATTCACATTCTCTTTAAGCAAGCCGCCGACGGCTCGATCATCATCGGCGATTCGCACGAATATGCCCCGTCTTCGCAAGTCGGTGAACTGGGTTATGACCTCAAAGAATTCATCAACGAACTCATGCTGAAAGAAGCCGAGCGCATCGTCAACTTCCCGGTGCGCGGTATCGCCCGTAGCTGGGCGGGCTATTACGCCCAGCACCCGGACGAGATTTTTGAACACGAAGTTGCGCCCCGGCTGCACATCGTGACGGGTATCGGCGGCAAGGGCATGACGTCGAGTTTGGGCTTTGCGGAGGAAAACGTGGGGAAGTGGTTTGGCGAGGTGAATTGATGCGAGCAGCCTGATACTCACTATTTTTTGTATAAAGTCGATTGAAGATCGTACGCATTATCGTATTTTGCAAGGTTTAGTTTGCCTCGCTAAATACGCCAATGAAAAATGCCTCTCTTAAACCAGGGATAATTCTAGGCTGGATGCCCGATGCCATCTCTTATCAAAAGAGAATAGGATGGTTCGGCGTTATCGTTTTAGTCTTGCTTTTTGCTTTGGAAAGTAGCGGACAACCCAACTTTCAAATCCGATTTTATCAGTTCTCCGACCCCGAAAAATCCTACGACTTCCGATCCATTCAGAAAATTCCGGCCAGTAGTTGGCGAGAAGTACACTCGCCCAATTTTGGCAATCGGGGCGGCTATGGCTGGGTCAGAGCGAATTTTTACTGCCATCGAGACCAAACCCTGTGGCTGGAAGTGAGGAGCCATTTTCTCAACTCACTCTCAATCATCTACTTTTCCGATAAACGGGAATTTCATTCCATTACTACCCGAAACGCTGAGTTCACCCATCAGCCGATAAAACACCGTTACTTTCTTGTCCCGATACAGCTTAGACAGGGTTCGACCTATACGCTGTTGGTACGGGGGTACGTCCCGGCCCCGGATGTGTTGAAGATACCCATAGCCCTCTGGTCGCCCTCCCAATTCTTGTACAAACATTGGGTCGACCAATGGGGATGGGCGTTTTTCGTGGGGGTCATAACGATGGCTATCCTGCTGGGACTCATGGGTTTCCTATTTCACAAGGAAAATCTCCTGTTCCTATATTTTTCGCTTTACGCCATTTCCATCGCCGTTTATGCCCTGCTTAACGACGGCTGGGGGTGCTTCCTGCCCGATCAATTTCGTTTTCTCTACCACCCCCTCTCCCTGGGACATTGGGTGAATGCCTGTTTTCTATTCTTCTTGCTTTTCTGCACGAAGTTTCTCTCCGTCAAGCCCAACCGCTTGCCCTCCCCTTTCAAAATATCGCCCCTATGGATCGCGTTTTTCGTAGAAATCTTCCTCTTTGTTATTCACCTGGGTGAATGGCTGAATCGACCGAACCTCTTCGTCCTGGGTTACCGAATGACGGCATTCTTTTTTATGGGCTACCTGTTCCTTTGGGTAGGCTACGTGGCCGATGCTATCAAAAGAAATTTTAAAGCCGTTTGGATTCACTTGGCAGGCATTGGCCTGTTTATCGCCTTCTTTTTCACCAACGCTCTGATAGTCAACACGGGAATTTACATCGAACCCGTTCCAGATATGCTTATTCTCAGGATAGCTATTCTGGTCGATGTGGTCTTTCTTTTGCTCAGTTGGATGTACCGGAACAAAATCCTGGAACAAAATCGCCGACGCATCGAGGCCGAGGGAATAGTGCTGCAACAAACGATAGCCACGGCGATTCAGCGACAACAGGCCGACGAGATAAAGGCTTTGCACCTGCAAAATGAAATGCACCAACAGCGCATTCGCCTCGCCCGCGACCTGCACGACGGTATCGGCTCAGAACTGACGCACATCATCAATCGGCTCGATTTGTTGTCGATTCGCTCCAAAGTATTTCAGCCGCTCGTCTCGCTGAGCGACTTCACCCGCGCCACCAACCAAAACCTGCGGGATACGCTTTGGGTACTGAACCAGGATACCATCTCGGTGGAACAATGGTACGAACGCACCCTGCATTGGCTGCTGAAACGCTGGGAAGACCTTGAATCGCCCGAATTGATTCCCAATTACCAGGCCGACAGGGCCATTCTTCTCAGCCCCACGCTCTCCATTTCTTTGTTCCGAATCACCCAGGAAGCCGCCAACAACTGCCTGAAATACGCGAACGCCGATCGCTTTGAATTTACCCTTCGGATCGTAAACGACCATCTTCTCAAACTTCTCATTCAGGACGATGGCTGCGGAATGGACCTGAATTCAATCAAACGAGGCTACGGGCTAGCCAACATGGAAAGCCGTATCGAGGAACTTGGGGGCAGTTTTTCTGTCCAGTCTTCGCCCGCCAGGGGTACCCGATTGAACTTTTCCGTACCGCTGCCGACAAAATACGTCAGTTGACGTATTTCCCGTAGCAAAAGCGCGTGCTAGATTTGTCAAAAGTTTATGAGAATCAAAGTAGGGATCGTCGAGGATAACCAAAATCTCGCCCGAGGGCTGGCCGAAAAGTTAAGTCTGAGCGAAGAGCTTAGCGTAAGTTTCGTGGCCCGCAATGGCAAGGATTTGCTGGCCAAGTTGGAAAAGGGACCCGTTCCCGATGTGGTGCTGATGGATATCGAAATGGACGAAATGGATGGCATTGCTGCCACCCGCGAGGTAAGGCGTATATATCCATCCGTAAGGGTCGTCATGCAAACGGTGTTCGATGATGAGGGGCGACTGTTCGAAGCCATTCAGGCGGGTGCCACGGGCTACCTGCTGAAAGACGAAAAGCCCGGCAAGATTATCAGTGCCATTATGGAAGTAATAGCGGGGGGCGCGCCGCTGTCGCCGAGGATGGCCCGGAAGGCGTTGGAATTGCTGAGCCGCAAATCATCTGAGGTGGCGGTTCAAACGGATACCCAACTGCTGACAAAACGTGAGGCGGAAATATTGGAAGATTTACAGCATGGACTGAGGGTAAAGCAAATCGCCGAGAAGCTGTTCATTGCCGAAAAGACAGTCAGGAAACATTTGGAACATATTTATGAGAAGTTGCAGGTGGAGGATAGCCGGGAGTTGTTGCTGAGGGGGAGGCGGGAAGTATAAAAAATATATTTTAAAGTAGATAGACACAAGTAAAAGGGGAAGCAAAAGACTGACTTACGTTTGATCATAAAAACAGATTCTGTTTTCCGCATCTCGAGAAGTATTTCTCTCGGTTGAATCATTGAACACAGAGCTAACCCTCTATTATTTTACATATCCAAAAATATTATCTCTCCTTCCTAGGGAGAAAGTTAAATCATATACTCCTTCGTTGAAAATTAAACTTATTCCATACTCAAATCTAAAATTCATATGAATCCTATTCATAAATACCGTGTATTCAGTCTTAATTACCTTTTTTTGGTTATTATTGTTTTTAATATCGAAGGTTGTTTCACAGATCCCGTAACCAGAGCTGTGAATCAAATAGATAGAGGGATATCAGCTATCAAAGAGGAGTCAAGTGACTGGCAAAGAATAGTACTTGAAACATTGGATGATCTGCCGAAAGAAGTGTCTTCGACTATAACGGAAGATGTAAACTTTTTGTTAACTAATACAGTAGCAGTAACTGGAATCGAATTAAAATGTAATGCCGATTTTTTAGCAAGCAGAGCTATCACTTCATTAATTGTATTGCAAGCAAAAATATTAAATAAAAAAATGAATTATCCTGGGCCTGCATTTTGTCTGGTTAATCCTTCTATAATTGATTTAAACTCTGATCAAGAGAAATGGGATAAAATCATAGTCTCAGGTTATGATTTTAATCGCAAAGATATTAATGGGAACTATATACAGGTAATTCTGGAAGATAAAGAGGGTAAGTCATTTTTTCTTCCTGAGGAAAGGATAGGGCGTACTACACACTATCAACTTTCACTTGCGCTAGCAGGTATGGCTTCTGAGATTTATGATAATAGAGTCGTTAAAATCAAATTTCAATGGGCTGGTAGTAATGAGGGTGCACCAGAAATTGTGATCAACCCGTGGACATCCAAACAAGAGCTAGTCAGATCATTAGAGATAGGCAGCATGGATTTCACCCCACCAATTCAATGCTGCGGAGATGGAGATTTTGATACTGGAGATAGCGATCCTACGGACACCCGTTTAGAGTCACAAATAGAAGTTTCACCCACGTTGATCCGTGGACGGGTTTCCATGTGGGCAAGAGAAGTCAGTGAAGATCATACCTTTGTAAATGGTTGGAGCGATTGGAGGATTTTGTATGAAGCTCCGAAGGGGTTTGTAATAATTAGTGTTTCTCCCAATTCGGCTTCTACTTATAAAACCAACATTACTCAGAAAGGTGAAATCCCGTTCAGACTGCCTGCTGGAGAAAGTATTGATCGGTACCTCGTCCGCCTTGATCGAAAGGGAGATGAAGCTGGTTCATATACTAGTGTGACTGCAATTTGGAACAAAATAAACGTAATAATTACACAACAGAAACCAACTTTTTCAGCTAAGGACAATAATTAAATTTTGATAAATTAAATAAATATACTGTTAACTCTTTATTAAAAATGGATAAGTTCACTTTAAATATTGGAGAAGAAAAAACTATTTACTTTTTTGTGAATGCAAAAGGTAAAGTATATTATAAAATAGGCAATGTTTCAAGAACTAATAGGTTAATTGCGTATTGGATCAAAGGCCCATTCGGATTTAGCGAGATTATTGGATACATTTCAAATAACGGTAATGTAGAGATAAAAGGACTCCTATGGGGAAAATTAGTTGTTAAGGGAGCAGATTCAAAAACTGTAATATACATTTCTGAAAAATCTTCGGTAGCTAGTAATTTCCCATCTATCAAATTTTAAAATATTCTAGTTGAAAAAATTCCGGATAGTTTTTTTTAAAAGGTAAGAATTCATAATAGTGTAACATAAATACATATAATTGAAATTTTAAGATTTAATAAATTAATTCACGTATTTATTAAAGAGAAAACGGAGGAGAGTAGAGACTTACGGCTTAGGCGGAAGAAGAAATCTTAACTATTAAAGCGCATCTTGTTTGAATTTATTTTAGACTGCATACTTAACGACTTGCATCATGCAACTCCAACTCCTAAATCCTTCCGTCTCTATTGGGGGCCGTCGCCGCCTGTCCCCACATTACCCGCCTACAGGCCGACCGCAACTACACGCTCATTCACGTAGCGAGTGGCCGGAATTTGCTGGTTTCCCTCGCGCTGAAAATAGTGGAGGAACGCTTGCGGGCGTACGGTTTCGTGTGGATCACGCGGGGAGACGTCATCAACCTCACCTTCACCGTGGGCTATGTCCCCACAGCCCTTCTTCGTCGCTAGGGCTGTGGGGCCACAGCCCACGGAGTGAGTAAGCTGGAAGCGGAAGGAATAGAAAAGTTATACAACAGTCGAATATAATCTAATGTAAACAAAAGTCTTATCAGCTACGATGGCTATCCGACTTTTGCGTCACTTAAGGTACTGTAGCATACAATGTAAAGTTCTGAATATAAGAAATTTAATGTGGGCTCTCAAAAAAACCAAGGTGAGTATTAAATATTCACGAACTAACTGTGGCTTCAACTTTAAAATACTATCTATGAAAAACAATTGTTTTTTTCTTACTGCATTTGTGATATTACTGATTTCGTGTAATAAGTATTCGAGTGACGGCGAAAGTGGGCGGAATGCCGAAAAGGAAGATATTGAGATTACTACGACTCCAGAGGACACCTTACCGCCGAGCAACATAACAAAACAAGCTTTCTTGAATGCACCCCAATTTACAATTCCAGCAGATTCAACCGAAGTAATCCACGGTTCGTTCGTTTCATATTCTCCTTTGAGAATGGGAAACAATTCAAAAATTATATTCATGACTAATGCTGACACATGCAAGCTTGATGCTTTTGCTTCATTCATCGGCACGAATTGTGAAATTGTCGTCACCGGTGAGAGAGGCTCCGATGGTAGCCAAGGACCTGGCATACCTGACAATAGTACCCACGGTCAGAACGGCGGACTAGGCTATCCGGGCGAGATTGGCAAAACTGGAAATCATGGTAAAGTTCTAGTAATTAACATTGGGTTCAATAAACTTGGAAGTTTAAGATTCATATCGGAGGGTGGTCAAGGCGGAACTGGTGGAAAAGGAGGAAGAGGCCAGAGAGGAGGGAAATCTTTGTTGTTTCCACCACATTCAGGTGGAGACGGCGGCCCTGGAGGTAAAGGAGGTGGGGGCGGTGACGGGGGAATGGGTGGAAGCGTTTTCGTGGACTATTGGTTCAACGATGACGTAACAAACGTGGATGGCAAGTACGAAATTTCTATTGAGGGTGGTAACCCTGGTAAACCTGGTACTGGTGGTGATGGCGGAGATGGCGGAAGTGGACAACATAGAAGGCGCGGTGGAAATTTAGGCCCACAGGGGCCGGATGGTGAGCCAGGTCAAGTTGGAAGAGTGGGCCCGACAAAAATCGATAGGCACGTCAAAAAACCGAGTTAGAAAAGAAAGGTAGGACCCTGCAGATATTTCTTCCGAAAAGATCCGTAGGAAAACACCGTCAGTATAATATAGGCTACACTCAGCCCGTAGCAGCCGTACACAAAAAACTCCTGAAAGCTCAGATTAGCTTGCCCGAAGTTTTTGTATAAAAGCACCGCCACGCTGCCGAGGTAACCGTACCAATCGGCCAAGGTGACGATGAAACCCACCGTGCTGACGTAGCGGAAAGTGGCGACCAGCCGCTCGAAATACAGGCCGTTGCAGGGTACGTAGGCCATGTACATCCCCAATCCCGTGAGCATGAACCACGCGCTCGCCGACACCGTCCCGAGTTGATAGAGCCAGGTGCTGAACCCAACCAGCACGGCCCCCACCACCATCAAAATGTTGATGAGCGTGAAAGCCCGAAAGTGATTTTCTACCCAGCGCAGTCCAGCCATCAAACCTAAGATAATGAGGGCGATAAGCGTTTCGGTTTGGGCAAAGATCGTCGGGTTGCCGCTCACGGTACCTTTCAGGATTTCGGGCGCAAAGTTGTCACGAAAATCGCGGAAGGCGGAGAGCAGGACGTAGGAGATAATGAGCAGCGGAAGCCCCGTCGGAAAAGTGCGGAGGAAGTTTTTGCGGTCGAGACGGTTCATGGGCAGCCGCTCGGTGCGCAGAATTTTGTCTTCCTCGCTGGGCGCGGGCAGGCGGCTCAGTCCCCAAACCGACAGCAGTAATGGCAGGACGAAGATCAGACCCGTCACGAAGGGTGCCCATAACTCGCTAACGCCGCCTTGCTGCATCAGCAACAACGCCACCGTCTTGACCAATCCAGAGGCAAAAATAAAGGAAGCCGTCAGGGCGGCGACCAGGATTTCAGTTTGCTTGCGACCTTCGAGGATGCCCAGCACGGTGCCGTACACCATCCCCAGTGGTAAGCCGTTCAAGAAAAGAAAGACGATATTGTAAGGCGCGGGCACCACCCCAAAGCCCAGTAGGGCTAATTCGGCGAACAAAACAAGCCCTAACACGTACCAGGGCCGCTGGAGCGGCTTCATTTCCGACACGACCTTGACACCAATGCCTTTGGAAACGGCGTAGCCCAACACCTGCGCCGTAATGAGCCAGATTTTGTAGTCGACCCCGCCAAACTCTATCCCCTCAAACTGCACCGCTGTGATGCCCTTGCGGAAGCCGTACGTACTCGTATAGGTACAAAAAGCGGCGACGGCCCCGAGGGCAGTCGTCCAGGCTTCGGGATTTTTTTTCAAGAGCAGAGGAAGCTATAAAGCAAAAAGTGCGCCCGAAGTTAACGTTTATCCCCAGAATCCGCCCGTTAAGAAATTGTGAAGGCGAGGCTATTTTGCTTTTGGAGTTGGACTAAGCTGAGCGATAATCGGTCAGCGCCCAAAATACAAACACCGCCCCGGCGAAGCCCAGATAGAAGTTGCGGGCCAAATCGCCTTCCAGACCGCCCAAATAGAAAGCCACGCCCACCAGCGCAATGGATACGATCAGTTCGATCCAGCCGTGGATTGGAAAAGGAATCACTTTAATAAGTCCCAGCTTGGTATTGGTCAGCAAAGTGAGGGCCAAATGAATACCGCCCAGGGCGAAGGTGAACAGGGTCGTAGTGGGGGGTAAATTGAAGATAATAGGAGCGGCAAGCAAGAAAACGACCACCAGGTAGTCGATGATGCCGTGGAGTTTTGCGTCGATAACTTTCATGAGATGAGGGTTTGAGTGTACTGAAGGTAAGTTGCTGAATGTCACATACGCTCAAAACTGCTCTGGCAGATGATTTGCGCGATATTACTTTTGGTGGCAACCGTCTCAGACCAGCTCCTGCTGCGCCACTTTGAGCATGACCGTCCGCAGTAAGCGCCCAGGGCCGGGTTGGGGCGAAATCGACTGCAATTGAGTTAACAGATGATGCAGTTCTTTCTGCACCAGGCGATCCTCTTTGCCATAATCCCAGACGGGAAGTACTGTATTTTCAAAGATTTTCTCAAAAGTCAATTCCTGAACTAAAATCCTGACTTGCTTATCTTTATTACGAACCACGTTGTCGGGAAAATGAGTGAGACGGTAAGCAAACAATTGAGCCATTGCCCGCAGGCTGATAATGGCCGTGCCGGGGTCATTGATTCCTGGGCTGAGCGCTTTCATCGCCACCTCCGACAGTTGCCGAAGTCCATAGGCGTAGTTTTCCTCAATGGATTCGGAATCGTTGATCCGCAGCCCTCGTGCGGCCTTGTCGTGGGTGTCTTGCGCGATGGGTTTGCTGGCTTGCAGCAGCGGCTGCCCTTGCAGTATAAATGTCCCCGGTGTGTGCAGGGTATAGAAAAGACAATCTTCGTCATCGGCCAGATTCAGCAAAGTTTCGGTATCGAAACCCTCGTAAATCCCCGAGGAATTGGCGGTCACGTAGGAGTCACTCACCAATTTGATCAATTCGGACGCCGGGCGTGGTAGCTCGCAGGTATCTTCCAACTTCTTGCGGGTTTCGTGGTACACCCGCTGAATGATGACCTCGTACTTGATCGACTGGGTAACGTAATGCAGGAAATAGATGAAAAGGAAAATATCGAAAATGGTGAGCAGAATAAGCAAATAAGTACTCAGGGCCGGAATGTAAATACCGGAGTCAATATCGCGAATGGTACTCAGCAGAAATAGCGAATACACGATGGTACCGATGTAAATCCCCAAAACAATCTGCTGAAAGCGGTTGCCAATCAGGCGGTTCAGCACGCGGTTGCTCATCTGAGAGGCCGCCTGGCTCAGAATGATCATTACCATCGAAAAGCTGAAAACCGTCAGCGATATGACCCCCGAGGTGATGGCTGAAATAATACTACGGGCGGTGGAGGCATCTTTCAGGGAAGTGTAAGGGGGCAAATTGGCTTTGATTTGCTTACCCGTTTCTGAGAAATCAAAGGAAATCGTCAGGTACGAAATAACCAGGAACATCAACCCGATAAAGGCCGGGTAAAAGGCGATGCTGTTCAGGATTTTGTAATAGCGGCCTGAGAGCCACACGCGGGTATTGTTGAGCATAGATTGTACCAGACAATGAGTCCAGGTGAGAGATATGAACTAGGTAATTTTAGTCTTATAATTTTTTCTATTTCAACAGATTTGTTAGGTCATTCCGACGGGCTTCGGGTAGAACAGTCAGCAAAATTAACACCCCGTTTTTTAATTCTGCTTCTACCGTAGTGTTTAAGGGCGCGTGGAGTTTGAAACGGACATCCCAATTTTTGGGCCAGGCCGGAAAAAGATAGATGCGATCTTCCACAGTTTGCAGCAGCATTTCCTGAACGCCGATCATGCCCGAGCCACCCCAATTATGGTCAGGAGTCCAGTCGAAGCCCGGTCCCCAAAATACCGGAAAGCGTGATTTGGCATCCCGCATTTTTTCCAGCGTTATTGCGGCAGCCTCGTCGGTCAGCCCGAGGCGAGCGCAAAAAATGGCATCCTGCTTCCAGCCGACGTGACTTTTGAAGGGTGCCACCTCCGTATCGTACTTCCAGGTATCGACGGCTACGTCCAGGTCGGGCCGACCGACGCCATACTGGCCGTAGGGAAACACCGAATACAACTGCGGAATTTCCTGGTTGTTCAATCGGTCCCAAACTTCCGCCGGGGCCAGGGTTTTGTGGCCCTGCATTTCGCGGAAAGGCAGCGGCGGAACGCGCGCGCGCATTTCCTGCCAGTGTTTGCGTTTTTCGGTATCCAGGTAATCATCCGGCAGTTTCAGCAAAGCTTCCAACACGGCTTGCAGCGCGGCTATCGTAGTGCTGGCGTTGTAGGCCCCTTTGTAGGTTTCCGCCGAACTGCCCGGATATAACACCAGGTGGCCGTCCCCATCCAGTGGCTTGCTACTTTGCTTTTTGTGTTCTTGCTGGTAGTGCTCGTCAAAAAAACGCAGCGTGCTTTCAACGAGGGGTATGTAGCGACTGATGTCCTGCCCGGTGAACTTTTCTAAATACAAAATCATCAGGCAAAACTCGAAAACAGTGTCCCAGGTGTGCTGAATCCAGTCATTGAACTGAATGCCGGGGTCCAGTTCCGGTGGCCGGGTTTTCTTGAAAATGAACGTGTCGGCATTGTATTCGAAGGCATCCGGCAAGCCGAAGTTTTGGAGCTGCTCCGTGAAGCAGGCCCCGTTGTGGTTCCAGTAGTGGTGGCTGCGGAGTTCGGCATTCGGCAGGGCGCGGAGATAAAACTCAAACTCACTGCTCATCATGTCGAAGTCGCCGCTTTTGAGCATCGGCCAATACAGCAGCCGCTGGTTTTGGGCGGTAAAAGTTCCGCCACCCCAGCGCCGAAAATCGGGTGAGAAGTCCGTTTCTTCGTTTACCCAAACCGGATCGAAGGTAAACAGCCCGCCGTTAAACTTAGTCGGGTACTGACCGTAGGCGTTACAGCCCAGCATGTAGCGGAATAGTTGGTAGTTGCGGCCTACCTGCCAGGGTACCGAGGCCGGAGACGAAGCGTCGATAAACACGTGGCTACGTTCCCAATAATTTTTCCACCAGACTTTGGTTCGGGCAAGCGCGGTGGTTTGTTCGCTTCGGCTTTTACGGAGCGTTTTGTTTAGGCCATCCTTCCATTGCTCGAGCGTGTCAGTTTGGGCAATGTGCAGGCTGAGGATAAGGTGATGCTTTTTAGCGGCTTTTCCCTCCAACCGCCAGGCAGCAAAAGGGGTATTGGCGTAGGCGCCCGCTGACTGCCCGGCGGGCCGAAAGCCCTGTCCGAACATCGCGCCACCAAACGTCAGGTTTTTGAGCGGATTCCATAGCTGCTCCTTGATCGCCTCCAAACCCTGTTGTCGCACCGTGAAGTCGAACACCGAGTCGTCATTGCGGTTGCGGTGGTAGAAAAGCACCCGATTTTCATCGAACGTAATCTCGTCTTTGTATTCCATGACCACCCCCTTGGGCAGGGCGCTGGCGGGCGTAGTCTTATAGGAGGTGGCGTTGCCCTCGGCCGGGCTCAGGGGACGATCCTGAATGCGCCAGTTTTCGTAGAAAGCGTCCACCGAAATTTCCCGATTACTCAATATTTCAACGTTCACAACGGGATTCCGAACATCGACCCAAATTTTAACTTCCGCCCGCAAGCCTTCACTTTTTCCCGCTATTTCTACGCATCCCTCCTCCAGTTTCAATTCCTGCCGGAACTCCGTCGCCCCCTCGAAAGGATTGGGCGACAACCGCAATCGCACGCGGCCCAGTTTGGGAAAGCGGTTGTTCTCATCGAAAGCCCCGCTGCGGGAAAGGTAAAAAAGCAAATCGTTGCTTTCGACCCACACGTTCAGCCCAATGTCACCGCCACCACAGGGCATTGACTCGCTGGAATTTTTGCTCTGCGTGTTCCAGGACAGGTTATAGGTCTGTAGTTGGTCAAAAAGCGCCTGGTTGTCTTTTTCCTCTACTATTGATCGCAGAGGTCCGATTCCCTTTTTTACTAAATCCGGCACTGAAAAATTAGTAACGGCACCCAGGGACACGGCTTTGATGAATCGGCGGCGGTCAAGTTCGAGCATTTAATTTTTTCTAGCGGCTGAAAATTTGCTAGCCAACAGTTTCGGCTATTTCCTTCATCTGCACAAGAATCGGGTTCCAGCCTTCGCCGTCGTTGCTTACATCTTTGTATCGCTTTTCGCTCTCGGCGGCTCCTTCAAAACCGTCCTGGACAACCGTCAATTTCGTTCCGCCTGCCACTTCTTCCAGCGTGTAAGTCACGTTCAGATAGTTCTCGGGAATATCGGGATAAGGCGCGGATGGGTCGATCACGGTGTACTTCAAACACTGGTGCGGCACTATCTCTAAAATCGTGCCTTTGACCGGAATCATCTCCCGGCCCTCGTGCGTCATACGCCACCGCAACGGGCTGCCCACTTGCCAGTCGGAGTCGGCGGAACAGCCGAACATATATTTTTTGGTGTGTTCCGAGTTCACCAGTACGTCCCAAACGCGGGCGGCGGGGGTGGCGATTTTGATGCTGTTTTCTACGGTTAGCTTTTCCATGATGGGGTTGTCGGTTGATTAGTTTTGCCCAAAGGAAAGTTAATCTGCTGACAACCCTGTGTCAGGAGCGTTGAGAATTTCAGAGTTTTAATCAAACAGGTTTTATACGCTATTGACGCCGTAAAGAATCTTCATTGTTTCAGGGCCAGGGCCAATAGCTGACTCAGCAGCGCGACTACACCGAAGAGTAAGGCGACTCTGACCAGGCCGAATCGGAATAGCAAAAAGGCAGTAATACCAAAAAGTGCCAGAGCGAACAGGGCGCGGTAGGGCGGTTCCAACCGATAGGCAGAGCGAGGTGCCGCAAAAATACCCCACAATATTATTGCCAGTAAAGGCAGGCCCAAGGCAATCAGGTATTTCCCAAGCGTATAGGCGTTGGCGTAGTGACCCACGTAGCCCAGCGAAGCGAACATAGCCAACTCGACCAAATAATAAATCAACTGATTGAAGCCCTTTAAAATTTGCATTCTTTACCCTTTCAACTTCTCCCCAAAAAAATCAATCGTCCGCTTCCAGGCCAATTCAGCGGCGGCTTTGTCGTAGCGGGGCGTGGTGTCGTTGTGGAAGCCGTGGTTGGCATCGGCGTAGATGTGGGCCGTGTATTCTTTGTCATTGGCCTTCAAAGCGGCTTCGTAAGCGGGCCAGCCCTCGTTCACGCGGGTGTCCAGCGCGGCGTAGTGAATCAGCAGCGGGGCTTTGATTTTGGGAACGTCTTCGGTCGGCGGCTGGGCACCGTAAAAGGGTACGGAGGCGGCCAAACCCGGCAGCCGTACGGCCATTTGGTTGGCGATGCCGCCGCCGAAACAGAAACCGACAACCCCGATCTTACCGTTGCAGTCTTTACTGTTTTTTAAATAATCGTAAGCCGCGATGAAATCTTCCAGCATTTCGTTGCGATCGCGCTTGCTTTGCATGGTGCGGCCCTCGTCGTCGTTGCCGGGATAGCCACCCAGGGGCGTGAGCGCATCGGGTGCGATGGAAATAAATCCGGCCAGTGCCGCCCGCCGGGCCACGTCCTCGATGTAGGGATTCAGTCCCCGGTTTTCGTGGACGACCACGATGCCGCCCAAGGGTGCTTTTGCATCCGCTGGTTTTGATAAAAGGGCTTTGATGGTGCCGCCGCCCTTGGGCGACTCGTACTTGATATAATCCGATTTCAGGCGCGGATCATCGGCTTTCACCTGGATATTTCCCTGGTAATCGGGCATCAAAAAGCTCATAAGTGAGGCTACCGTGATTCCGCCCACCGCGTAGACCGATAATTTCTGCGCGAACTCCCGGCGGTCGAGACGATTGTGGGCGTAGTCGTCGTACAGATCAAATACCTCTTGGTTGACTTCTTCTCTTTTTGTTTCGTTCATGGCAGACCCGTTTAGGTTTGGTTTATGAAAATTTTGGTAAGCAATCTGTTAAAGATAGCCAAAGCGACGGAGTTTTCAAGAGTCCGTTTTTCAGACTTCATTCCGCTAGGCGTTCCTCGTCTCGCTATGCACCGTATTACCCTCCACGTCATAGTGCGTAAAAACAATGGTCGGCGGGCCGCCTTCCCGCATGACCTTCACGCCGAGAAAACCACCCTTCACCCGTAAGAAACGATGTGCGGGCCGCACGTCGCCCTCTTCCCAGCCCTGCGCGTGGGCGTCGCTGACAGGGCCTGAGCCGAACTCCATCAAACCCGTTTCGGCGTCCACCGACACGTACTGCCAGTGGCGGTCGCCGTTGACGACGTACATATTCTGTTGCGCGGCCAGGTATTTCCGCAACCATTCGCCTTCGGTGTGGAAGGCGTCGTTGGCGTGGTTGTCGGTTTTCTTCCCCCGGTCGGGGCCAACGATCGGGGTGGGAGAGAACAGGATTTTAAAAGTGGCGTCCGATGCTTCGACAGTTTCCTGGAACCACGTCTTTTGGGCTTCACCCCAAATCGTTTTTCCGGGGCTATCGGGTGCTTTATTCGGGGAACGAAACTCGCGTCCTTCAGCCAGCCAGATTTGCAAATCCTTGCCCCAGCGGAAAGTGCGGTAGGGCCGGTCGGCCAGCGGCACGTTTTCGCGCCACACTTTCAGCCCGTCTTCAAAAGTCAACGTCCCATAGGCCGGAGAGGTCGGCCCACTGTCGTCATCCAGCAGGTCATGGTCGTCTTTGAGCAAATAAACGGGCGTTTTTTGGTAAAACTCCCGCAGCGCGGGCCAGCCATCCATCGCGTGCCATTTGTGGCGGGCCTTTTCCAGCGTCTTGGCCAGTGGACCGGGCTTATCGTAATAGACGTAGTCGCCCGTTTGCAGAAAAAAATCCGGGTTAAGCCGAGCCATGCTATCGTAGGTCTTGAAGCCGCGTTCGTCGTCGTCGTGGCTCCAAAAGTACTGGCAAGTGGAGGTCACGAGATGGAGGGGTTTCACGGTTGGCGCGGCGGGTGCGGTGCTGAACGTGCCGGAATGGGTGGAGATTTCTTCTTTTTTGGCAGGTTTGGCTTCCCAGAGAATTTGATACGTAGTATTTGGCTTCAGATTCTCAAAGGGAATTTTTACCGTAAAATCATCTTCGGCCTTTGCCTCCTGCCAATCCGAGCGAAGGGTACTCGAACCGCTGGTAAGCGTAGCTCTGACCAGTCCGACCCCACCCGCCACTGCGCCGTCCATTTCGACGACAGGCGCATTTTCATCAAAATCAATGGGATAGCGGAAAACTTTTCCCAAACGCTTATGCGTGACGGGGTTTGGTTTTTCCTGCCCGCAGAGCCGCGTCCAGAGGATAGCGGAGGTAGGCATGACCTCGGTGGTTTTGCAGCCCGTGGTAAAGAAAACCCGGGCTTCCTTTTTTGTTTCGGCAAAAAGACTGGAAATATCACGAAAAGAAAAGCCAGCGAGGCTGATACCGGTTTTTTTAATAAAAAATCTGCGACTAGCCGGTTTCATAGAATGCGGGGTTTAATTAAATTAAGCATCGCAAAGTCATTTCGTTGGATAAAAAGAAGATCGCCCGAAATAATTGAGGATATTTCACATTTACTGACGAAAAAAGCAAACCCCCGGCCCTAATTTTGCGTACAATAGCCAAAGTTACCCCCTGTTCAATTTTACTACCCACAAAAAACTGCATGAAAAAAGCACTACTCTCGGTGGTTTTCGCCTTGATTCAACTTCACCTTTACGCCCAAACCCTGACCGGGCAAGTGAAAGACAAAAGCTCCCAGGAACCCATCAGCGGGGTTTCGGTGCTGGTCAGAAACACGCTGGCGGGTACACTGACGGGGGCTGACGGAAAATTCACCCTGGCCAACCTTAGTAAGAACGACGTTCTGGTCTTTTCGTACATTGGTTTTCGTACGCAGGAAATCACTTACACGGACCAAAAAGACCTTATCGTTTCACTGGAAGAAGGACTTTCCCTCAACGAGGTCGTCGTGACGGCTTTGGGTTTGGAAAGAAATTCCAAAAACCTCGGCTACGCGATACAGAAAGTCGAAGGTCGTGAACTCAATGAGGTAAAAGCACCCAACTTTCTTGACAATCTAACCGGAAAAGTAGCGGGCGTGACCATCAACGCGGGTTCGACGGGCGTGGGGTCCTCTTCAAAAATTACGATTCGCGGCGAGTCGTCTTTTACCAACAACAACCCACTGTTCGTCGTGGATGGCATCGTCATCAATAACCGCACCACCGTCAACCGAGTGGACGATGATGCCAACGGCTTCCAGGAAATCGACTTCGGCAATGGCGGCATGGAAATAAACCCCGACGACATCGCGGCGGTATCGGTACTGAAAGGGCCAAGCGCGGCGGCGCTCTACGGGACCCGTGCCTCCAACGGCGTAATTCTGATTACGACCAAGGATGGCAGCAGTAGCGCCCGCAACGGTAAAGGCATTGGCGTGAGCTTCAACAGCACCTTCTTTGCGGAGCGCCCCTTTCAACTGCCGCAGTTTCAGAACAGCTACGGCCAGGGAAACAGCGGCAAATTCAAATACGTCGATGGCCTGAGCGCGGGCATCAACGACAATATTTCGTACAGTTACGGACCCAAGCTTGACGCCGGCGAACTCATTCAGCAGTACGACAGCCCCGTGACGCTGCCCGACGGGCGGGTCGTGCGCGGCGGCGATGTGGCCGTGCACGGCGGGGCGGCCATCACGCCGACGCCCTTCATTTCGCATCCTGACAACATCAAGAATTTCTACGAAACGGGCCACACGGCGATTAACAATCTGGCGATTTCGGGCGGGTATGACAAGGGCAACTACCGCCTTTCGTACACCGACCTGAACAGCCAGTCTACCATTCCGGGCGTGGATTTGAAGCGTAAAACCCTGGCGGCGCGGTTGGCTTTTCAACCCGTGAAGCGGCTAAAAATCAGTTCATCGCTCAACTACATCAACTCCAACAGCGACAACCGACCCGCCACTAAGTACGGCTCCGAAAATATCAACTACGCGCTGAGCGCCTGGTTAGGTCGCCAAACGGACATCGAGCCGATGAAACAGTACTGGCAGCCGGGGCTGGAAGGCGTGCAGCAATACTCGTATAACTACACGTATTTCGACAATCCCTATTTCACGCTTTACGAAAACCGCAACTCGTTCAACCGCGACCGCCTCATCGGCAACCTGGCCGTAACCGCCGACCTTACCAACGACCTGTCGCTGATGGTGCGCAGCGGCATGGATTATTCCAGCGAGAAGCGGCAGTTCCGCCGGGCGTACAGCAGCAACCGCTTCAAAAACGGGGCTTACGCCGAGAACAACGTCTTTTTCCGGGAAGTAAACACCGATTTCCTCCTTAACTACCGCAAGGAACTGGGACAGTTTTCGGTGGATATTTCGGCGGGCGGCAACCGGATGGACCAAAGGGCTTCCTTCGAGCAGTACCAGGCACTGTCGCTGGCGCAGCCGGGCGTGTTCAAGCTTAACAACGCCGCCTCGCCCGTGGAAGCCTACCAGCAAGTGGCCGACAAGCGCATCAATAGTCTGTACGGTTTGCTGAAACTGGGCTACAAAGATGTCCTTTTCGTGGATGTCACGGGCCGCAACGACTGGTCGAGTGCCCTGGCGACGCCGACCTCCACGGCCAATACTTCTTTCTTTTACCCGTCGGTGTCGGCGAGTTGGGTGCTTTCCAACCAGTTCGACTTGCCCTACGTCATGTCCTTTGCCAAGATTAGGGCGAGCGTAGCGAACGTCGGCAACGATACCAATCCCTACCAAACGTCGGGCGTGTTCAACGCCAAGACGCCCGTGTATTCGCAGCCCACGTTCAGCGACCAGAATTTCATCGCCAACGCCAACTTGAAACCGGAATCGACGACCTCCTACGAAGTCGGCGCGGATGTCCGCTTCTTCGGCGACCGCCTGGGCTTTGACGTGACCTACTACGATGCGCTGACGAGCAACCAAATCCTGTCGCTGCCCATTACGCTGGCAACGGGCTACGGCGAGCGCGTCATCAACGGTGGCTCTATCCGCTCGCGCGGTTTGGAAGCAATCGTGAATTATGTGCCGGTTTTGAATAAAAACATCAAGTGGGACATGACGCTGAATTTTAGCCGGAACCGCACGACTGTCGAGTCACTGCCCGACGAAGCCGGGACGCTAACGCTGGGCTACAACCGGATTTACGATAACGTGAACCAAACCGTTTGGTACCTGGTCAACAAAGGCGACCGTATGGGTTCCCTCTGGGGAACGGGTTACCAGAAAAATGAAAACGGCGATTTTA
The DNA here is from genome assembly GCA_038235275.1 of Cytophagales bacterium. Lineage (GTDB taxonomy): Bacteria > Bacteroidota > Bacteroidia > Cytophagales > Spirosomataceae > Persicitalea. The sequence continues at coordinate 29,469 of JBBSUC010000023.1, read as the reverse complement.
TCGTGGGCGCGAACGGCAGCTATATCGTGGACAACACCCTCAAAAAACTGGGCAACTACAATCCTGATTTCATGCTGGGATTTTACAATCAACTGCGGGTGAAGAATTGGAACCTCGGCTTCCTGCTCGACTGGCGGCAGGGCGGCATTCTGGTTTCCCGAACCCTCTCGCTGGCGGGCGTAGCAGGCCAATTGAAAGAAACCGCTGACCGCCCCGAAACGGGCATTGTGGCCAAGGGCGTAGTGAACACGGGCACCAAGGAAAACCCCAACTACGCTCCAAATACCAAGGCAATTCCCGCCGAGACGTATTACCGCATGTACTATGACCGCAACCACGAGGAAAATAACGTCTATGACGCTTCTTACCTGAAACTGCGCCAACTGAGCATTGGCTACACGCTGCCCGCCACTACGGGCTTCCTGCAAAAACTGCGGATGCAGGAACTGACCGTCGCCCTGGTGGGCCGCAACCTGTTTGCCTTTTCGCACATCCCCCACTTCGACCCCGAACAAACCTCTCTCCAGGGCCAGCAACTCCAAAGCGGCGTGGAGGACATGACATACCCAACGAGTCGGAATGTGGGGGTTAAGTTGACGGTTGGGTTTTAATTTTGAATTAGTGACGGGGCAGCCCGCGCTGTGAGAGAATGAGTGAATGATCAGGCGAAAGCAACATTCACTCATTCTCTCAATCACTCAATCTCTAATTATCTTATGAAAACGACGCTTACCAAACTAATGCTTTTCCTCCTCCTTGGCACAATGCTATCCTGCACCAAGGACTTTCAGGAAATAAACACCAACCCCAATGCTCCCGTGGATGTGCAGCCATCGCTGTTGCTGCGCAAGGTGTTGTTCGACTACAATGAGCAGATGTCCTATGAGGGCTTCGTGGCGGGGAATTTGCTGGGACAGTACTTCACGGCCATCGACTTCAACCTCTTCGACCGCCACAGCCTCACCGAGCCGCAGTACGGCGGTAACGCCTGGCCGTTTCTGTACGCCAATTTGCGGGACAACGAGATTTTATTGCAAAAGTCGCGGGCCAATCCGGCCTTTACCGTCTATGAAGGTCCGGCTTTGGTGCTTAAAGCCTACCTGGCCGCCGCGCTCACGGATTTGTACGGCGATGTCCCTTATTCGGAGGCACTTTCGGGAAAGTCGGGCGTGATTCTGCCCAAGTACGACACACAGGAAGCGATTTATACCGCGTCCGGCGGCATTCTGGATAATTTGGATAAAGCCGTGGCGGCGATTAAAAACTACAAGGGCGCGACGAAGCTAGAAGGCGATATTATTTACAGCGGTAATTTGAACAAGTGGGTACTTTTTGCCAATTCTTTGAAGATCAAGTACCTGATGCGAATTTCGGGTAAGGTCGATGTAAAGGCCCGTTTGCAGGCCGTGTACAGCGAGGGTAATTTTATCAAAGCCGCCACCGACAACGCGACTTTCAAGTTTACGGCCTCGCAGCCCAACAATTTCCGTATGGCCACGGCCCGGATCGGTGACTACAACCTTTTCATCATGTCCAAAACCATCGAGGAGATTCTGGCCGAGCGGCAGGACCCGCGCGTGGCGGTGTACTTCCGCCCTACCGCTACTGATCCCAAAGTTTACAAAGGTTTGCTGAACGGCCCGGATGCTTCCAAATTGTCGATTTCGGTATCCAACTACTCGCTGTCGGGGGCTATTTTCCGGGAAAACTCCGAAAAGCTGAACGCCAACTACATGACGGCCTACGAAACCAGCTTCTGGCTGGCCGAAGCCGCCGAAAAGGGCTTCATCGGTGCCTCCGCCAAGGATTGGTACGAAAAAGGCATCACGCAGGCCTTTGCCTACTGGCTCACGCCGCTGCCCGCCGATTACCTGACGCGCCCGCTGATCGCCTACAAAGCCAGCGGTCAGAATGCCATCGAGCAAATCGTCACCCAGAAATGGATCGCCAGTATCGACAACGGCTACGAGGGCTGGATCGAATGGCGTCGCACGGGCTTCCCGATGCTAAAAATGATTTCGGCCAGTCTGAACGACAACAAGATTCCCGTCCGCCTGCCCTACCCCGGCAGCGAAGCCGCGCTGAACGCCGCCGCTTTTCAGGCCGCCGCCGCCAAAACGAACGGCAACAGCGTGAATGTGGCGACTTGGTGGGGGAAGTAAAGCAAACAATGAGAGAATTAGTGATTGAGAGATTGAGAGAATAATCAGGCGAAAGCAATAATCTCTCAATCTCTCAATCACTAATTCAAAATTAAAATGACCACCGTCACCGCTCTCCAATGGCTTCTGGTCCTCGCGTCGAGTGTGGGGCTGTATTTTGTGGCACCGCTTTCGCGGACGGCTGCCGAATTTTTTCGGGGGAGTCGTCGTGAGCAGGCACCTAATGCGGTATTTCTGACGAGCAGCCTGGTGATTTCGTGGCTGTTTGCCAAGTCGATCACGAACGCGGCCAATTTGGGGCAAAGTTTTGGCTTGGTGGGCGGCGTGGCTTACGCTGGTTACTATCTTTCCTTTGTGGTGGCGGGGCTAGTGATCGTGCAACTACGTACCAAAGGCGGCTTTCGCAGCATCCACCACTTTCTGGAAAGCAAGTTTGGGCGCGGTGCGGTAGTGGTATTTACCTTTCTGATCATAATCCGGTTGTACAATGAGATTTGGTCCAACACCATCGTCATTGGCAGCTACTTCGGCGCCACGGGAACCACGCCCTACTACGTTGCCATCGTCGTATTCACCCTGCTCACCCTGGCCTACACGCTCAAAGGCGGCATGAGTAGCTCGATTATGACGGATGTGATTCAAATGGCTCTATTCGTGGTGCTACTGGTGGTGATTTTGGGATTTATTTTTCCCGCGCAAAGCGGTGGCCTGAAGCCCTTCGTGTCCAGTGGCACCTGGGATATGGCCCACGGCCTCGATTTGCTCCTGGTGGCCGTTATGCAGTGTTTCAGCTATCCTTTCCACGACCCCGTCCTAACCGATCGGGGTTTTATTTCCGACCCAAAAACTACCCTAAAATCTTATTTGTGGGCGGGGCTGATCGGGGCTTTGTGCATCGTGTTTTTTAGTTTCGTCGGCATTTTTACCCGCTTGCAGGGGTTGGAAGGCGAGGCTCCCGTGGTGGCGGCCAAGTATTTTGGTGCCCCCATGTTGTTGCTCATGAACCTCATCATGGTCACCTCGGCCGCGTCTACGCTGGATTCGGCGATGGCGTCTTTTTCCAAGATGGTCAGCATCGACCTCAGCCGCTCGCCGCTGCCCAAAGTTTCCACGGGGCGCCTGGCGATGGTAGGCCTGACGCTGCTTGGCACCATCCCCGTTTTCTTCGACCCGACCATCCTTTCCGCCACTACCATTAGTGGGACGGTGGTGCTGGGTTTGGCTCCCATTTTTTTATTTTGGAATGCCAAAGTCCCGCGCGCGGCTTTTCACTTGTCAGTAGTGGGCGGCTTGCTAATCGGCGGAGTGCTGACTTTCCTGCCCTTACCCGATTGGCTTATTTTCACCGATGGCAAATACGCTTCGCTTTTGAGTACAAATTTGGTCACGACGGCCTATTGCTTCGCCGTGTTTGGGATAAGTGCTACTTTTGGCACTTCGACTACGCTCAGTGTGAAAGGTACAAATGATTGACCCGCCCAAAACCCTCAACCTCGGCCCGCTCACTGGAAAGCTTTTGGTTTTTGGCGGGCCTTATTCCAACCTTCAAGCCCTCACCGAACTACAAAACATTGCGGCTCGACTTGGCATTCCGCCCCAAAACATCATTTGCACGGGTGATGTAGTCGGCTACTGCGCTCAACCCGAAGAGTCCGTTCAACTTGTGAAAAGTTGGGGCATTCATTGCATTTCGGGCAATGTGGAGCAAAATATCGTTGAGGGTGAGGACGACTGCGGCTGCAACTACACCAAAGGCGGACGCTGCGATTTGTTCTCCCGCACTTGGTTTCCTTTTGCCGTCCGCTCGCTATCGGCAGCATCCATAAAGTGGATGGCAGAATTGCCCCAACAGCTTTTTTTCGAGTACGCCGGAAAGTCGGTGGCGGTAGTTCACGGCTCCCCGGCGCACGTTTCGGAATATATCTTCAAATCCACACCCGGGGCTACGAAAGAAACACATTTCAAAGCCACCCAGTCAGAAGTGATCCTGGCGGGCCACGCCGGGCTACCTTTTGCCGACCTGCGAGAGAAATATTCTTGGCTCAACGCCGGGGTCATCGGCATGCCTGCCAACGACGGTACGCCGCGCACTTGGTATCTACTGCTGGACGATACGGGCGGGAAATTATCCTATTCGCTTGAATCCTTCACCTACGATAACACGCTGGCAAATCGGTTAATGCTCGAAAAGGAGCTTCCCGATGCCTACGCCAAAACGCTACTCACGGGGATTTGGGATAATTGTGAGATTTTGCCGGAGGCTGAGAAGCACATGCAAGGGGTTGCGCTGATTTAACGCCGGAAACGTTTATTCTCAGCGGTTTGCTGCCAACAAACCATAAGTTACCACCACTTTATTTTGAATGATTTATGGTTTAAAAAAAAGTGGTCTTCTCGCTTGGTATCATAAGTTTCGTGTTACTCGGCTCTTTTTTCGTCTATGCCGACCATCTGAAAGGCTTATCCGGCGTGGAAGATTTGTCTTTTGGTTACGGCAATCTTTTGGCGAATCTGCGGACAACGGGAAAATACCAGGCCTGCGGGATGTCTTATATGCCCGAAAATCTCTGCTTTTCCGGCCACCGCCTTCCCTTTATCGCCTATTTTTTGTGGCTTTCTTCTATTTTATTCGACGATAATTTATTATTTACAACCCTATTTAAAAACTCCTTATCGACCCTTCTACTATTTAAATCAATCCAATACGTTAGCTTATTATCCCGAAATGTCGTTGGATCAATTGGATTGTGACGGCCTGATTCCCCACAGACAGAAACCTTTTCAGTCCGAATGGGAGTATTCTGATTTCCTAAAAAGCAAAGCAGTTGATTTTATCCAGAGCCATCCCTCAGAGTTTTTGAAGCTGGTATGCTTAAAGGCTTATTTGTTCTTTCTGATACCATTTAGCCCGCCATGTTGCTCACCTAGCGGAGTCTTGAAGATAATAAATAATACCTATTTGTTCTTATACCGGCTATTGTTTTTATTCAGCCTGGGTTGGTTCGCGTATCAGTTGACGAGAAAAAATAAAATGAACGCGGAGTTTCTGTAGGTTAGCGTTGTGTATTTGGCTATTCTTTTTATTCTCAGGATTTTATATTGTTGGCTTTGTTTATGAAAGACATCTAACACCAATCATTTTACCTACTGTGTTTTACGCGATAAAAGTTTTATCCGTGTCAAAAAGGTTGTCATACCAGGCCAATAACATTCGAAACGTTAACTAGTTTATCAACACTCCCGCCCAAATCGCCTACCTCCTTGTCTGTCTTTCGATGGAACTCAATTGTTCTCTTTCAAAAATCACTCCCCATGCCTTTCCGAACGCTTGAAGTCTCTGACCCTCGTTTTTCTCGCGAGGGACTACACTTTATCACAGTTAAGACGCCTAATCTGCAAGGCCGGGGTGACATTTCCGTTTTCTTGCCAGAGAAAGTCTCCGACCCGTTGCCATTGGTGATTTTGTTGCATGGCGTCTATGGTAGCCACTGGGTTTGGACCATGAAAGCGGGCGTTCATCGCACCGCGCAGCGATTGATCGACGAAAAGCATATTAAAACAATAGCCCTGGCCATGCCCTCCGACGGGCTTTTCGGCGACGGCAGTGGCTATTTACCCCACTCGGGGCGGGAATTTGAAAAATGGATTGTGGACGATGTGCCTGCTGCCGTTCGGGAGGCTTTTCCTAATTTGAAATTTGATGATGAGGCTGTATTTGTCGCCGGGTTGTCGATGGGCGGCTTCGGAGCCATGCGGCTGGGGGCCAACTACCCGCAGCGTTTTAGGGGTTTCGCCGGGCATTCTTCCATTACCGAGTTGGCGCAGATGAGTCAATTCGTGGAAGAGCCGCTTTCCCTCTATCGACAGGAAGAAGCCGATGATGGCTCGGTGCTGGCGCAGATGCTAAAAAACAAAGCAAATCTCCCCCCATTCCGCTTCGATTGCGGGCGGGACGACAACCTGCTGGCTGCCAACCAAATGCTTCACCAAAAACTACTGGAACACGCCATTCCGCACGAGTACGAAGAATTTTCGGGTGGTCACGAATGGGCCTATTGGGAAAAACACATCGAGCAAACGCTGGTATTTTTTGATCGCTTGCGGTAAGGAAAGCCCAAATCTGGTCGTTGAGAATTAGGTAGATTGTATTGACAAATCCTTTTAATTCTAAACACAACCCTACTAATTCTAAACACAACCCTACCCTCTACTTTATATGTCGCTTCACCTCCCCGATTTTATCAAGCTAGACCGAATTCAACAAAAAACCGTCCGTGATTACATTCAGGAAAAGGGCCTGCAGGTAGCCCGCGATTTCGATCAACTCGACACGACCTGCTGCATCCCCGCCGAGCAAGATTCGTATCATGTTCATACCAAATCGTTTGTGGTAAAATCAGACCTTGACACCGTTTGGGAAACCTACCTGACCATCCCGCCCCGCGAAACCTGGCGCAGTCGGATGGTGAGTTTCGGCTGCATGTATTGCAAGCGCAGCAAGGCGATGACTTATTTAAAGGACAACTACGGCGGTTTGGGCGAAGGCCAGGTGCTTTTCCTGAACATCAGTCTGTTCTGGGGCATGGTCAACATTGCGGTGGCGCACCAGATTACCCGCATCGATCCGGCTGAAAAATACATCGAGTTTTCTTACATCGAAGGCGGCAAAACCGAGGGTAGTCAGCGGCTTATTTTCCAGCAAACAGCCGAGGCCCACACCCGGATCATCCACCGTACCACCTACCGGGGTAAGACCAGATCCTACCTGCGGGAGAAAAGACTTTATCCTTATCTGCACAGCAAGGTGATCGCCGCCTTCCACCGAAACGTGGCCCAGAAGGTGCTGACCATCGGGGCGTAATTGAAACAAAAAAAAGAAAGCTCCAAGTGGAGCTTCCTTTTCACAATCAATTACCTATGAGAAAAACTTTACGAAAAATTCTTCCTTTCCTTAGCAGACGAGAGCTTTATTAGCTTACCCCTACATATCCGAACGAGTCTGCTATTATTTTTTTGATTACTGATCTTTTTAGCCTCTTTACAGTGAAAAAAACTTATTTGATTGTCCTTGGAATCAGCTTTTCCCTGGCTCTGCTCATTGTGGCCTGCAGCGATAGTGAGGAAAAAAAAACTAATCAACCACCGAATATCCTCTTCATCATGTCTGATGACCACGGCTACCAGGCCATCAGCGCCTACAGCAACAAGCTGATCGAAACACCCAACATCGACCGCATCGCTAAGGAGGGGATGATCTTCAACAATGCCAGTGTCACCAACTCCATCTGCGCACCTTCCCGCGCCGTAATTCTGACGGGTAAACACAGCCACCTCAACGGTAAAATCGACAACGCCTTTCCGTTCGACACTACCCAGATGACCTTCCCGCAGCTTTTACAACAGGCGGGCTACCAAACGGCCATGTTCGGCAAGCTGCACTTCGGTAATAACCCCAAAGGCTTCGACGAATTCAAGATTTTGCCCGATCAGGGCGTGTACTACAATCCTGATTTTATTACCAAAAAGGAAGGACTAGTCAGCATGAAGGGCTACGTAACCGACCTCATCACCGACATGACGCTCAACTGGCTTAAAACCGAGCGACAAGCCGACAAGCCCTTTTTCATGATGTACCTGCACAAGGCGCCGCACCGCGAGTGGCTACCCGCATTGCGCCACCTGCCCGAGTACACCAAGCGCACTTTCCCCGAACCCGAGACGCTGTTTGACAATTACGAAGGCCGGGGTACCGCCGCCAAAACCGCCGAAATGAACATCCTGAAGCACATGTTCTGGGCGGGCGACTCGAAACTTTACCCCGAGTTAGTGGAAAAATTGAATTTGGAAAAAGGAAGAAAAACAATCAATGGTTTCGAGCGCGAAGTAGGCCGACTCGACCCTGAGCAACGGGCCGAGTGGGACAAATACTACCAGCCAATCAACGACGATTTTGAAGCAAGATACAAAAAAGGCATGGACGATCGCGCCCTGATGGCCTGGCGCTACCAGCGCTATATGCAGGATTACCTCGGCTGCATTGCCGCCGTGGACGAGGGCGTGGGTAAGGTGCTGGACTACCTGAAAGAAAGCGGCCTGGATGAGAACACCATCGTCGTTTATACTTCCGACCAAGGTTTTTACCTCGGCGAACACGGCTGGTTTGACAAGCGGTTTGTGTATGAAGAGTCGTTCCGTACGCCCCTGCTTGTTCGCTGGCCGGGCGTCATCAAGCCGGGCAGCGTCAACACCCAAATGGTGCAAAACCTTGACTTCGCCCCAACCCTGCTCACGGCGGCGGGCGTCAAAGTCCCCGACGATATGCAAGGCGAAAGCCTGGTGCCACTTTTTGAAGGCAAAACCGACAACTTCCGCAAGGCGGCCTACTACCACTACTACGAGTACCCCGCCGTCCACATGGTCAAGCGGCACTACGCCATCGTGACGGAGGAATACAAACTCATCCACTTCTACTACGACGTGGACGAGTGGGAACTCTACGATCGCAAAAAAGACCCGCACGAAATGAGGAACGTTTACGACGACCCGGCCCACGCCGACGTCCGGGCCAAGCTGCACAAAGACCTCGACGCCCTGCGGGTGAAGTACAAAGACTCGAAGGAACTGGATCAGATGTACATCGAGAAGTCGGGGAAGAAGGAGGATCGGAAGGAGTAGGCTCCTTCACCGCGCTACAAAATTCGGCCGCTCCATCACTTCCTCCACGGGCCGCGTCTCGACCCACCATAGCTTATCTAGTTTGCGATCGTAGTAGCGGGCGAGGTCTCCTTTGAAAATCGCCACGCGCTTTACTTCTTCTTTTAGGGGCATGAGGTTGCTGCTGGCTCCGAAGACCTGCCGGAAGCCGTCGAGCATGTAGGGTTCCTTATTAAGTAGGGCTAAGTCGAAATCTTTAGTGTCGATCCACTCAATGTTTTGATTGGTCAACAGGGCCTCAGGCGGCGGTTTTCGGTAAACAGGAAAAGTGAGGTAAAAAAGCTTATTGTTGATTCCCCTTCTTGTTCCAGCTTCGTCGTATTCCCGTTTGGCTGGCTTGATCAGGTAACCTCTAAACTCCTGGTTAATTTCTTCGTAACCGATTTTTTTTCCATCCAGATAAAATTCCAGAACGCCTTCGTAACCCAGCAAGGAGCGATCTTTGTCGAAATATCCGTTTCGGAATTTAGTGATAATTTGGGTTGGCTTCCAGTATCGTTTTTTAAAGTCATAGATCAATCGGTGTTGGGATGCGAACCCGGGCAGTTCTTTCAACAGCAGCTGTTTTACCTCGCTTTCGTCTGGCGCGTCGCTCCCCGGTTCAGCGAAATCTCTCCTTAGTATTGCGTAGTCGTCCTGCAAACCCCGATTTTCACCCTCGATTAAGAATTTGATACTGTAGCGCAAGTTAGCGGACGTGAACCATTCGCGACCATGAATGACCGAAATATTTAAATGCTTATACTCCTCATCTTTGGGTTTTAGTTCATAAACCACATTTTCTCTAGTCTGATTTCGAACATCGATTTTCCAAAAATAAAAACCATTTTCATCCGTAGATATCGTTCCCAAAGTTTCGATTGGCTCCCGATACCACGTGGTTCCGACTTGTTCCATTTTACCAACTATTTTCTCAAGTTTTAGGTTGACAATCGGACTCCCCGACTCCGCATCTATGAGCATCCCCGCCAAATATTCAAAATCCACTTGCCTGCTTTTTGATGGAATCAAGTCTTGACTTTCAACTGGCCTGTTTTCTATTTCCGTTTCCGTCCGACAAGCCATTAGTAAAATAAATAATAGCGGCAACACAAACAGAAATCGCAGCAAATGGACTCGGGCGGATTTCAGGCGATTCATCATGATGATTCTTTGTTTGAGGGAGGAAAAATTGAACCGGTTGGCCAACCGAAATTCCGGAACGCCCGCTACTTTCAGCAACAAAAGCTGGTACGTCCGTGCCTCGATACCCTTTTCCAGTACTTCGCGGTCGGCGATGAATTCCAGGTTTTGTCGGATGGCGTGGCGAATAAGCCAGGCGAAGGGGTTGAACCAGTTGAGGGCGCAGAGCAGTTCGGCACCCAGGACGTCGAAGGTGTGCCGCTGCCGCACGTGAACTAGCTCATGGCATAGTATTTCTTTCAGGTCGTTCGCTGCGTGTAAGTCGGGATTGAGGAAAATGGCGTTGCCGAAGGAGAAGGGAACGATGTTGCGGGCAACGTGATAGACTTTCACACCCTCCCCCTCCGATACGAGCTGCGCCCGTTTTTTTATGCGGAAATAGGAAAACAATTGTAATCCCAGACGGAGTAGCATGAAGGCTGTCCCCAGCGTCAGCAGACCAATTATTATTTTTGCCGGGCTAAGAGGCTCTCTGTTGCTTTCAGGTGGTGTAATTTTAGCGGCGGCTGGCTGTTTTTTTTCGCCTTCAGGCGCAAAAAATTGCGTTCCTACGTTTGTCGCCGCCGAAACAGTGGGTACTGAGCGGAGGATGGGAATTTCGGCCAGTTGCCGGGGAGGCAGCGTCTGATTCAGATCGACGAGCGGGATAATAAACGCCAGCGCGGAGTACAGCAGCAGGTACCAGCGGTTCCAGTGGTAGAAGGTCAGGCGGCGCAGGACCAGGTAGTAAAACAGCCAGATCAGAGTCAGGCCAAGGGACAGTTTGAGCAGGTAATCCGGTAGCTGGTTCATGGTTTTTTGGGTTTGTTTTCTATCAAATCGATCATTTCCCGCAATTCTTTGGCGCTGATTTTATTCTTCTCGACAAAAAAACTGACCAGTTCCTTATAAGAATTTTCGAAGTAGTCTTTCACAACGTCCCCCAGAAAGGTATGCTTGTAGGTTTCCTCCAAAATGTCCGGCGCGTAGAGCAGCGTGTTACCCACTAATCGGCTGGCTACGTAACCTTTCTTTTCAAGATTTTTTACCGTGGAAGCTAAGGTGGTGTAGGGAGGCGGCTCGTCAAAATGTTCCATGAACGACTTGATGCTGCCTTCGCCCGTGCGCCAGACGGCCCGCATAGCTTCTTCTTCCTGCTGAGTCAATTTTTCCATGCTCTACGATTTTTTCGTAAAACTACGAATTATTCGTAGATACCAAAATTTTTCCTAAAAATTTTTTGAAATTCCTCTGCGGTAGCTCTGGTGTTCAGTATTTTTGCCAAAAAAACACAACTCCGATGCGAACTATTTTGCTACTCTTGATGCTGGTCAACGCCCCCATCTTTGGGCAAACGGTGTACCAAAGCCAGGAAGTCGAGCAATCGGCCAACCCAACGGGCGGGACGACTTTACTTAATCAATTCATCACGGCTAACCTGCAAGTCCCGATCGCGGCGGCGGCCAAGGGACTGAATGGCGGGGTCTACGTGAAGGGCATCGTGGAGCCAGACGGTCGCTTTACCAATATGAAAGTGGTCAAATCGATCGACAGTCTATGCAACTCCGAAACGCTCCGGGTACTGGGCCTGTACCGCGCCTGGCAACCCGCGCGTAAGGACGGCAAAGCGGTGCGGCAGGAGATCACCTATCCCGTCTTTTTCCGCTCGCCGCCGATTCCCAATTACAATCCGGCGGAGGGGGTGCTTTACGAATACTTCGATAAAGACCAACATCCCACCAAAGAAGAAAAAAGCTACGAATACCGCAGCGTGATTCCGGTAGACGAGTACGGGATGGTGCGGGCCGAAGCGCAGTATCAGCAGAACCGCCGGGGTGGCTGGAAAACCATATCGACGTTGCCCTATGACCAATCGGAGGTTTGGGTGAAGCTGCACGGTACCAACGGCCCGGATTCGGTGCGGGCCGTTCGGGCCGCTACCCGGGCCGATAACGCCGGGGGTGCCTGGGAGGAAGTCGTCCGACAGAAAGACGGAAAACTGTTATCACTCACCGATTACCCAGGGTTGGGAAGAGCGCCTTATCTGATAAAAAGCTATTACCAGAGCGGCATGCTGCGAAAATACGAAACCCTGGTCGATAGCACGGCCAGCACCATTACCTGGCACGACACAGGGTTGATGCACAGCATAATCGAAACCAATCCCGCTACCGTGACCGTCATCCGAGAGGTATGGAGTCGCGACGGGTCGCCGCTCGTCGCCGAGGGCAACGGCTGGGCCAGGCTAGTCGGCAATCCGCTGAATAACCTGGTTGTGTTTGAACAGGGAAAAGTGATCGACACCCGCAAGCAGGGCCGCTGGATCGGCCAGCTGGCCGACAGCACTTTGGTGTTCGAAGAATTTTACGATAACGGGAAGTTTCTGCGAGGTAAAAACTTGCTGAACGGGAAAGAAGTCACTTACGAAAGTGAGTATCCGGTGGCCCCGCGCTACCAGGAGGTATTGCGGGATATGTACGTTTTTTTGGCCAAAAACATCCGGTATCCCGCCGATGCTGTCAGAAACAACACGACCGGCAAAGTAGCGGTCTCTTTTATGGTGGATGAGAATGGCCGTTTCAGCGATTACCGAATCGAGCAGAACGCCGGAAAGAGTCTGAACGAGGAAGCCTTACGGGTCATTAAGTTGATGGATGGCAAGTGGCTACCCGGCACGCACAAGGGGCAGGTTATCAAGCAGCGATTCACCATGCCCATCGGTTTTAATACAGAGTCTACGGTGCGGGTGCAGCGGTTTTAGTAATGGTCGTAATTTCCTCTTTCGTACTCAGCAGTTCCTATGGGTTTTCTCTTTTTTTCAGCGTTACCGAATTCCCTTTTTTAATCTGCTTTTCACTTTTGTGAATTTTAGCCATTAATTCGGGATCGTAAAGGCTAAACCGCCCCGTTTCCAATTGATACAGGTTTCCGTCATCTGCACCGCCTATAACCACGAGGATTTCGTGGAGGAAGCCCTGCGTTCGGTGATCCGGCAAACGCATGAGAACGTCGAGCTAATCGTGATCGACAACGCCAGCACCGATGGCACGGCTCAAAAAATCAGGGAATTTTGTCGGCATAATTCCGGCATCCGTTTTATTGCCAATACTCGCAACGAAGGGCTTTGCATGGCCTTTAACCAGGGGCTACGCTACGCCAGCGGCCAATACGTCATCGACCTCTCCGCCGACGACGTACTGTTGTCCGACCGCATTGCGCGGCAAGTGGATTTTTTTGAAAGTCTGCCCGAGGACTATGGTGTCATTTTTTCCAACGCGCAGTATCTCGATGCCTGGAGTAATGCGCTACATCTACACTACCCAACCGATGAGGATGGGAAGGTGCTGAAAGTCGTTCCCAGCGGCGACGTGTATCGCGCCGTGTTGGAAAAGTACTTTATTTGTACGCCCACAATGATGATGCGTCGTTCACTACTGCTTCGGCTGGGCGGCTACGACGAGTCGCTGGCTTACGAAGATTTTGATTTTTGGGTGCGATCGGCGGTGATTTGCCGATACGGCTATCAGGACGAGGTGCTGACGCAGAAAAGACTACTGCGCCGTTCGCTTTCCAACCTCAGCTATCAGCCCGGCAGCGGAATGCTCCAGTCCACTTTTGTAGTTTGTAAAAAAGCCTGCGCACTCAACCGCAACCAAGCCGAGTTCGACGCCCTGGCCCGCCGCATCCGCACCTACATCCGTAAATGTTTTTACGTGCAGGAATTTGAGCTCGCCGAACAGTTCCGGCAATTGCTCAAACACATCGAAAATCCCGGCCCGGCCACCGAATTCATCGTGCTGCTCTGTCGGCTGCGACTGCCGATCAATGCGCTGTACCGGATTTATTTCGACTGGAAAATGAAGTACTGAATTTAATTATTTTACCGTGAAATCTCCCTGCCCAATCTTGAAGCCTTCGCTGTAAAGCTCGACGGTGTATTTGCCGTCTTTGAAAGGAATGCCACCGCGGCCGTACATAATACCCATCGTTTGCCCGGTGTTGTCAAAGTTGAGTGCCTCTTTGGAGCTATAAATCATCTCGCGGCCATTGTGGATAAACGCTCCCGAACCCGTCGCCATGTCGGACAGCACCGCGCCGTCGGGGTCGAGGATGCGGAGATATACCTCCTTGCGGTCCTGCTTGGCCACGGCATTAGGGGCCAGGCGGAAGTCAATTTTCAGCTTGTCGATGCGCCGGGCTTTATAGCTGCCCCCGTCGCGCTCCTTGCCCTTGGACGAAAGCGCGTTTACCGCGATATTCTCGGCCCGCAGGGCGGAGGCAATCGTGACTTTTTCGTTCAGTTCGCGGTTCTGCACGGCGTAGTTGGTTACCGAGTCAGCGAGTAGTTGTTTGTCGCCTTCCAGTCCGGTCACGGTTTGGCTCAGCTCATCATTCTTGGCCGTGACGATACCCAGCTCCTCCTTCAACTGCGCAATTTCGGTGTCCTTCTGATTAAGAACCGACTCGTAATTCTTGATTTTATCCTCGTATTTTTTGGCCGAAAACGCATTCGAATTTCGCAGTGCCTGCCGATCGCGGTCCAGTTCCTGCTTCAGCACGATGAGCGAATCGACGCTGCCGCCGAGTTGCTGGATTTCGGCAATTTTGGCATCCAACTGCACCGAGATCGAGTCCAGTTTGTTCTTGGTCGACAGCACCTCGTCGGTCTTGGCGGCGATGATGGTATCTTTGTCGCGGTTGTTTTGCCTTTCCTGGTAATAAAAATAGAAAAGCACGACGTTCAGAATGGCCAAAACGGCCAAGGCGGCCCACAGTAGGGTACGGCGGTCTTGTTTTTGATCCTGGTTGTAATCCATACGAAGTTTCAGTTAGGTTAATGCAGTAGTGGAGAGAATGTTGGTTTTAATAAGCCGCAAATATATCAATTTATTTTCACAAGAATTATAAGTAATTAGTAGTCAGTTTTTTAATAAATCGTATGTCCATAAAAGAAAACATCGCTGAAATTGAAAGCCAATTAAGTCCCGGCGTCACGCTGGTCGCCGTCACCAAAACTAAGCCGGTAGCCATGTTGCAGGAAGCCTACGATGCAGGCTGCAAGATCTTTGGCGAAAATAAAGCGCAGGAGATGGTGGAAAAATACGAAACCCTGCCCAGGGACATCCAGTGGCACATGATCGGCCACTTGCAAACCAATAAAGTGAAGTATATCGCGCCCTTCGTCTCGCTCATTCATTCGGTGGACAGTCTCAAAGTCTTGAAAGAAATCAACAAACAGGCCAAGAAGAACGACCGCATTATCGACTGTCTGCTGCAAATCCACATCGCTGAGGAAGAAACCAAATTCGGCCTGTCGGAACACGAAGTTGCCGAATTGCTGGACTCCGAGGAATTTAGCAAAATGGACAACGTCCGCATTCTGGGTTTGATGGGTATGGCGACCTACGATGCTCCCGATGGCCAACTCCGTAAAGAATTTGGTGGGCTGCGGCGGCTTTTTGAGGAGTTGAGGGGCAAAGGGGCTATGCAAGTGTTGTCGATGGGCATGAGCAACGACTTTTTGATTGCGATGGAAGAAGGTAGCACAATGGTTCGCGTGGGCAGTGCTATTTTTGGAGCCAGAAAGTAGAACAGTATTTTAGCCGAATCATTCCTTCGCCAACACAGCCAGCTTCTGATCAATGGCATTCACCACCGTTTCCAGCGGCAATTGGGCGCAGGGAATTCCTTCCCGACGAATCAGAACGCAGTTTTCGCCGCTGCCGTACCGGCCGGAATAAGGGTTGTAAGCCGAAAAATCGTTCAGCGAACCCATCAACACAAAGCCAAAAGTTCCGCTGGCGTTGGCCAAATGCGCCGGACCGCTGTCTAACCCAATGAAGTACTCGGCTCGCCGAATCACCTCCGCCGTTTCCAGAATCGACAACTGACCGCAGAGGTTACGGTAGGCGGGATGCGCCACGGACAAATTGCTCGCCAGGCCAATCTCCACAACGGGCAAACCGTACTTGTCAGCCAGGATCGGAATCAGCGCGTTCCAGCGGTCAGCTGGCCAGTCTTTGGGGGCGTAGTTGGACTGGCAATGCACGACGACGAAGCGTTCGGGCAGGTTAAGCGCGTCCACTTTACGGCGATGCCGCTCCTGCAAATACAGCCGGGGCTGATCGTCCTCCGGTACCGTCAGTCCACCAACCTGGGCAAACACTTCCAGCAAATTGCCGTAGTTGAAATAGGTATGTACGTCGATGCCCCTGGCCACGGCCAGCGGGTTTTCCACGAACACATCGCAGACCGGGCAGAAATTGTTATTGCGAAATTGCAATTCGTACACCTGGTCGAACACGCCCGTTTCCAGCAACACCCGCCGCTGGGTCACGCAGAATTCAGGCAGCGACTCGTCCACATTCGGGTTGGTGTCCACCAATTCCCGGAAAACGGGTTTGACAAACCACACGATGTGAGCGTCGGGATGCAAAGCCCGAATCTGCCGGGACAGCGGCTCGACGGCCACGATATCGCCGAAATGCTCCGTGCGAACCACGGCGACTAACTCCTTTTTCAGGCTTCTTTTTTTGGAATTGAAATAAAATTGCGCCCGATACGCCAGGAGATGTGCTTTGGCGATATGGGAGTACTTGCGGTAGCGGTGCTTCCAGAGGGCGGTGAAGGATTGCAGGCTCATGCGGGTGCGGCGTTCTTTATGCGGCGCAAAGTTAGGGAAGAAAATTTTACGGGTTGTTTCAATTTGGCCGGAGATCAAATTGGAAGGTTCGGCTTTGCTCCCTCACTTCACCTCCTGAAATTCCAGCTTCGGTCCTTTCATCGCGTTTTCGATTAGGTCGATTTCAATTTTGAGAATCGCTGCCTCCGCTTTCACATTCACCTTGTCGGCGTCATCGGTGGGTTTGTGGTAATCGTCGTGGCCGCCCGTGTGAAAAAACAGGACAGGCATATCTTTGGCGTAAAAAGAGCCATGATCGGAGCCGCCGCTTCCGGCCCGATCGGTGAAGAATTTCACTTCGCTGGTGACGCCCTCAAAGATGCCCGGCCAGGCGGCGGTGGTGCCGTAGCCGCCGATGCCCACACCCCGATCGGGATTGTAGCGGCCAATCATATCCATATTGGCCATAAAGTTGATTTTGTTGAGGGGAAGCGTGGGATGGTCGACGAAGTACCGCGAGCCTTGCAAGCCCAGTTCCTCGGCTCCGAAGGCAACGAAGAGAAAATTGTAAGGTTCTTTGGTGTCATTTTCTGAGAAATAGCGGGCCAGTTCCAGCAGTCCGGCCACGCCCGAGGCATTGTCGTCGGCACCGTTGTGGATTTGCCCTTCCGGATTGTCGGCCTTTGAACTGCCCTGTTTTCCCAAACCCAGATGATCGAAATGCGCACCGATGACGATGGTGTATTCCGCGCCGTTGTCCAGGAAACCCAACACATTACGAGTTTCGCGCAGACTGTCGGGTACCACCACCCGCCGCACCCGCGCCGTGAAGGGCTGGAAATAGCCATTCGTGCCTTTGGGAGTAAGGTGGTACTTCTTGAACTGCTTCGCTACATACTTCGCTGCTTTCAGGTTCTGGCGGCTACCCGTACCGCGTCCCTTCATTTTGTCGGAAGCCAGGTAATTTATGTGGCGGGCGAGGTTTTCGGGAGCGGGGTAGTTTTTCTGTGAAAAGGTGTTGAACGATAGTAAACAGAGAACGAGCAAGACGGCAAATTTCATAGGTAGCTTAATTCAGAAATGGCAGTAGAGTTAAATTCAAAAGCAATCTAGGGAGATTCTCTCTATCTTGGGCTAACCTTCCTCTTATTCTATGCGAACGCTTCTCCTGCTTTTTGGCGGTCTGTGCCTGAGTACCGGTACTTTTAGCCAATCATTTCTGGCCAAAATAAAAACCCTTCCCGAAAACCAAACTACTCCGGCTACTCACGATTGGCTCCTGGATAGAACGGGATTCCAGGCCGGTATCTACCAGGCTTCCGGCGGCAAAGACATCGTCCTTGCCAACGGACTCATCCAGCGCCGAATCCGCCTCACGCCCAATGCCGCCACCGTCGATTTCCAAAACCTTGCTACCGGGCAGCAATTTATCCGCTCGGTTCGGCCTGAGGCGCGGCTAGTGCTGGACGGAAAAACCTACCACATAGGCGGACTCTACGGCCAAACCGAACACGCTTACCTGCGGGAAGAATGGATCGACAGTTTCCAGAAAGATGCGGCCGATTTTCAACTGGTCGATTTTTCGGTAAAGCCGCTCACCACCAATCTCGACTGGAAGCCTACCACCTGGACCATGAACCGCCAACTACCCAGCGGGCAAGAACTGATGCTAAACTTCACCTCTCCTTTACCCGCTTTACAGGGCATTGTGGTGGATGTTCACTACGCGATTTACGACGGGTTACCCACGCTGCGCAAGTGGGTGACGGTGGTCAATAAACGGGTGAAGAATGTGCGGGTCGATCAGATTGTGAGCGAGATCCTGGCGATGCCCGAGGAGGAGTCGGCGGTGGTGGGCTCACCGGAGGAAATGAAAAAGCCGCAGAAGATTTATATCGAAAACGACTACGCCTTCAACAACGCCATGTGCTACGAGCTGTCGGATCAGGCCACACACTGGAAGACGGACTCCAGCTACACCTCGCAGGTCAATTACAACTACCAAACGCCCTGCCTGATGGAGATTTATCCCAAGGGCGAGATCGGCGTTACCCTCGCGCCGGGCGACTCACTGCAATCGGTACGCAGTTACGAACTGCTGCTCGACAGCTACGATCGGGAACGCAACGGTCTGGCGCGCCGCCAAATGTACCGCACCGTTGCCCCCTGGACGACACAAAACCCGATTTTCATGCACCTGGTCAGTACCGACCCGGCGCAGGTGCGGCGCGTGGTGGATCAGTGCGCCGAAACGGGTTACGAAATGGTGATCCTGAGCTTCGGCAGCGGGCTGAATATGGAGGATACTTCGATGATCAATATTACCAAATTCAAAGAATTGACCAACTACGCCCACGGCAAAGGCGTAAAACTGGGCGGCTACTCGCTGTTCAGCAGTCGCCGCATCGACGATGAAAACGACGTGATCGACCCGGCGACTGGCCTGCCCGACAAGGGGGCGCAGTTTGGCCAGGCTCCCTGCCTGGCCAGCCGCTGGGGATTGGATTATTTGCAAAAAATAAAAACTTTTATCGCCAAAACCGGCTTCGATTTGCTCGAACACGACGGTCCCTACCCCGGCGACCTCTGTGCTTCGACCACCCATCCCGGTCATAAGGGACTTGCCGATTCGCGCTGGGTGCAGATGGAATTGCAGAAAGAACTTTACCGCGACCTCAACGCCCGAGGAGTCTATGTCAACGCCCCAGACTGGTATTTTCTGGACGGCAGCAACAAGATTGCGCTGGGCTATCGTGAGGTCAATTTCTCGCTGTCGCGCGAGCAGCAGAAAATCCTGAATCGGCAAAATATTTTCGACGGTACCTGGGAGAAAACACCCTCGATGGGCTGGGGCTTTGTGCCTTTGACTAAATACCAGGGCGGTGGCCCGGAGGCGGTACTCGAGCCGCTCAGCGAACACCTCGCCGACTACCGCCAACTGATGATGCAGTACTACGGTGCGGGTGTCCAGGCCTGCTACCGAGGCCCACGCCTTTACGACACCGAAGCCACTAAAGAAACCGTGCAAGAGGTCGTAGCGTGGTACAAAAGGTATCGCAGCATCCTCAATTCCGACATCATCCACCTCCGCCGCCCCGATGGCCGCGACTGGGATGGCATCCTGCACGTGAATCCGGCCTTGCCGCAAAAAGGACTGGTGATGCTCTATAATCCCTTGAAAGAAGCGATCACCCGCACCATCCGGCTGCCGCTTTATTACGCCGGGCTCACCGACAAAGTCAGCATCCGCGAACGGGAAGGCGTAAGCCAAAACTACGTCCTGAACCGGGAATATGAAGCCGAGATCAGCGTAAAACTGCCTGCGGGGGGCTATGTATGGCTGGTGGTGGAGTAGCTTTTAAAAGGAATCAGATCAAAAAACCACATTGTCGATCAACCGCACTCCGCCCAAATTCGCCGCCACGCACAGGGCCGTCTGCCCTTCGGGCTGGCGTACTTTCACAAATTGCAAACTGTCCACGTCGGCTACCTCGAAATATTCCAGCCCAAACGCCGATTGCCCGGCGAACTGCTCCCGCACAAATTCTTTTACTGCTTTCACAGATTGGTCGGCCAGGAGTTGGTCTTTGGCTTCATTTAGCGTGCAAAAAATGAGCGGAGCCACCGCCCGTGCCCCTGGGCTGAGGCGGCGGTTACGTGACGACATCGCGAGGCCGTCGGACTCACGTTCGGTGGGACAAACCACGAGTTCTACCGGGAAGGCCAAATCCGCGATGAGCCGCCGCACTACGGCGGTTTGCTGCAAATCTTTTTGGCCGAAATAGGCGCGATCAGGCTGTACTATGTTAAACAGCCGAGCCACCACGATGCCCACGCCGTTGAAGTGGCCGGGGCGGAAGGCTCCTTCCATGACGCGTTCGAGCTTGCCAAAATCCAGTTTCAAGAGGGGCGGCTGGGCGTACATTTCCTCCGCCGAAGGCGCAAACACTAGGTCGCAGCCCACCGCTTCCAGCATTGCGCAGTCGGCTTCGAGGGTGCGAGGGTACTTCGTCAGGTCGTCGGGATTATTAAATTGCAACGGATTGACGAAAATGCTGGCGGCGGTCAGCGTGTTTTCGGCGACGGAGCGCTTCACGAGTTCAAGGTGGCCGTCGTGCAGCGCACCCATAGTCGGCACCAGACCGAGGGTGACGCCGGGGGGGTGGATTTCCTGGAGGTGGAAGTCGAGTGTGGCGGGAGAGGTGAAGAGGAGCATGGATTAGCGAGCGAAGGGCAAAATGGCGCAATATTACAATTACTTTGAAAAAAGCATTGAAATTCGGGATTTTTTTGTATAATTTTGCAAAACTTTTTTCACCAACGCCTGATAATTGTATGGACAAACTACGGATTTTGTATGTATCGAGTGAGATTAACCCTTTTCTAGAGACCTCTGATGTAGCAGCTTACGTGCGGCAGTTGCCAGCTGATATGCAGGATCGCGGGGCCGAAATCCGCATCCTCGTCCCCCGTTTTGGTCTCATCAACGAGCGCAAAAACCGCCTCCACGAAGTCGTGCGTCTCTCGGGTATCAACATCACCGTGGGCGACGAAGAGAAGGCCCTAGTCATCAAGGTGGCTTCTATCCCCAACGCCAAGCTACAGGTTTATTTCATCGATAACGAAGACTATTTTCACCGCAAATCCGTTTTCTTCGACAAGAAAAATAAGTTTTACGACGACAACGACGAGCGGGCGATCTTCTTCTGCAAAGGCGTACTGGAGACCGTCAAGAAGCTGGGCTGGGCCCCCGACATCGTGCATTGTAACGACTGGATGACGGCCCTGATTCCCATGTATCTGAAGACGACCTACCGCAACGATCCGATGTTTAAGGACACTAAAAGCGTTTTTACTGTGTATAACAACGCTTTTAGTGATAAATTTGACGCCGATTTGCTGGAAAAAGCCAAGGCAATGGACGTAAGCGATGAGGCCCTGGCCCACCTGCGTTCCGCTGATTTCGATGGCTTCATTAAACTTGGTGTTGCGTATGCCGACGCCATCGTGAAGGTGGACAAAGAGTTCGGCGAAGGACTAAATAAACTATTGAATGAATCACCCAAGCGTGTCGATATCGTCGAAGAAGACGACAACCTTCTCTCGGAACAGTATTACAACCTCTACAACGACCTCGTGGGTCAGGAATAGCTTAGCCGGGGTGGCCGTTGCGGTCACCCTGCTAATCAGCGGCTGCGATCCCATCGGCAACATCGGCGTCACGCCGCTCACCCCCGTCGAAACCCTCTTTACCGACACCCTCACCGTCCGCACCTCCACCGTCCTGGCTGACTCCGTGCGCACGGGCAGTCCCGACTACTATCTGGCGGGCCGCTACGTGGACCCGATCTTCGGCACGGTCACGGCATCCAGTTTTATCAGGATGGCCCTCTTCGCGCAGCTCGACCTCGGCACCGCCCCGGTATACGACTCGCTGACGCTGAATATGCAGTACACCTACGCCTATGGCGACACGCTGCCCGCGCAAACCTTCGCTGTTCACCGCATCCGGGAGGTAATCGACCCCACCAAAAATTATTACAACGACAGTCAGGTCGCCTACGATCCAACGCCTTTGGCGAAAAGGACCATCACCCCTACGCCGCGCACCATCAACAGCGGTCTGCAGTTCCGGCTGCCTGACGACCTTGGCAAGGAACTCTTCGCCATTTCGGGTCAGGACGCCGGGAAAACTAACGTCGACTTTGCCAAAGTGCTGGGCGGCTTCGCGCTGATTCCTGACGCTAAAAACACCGTGGTGCTGGGTATTCCGGCCGTCAATAACGCTCTGACGCTGAACCTCTGGTACCACACGACTACCGATAGTACGCGGAAGGCGTTTAGTGCCACCGCCATTGCCGTCAGTTCGCAAACCGGTCAGACTATCTTCCGGGCGGGCTTCAACCGCGTCACCGCCGACCGCAAAGGTACGCCGCTGGCAGGACTTAAACCGCTGGCGCCCAGCCCCGCCGGAGACGGTCCCACCTACGTGCAGGAGGCGCTGGGGGTTTACACAAAAATTGAAATCCCGTACCTCAAA
Organism: Cytophagales bacterium; assembly: GCA_038235275.1. Classification (GTDB taxonomy): domain Bacteria; phylum Bacteroidota; class Bacteroidia; order Cytophagales; family Spirosomataceae; genus Persicitalea. Next base: position 6,770 of record JBBSUC010000023.1, on the reverse strand, counting down.
TCGCTGGGCAAAGGTAAAAGTATCGCCATTAACCGCGCTGAGTTGAGCATTAAGCCCAATTTGACCGCCATGACGCCAGCGATGACGATTCCGCGCTACCTGGTACTCCTCGAAACCGACTCTACCAACCGCTTGGCCTACCGCCCGCTTTCGGGTTATACTGCCATCGTCCAGAAGGACGCCACCGCCTACGTTCCGCAACTCGACCCTCAGGTGGCTGAGTACAATGCCCGCTTTGAGAACTATACTTTCAAACTGACCACCCATCTCAGTGCTATCCTGACGGGTTTCAATAAACATAATAGTTTTCTGGTAGCCCCCGTTTACACGAGCGCCATTCCCGATCAGGGAGGAGCACGTTACCAATCGCAGCTCAACAATCGCGTGACCCGCCTCCTTATTGGCAGCAAACCGGGCGACGTGAAGTTGATTGTATTTTATACGGAGGCGAAAGAATAATTTTGAATGATGAAATGATTGAATACTGGACACCAACTTCATTTTAGCATTCACTCATCGCACGGCGGCCCCGTCAAAATTAAAAATATGTGTGGAATTGTCGCTTACGCAGGCCATCGGGAAGCCTATCCTTTAATTATCAAGGGCTTGAAGCGCCTGGAATACCGGGGGTACGATAGCTCAGGGGTGGCTTTACTGAATGGTCAGGGATTAAAGGTTTTCAAGAAAAAAGGCAAGGTCGCCGATCTGGAAGCAGAGCTTCTGAACAAGGACACCCACGCCACGCTTGGTATGGGCCACACACGCTGGGCCACCCACGGCGAACCCAACGATGTCAACGCCCACCCGCATTATTCCAACGATCGCAAGCTGGCGCTTATCCATAATGGGATCATTGAGAACTACGCCACACTTAAGCAGAAACTCCAACAAAAAGGCCACGAATTCACGAGCGACACCGACTCGGAAGTGCTTATCCACTTCATTGAGGACGTGCGGCAGGAAACCGGTAAATCACTGGAAGAAGCTGTACGGCTGGCTTTGCAGGAGGTCGTGGGAGCCTACGCGATCGTCATTATGTCGGACGAGCATCCCGGCCAGCTCATCGCCGCCCGCAAGGGCAGTCCGCTGGTGATCGGCATCGGGAAAGAGGAGTTTTTCTTCGCTTCCGACGCCACGCCGATTATTGAGTACACCAAAGACGTCGTTTATCTCGACGACTACGCCATCGCCGTCGTAAAAGACGGCGAACTGAATATCCTCGACCTCAACAATGTCCAGCAGACGCCCTACATCCAAAAGCTGGAAATGGAACTGGATGCCATCGAAAAGGGCGGCTACGAGCATTTCATGCTCAAAGAAATTTTCGAGCAACCCCGCTCCATCGCCGACAGTATGCGGGGCCGCGTCCGGGCTGACGAAGGCCACGTCCAGTTGGGGGGGCTGGGCAGCTACCTCGACCGCCTCGCCGCTTCCAAGCGCATCGTCATCGTGGGTTGTGGCACTTCCTGGCACGCGGGACTGGTGGCCGAGTACCTGTTTGAAGAGCTGGCCCGCATCAATGTGGAAGTGGAGTACGCTTCGGAATTCCGTTACCGCAACCCAATCATTAAAGAAAACGACATCATCATCGCCATTTCGCAGTCGGGCGAAACGGCCGACACACTGGCGGCCATTGAACTAGCAAAATCGAAGGGTGCGCTCATTTTCGGCGTCTGTAACGTGGTGGGTTCGTCCATTGCCCGCGCGACCGACGCGGGTGCCTATACGCACGCCGGGCCGGAGATCGGCGTGGCCAGTACCAAAGCATTCACCGCGCAGGTGACAGTACTTACGCTCATGGCCATCGCCGCCGCCAAAAGGAAGGGAACGATTTCGGAAGAAGACTATCGCCAGTTGCTCATCGAACTTGAGAATATTCCCGGCAAAGTGGAGCAGGTGTTGCAAAAGGCCGAAAAGATCAAGGAAATTGCCTACATCTTCACCTACGCCCGCAATTTCATCTACCTGGGCCGGGGATTGAACTTTCCCGTCGCGTTGGAAGGGGCTTTGAAGTTGAAAGAAATTTCCTACATCCACGCCGAGGGATACCCCGCTGCCGAAATGAAGCACGGCCCCATCGCCCTCATCGACGAGGATATGCCCGTAGTGTTCCTGGCGACCAAAGACGGTTCTTATGACAAGATCGTCTCGAATATTCAGGAAGTAAAAGCCCGCAAGGGCCGCGTCATCGCCATCATCACCGAAGGCGACACGCTCATTCCCGGCATGGTGGATTTCGTGATCGAAGTACCTAAAACCCACGAAATGCTGGTGCCGCTGGTGTCGGTCATTCCGCTGCAACTCCTCTCCTATTACGTGGCCGTAATGCGGGGACGTAATGTGGATCAGCCGAGGAATTTGGCGAAGTCGGTAACGGTGGAGTAAAAGCAGCTTTGACCTTCGGGTTAAAAGCTTAAGGGTTAAAAGGTTAAGGGTCATGTGGGTGAAGGCGGTCTTTTTGTTTCTTTTTGGGGTAATACTTTTGTCCTGTGGTTCGGGGGAGCAGAGCGACAGCTACGCGCCGAAGCCAAAAGGGTACAACCGGATTGGGTTGCCGCCACATAGTTACCGGGCTTTGCCCGATATTTATCCTTACCAATTCGAGTATTCGCGGGCGGCGGTGATTTTGCCGGATACTTCGGTGCTGGCCGAGCCGGGTTGGATTTATATTTACTATCCCAAACTCGACGCCAATATCCAGCTCACCTACAAGCCCGTGCGCCGTGACCCCGCCCGGCTGCGGGATTTCATCGACGATGCCTACAAACTGGCTGGCAAGCACCAAATCCGCGCCACCGCCGTGCAGCAGCAAACCATCGTGACGCAGACGGGAAAAACGGCGACCCTCATCCGCCTCGAGGGTGACGTCCCCACGCCCTTCCAGTTTTACACCACCGACAGCACCACCCATTACCTGCGCGGGGCGATTTACTTCCCCACGGCTACTAAGAACGATTCGCTGGCCCCGGTGATCGAATACCTTGAAAAGGATGCGCTGCGGCTGCTGAATACATTAAAGTGGCGGTGAAAAAATACTTGCTCCATCATGCATCGCCATTATCGCCCTCAGGCGAAGTAGGGGTGACAATTTCACGGCTTTTATCCCGTTAGCGGTATATCCTTTTTATTCTTGGCTTTATTTTTGAAAAGTGATCGGTAACAACCCCGCGCCAAGTCTGGTTTACAAAGCAAAAGGACACCCCGCTTCGGCGTACCATCAACAAATCAACAATTATGCAAAGACGCACGGCCCTCAAAAACGTCGCCGCCACGATGGGCGCAATGGTCGCCCTGCCCGCCTGGGCCAGCGGCTGGAACGCTAAAAATATCCAAAAAGCAGGCTTGCTGACCATCGCCGAGGACGATATGCTGGCCGAAGTGGTCGAGACATTGATTCCCGTCACCGATACGCCCGGCGCGAAGGAATTGAACGTCCACCGTTTCGTACAACGCGTGGTGGCCGACTGCTACGAACCCGGTACTCAAAAAACGCTTACCGACGGCCTGGCTTCGCTCGACAAATACAGTCAGCAGACATTCAAAAAGCCCTTTGTCAAAAGCACACCCGCCCAGCGCATCCATATTTTGCAAGGATTGGAATTGAACGACGAACCTTCCGTCAAAGCCTTTTTCCCGTTGGTGAAAAATTTAACGATTCAGGGCTACATGAACTCAGAGTACGTGATGACCAATATCACCCATTACGAAATGATTCCTGGCCGCTGGCATGGCTGCGTACCTGTGACCAAAGAAGCGTTGGACAACCCCAATCCTCGACCTAAAGCAGCACGTTAAAAATGGCATATTTCAACATTGACACCCAAAAAGCCCGCACTTACGACGCCATCGTTATCGGCTCGGGCATCAGTGGCGGCTGGGCCGCCAAAGAATTGACCGAAAAAGGTTTGAAAACGCTGGTGCTGGAGCGGGGCCGCGATGTGAAGCACAACATCGACTACCCCACCACCAACATGCAGCCCTGGGAATTCCCACACCGCGAGCGGATGCCCCTGGAAGCGGTGAAAGCCAACCCTACTCAGAGCAAGTGCTATAATTGGAAAGAATCTTCGGCGCACTTTTTCATTAAAGACGAAGAGCAACCCTACGTGCAGGAAAAGCCGTTCGACTGGATTCGCGGCTACCAGGTAGGCGGCAAGTCGTTGCTGTGGGCGCGGCAAACGCAGCGCTGGAGCAAGTACGACTTCGAGGGTCCGGCCCGCGATGGCTTCGCGGTGGCGTGGCCCATCGGCTACGACGACATCGCGCCCTGGTACAGTTACGTGGAGAAGTTTGCGGGCATCACGGGCAACAAGGATGGACTGGAAACACTGCCCGACGGAGAGTTCCTGCCACCGCACGAGATGACCTGCGTGGAAAAATATTTTAAAGAAAAAGTAGCTCAGAACTACAAAGATCGCCACATTATCATCGGTCGGGCGGCGCACATCACCGAGCCGCAGCAGATTCACTACGACCAGGGCCGCGCCAAGTGCCAGCACCGCACCATGTGCGAGCGGGGGTGTCCGTTTGGCGGGTATTTTAGCAGCAATGCCTCCACCATTCCCTGGGCGATGAAAACCGGAAAAATGACATTACGCCCCCATTCCGTGGTGCATTCGATCATTTACGATACCAAGAAAGACAAAGCTACGGGTGTGAGAGTGATCGATGCTACGACGGGCGACATGATGGAGTTCTACGCCAAAATCATTTTCGTCAACGCCGCCGCGCTCAACAGCAATCTCCTTTTACTGAACTCCACTTCGTCACGATTCCCTAATGGCCTGGGCAACGACAGCGGTACCCTGGGCAAGTACTTCGCCTTCCACAACTACCGCGCCCGCGTGTCGGGCGAGTACGAAGGTTTCCTGGATTCGACTACCGATGGCCGCCGCCCCAACAGTAGCTACATCCCGCGCTTCCGCAATGTTTTCAAGCAAGAAACCGATTTCCTACGCGGTTATGCGGCAGGATTTGGTGCTAACCGCAGCTCGCGCACCGATTACAGCGGGGAAGGCGAAACTCTGAAGCAAAGCCTGCACAATCCCAAACCCGGCAACTGGCACGTCGGCTCACACATGATGGGAGAAACGATCCCGAAAGAAAGCAACTACGTGGCTCTCGACCCCAACAAGAAAGACCCGTACGGCATCCCTCAGCTAAAAATATCGGTAGACTACGACGATAATGACGAGAAGATGATCAAGGATTACCTGGAACAGATGACCGAGATGTTCGCGATGGCGGGCTTTACGAACGTCCGTACCAACGACAGCAAGCAGGCACCAGGCCTGGACATTCACGAAATGGGTGGCGTTCGCATGGGCAAAGACCCCAAGACTTCGATGCTCAACGCGTATCACCAACTCCACGCCGCGCCCAACGTATTCGTCACCGACGGCGCCAGTATGACCTCCACCTCCACCCAAAACCCCTCGCTGACCTACATGGCCTTCACGGCGCGGGCAGTGGACTGGGCGGTGAAGGAATTGAACAAGAATAATTTGTGAGGTTTGAGCATTTGTACCTAATAAATTACAACTTAGATTTGCTCCAGGGTGGCGCACCGAAGGCAAAGCAGATTACGGAGGACGATTCCTTAAGCCTTACCGCTAACGAACAGGGCTTTATGCAGGTTGGGGAAATAGAATTCCGTCTGCCCGAACCACTGCTGATTGAAAATATTTTGATGAAGTTAAGAACTAATGCTCAGTGATGTTTGTCCAGCCCGAACCAAAGCCTGGCTTTGCAATTTGTTGAAGCTAAGTTTGTCATGCCCAACTTGCATAAAACCCCATGTTAGGCACAGTTATTTAGAGATTTAGTTTTTGGCGCACAGGAGGATTCAAGATTTGTCCATTGATAGAGGCAATATCGTTATTCCATTTATAAATTAGTTGTTCAAGATTGCCGTCAAACAAATTATCATTTTCTTGCAAAAAGGAATTTGTTCCATCAGGATTTATTTCAAGAACTTCTATCGGCCCACCCACATCTTGTGGTCTAATTTGACTGATGGCTGCAATTTTTTCATTAAGGTATTTAACTGCACTGTCTCTTTCGCTAGGTCGAGTGTCATCACATTTTTGACTTTCTACGTAAGCACCAATTTCATATGGATTTACGTTAAAGTTATCAATGAATGTATTGAAAGTAGCAATATATGGCACCAAATTCTCATAACCACAGATAATGCCGTTAACATATTGTCCTGTATTTTCCTTTTGAGTCAGTTTTTTTAAGTTGGAATAAATTTTTTGAAATTTTATCACGATTGTATCATCTCCGATTATACCCTCAGAAAGTCTGGGAATAAAATACGACAGTGGATATTTATGTCCATTGTCTGGGAAATATCCAATTCCAATAAATTGAATCCCGATATTAAATGGAGGTATCACAAATGTTTTCCGAATACAATCTGCAACCGCAACAATCTCCTGAAATTTTTCTCCCGTCAAATCGTCGACCTTTTCATTATGATAATTTAGCCGACTATCTGAAGCCATTAAAATACTTTTGTCTGTAATTGTTGAAATGATGTAAGTCATAATTGTGCATAACGTTTCAGGGCTTGGCGATGGTGGGGCAGTCGAAGAACAAAAGTTCAGTTTTACACAAATGCTCAATAGAATTAGTAATGTTCAGTTTTGCAGTTAAGCCCCACTATTGCCAAACCGATGTTGGCGGCAGTACTCTACCCTACTATTTTCAAGGTCTGATAATGAGACAGTTGCCTATTTATCCACCGAAATAGGCTCTTAATTTTT
>JBBSUC010000022.1:0-86728 GCA_038235275.1 Cytophagales bacterium | reverse complement strand
CTAAACCAAGTAGCCCAAACGAAAAAACTTGCCCATTGATAACGAATAATTTTTTGTAGCATTTGCTTTAGGTGTATGTCGTCGAGTAAAAGTGAACAAAAGGGTCGGGCCGACGCTTAGGTGAAAATGAGAAGAGACAACGTATACTACCAATTTACCGTAGATAGAAATCAGTAGTATATGGGCTGTTCTATAATCTGAATTATGTTGTGTAGTGCATAAACTCATTTTTGTGCTACACCTTTGCCGATCCCTGATTTCTTCGTACATATGTGTCATACACCATGTATGACAGAAATTCTATGGCTACTCAAGGACGGTAAGACAGAAAGTAATTTAAGTACTACACCTACTTAGAAGCCCAGCAAAGTGGGCTGCCCACCCCGAAAAAGTAAGGCTCCTACTCCCTGGTCTATCCGAGGGGTTGAACGGGATACTCGTTCTATCATCGAGAAGGCCGCCGAGCGAGCAGGTAAGACCATCGGCCACTACACCTAGTTCAGCGTAGTGTCCCGCGACGCGTTGTGCGTATGTCTTCCGAAGGGAGACTGCGTACCGAAAATAAAAAGGCTGCCCGTTCGGGCTACAACCACCCACTCAATTTTCATCTTTATTTGGCAAATAAAAGATCGGGTAGGTATACGTCCTTTCTCTTTACCTTTTTGTACCGGGTCAACTCAACAAGATCAGCTGCCCCATTAACCCGGAATCAGTTGCCCCATTAACCCGAAACCCTATGATGCGTCATTCTTTACCCAAAACCTGCTTACTACTGCTTTTCATTTTTCTGCTTACCGGCGGTTCGTTGGCCATTGCTCAGATGAAACCGGGACAGAAAGCGTACATGTACCTAATTTACCATAAACTTAATCCTGGGCTGACGATTCAGGATGCGTTGCCCGTAGAGCGCGAGTGGAAAAAGATCAATCAGGCCGCCGTAGATGAGGGGAAACTAATAGGCTGGTACATGACCGTGAAGCAGTTTACGTCTAACCCGAACCAGACGGAATATGACTACGTGACGCGTATCGTTTCGCCGGAAATGGCCATGAAAGGCGCCTCGCCCGAAGCGATGGCCCGCATCTACGGTGATAGTGTACAGGCGAAGATGGCTGACCTGCAAAAGCGGGACCGTATGACGGCCCCGGTCGTTAAAATCGAAATCTGGGAAATAACCGACGGCACTTTCGCCCCCAACTTTGCCCCCGATAATACGCAGATGATGGTGGTAGAACGCATCAAACGCCGAACGCCGGGTGCGGACTACGAAGGGCTGGTGGGGCAGGTAAAGAAACTGGCCGAAGAACGCATTAAGCAGAATAACCTGACGGGCTGGGATTTTTCGTCGCTGGTGATTCCCAACGGCAGTGAGAAGGGGTACGAATTCAGCATTGCCCAGTACGTTACCAGTCTGGGTGCCATTGCCGATCCGGTGCTGGCCGGTTCGGGCAAACCCATTATGGCAGCTCCGGCCTACAAACAACTCCGCAAGCAAATGGACCAAACCTTCGACGTTGTGCGGCAGGAAGTGTACCGGTTTATGGAATACACCTCACCGAGAGGTCACTGATAAAACCTGTTTGACGTTCAGGGCAACGGCAACGAATATCGGGCGACAATCAATTTTCCTGGTTCGCCGTATCCGCAACAGAATGCCTTTTGCAGAGGCGTAGGGTAACAGAGTTAATGCTGTCCTCACTTACACAATCATCCCTCCCCAAATCATTCCATCAAATACATGATAAGGATGACGTCCTATCGGCGGTAAAGTTGGCAATGCCATTATCGGTGAAATATAGCTTCCTGGCTTTTCCAATTTCACGGTCGGGGCTGTTGGCTCAAATAGGTAGTGTCTTGATTAGATACGACTGCTCCAAAAGGGCTTTTACCAGGGTCGTTTTGCCCGTACGACGCATTACCGTTAGTACCATAATCTGCTTCTTGGAAAGATGATCAAGCAGACTGGGAAAGATGGATCGCTGGTAAAATGTCTGGGACGAATCAGGTCTTTTCTGAACCGCACAAACCATTGAGTCAATCTCTTGTTCTCCATACTTACCGAAATAAGGCGTTTGGAAAACGATAGCGCCCGCCGAACCGTTTTAAAACCACCACCCATTCTCGTCTGGGTTCTCCAACCACCCCTCACATGCACACGGGTAACGAAGAAATCCAATTCCTGGAAAGCACCTTTTTCGCGGTCTTTGGCCAAACGCCCGAGATCCTGAACGTGCAGCTCATGACGGGCGGCACCATCAATACCTCGGTGCAAGTCGAGACCAGTCGGGGTGTGTTTTTTGTGAAGTGGAACGACGTTGCAACCAACGAAATGTTCCGCACCGAAGTGCTGGGCCTTGAACTACTCCGGCGGGCGAATTGCCTCACCCTGCCGCAGGTCATCGGGCAGGATTTTCGGGACGATAAGGCCTATCTGATTTTAGAATTCATCAAATCCGCCCCGCGCGCCAAAGACTACTGGCTTCACTTTGGTCAGTCGCTGGCGCAGTTGCACTCCCATACTGACAAGGAATTTGGGTTGGAATTCGACAATTACATCGGTTCGCAGCCACAGCGCAACGCCCGGCACCGGGAGGGTACCAATTTTTTTATCGAGGAAAGATTGAAAGTGCAAGCCGGAAAAGCATTGTACCACAACCGCATTTCGCCGCAACTCCACGGCAAGTTTGAGCGGCTCTACCGCGTACTCCCCGACTTGCTGCCCCGCGAGCGCCCCGCGCTGGTACACGGCGATCTGTGGTCGGGCAATGTCATCGCCGATGCCCAGGGACAGGTAGCCCTCGTGGACCCGGCCGCCCACTACGGACAGCGCGAAGCCGAACTGTCCTACACGCATCTATTCGGTGGGTTTGATCCTGAATTCTACGCAGCCTACGACGAGGCCTTCCCGCTGGAACCGGGCTTTCAGGAGCGTATTGCAATTTACAATTTATATCCTCTGCTGGTACACGTCAATATTTTTGGGAGGAGCTACGTAAGCGCGGTAGAAAAGGTATTGAATCGGTTCTAGGTGATTGAAATCCGCCTGTTTCGTTTCCTTCTGTTTGGCGAGGAACTGTTCCCTAGTCAGCAGTGATACAAATATCTGGCGCCGTCGCTCGGCTCTTTGCTTAGTAATGGCTGTTTCTTGGCCCTCCGGGCGGCGTCGCTCCTGTCAACCCCTATTGGCAATCGTTATTCGCATCGTTATTGTCGAACAGTCAGGATTTCGTTAGATTTTACCCTGTACCTCCTTTTCAGGTTATGATTTAACTACTTCCCAATCCTGAAAGAATAAAACCTCATGAATAGTCCGCTCGAATTTACGAACACATCAAGAGTAAGGTTCCTGTTGAAATGCACGCTTTTGTGGTTCTGCTTAGGGTCGCAGGCAGCCGTAGCTCAGGGGCAGGGCGCAAGCCTATCGGAAAAGGCAGCGGTGAACGTGACAACCTCCGATAATCAGAAAACCCAGGTAAGCACCGATAAAAATGGGGAGCTACAGGTGAATGTATCGCCCAAGGATGCGCAAGCCTTCAAGAAACGTGGCTGGGTCAGTTACAGTGACTTTGGCGCTAAGGGTGATGGCAAAACGGACGATATCGACGCGATCGCGGCGGCCCACGCCTTCGCCAATCAGCAGGGTATGCCGGTAAAAGCAGACGAGGGCGCTACCTACTACATCGGTGGGAAGGAGCGCCCGGTCGCGATTCAGACCGATACCGATTTCGGGAAATCGGCCTTTATTATCGACGATACCGAAGTGCAAAATCGCAATGCTCCCGTTTTCCTGGTCAGTTCCAGCCTGCAACCGTTTCCGCTGAAAGGAGTATCGTCGCTGAAGCGGAATCAGGAAAAAATCGACGCCACTTTACCCGGTCCATGCCTGATTACAGTCACCAATGCCAACGTGAAGCGTTACATTCGGTTCGGCTTAAACCAAAATAATGGCGCGTCGCAGACGGATATCTTCATGGTGGATAAAACCGGCAAGGTGGATATGGACGCGCCGATCATCTGGGACTTCGACCAAATCACGGAGATCAGTGCGCTTCCCATCGACGAAAAGACCCTGACGATCACCGGGGGACGATTCACTACGATTGCCAATAAGGAAGATTCGAAATACACCTATTACAGCCGGAATATCACGATCAAACGCTCAAATGTCATTATCGATGGACTCGAACACCGCATTACGGGTGAAGGAGACCACGGCGCGCCCTACGGCGGCTTCATCGGTATTCGGGACTGCGCCAATCTGACCGTCAAGAATACCATCCTGACTGGCCACAAAACCTACAGTACCATCGGCACGGCGGGGAAACCCGTTTCGATGGGTACCTACGACCTTTCCGCCACCCGCGCCCTGAATCTTTCTTTTATCGACTGCAGCCAAACCAACGATATAAACGACCGGACGTATTGGGGCATCCTGGGGTCCAGTTTCTGCAAGAATATGCTCTACGACCGTTGTGTATTCTCCCGGTTCGATGCCCACATGGGGGTGGCCAATGCCACCATCCGCAACTCGACCCTGGGGCACATGGGTATCAACGCCATCGGCAGCGGTACTTTTCTAGTGGAGAACAGTACCATCCGAGGCAATAACCTCATCAATCTGCGCTCCGACTACGGCAGCACCTGGCAGGGCAAATTCATAATCCGCAATTGCACTTTCGTACCATCGGGCGGCCAACCCCGCAGCGCCTCCCTCATCGGCGGCTCCAATTCCGGTCAGCATGATTTCGGGTATACCGCCTATATGCCCGCACAAATTATCATCGAAAACCTTAAAATCGACGATTCCAATCATCCCGAGAATTACCAGGGGCCGGCGATTTTTGCCAACATCAATCCCGAAATGACGGACGATACGTATAAGGAGAAGTTTCCTTACGTCATCACTAAGGAAGTCAGGTTGAAGAATGTGACCACCGCCAGCGGCAAGCCCCTGCGCGTTAGTGATAATCCGTTCATGTTTAGGAATGTGAAAGTGGTGACCGATTGAGTGTGGAGACGACAGGAATCGAACCTGTTTCTTTGGATTTTCAGTCCAACGCATAGACCAACTCTGCTACATCTCCCTGAGTCTGGTGTCAGAATCGAACTGACTACACTTGTTTTGCAGACAAGCACACATCCATTGTGCATACCAGACCAATAAAAAAACCGCTTGCTACCTCGGTAACAAGCGGTTTGAAATTTCTTTATTTTGTTAGCTAACAGCCAAATAAAGCCCACTCGTCACCTTTTGAGTAACAAAAAAACGAGTGAAAACAGAATTTGCTGGCTGGCCTTTTCATGCCACAAATATGGGAAGATTTATTTAGCTGACAAAATTACTCCTCTTCCTCCTCCTTCCCCGCCAGCTTCCTCGGGTACTTCTCTCGGCCCTTGGCTGCGAACCACAGGATGCGCTTCATCGAGTCATGGCCCACACTTTGAACTGACCGCTTAATAAATTCCTGAATCTCGTATTGTTTGGATAGTTAGATTTGGTGCTTGATCGGCTCAGAATAAGGGAGAAAGCCTTGTGCTCTTTAGACTAATCTGAGTTGATATTTACTTCATCTAAACCAATATGACATGAATCCAAACAAAGCATTATGGGAAAAGGGCGATTTTACCCGCATGGCCGAGACCATGCGCGAAAGCGGGGAGGAACTGGTCGCCAAGCTGGACATTGCGCCGGGCATGGAAGTACTCGAACTGGGCTGCGGCGACGGCACTACGGCCTTGCCCGCCGCCAAGCGCGGGGCCAAAGTTTTAGGGGTCGACATCGCCAGCAACCTGGTGGCGGCGGGCAATCGGCGCGCCCAGGCAGCGGGGCTGACCAACTGCACCTTTCAGGAAGGGGATGCCATGGATCTGCACGAGTTGACTGACCATTCTTTTGATCGGGTCGTGAGCATCTTTGGGGTCATGTTTGCCCCCAGGCCGTTCGACGTCGCCCGGGAAATGGTGCGGGTGACGCGCCCCGGCGGGAAAATTGTCATGGGCAACTGGATCCCGGGTGATCCCACCCTGGTAGCGCAAATTCTGAAAATCAGTTCAGCCTACACGCCATCGCCGCCTGAGGGATTCATCAGTCCCATGCTGTGGGGTATGGAAGCGAACGTAATCGAGCGTTTCGGAGCCGCAGGCATAGCCAGGGAAAACCTATCTTTTGTCCGGGACACATTCACCTTTCACGCCGACTTTCCACCCTCCGAATTTGTCAGGCGGTTCAGAGACTACTACGGCCCCACCATGAATGCGTTCGAAGCCGCCGAAAAGAACGGCAAAGCCTTGGACCTTCAGCAGGAACTCGAAAATTTGTTCAATAGTCAGAATACGAGTCCTACCCCTGACACCCTCGCCATCCCGGCCACCTACCTGCGGGTGACGGTGCAGTGCTGATATTTTCAACAACACCTAATCCTCATCTTCTTCCTTTCCCGCTAGTTTCCTCGGATACTGCTCCCGGCCCTTGGCCGCAAACCACAGGATGCGATTCATCACATCGTCGTGGCCGCTGTCGATCAGGTCGAACTCCGGGCGCAGCGAGAGTTCGGCGTAGTGGCGGGCCTTACCGTTTAGTTCCGAGAGCGAGGGGTTCATCTTGTCGAGCGGGACGAGGTTGGGAACGGCCGCGTACTGGTAGCCGGAGGCCTCGTTTACGAAGCAGTCGAACATCGGCAGGGCGGTGGCGTCGATGACGTTCATGGGCGGCAGGCCCAAAATCTGCTCGATGGTGCGAATGAGGGACGTCTGGTTGTAGTTGGTCGAAACCGGGCGCTGCAAGCGGCTGTACGGGCTGATGACCTGCCCCGTGGTGCGGTAGGCCGATACATGATCCCAGCCCGCCTGCGAGTCGTCCTCGGTGACGAAAATGACCGTGTTTTTCCAAAATTTACTCTTGGCGATGGCCTCCACGATGCGGCCGAGGGCCAGGTCGTTGTCGGCCACCATTGCCTCGGGGCGCGGGTAGCCGGGCCGCGTCCCCACGGTATGGTCCACCGACAGGGCCATCATCGTGAGTTCGGGAAACTGGTCACCGTCCATTTTTTCGTAGGCTTCCAGTTCCTCGATAAAGGCGGAGGCGCGGATCTGGTCGGGAATCTTCATATCGTCCGAACCGGGGAAAGTTTGCGACAACAGCGGCAGCACACTGGAAATGGTGGTCGTGTTTTTGAATTCAAAGGGTTTGCCCGCCAGGTAGTTAGCGTAGTGTTCGGTCCAGCTAATACTTTTATCGTAACGCGGTTGGCAGGCTTCGCCGTAGATGCGTACCGATTTACCGTGTTCGCGGGCGTTGTCCCACAGGAAGCCGTTTTTGTGATAGACCAGCGCGTCTTCCTGCACGTGCGGATAGCTGCGAAACCACGAGCGGACATTCTTCTCCACGTAGTCGCTTACCATGCCGGCGTCGGCCCATTGGTGGCCTTCGGCGGAGCATTTGCCCGACACGTAATAATTATCTAGCAGCACGAAATCGGTGGCTAATTTGTGTTGGTTAGGCGTGACCTCCTGCCCAAAAATACACAGCGACTTATCACCCTGGCCCGAGGGAATATCTCCGAAAACCTGGTCGTAGGTGCGGTTTTCCTTGATGATATACACCACGTGCTTAAACACCGACGGCTCGCCGATGCGCTCCGGCACGGGAACGGGCGCAACCTTGCGGCGCGGCAGCAGTCGGGCAATTTCGGCCCGGAAGCCCAAATTTTGGTCCTTTACCTGTTTGGTAAAAGCCGCCAGGGCCGCAGCCGTGGGCAGCGGAATGATGGAGAGCGTGGCCCGCTGTCGGTGCGAGTTGTAGGAGCCGATGTCGGTTTTGTCCAGGTCGCGGTCGGGGTCTTTCTGATTGATGCGCGCGCCTTCGCCTTCCAGATTGCTGACGTACAGATGACCCGCGTCCAGGTCGATACCCGCCGGGTAAGCTTCGGTGGGGATGAAGCCCGCAACTCGACTCTCGCCCGAGCCGTTCTTAGCCACATTTTCGCCCAATTGAACCACGGCTAAAGCATTATCCAGGCCATTGGCGACGTACAGGACGTTTCCTTCCCTATTCAGTGCCAACGCATTCGGCGTATCGCCTAAGAATCCCAACTTGCCCGGAAACAATTGTACGGATATGGTTTCCCGCACCGCCAGTTCCTGCGTGGAAATCACCGACACGTTGTCGCTGTTGCCGTTGGCGACGTACACGAACGCGCCGCTGGCGTCGGTGATGAGGTCGTTGGGATGCAGGCCAACGCTAATTTCTTTGACCAACTTTCCGTCTTTCAAGTCAAAAACACTCACGGTTCCCTCGCGGGTTGCGCCCGTTTTGGGATCGACAAAGGCCGCGCCGTAGGGAACGCCCGCCGTTTCTTGAGCGGGGGTAGCTCCAGGCATTGGACCAGCCCAGTTGCTGACAAAAACTTTTCCCTGCGCCAGTACCAGGCCGTAGGGGGCAACGCCCGTCGGTGTTTTCCAGACGATTTCTTTGGTCGCCAAATCCAGTTTGATCAGTTGGTTGTTGCCATTCAGGACGACGTACAGAAAATCTTTGCTCTGTTCGGTGGCGATGGCTACTTCGTTGGGCAAGGCCAGCGGCGAGTCACCCTCGGGGGCAAAGGGGAAAGCATTGGTGAAGTTGATTTTACCACCGTCACAAGTGGCTTCCACAACTCGCGATTCCTTGTTGCCGGTATTGGCCGCGCTCCAAAAAAAGCGCGTCGTGCCGTTTTTTTGGAAAACCTGAATGCCCGAATAGGTGCTGGTGAAGCCTTTGAATTCCTTTTCCTGCTGGTAAGACCAGCGGTCCACAACCTTTTGCTTTTCGGTGTCCACCACCGCGATACCGTAGCGGTCTTCCACTACCAGAAACGGGCTACCGGGGATTTTTCGCAAATCCAGCGTATGGTTTTCCAGATCGGTGTCGCCGTAGCGCAGCACCGTTCCGGCCGGGTCGATGATGCGGTTGTAGGGCATCAGGAGCGGCAGCGTATTGCGGTTGAGGGTGCTGTCGTCGTAAGGAATGCGCGGGTTGACGATGGCGACGTTTTGGTAGCCGGGCAGCGTGGTGCGGCAGGAACCGAGGGCCAGAATTATTGTCAAGAAAAGCAGGCCGCAGAAGATTTTGGAAGCAGACATAAATAAGAGTTTTACCGTAAATCGACGGCAATTTAGCTGAACGCATTAGAAAGGAAAGGGCCTAACGGCGTACTTTGCACAAAATTAATATGTCGATGACTGAAGAACTCAACCAGCGCCCTCCCGATGCCTACCCAAAAATCGACGCGGCCACCCAGGCCAGCGGATTTACCATGCCTTCCGACCCGCTGACTTGCGCGCTGCTCCGCACCCTCGCCGCCGCCAAACCGGGCGGCAAATTCTTGGAACTGGGTACCGGAACGGGCTTGGCCACGGCCTGGATTCTGGATGGTATGGATGAGAATGCTACGCTGGTTTCTTTCGATTACGATCCGGCCCTGCTGGCGATTGCCGGGCAGTTTTTGGGCGAAGACAAACGCCTGACGCTCGTCGAAGCCGACGGCGAAGCCTGGGTGCTGGTCAACGCCGGACAGCGATTCGATTACATCTTTGCCGATACCTGGCACGGCAAATATCTGCTCTTGGACGAAGTCCTGACGATGCTGAATCCCGGAGGCTTCTACATCGTGGACGATATGCTGCCGCAGCCTAACTGGCCCGAAGGTCACGCTGAGAAAGCGGCGGACTTTGTGACGGTTTTGGAATCGAGAAATGATTTGTTGCTAACTAAACTACATTGGGCCACGGGCGTTATTATAGCGGTGAAAAAGTAGCAGAACATTTGAACCAATAATTCGTTAAAAAAGTCGATACATTTTTAACATAAAGCCTTACAGATATGCCGGATTACCAATCAGCTAGAATCGTCATCGGTATATTTTTGACCATCTTTACTTTTATTATTCCTCTTGTTGTAACGGCAATACCGCTGGTAAGCGTCATCCGTTTGACCCGATTGCAGCAAGTGCGGAAATCCATTTGGCTGCTTTCCGCCAGTACGGTAGTTAGTTCGGTAATTGGATTATTAATGACGGGCCTGGCCATTATGATTTGTGGCAGCACAATGGCCTACGGAAGGTCAGGAGACGGACCCGATTGCAATTTCGGACCCTTTATCTTTTTCCCCGTTGGCATTTTCTTCACGATTCTTACCTTTGGGGTCGGCCTGTATTTCACTGGAAAACAGGTAGTCAAAAACGTTAATGAATCGGCCCGGAAGGGTTGGTAATGAAACAGTTATTTCTTTTTTTACAAAAACAAAATTCATGAAACACCTCGGCATCTATCTGGCAACCGCCTTAATTTTTTGCACCGGTACGTTAAGTTCCGCCCAAACAATTAACGCCGATTCGAAGGCACGCCGCCTGGAAGTCCTTTTCCTGGGCGACAATAGCCACCACCGCCCCATCGACTTCGTGCCGGTGCTGATGGAGGCGATGGGTAGCAAAGGGATCAACTTCACCTACACCGATAAAATTACTGATCTCAATCCGAAGACGCTGGGCAAGTACGACGCCCTGATGGTCTATGCCAACTGGGACAGCATCGCTCCGGCCCAGGCCAAAGCCCTGCTTGATTTCGTGGCCAGCGGCAAGGGCTTCCTGCCGATTCACTGCGCATCTTATTGTTTCAGGAACAATTCCGAAATCGTCAAACTCATCGGCGGACAGTTCTGGCGGCACACGATGGACAACATCAAACCCGTGTGGACCAAGCCCGACCATCCCGTGCTGGCGGGCGTGAATCCAATCAAGACCTATGATGAAACCTATTTGCACGAGAAACTTCAACCCGACAATATCATTCTGACCGAGCGCCTTATCCAGCCCGATCAAGCTAAAGACAAGCCTGGCGTGAGCAAGGAGCCCTACACCTGGGTGCGGACGCACGGCAAGGATCGTGTGTTTTACACCGCCTACGGTCATGACGAGCGCACCTGGACCGACCCTGATTTTCAAAAATTGCTGGAAAACGGCATCATGTGGGCCGTGAGCGACGACGCCTGCGCGTCCCTCGCCGCGCTGAACCCAAAGCCGCTGCAATACCGCGAGGCCAAGCTGCCCAATTACGAGCAGCGGCCCGGCCCGCAAATGCAGCAACTGCCGCTTTCGCCTGAGGAATCGGTAAAGCACATGCAAATTCCGGTGGATTTCAAGCTGGACGTCTTCGCCCACGAACCGGACGTGATGCACCCCATCGCCATGACCTGGGACGAAAAAGGTCGACTGTTCGTGCTGATTACCAAAGACTACCCCAACGAGCGGAAGCAAAGCGGCGGCAGCGACTACATTTTGATTTGTGAAGACACCAACAACGACGGCAAGGCCGACAAGTTCACCCGCTTCGCCGAAGGACTGAGCATCCCAACGGGCTTGGTTTTCGCCAATGGCGGCCTTATCGTTTCGCAGGCCCCGCACATGCTGTTTTTGCAGGATACCGACGGCGACGACAAGGCCGACGTGAAGAAAATTCTCTTCACTGGCTTCGGCACCTTCGATACCCACGCCGGGCCTTCCAACCTGCATTACGGCTTCGACAACTGGGTCTATGGCGCGGTGGGGTATTCGGGTTATAAAGGCAAATTCGGCAGCAAGGACAGCCTTAACTTCGGCCAGGCCCTCTACCGTTTCCGCCCCGACGGCTCCGATATGGAAGTGATGACCAACACTTCCAACAACACCTGGGGGCTGGGTTTCAACGAAGCGGGCGACCTCTTCGGCTCGACGGCCAACAAGTCCCACGGCTGGTACATGGCCATTCCGAATCGGTATTTTGGCAAGAGCCGGGTGGACAACGGCGGGCGCAGCACCGATACGCACAAAGACATGAAACCCATTACGCCCAAAGTGCGGCAGGTGGACGTTTTTGGCGGCTTCACGGCGGCGGCGGGCCAGAATTTCTACACTGCCCGCGCTTTCCCCAAAGAATATTGGAATAAAGTGGCCTTCGTCTCCGAGCCGACGGGCCACGTTTTGCACCAAAATAATATGGTCAAAAGCGGCACCGACTACGCCGACGCCGCCGACTTCAACCTGCTGGCCGGAGCCGATGAGTGGGTGTCGCCCGTCTTCGCCGAAGTTGGTCCTGACGGAGCCGTGTGGGTCGCCGACTGGTACAGCTTCATCATTCAGCACAACCCCACGCCCAAAGGCTTCGAGAGCGGCAGCGGCAACGCCTACGACACCGACCTCCGCGACTTTACGCACGGTAGGCTCTACCGGATCGGCTGGAAGGATGCCCCCGCTTATACGCCCATTTCTTTGGACAAAAACAACCCGGCCCAACTGGTCGCTACGCTGAAAAATACCAATATGCTCTGGCGGATGCACGCTCAGCGGCTGCTGGTGGAGCGCGGCAACAAGGATGTGATCCCGCAGTTGGTGGCTTTGGTGAAAGACAATTCAGTGGACGCCATCGGCCTGAACCCCGCCGCCATCCATGCCCTGTGGGCCCTACACGGCCTGGGCGCGATGAACGACCCAACGGTGCTGGCCGCCGCTACTGCCGCTCTGGGTCACCCGAGCGCGGCGGTGCGCAAGAATGCCATTCAGGTATTGCCCAAAACCACCGCTACCGCCCAGGCGCTACTCAAGACGGACGCCCTACACGATAAGGAACCGCTCGTAGTGCTGAACACGCTGCTGGCCTACACCGAAACGCCTTTGACGCCCGCCGTAGAAAACGCCGTGCTGGCCCGGATAGACGAGTACAAGGAAGCCGATGACCGCTGGCTGCCCGACGCTTTTGCGGTAGTGATGAATTCGCATGGCGGCGCGTTACGCCAGAAATATCTTGGCAAAAGATTGGCCAGCAAAGCCA
This sequence comes from Cytophagales bacterium, assembly GCA_038235275.1. GTDB lineage: Bacteria > Bacteroidota > Bacteroidia > Cytophagales > Spirosomataceae > Persicitalea. The sequence goes on along the minus strand of JBBSUC010000022.1, from coordinate 73,888 downwards.
AAACTTCCGCTTCGGCTAGTTTCATGGCTGGTGAGGCCCCGATGAACCACGAGGGAATGAACCATAGCCAGCACGCGATGACCGAGCCGAAAATGGCCGAAGGGAAGGCGGATTTGACCATTACCGATATCACCCTCAATCCAGCTAGTCCGTTCGTGCGCGAGTACGGGCGCGTGACGCTGCACATCGCCAACCAAAGCAAGGTCGCGATTCCCAAAGAAAAGATTCCCGTGGTGACGGTGGCCGTACGCGGAGGTGGCCTGGAATTGAATTACGTCAGCCGCAAGCTGGACAAGGGGCTGGCACCGGGCGAAAAGGTTGAACTCTTTGAAGGTAATAACGGCCCCTGGAACGCCGCCTTCGGTTTCACCGCCGAGCAGGCCGGGAAGGTGACCGTCACGGCGACCATCGACCAGGACAACGACGTGGACGAAGCCGACGAGCGCAACAACGTGTTTAGCAAAACATTCGAGGTACGCCGTCCGCAGAAAATGTCCGATTTCGCCCTCGAACGCGCCGCCCGCAGCTACGCCTCCTACGCCGCCGCCGACTCGGTGCTGGGCATGCTCCAAAACGCCCAAACCCTGGACGCCGACGGGAAATTCGCCATCACCAAGGGCATCCTTAACGGCTGGAACGGGAAACGGAAGGAAACAGCTTCCCCGGCGGGACAGCAGTTACTGGCCAGTCTGAACCAAAATATTTCGTCGGATTTGGCGGGTAAGATGTCGGCCTTTATGGAGTCTTTCGGCCTGAAAAATGCGGAAGCCGACGACCCAAACGTGCAGGTGATTCATATCAAAGCCATTCGAGAAGCCTTGAAGTACGATAAAACGAATTTCACCGTCACCGCCGGTAAGACTGTCATTATCGTATTTGAAAATCCCGACGCCATGCAGCACAACGTCGTCATCGGAAAACCCAAAACGATGGAAATCATCGGGGCCGCCGCCGACAAGATGATTACCGCCAAAGACGGCGCGGAGAAAAATTACATTCCCGACATTCCGCAAATTATCGCGTCCATGCCGCTGGTGAATCCCGACCAAACCTACCGCCTGAAATTCACCGTTCCTACCACGCTGGGCGATTATCCCTACGTGTGTACCTTCCCCGGCCACTGGCGGCTGATGAATGGAGTGATGAAGGTGGTAAAGGAAGACGCACCGCAAAACGCTAAATGAGGAAATACTTACCCCTGATTTCTACCATCGCGGCTTTCGTGGCCGAATGGTACCTGCTGAATTATTTGGTAGGGCTAGTCGAATCAGGTAAGGAGACAACCTTTTGGGCATTTTTGGTACTGCTTATTCCAATCCCCTTGTGGTTTATCGTCTGGCTTAATTTTCGTCAGGCGCAACACAACAAAAAGCAGAAAACGGGCCGGGCCAATCGCCTGCCCCTTCTGCTGCCCTTTATCAGGATTGTGAAGGCCGAGGTGGTTACGGCCAACGGCATCATCGGTGTCCTCTTTATCCTCTTCAATCTAGCCTGGACCCAGGATTTGCTGATTCAGGCCATCAAGGGCGACGGCTCCTGGCACTACCCCTTGTTCACTTTCCTTTGCCTGGCGGTGCCTTTTGTGTGGCCGTCAGTTCCCAAAGCCAAAGCCGATACCGTCTCCGCCGACCAGCGCAAAGTGCTGATTACGGGCGTAGGTCACGTTCCTAAAAATCCCCCCATGAGCCAAGATTATCAAGGATGGACAAAAAAGTGGGAACCGATCAGAGCGTGTTTCGACCGTTATCCCAACCTGGAAAAAGTGCTGATTATCCATAGTTCGGAATCAGCCGAACTGTCCGAAACAAACTCGTCCTCTCATTCTCTCAAAACCCTCTTGCAGGATTCCATTTCGTCGGAACTCGACGTCGAGGAAAAGCAGTTCGCTGATTTGAACGATTACAACGTACTCTTTCCCGACCTAAGGAAAATGATCAATGTCTTCGTGGCGGAACATGGATATAAAGACAAAGAAATCATGTTTGTCCTAACGAGTGGCCCGGCTGTTCTGACGGCGGGACTGACGTTTCTGTCGATGGCGGGGCCGAAGGGCGGCGTGTACTCCCGCCAAGAAGAGGGTCTGAGTCCCGTGGAAAGGCTCACTGAATTTGAAGTGGACCTCTACTCTGCCGACGAATTGTGGCAAGAAATTGTCAGGAAGGCCGATAAGGACTGAATTTGACAACAACGACCTCATCGCCGACGCAGATGCGGCCTTCGCGCACGACCCGCGCCAGAATACCACCGTGCTGCCGAATGGCATTGTAGCCGCCGGGGCCAAGGTTCTGTTCCATGCGGCTGCACGGATGACACTCGCCGCTGTACTCGAACTCGGCCTCGCCGATGGTAAAGCGCTTGTCTTTCAAAGCCAGCAGATTGATGCCGCGCACGATGATGTTCCGGCGCAACAGCAGCGGATCGACCGTTTTCTGGCCCAAAAAAGACGCCACCGCCGCCAGGTGTTCCGCTTGCAGCAGCGTAACTTGTCGCTTGCTGCCGGGCTTGCCCGCGTAGTGGTCGCCTTCGAGTCCGGTGCCAGGACGGGCGTAAGCCTCGGAAACTTCCTGCATCGGCCCCCGCTTGACGGGTCGTAAACCCATCCACGTCACCGCTCCCGGCTGGGCGTAGTTCTGCATCAATTTAGATAGCGGAGAGTTTGGGGAGAGAGTAGGCATACTGTTTTTTTGTATAAATTAACTTGTAGTCCAATGTTACGCCCTTTTAGGGCTTGTGATACGATGTTTTCCTATCCTCGTTCGCAGGGCTTCATCCTGCGCTAAGGTATCACGCGGCTTCGGCCGTCCGACCTTGCAGGGCCAGTAGACGAATCAACAAATCAACGCATCGACAATAAAATGGTTTTCATCGGCATCGACCTCGGCGGCACCAACATCAAAGGCGTACTCATCGACGAGTCGGGTGAGGTATTGAAACAACACTATATCTCCACCCAAGACGACCCCGAAGGTCTTTGGCGGGGCAATGTACGGGAGATGGCGCGTTATTTTCAAAATTTCTGGCAAGAACCAATCGCGGGCGTCGGATTGTCGGCCCCCGGCTTGCCGGATGAAGCCAACCAATGCGTCGCGTACCTGCCCAACCGGTTGCCGGGACTGGTGAATTTCAGGTGGGATGAATATTTAGGCTTGCCCACGCGGGTACTCAACGACGCGCACTCCGCTCTGATAGCCGAGGCGGCCTTCGGCGTGGCCAAGGGGCATAAAAATGTGGTGCTCGTCACGCTGGGAACGGGGGTAGGGGGGGGCCTTTTTATCAATGGCGAACTCTACCAGGGACTTTCGCAAATGGCGGGCAGCATCGGCCACATCACCGTCAACGCCCACGACGACGAGTGCAGCATCGTGGGCGCACCGGGCAGCCTGGAATACGCCATCGGGAATTATTCCATCGAGCGCCGCAGCCGGGGCCGCTACGCTTCCACCTGGGAACTGGTCGAGGCCTACCGCAAGGGCGAACCGTTCGCGACTTACCTTTGGCTGGCGTCGATCAAGGCGCTGGCGGTTGGCCTTAGTTCGCTAATTAACACCTTCTCGCCGGACTGCGTTGTGCTGGCGGGCGGTATCACCCTGGCCGACGATGCGCTGTTCGAGCCGCTGCGGGCCTTCATGGACGTGTACGAATGGCGACCCGGCGGCAAAATAACACCCATCGAGCAGGCTCACTTCGGCGATATGGCCGGAGCCATTGGCGCGGCGGGCTTTGCGATGAAGGGGCAATAGATTATTAGGTGTCAGGTGGTTAGATTTTTAAAACAGACCAAGAAATAAGAGATGCAAAAGACAATCACGTTCCTGCTGCTACTATTAGTCAGCCATTGGGCAATAGCTCAAAAATCACTCCCGAAATTCGAGCATTATTTTAAGGAAGCGGGCTTCAAGGGCAGTTTCAGTTTTTACGATTTGGACAAAAAAGAATACGCCACGACCGATAAAGCCGATTTCATCAAAGCCACTTCGCCCGCTTCGACTTTCAAAGTTCCCAACACTTTCATTGCGCTGGAAACAAAGTCCGTACAAGACGAAAAGGAAATCATCAAGTGGGACGGCACCCCCAAACGGCTCAAAATTTGGGAACAGGATTACGACCTCGATCTGGCCTACAAAAACTCAGCTTTCTGGTTTTACCAGGAAATCGCCAAGCGCGTCGGCGAGGAAAAGTACCACAAATTTCTGAAAGTCCTCGACTATGGCAACCAGGATATCAGCGGCGGTCTGACAATGTTTTGGCTGGGGTCGAGCTTGAAAATTTCTCCGAAAAATCAACTGGAAATGCTGCAAAAAATCCAGGCCGAAACGGCTCCGTTCAGCGCGCGAACCTACCGCATCGGCAAGGAAATTATGGTAGAAGAAAAAACCGATGCTTACACCCTCCGCGCCAAAACCGGCTGGGCCGATACCAAACCCACGCATGTGGGCTGGTACGTTGGCTACGTGGAGACGAAAGGCAACGTCTATTTCTTCGCCACGCGCCTGTATCAACCCGACGCGCAGCAAAGCGACGATTTCGGTAAGCAGCGGAAGGAGATTTCGAGGAAAATATTGGGGGAATTGGGTGTTTTGTAAAAAAACTTCTGTCCGGCAAGTAGCCAATGTCTTTCTGGAAGAACTGCCTGATTCCCAACCAAATTTGGTTAACTTTGACAAAAATTCTTGAAAAAGAACTCATTATGATGGATTTGCCCCTGCCATTTACAGAACATTCCGAAGCGTTGATTAGTCTCTGCGAAAAATTCGGAGTTAACAAGCTGTATGTTTTCGGCTCGGTTGCCAAAAACCGATTTAATTCAGATTCGAGCGACATCGATCTTTTAGTGGAACTTGAACCTATGCCACCGATTGAAAAAGGCGAAACTTTGATGAATTTATGGGATGCCTTTGAAGACTTGTTTTCCCGAAAAGTTGATCTATTGACTGACCAGCCTATTCGCAATCCTTATCTGCGGCGAAGTATCGAAGAGACTAAACGAGTGGTATATGACCGAGAAAGGACGAAAATTCCACTCTGACATTTTGCTGGCTATAGAACTGATCGAAGGTCTCGTCGGGGAGAACAACAGCTATGGTGACTATCAGATCGACGCAAAAACGAAAAGCGCCGTCGAACGGCAACTCGGCATCATTGGGGAGGCGGTGAATCAATTCAGAAAAGTGGAGACGGTTTTTGAATTGAGCCACACCCGGCAAGTCGTTGCTTTTCGGAACCGCCTGATCCATTCGTACGACAGCATCGATGATTCTATCGTATGGACAATCGTCAAAAATCACCTTCCCGTGCTGAAATCAGAAGCAGAACTGGGATTGGCTGAGTAGCCCCACGCAGGATTCCGTACCTTTACCCTATGGAAATCCAAGTCAATCCCTTCGAGCAGTTCAAGCTCAACCGACAACTCCTCGACGCCATCGCCGACGCGGGCTATACCAAACCTACGCCCATTCAGGAACAAGCCATTCCGCTGGCGATGGCGGGCCACGACGTGCTGGGCATCGCCCAAACCGGGACGGGGAAGACGGCCGCCTTTGTGCTGCCGTTGCTCATGAAAGTCAAGTACGCGCAGGGCCAGGACCCACGCGCCCTGATTCTGGCTCCCACCCGCGAGTTGGTGATGCAAATCGCCCAGGCCGCCGAGCAACTGGCTAGCCACACCGATTTGCGCATCGTGGCCCTGTACGGCGGCATTGGCCCTAAGTCGCAGATCGAGGCTTTAAGACAGGGCGTGGATATTTTGGTTAGCACGCCGCAACGGTTCCTGGATTTGTACGCTAAGGAGGAAATCGTACTGAAGCACCTCAAAACGATGGTACTCGACGAGGCCGATAAGATGCTGGACATGGGCTTCATGCCGCAAATCCGCCGCATTTTGGAAGTAATTCCCACCAAGCGGCAGAATCTGCTCTTTTCAGCTACGTTTCAGGAAAAGGTTGAAAAATTCTCCTACGAATTCCTGGAATTTCCCATGCGGGTGGAAGTGACGCCGCAGGCTACCACCGCCGAAAGGGTGACGCAGTCGCTTTACGAAGTCCCCAACTTCCTAACCAAACTCAATTTACTGGAATTGCTTTTTACGCAAAGTGAAGATTTCAGTCGGGTGCTGATTTTTGCCAGAAGCAAAGCCACCGCCGACAACGTCTATAAGTTTCTGATCCGAAAAGTATTGAAGGAAGACAACGTCCGCGTCATTCATGCCAACAAGGGACAGAATACGCGCATCAACGCGATGGAGGCTTTCAAGGATGGTGAAATCCGGGTGCTGGTGGCGACCGATGTCGCTTCGCGCGGCATCGACGTAACGGAGGTCAGTCACGTCATCAACTTCGACGTGCCGATCATATACGAAGACTACGTCCACCGCATCGGGCGCACGGGCCGCGCCAACCACGCGGGCGCGGCCATCACGTTCCTGACACCGCCCGACGAGTACCACATCAAGAAAATCGAGGCGTTGATTCGCGCGGAAATAGTACGTCATCCGCTGCCCGCCGACCTGGAGGTACTGGAAACGCCCAAGGAGGAGAACCAAACCCAACTCCGCGAAATCGACGACCAGCGCCGCCGCGAAGACCCGACTTTCCAGGGCGCTTTTCATGAAAAGAAAAAGCCACCCGTTAGAACAGAATCTAAAAATCGCCGCGCTGCCTCTAAGTCGCGCCGGAAAGGTGGTCCCCGCCCGCCCCGTCGACGCTAGGACAATATTTGGCGGCGACAAGGCGTTTGATTTGGTGCGACTTCGCCCCCTCGTTTTTTATTGATTTCGCTTTAAATTCTATGAAATTTCTTATCCAATCTCTTTGTCTGTTGCTCCCCGTGCTGGGTTGGTCGCAGACAATGCAATACGTCAGTAACACCCGCTCGCTGGATACCAACGTGTCGTCGCCGCCTCGGGAACTCACGGTGGCCGAGCGCCGCGTGGCCCCGCTGTTCGGCGAGCAGCGTAAAACATCCAAGCAGATCGAAGAGGAGATAAAATTCCTCAGCGAGTGCGACAAATCTTTCGCCAGTCGTGACGAAGCCAGCGCGTTTTTTGCGGCTCGCGGCTGGGAATATGTTCAGGAAAGCCAACTCGATACGGCGGCTTATCGTTTCAACCTGGCGTATTTGCTAAATGAAAAAAACGTGGATGCCTTCTGGGGGCTGGGCGTAATTTCCTATCAGAAAAACGATTTGGAGAAGGCCGGACAGATGCTCCGCCGGGGTGTGAACATCGCTCCCGACAATGTGCCGCTTATGGTCGATTTGGCCACGGTCGAGCTGGGTCACTACGCGCAAACCAGTGAGGCAGAGGATTTGGCAGAGTCCTACCGACTGTTGAAACGGGCCGAGTCGATGGATTCTACTTACGCTCAAACCTTCTCTAACCTGGCCCTGGCCGAGTACCACCGCAACGAATTTCCCGCCGCCTGGGCCGCTCTCCACAAAGCCCGTCAGCTCAATTTCTCGGTGGTGGACTTCCAGTTCGTGGAACTGATGAAAGCCAAAATGCCCGATCCTTTGCAGTTTTTCAAATAATCCGCTCGCGGAGCGCCTTGGCCACGGCCTCGGTGCCGCACTGCACGTGCAGCTTGTGGTAGATATTCTTCAAATGCCGACGGACAGTCTCCACCGAAATACTGCATTGCAGGCCAATCATCCGGTAGGTGTAGCCCTGGGCAAGCAATTGCAGTAGTTCGTGTTCGCGGGGAGTGATGCCGTAATCCTGCCGCTGGGAAAAGGGCGCGTGCAGGAATGTTTGCAGCACCCGCCGGGCGATACCGGGCGACATGGGCCCGCCGCCTTCCACCACTTCGTGCAGGGCTTTCAGGAGATGCGTAGAAGTGTCTTTTTTGAGCAAATAGCCGTCGGCCCCATTGCTGAGGCAGGCAAACAGTCGGTCGTCGTCGTCAAAAACGGTGTGCATCAGCACCCGGATATCGACATCGTACTCCTTGACCCGGCTCACGCAGTCGATGCCGCTAGGCCCTGGCATGTCGATGTCCATCAGCACCACGTCGGGCCGATCCCGGCCCAGCTGTTCCGTCACCCGCTGCCCGTTTCCGTAGGCGCCGACCACCGCAAAGCCTTCCGCGCTGCCGATCATCAGTTCGAGCAGCGAACGCAACGCCTCCTTGTCTTCATAAATCGAAATCTTTACCATCGTTTGGTTCAGAATGGAATGAAAGCGAGTTTTCACCCACAAAGAACTCACTTTGCAATCGGCTTGTCAATAACCCTTTCGGGTCATACCAAAACCGGAAACCGCAGTTGCAACGTGGTGCCCTGTCCCGGCGAGGCGTGAATGTTGAGCTCGCCGCCCAGACGCGCGGCCCGACTCTGCATATTGCGCAAGCCATTCCGCTCCGTGGCGGCGGCGGAGTCGAAACCCAGGCCGTTGTCGGCAACCTCCATCGACATCTGCTGATTTTCCAGCCTAATCCGTAATCGGGCCTCGCTCGCTCCGGCGTGTTTGACCAGATTGTTGACCGCTTCTTTAAATATCAAATAGAAATCCTGCCGTTTTTCCATGGAAAGCTTGATTGTTTCGATGGCTTCGGGCAGAATTATTTCGTAGGTGATTCCCGCTGCTTCAAATAGTTCCGCCGCGTAGCGGTTCATGCGGGCGGTCAGGTGGCCGAGCTCGTCGTTGCGGGGGTTAATGCTCCACACGATGTCGTCCAGCGAACCGCTGATCTGCCGGGAATCGTCCACAATGCGCTCGACCATCGGACGCGACGGGTGTTCGGCGGGCAGGCTCTCTTTGACCATCGTCCCCATAATATTAATCCCGCTCAGCGACGAGCCAATCTCGTCGTGTAGATCCGCCGAAATGCGGTTGCGAATACTCAGCACTTGCACCAACTGAATGATTCGATAGCGATAAAGGCCGTAAAGCAGACTTACCACCAGCAGCGCTACCAACGCCCGAAACCACCAAGTTTGGTAGTAGGCGGGCAGTACGTCGATGGCCAGCCGCAGCGGCTGGCGAGTCCAGTGGCCAAACGAGTCGGCGGCTTTTAGAAGGAGGGTGTAATGGCCGGGACTCAGACTGGTGTAGTATGCCCGGTGGGCCGCGCCGATATTGTGCCATCGCTCATCCTGACCATCGAGGAAGTAGGCGTAGCGGACGTTCGGCAGTCGGCTGTAGGTCAAGGTGGTGAAATCGACGCTGAAGGCGTCGTCGTGCCGCAGTCGGATGGTCTTGTTTTGGTCAAAAGGACGCTCCTGCTCGTGTACCTGAAATGAACTGACCACGACCGGAAGTGCCGGAGAGCGCCGACTCACCTGTCGCACATCCACGAAATCCAGTCCGTTCTCCTGCCCAATAAAAAGTTGAGTACCACGATGGATATACAGGGCGTTGGTGGTGTTGTTGCGACTCAATCCATCGCTGGCGGTCAGCCGGAAGAGTCGTCGGGTCCTGGGCTGATACGCGTGCAGCCCGTCGAAATTGCCGATCCAGATAGTTCCGTCGCGGTCTTCGGCCAGGCGGCGGTTTTCGCGGTCATAAAGTCCATCTCGGGCCGTCAGAATGGTGAGCAGCGTACCGTCGGGCCGGCTTTCGGTCACGCTCCCCCAGCGGGCGGCCCACAGGTGGCCGTTGCGGGAAAACAGCAGCGCGTTGGTCTCTAGGTCTTCGGGGCGACGGGTGGGCGGGTTGCGGGCGTCGGCGCTCACAAAACGGTGAGTCGCATCCTCCACGTAGTAAGGCCCCTGGTACGTTCCCAGCCAGATGCGGCCCGTGACATCGGCTTTCAGGTCGGTCAGGAAATTGTTGTTTCGGTGCAGGGCCTTGACGACCGAATCGGCCCAGTAGGGCAGGACTTGCCCCGTGCGAGTGTCCAACACCCGAAGGCCTTCGTCGTTATTGCCGACCCAAAGCCGCTGTTGTTTGTCCAGCAGGCCGTGATCCACGAAGGGAACCGAAAACAACGTTCCCGCCCGTGCAGCGGCGGCATTGGCGACGAAGCGGTTCTGTCGGGGATCGTACACCAGCACCGCATTACCCCGATAATCCCACCGCCTAAGTCCAACCCATAGGCGTCCGTCGCTTGCTGTTTCGATCCACATCGTTTCCCCTGCGTCGCTGGGATAACGGATAAGGGTAAATCGGTTGGTGGGCCGATGCCAGCGCAGCAGACCCGTGTGCGACAGTCCCAGCCAAAAGGTCCCGCCCGTGGTGTCCCGCTGATCGGCAATGATAACTTTGACCGTAACGGGCAGCCGAACCAGCTCCGGGGGCAAGGTGACCGTTCGGACAAGATTATCCTGCGGGTTGTATTTCAGCACCCCATCCGAGGTGCCAACCCACAGAATACCATTGGCTGGATCGCGATAGAGGGCATTGACTTCAAACGGAGCAGAACGGATGCCCGGCACATGATAAAACCGCCTCTGCTCGGGCCGGAAGACCAGCAGACCGCGTCGTTCGTCTCCTATCCACAGCAGTCGGCGTCCGTTCTCATCCCGCCCCTCCTCGACGCAGGTGATGCGGATGGGTTCGTCGGGGATTTCCAGGAACGAGAACTGATCGGTTTTTGGATCGAAGCGAAGCAAGCCCTTTTCGTACGCTCCAATCCAGAGAATTCCGTCGGCATCCACGCAGCCCCGGCTCAGGTACACCTGGAATCGTCGGGCCGGGTCGGGGCAGTCCCGGCCCAGTACGCACACGAAGCGATTGGACTGACGGTCTAAGCGGAACAGGCCATTGTCGCTGCCGATGGCCCACAGGTTCCGTTGCTTATCTTCAAGAAAATCCTTCCCCTTATATCCCCGGTAAGTGGTCTGAGGCAAGGGATAAAACCTCATCTTCCCCGTCCTGAAATCGACCCGCCCGATGCCGTCTTTGCGACCGAACCAGCCTTCACCCTGAGAACTCGCAAATAGATAACCCGCCGCTCGTAGCGTTTTTGAAACGGGTGTCAGGCGAGTGGCACTCGGGTCGATCCGACACAAGCCGCTGCGGTCGGTCGCTACCCACATTCGGTTCGCCGGATCGGCGGCCATGCCCGTAACGAGGTAGGTTTCGGGAAACAGAAAGGAGCGGAACGCCACGCCATCGTAGCGGGCCGGGCAGCGGCGGGTACCAAACCAGATGAACCCCCGCCGGTCTTTGGCAATGCTATAGACCGCACCACCCGGCAAGCCGTCTTTTTCCGAAATACGGTCGAAAGTAACATTAGGCGGCTGGGCATAGGCATGATACACGCCAGACAGTGCCAGGGCGCACAGCAGCAGCACGAGGAGCCGTTTTCCCATGAGCGTTTGATAGAAAGTCGAGGGTTGCCAATCAGCAAGTTAGCTAACTTTCGCGTACGATAGAAAAGTTTTTTTACCGCTTACTCAAAAGGTGTAAAGGGTTATTGCGGAGCAGGCGCGGTTGGCGGAATTTTACGCCGTCAACTTTATCGCAATATTCCCATGAAAAACCTGACTCCCTTATTCTCGCGGCCCGCGTTCAGCCTTCTTGGTTTGCTGGGCATCCTTGTCACAGGCATCTTTGTAATCAATTGTAAAAACAAAACGCCAGACCCGCTGCTGCCAAAAGCCAGTTTCCGGCTTGAAAACAACAATTGCACCGCCCCCTGCGATCCGGGCATTACCAATCTGTCACAATACGCCCAGACCTACCGCTGGGACTTCGGCGACGGCGGCACCGCTACCGACGAGAACCCCAAGCACCCTTACGCCAAAGGCGGAACGTACGCCCTGAAATTGACCGTCACGGGGGAGCAAAACCTGACGTCTGACACCACCGTCACGGTGACCATTGTGAGTGCGGCCCCCGTGGCGGCTTTTACCGTGCAGAACGACAATTGTACGGTCACCTGCGAAATTAGCTTCACCAACCAGTCGCAAAACGCGCAGTCCTACCAGTGGGATTTTGGCGATGGCGGTACCTCGACCGAGGCCGCCCCCAAACATAAATACACCAAGGGCGGCTCGTTTACGGTCAAACTGACCATAATGGGGGAGCAGGGGAAGACCGCTGTCACCACGCAGATCGTTACCGTCAAAAGTCCGCCGTTGCCGGTAGCGGCTTTCATTATTCAAAATGACAACTGCATCGCGCCCTGCACGGTCGTCCTGCAAAACCAATCGCTCAACGCCACGAGCTACTCCTGGACTATTGTAACGGGCTACGTTGCCGATAAGCTTTATATTAGTGGCTACCGGCCGACCAGCCGCACCACAGTTGACGTGAACCCCACGCAAAGCTACAGCTACCCCGCCCCATTTTCCTTCATTGGCGTGAGTGGCAACGGCCCCCGCCTTCCCTATACGGTGGAACTGACGGCGATCGGGCCCGGCGGTACACAAAAAATCACTAAGAATATTACCATCCGAGAGCCCGCACCCGTGGCTGACTTTACCTACAGCGTCGCGAATGGCAAGGTGAATTTTACGAATAAATCTAAAAACGCCGATTCGTACTTGTGGAACTTTGGCAATGGAGCTACTTCGACCGACGAGAATCCGACTACTTCCTACGGCGCGGCGGGCAGTTACACAGTCTCGGTTTCGCTGAAAGCCACGAACAGCACGGCAACCAGTGAAATCAAGAAGAATATTGGCATAACTGTCGTCAAATAGCCATGAAACCAAACCGGGTCATCATCTTACTGGTAGGCTGGAGTATGGTCGGGCTGAGCGGAACCGTCCGGGCTCAGGACCTGGGTGCCGTGGCGAAGCAGAAACCCGTCAAGTTGTCAGGAGGGCTGAATGTCAGCGCCAACCTCTACAAAAATGTGGAGGGGCGCGAACGCCTCGATCCTTTTGCCTGGACGGTGAGCGGCTCGCCCACGCTGACGGTTTATGGCGTCAGCGTTCCCTTTTTCTTTTTGATAAACAACCAGTCGCGTTCCGTGTCGGGTCCCTTTCATCAGTTCGGCATGAGTCCGTTTTACAAATGGGTGAAAGTCCACGCGGGCTACCGCAACCTGACCTATTCGCCCTACACCCTGGCCGGGCGGCTGTTTCTAGGCGCAGGGATCGAGCTGACGCCTGGCAAACTGCGGTTTTCGGCCATGTACGGTCAGTTTGAAAAAGCCCAGCCCGCCGACCCGCTCCGCTTTTCGCTGCTGAACGCGCCGCCGCCCCAGCCCCGGTTCCAGCGCACGGGCTACGCCGTGAAGTTGGGCTACGGCACGGCCGACAGCTACCTCGACTTGACCTACTTTCGAGCCAAGGACAACCCTGGCTCCATCGAGTTTCCCGCCAACACCCGCATCACGCCCGACGAAAACGCGGTGGTGGGGCTGTCGTCGCAGCTTACCTTTTTCAAAAAACTCACCTGGTTGACGCACCTGGGCGTCAGCGCGTACAGTCGCGACGTGCGACGGGCCGTGAACACCGAACTGACCGACCAGTACCCGCTGCTGCGGAAAATCATTATGCCCCGCTCGGGAACGCAACTGGCCTACGCGGGCGAAAGCAGCCTGAACTTCTCGTCGTCGGTGGTCACGGTGCAGCTTCAGGTGCGGCAGATTTCGGCGGAATACCAGTCGATGGGTGCCTATTTTTTCAACAACGACCTGCGCGAAGCCACGCTCAGCCCGTCGCTGGCCCTGCTGAACGGCAAAGTGCAGCTTAGCGGTAGCTACGGCTACCAGCAGGACAATGTCAGCGGGCTGCGAGCCACGACCACCACCCGTCAAATCGGATCGGGTAATCTAACTATCCAGCCCAACCAGGTTTTCAGTCTGCTCCTCAACTACGCCAATTACGGCACCTCGCAGCGGGACGCCGAGCGGATCATCGACACGCTCAAGATCGAGCAGGTAAACCAGAGCTTCATGCTGGCTCCCCGCCTGTTTTTTAACGGAGAAAATCAGCAGCACACGATCTCGGCCTTTGTCAGTTACCAGAAAGCCAACGATTTCAACACGGTCTCGCAGGTCAGAACGCAGTTCGACAACGTGATGGCCAACCTGAACTACGCCTACAGCCGACCCAAACAGCGGCTTTCGCTGACGCCCGGCCTGACCGCGATCCGCAACTTCGTGCCGGGCTACAACAGCCAGTCGGTGGGGGCCTCCTTCGTTGCGGCCAAGGGCTTCGACAAAGGGAAACTGAATACCACGGCCAGCGGCACCTACTACCAAAATTTTTACGAAGGCGCGGCCAACGGCTACACGCTCCGGCTGCGGGCGGGCGTCCGCTACGCCCCCGCCAAAGCGCACGAATTCAACCTAAGTGTCGCCAGTACTTTCAATAAAGACCTCGTCGTGGCCGGCCGGAACTTCACCGAGCTTTTCGGACAGGTGGGATACGGCTTCTCTTTCTAAATCCTAGAGTATATGAAAACGATACAATCCTCCCTGATCCTAGTTTTCTGGCTCCTGCTGTGGCACTGCGCCCAAGCGCAGGTGAGCGTGCAGGTGCTGGTGCCGCCGCCGTACAGCCCCTACCTCTACGACTACCAGGAGCAATTTGCCGACCGCAACGCCATTGTGTTGACCAATATGGCGCGGCAGAACGTCACCGTCATGCTACGGGGCGAATTGCAGGGACGCAACAATGGCATCCGGGTCTATACCAGCCCCAACTACCGCCCGGCCCGGCCCATCGAACTGGTGGCGGGGCAGTCGCAGCGGTTCACGCTGGCCGAAAGCAACCAGGACTACCTGGACCGCAATAACCTGGAAGTGTCGGGCGTGGACGATGCCACCCGCAACCAGATCCTGACCAGCGGACTGCTGCCGCCGGGCAGCTACGACCTCTGCATTCTGGCCTACCGATACGACAACGGCCAGCCCATCGGGACGCCCTACCGGGGCTGTACTTTCCTGAATATCGCCTACCTCGAACCGCCCCGGCTCATTCACCCGCTCTGTGGCCGCGAGGTGCTGCTCCGGCCCAACGAACCCAATCAGACGGTGTTTACCTGGAATCCGCCCATTGGCAACAGACTGGGGACCCCGCTGGTATACGATTTTTATTTAGTAAAGGTCCCGCCGGGCCAAAATCCCAACGACGCGATTAACAACGCCATTGACCGCCGGGTGGGCAACCCGTTCATCGAGCGCGACCTGACCACATCTTTCTTCAACTACGGGGTAGCCGAGCCGCCCCTTTCCGAGGGCCAGTATGCCTGGCGGGTGGTGGTCCGCGACCCCGATGGCCGCACGGCGATCCAGAATCAGGGCCGCAGCGACTACTGCTCGTTCACGGTCAGGAATGCCGCTGCGCCAGTACTCAGTGATGCCGTAAAAAATCAGGTTGTGAAGCCGGGAGCGGCCGTAGTGGCGGCGGTTCCTCCGAAAACCGTGATTGCGGCGGGTCCGATGCAAACCATGAACTTGGTCAATCCCGGCATCAGCCCCTGCAAAGACGTGGTGGCCCCCGCCGACAACGCCCCCGTGGCGACCAATTACCTGAACCAAACCGTGAAAATCGGCAAATTCGACCTGACCATCGACGATATTACGGCGGCGGCGGGTGCCTACACGGGCCAAGGGCGCATTCGCTGGAACGGCGTTCCGGTGCGGGTGTCTTTTAGCAATATCCAGATCAACCAGAGCAAACAGGTCATCGCGGGCTGGGCCAACGGCATCGACGATGCCTTCCGAATGCCGGGCATCGACCTGGGTTCTACGAACCTGAATGATCTGCAGAATCTGGATGGCGCGGCGTTGAAAACCTACGTGGCTAATTTGAAAAACAACTTATTCGACCAGGCCAAAGCCGCCGTGGCGGTGCCGTTGCCGCTGGGCTACGACCTGGGCAGCGGGCTGATCGGCATCAATTATATGCGGTTCACGCCCACCGGGGCCGACATGGGGCTGGTCTTCAACCTGGAACTGCCCGAGGCCGATTCGTACCTGGCGCTGGCGGGCGTGGGCATCTGCATGGCCCCCGACAAGGTCATCCCCGACAACGCGCTGCTGTACCTACTGAAAGACTTTAAAATTCCCTTCGCGCCCCTCACCTTCCTGAAAGGCAATCTAGCCCCCGCCAATCCCACGGGTACCTTCGCCGAACTGACCGCCCTTGACGGCCTGAAGCGCATTCATGGCGAACTGGCCCTGAACCTCGGCAGCGACATCCTGCAACTGGACGATGGCAACGGCAATCCCAAGCCCGGCGACGTGACCGCCACGCTAAAAACCGACTTCACAAAGTGGGCCGACTGGGTGGCCGAGGTGCAGCTGCCGCCCGCTTTTGGGCTGGCACCGTTGGCGGGCTTCACGCTGAAAGGCGTGAGCGTCCAGTACGACCATTCCGACCTGCGCAACCCGGCAGGTTTTGCGCCCCCGGCCGAATACACGGGCGAGCGCGGGCCGACTTTCCAGGGCGTGTATCTGGCGGAATTACAGGTGTTGTTGCCCAAATCGTTTGCGGGCCAAAATGGTAACCGCACGGGTTTTGCGGCCAAAGGGTGCCTGTTCGCGGGAGGTGAGTTTACGGGAAAATTGGCCCCGGCTACCAAACCGTTGCTGGATTATAACACGGGTTCGCTGGGTACCTGGGGATTCTCGATCGATGATTTCGAGGTACTTTTTGTCCAAAACCGCTTCGAAAGGGGCGGCATGAACGGCAAAATTCAGTTTCCGATCAGCAACGATTACTTCAATTATACGACCACGCTGCGCGACAACCTCAAGAATCTGGAATTTTCGGTGCAGCCCAAGCCCGGTGGCTACAAAGTGCCGCTCTGGGCCGCCGACATGAATATCGCCGAAACCTCGCACATTTTGGTAGGGCTGCAAAACAGCAATCCGGTGATGGATATGCAGTTGAATGGAAATATCCTGATCAATAGCAGCGTGGTGCCTAAAGCCATCTCGCTGGTGCTGCCTAATCTGTATTTCGAGCAACTGATCGTCTCGAATCTGAACAAGCCGGGCGCGGCCAGCGGCGGTGGGGTGTACGTCAACCCCGGCAACTGGAAGCTGGTTGGGGGGATTTTCAAAGACACCCCCTCCAATCCGCCCGCACCCGGTGCCAGGAAGGGCGGAGGCCCCGCCGCCCCGGACCTGAATAACTGGCCGGATGATTGGGCGGCGGCACCCGGCAACGATGGCGGGCTGGTCGGATTCCCCATCGAGATAGCCCCGCCCAAAATGGTGGCCGATGCCAAGGGTTTTGGCGTAGAATTGGGTGCGTACGTATCGCTGGGCGATGCCTCGGCCAATATCGCTAACGCCTACGGGTTCGTGCGGATTTTGGGCAATATCAAATTAGTCGATAAGCGTCCGCAGCCTTCGTTCGCGGGCATTTATCCCACTCGCTTCGGCATCAGCGGCAGCATGGGCGGAGGCAGTGTCAGCGCGGCCATCGACCTCTACAACGACGATCCGAAATATGGCACGGGCTTCAAAGGCGTCGGTCAGGTGGTAATTCCCGCCCTGGCCACCGTGGAGGCGACGGTTCAGTTTGGCAAGGTAAGCGGCTTCTACTACGCCTACACCGACGCCAGCGTGATTATCGCCGGGGGCATCCCCATTGCTCCGCCCACACCCCTGGTACTTAACGGTTTCAAGGGCGGTTTTTACTACAATATGGCCCCCGACAACTGGATTGCACCCACGGCCATTATCAATAAAACAGCTCCCGCCGAGCCTACTCCCGGCTATACCAACACGGGTACCAACTACCGGCCCCAAAAGGGCGGTTGGGGAATCAAAGCCGGGGTGTACCTAGCCCTCGCTGACCGCCACCTAATGACTTCATTGGTCGAGGTGGAAGCCAGTTTCAACGGCAGCGCCCTGAGCCGGTTCAGTCTGACGGGCCAGGCCAATGTGATGGACACCGATGGAGAACTGAAAACCAGCAAGGATGCGATGGTGATGGCCAAAGCCGAGTTTGTCCACGATGTGGCCCAGAAAAGCTATATTTTCAACGCCGACGTGAGCGGTCAATGGCCCTCCGTTCCCGTGCCGATCACGATTCCGATCCGGGCCTATTTCGACCCGCAAAAGTACCACGTCAAGCTCGGCGATCCCTTCGCGCAGCGCATGGAGGCGCGGTTTTTGGATTTTGATGCCGGACTGGTAAGCGCCAAGTTGATCGCCAATGCCTACGTAGCTTTCGGAAACGACCTGCCGGGAATGCCGCCGCTGCCCCAGCGGGTGGAAGACTTCCTGGGAACGGGCGAAAACGCGACCAATTCGGCCGCCGCCCAGGATCAGCGGCAGGGTGAGTTTGGCAAGGTGGCTTCGTCGGGCAAAGTGTACGACAGTAACGTGCCGATTGGCGGTGATTTCATGGTATTGCTGGGTGCCGGCGTGTCCGCCGATCTGCGCGTGAAGGTACTCGTGCTGGCCATCAACGCGGGAGGGGATATTGGTTTTGACGCGGCGCTGTTCTACAACGCCAAATGCGCGGGCAGTGGCAGCCAGGCCGCCGGACTGTTCGGCTGGTACGGCCAGGCCCAGTTGTACGCCTACCTCCACGGCAGCATCGACATCGACGTGGATATTTTTGGGTACGAAGGTCGGTACAAGCTGTGCGGCCTGGAGGCCGGCGCCATCTTTCGGGGGGGAGTACCCAACCCCACCTGGGCCGAAGGAAAGGTGCGGGCCAGGGGCGAAATTCTGGGCGGGTTAGTTAGCTTTAACGCCAGTACCAGGCTGGCTTTTGGCGAAAAATGCGTTCCGCAATACACGGGCGATCCGCTGGCGAAGGTGATCATCATTCAGGAATTGCGGCCCACGGGCGACAAGGTAGCGACCGACGCTACGATGGCAGCGGTGTTCAATGTCAATATGAATCAGGAATATACCGTGCAGTTGCCGGACAATTCCACGCGAACGTACCGTTTCGGCCTCGGTCCATACAGCCTGGCCTATACCGATGAAGGCGGAAAACGCCAACTGTTCAAAGGCCTGGGGGCACCCGTTTGGGCCAACGACAACCAGTTGTTGCTGCTGCCCGTAAACAGCGGCCAATTGTCCAGCGTCCGGCCCCACACCTTCACGGTGACGGCTACCATCGAACAAAAAAACGCGGGTGGTTCCTTCGACTACGTGAAAGACGGGTCGGGTAACCCCCGTACCGAAACCAAATCCATCGCATTCACAACTGACAACCAGCCCGACGAAATTCTTTTCAGAAACGTCGCTTACCAGTACCCGCTCGATGGACAGTTGTATTGCCTGAAAGGGCAGGTGCCGCAAGGGTTGGTCGCCGGGTCACTACCCAATGAAGCCCTCACGAAATCGGGCTATCGCTACGAAGCCGTCTTTGTACCCAAAGATCCCAGTCCATCGCTGCGGGTACCTTTTGTGTACCAAACCGGCAACGAGCGCTATCCCAGCCAGGTGGTTTTTGCCTTCCCGCCGGGGTTGCAAAACGAAAAAACCTACCGCCTCGAACTGCATCGGATTTACAATGGGTCCGACCTGAGCATCACCGGCATATCCCCCCTGGGAACCCAGATCAGACTGCCCGCGTCGGCTGGTCTGAAAGAAGAGCGTAGCGATTTGCTGAAAAATCAAACGGCCGTCCAGGGTGCGGCCACGACCCGTCGCAATACCCTTACGGGTGCCATCCAGCTACGCGGCGCGGCCATTGTCGCCGACAAAATCCTGTACAGTTTTGCGTTTCGCACGAGCCGCTATAACACTTTTGCCGAAAAAACTGCCCCTCTGCGTTTTGCCTCGACCAGCTACGCCAACCCCACGAACCAGTTTCGGTCGGACTACCTGACCTTCGAGCTGGAACCGACGGGAGGCGTCGAAAACTTCGAGGATTCCGAACTCTTTGGCTATAAATCAGCCAAGGGCGCTCAACCCGCTTTGTTGCAACCCCGGCCGCTGGAACCGATCAATCGAACGTACCCCCACGAAACCTGGGTGGCCAACAACGTCTATGATCCCCTGTTTTCCTTTGTTACGCGGGGCGGTGCTTCTCTCTCCTTCGATAAGTTCACAGAAATGAACGCGGGGGGCTGGCTGCTGAACTATCCCGCCGCCGCCATGCAAAGTCGCCGGGGTCGTATGCTATTCGCCCAGTTGGCGACCGCTGGCATCGCCACGGCCAGCGGCATTGCCGTGGCGGGGGGTAAGGGACTCGCCACTTCGGGTAACGCCAGCAACACGGCCTTAGCCAGCACCCAAGTTTCTGCCATTGCCACCTTACTCGGGGCCACCAAAACGGGCAACAGTATTTCATCAATTAGTGCGAACGCCACGCTTTACCGACTGGAACTGTTTCCGCTCAACGACGAGCCGCAGCGGGGGTACAAGTTTTTCGTGCAGCGCGATCGGATCAGCTTTTTCGACTGGCAGGCAATCGACCAGTTTGGTACTAAGTTGTACGCCACGCGGGAACAGATGCGCCAGGTGTACGGATCGTCCTGGCAGTCGGTATTCGACCTGCCTTTGCTGCAAAACGCCAGCGTGTGGGCCAACAGTCCCACGATCAGTTTGTCGGCCACCTACGAATCTCTGGGCGATTTGCCCAACGGGTTGGTCGATCAGTATCCCGTGCAGTCGGGTAGTTTTTCGACGGGCCGCAAATATATGCCACGGGCGGCGGGTTCGACGGGCGGCGTCGTGCTGCGCTACGTCCCCTATCCCGACGGCCCGAAGCAAGAGGTGAAAAAAGACTTTTTGTTCAAAGCAGCTACCACCGCGCCGGCGACCAATCCCCGGTAAAACCCCTACGGCTATGAATCAGCTAAAAATCAATATCTGCCTTTTCACGCTGCTGGGTGGGCTGTGCTTAGGAAATAATGCCTACGCCCAGCGTTCCCGCCTTCCGGCGACGCCCGCCTCTACGCCGACCGTGTCCCGCGACAGTGGGCAGTTGGCCCCCCGGCTGGTGTTGCTGGCCCGCAACTACGGCGATTCGGTGGTGCTGCGGTGGGCCCCCGACCGGGCCGGACACTTTCTGGCGGGCAGTCAGGCGGGTTACTGGGTGCAGCGCGTGGAACTGAGCGCCCAGAATCCGAAGGGAAAAAAGGTCTTTCTGAGTCCGGTTCCGGTCAAGCCCTGGACGCTCGAAGAAGCCCGCCGCCGGGTGAGACCGACCGACCGCTTCCCGGCCATTGGCTTGCAGATGCTCTACGGCCAGGGCTATACCAAAACCTTTGCGCCCGATGCGGCCTCGATTATCGACCTCAGCGAAGAACAGGACAATCGCTTCGCCGTGGCGATGCTGGCCGCCGACTATTCGGCCAAAGCCGCCGACGCCCTCGGTTTGCGCTGGGTGGACCGCCAGCCCCGGCAGCCCGATGCCGTTTATGTCTATCGCATTTATTCGGCCAAACCCAAGCCGACGGCAGGCGACCTGCTCGATACGGCCGCCGTGGTGGTTAGTCCAAAAGACCTTTTCCGGCCCGTAGCTCCGTTGGTCGAGGAGGTCAAGAGCGGCGACAGCATCATCACACTGGTCTGGAATCAGCGCAACACGCTGGGGGCTTTTTCGGGTTTTTACATCGAGCGCAGCAGCGACGGGCAATCGTTCAAACGGCTCACCGATACGCCCTATTTCCAGTCGAAACCCGACCAGGCTACCCAGCAGCGCGACTCCGTCCGCTTCCGCTCCGACCGCACCGGGAGTTCCCTGATGTCCTACACCGATTCGGTGAGGGTGAATTATCAGAAATTCCAGTACCGGGTCATTGGCGTGGATGCCTTCGGCGACCTCAGTCCGCCTTCGGAAGTGGTGACGGGCATGGCCCGCGACCTGACGCCGCCCCTGGCCCCGCGCAATCCACGCACCCAGGTGATCGACAACAAAGCGGTCAAGATTCAGTGGAGTAAAAATAGCCTGAACGACCGCGACGCGGCGGGCTACGTGCTGGGCCGCTCCCGCGACGTGAACGGCCCGTTCGAGCCGGTCGTGGATAAGGTGCTGCCGCTGACCGTTTTGGAATATACCGATCCCAAACCTTATCCCTACGGCAATTACTACACGGTGGGAGCCATCGACACTGCCGGAAACGTGGCGTTTGCGCCCGCCGTCGTCGCCATTATCGCCGATCTGCTGCCCCCGCCGCCGCCCACCGGACTCACCGCCGAAACCGACACCAACGGCGTGGTGCAACTCGGCTGGCCGCTGGGGCAGGACGACGACATCGTGGCCTACAAAGTGTATCGCTCCTACGAGCGGGAAAATGATTTTTATCGGCAACTTACCTCCTTCGCTATTCCTGCCCTGACGTATCTCGACACCCTGCCCCGTCCGATCCTGAATAAGGTGGTGTATTACAAAATCGTGGCCATCGACCGGACGGGGAACCACTCGGCCCTGTCGGCCCCCCTCGAAGTGAAGGTGCCGGACCGAATTCCGCCCACGTCTCCCGTCGTTCGGGGCGTCGTGGTGGACGCGGCCGGTGTCACGCTCGAGGTACTGCCCAGCAGCAGTGCCGATGTGGTCGAACACCGCCTGTACCGACGCGAAGGCGAAGAATCCTGGGTACTCTTGCGCCAGCTGCCGGGCCGGGTGACGACTGCCATGTCCCTGCGCGATACCACGCTGCGCGGCCAGCCGGGTCTTGCTCAAAAGAAATACAGCTACGCCCTCACGGCGGTGGACGACGCCGGACTGGAGTCGCTGAAGTCGTTCCCGGTTCCCGTACAGTTTGGTTCGGCCCTGGCTATTCCTGTCCAGAAATTACAAGCCAACTACGACGCCAACCGCCGCGCGGTCACGCTGCGCTGGGAGTTCCCGACCGAAACGGAACCCTACCATTTTGTCGTCTATCGCGCGCTGAACGACGAAGGGCTGACGATGTACCGGGCAGTGGACGGCGGCCAGCGCGACTTTCAGGACACGGCCCTCGCTTCCGCTGGCCGCTACCAGTACGCCATCCGGGTGCAGTACCATGAGCGGAGTGGCTCGGTGCTGAGTCCGACCGTCAGCATCGCGAAGTAAAACCCGCAGCGGTCTTCTTGAAATGTCTCACAATTTCCTGACTATTTTTTCAACTTCATTAAAAACCAGCCTATTATGAAAACAAAATCATTCGTTTCAGGGGTCGCGGTCTTATTTTTTGTGGCAGCAACTTTGGGTTGTAAAAAAAGCGATACCACCGAAGCTGGCACGGGTAAAGGCTCGGCTACCCTCAAACTGACCCAGAGCGGGCAGGTTGTTACCACCTTCACCACGGCAAAAGCTTCGGGGTTGGGGGGCGATAGCTACGAGGTGATAATCGCCAGCACCGATGACAAACATACCCTTTCGCTAAGCATTATTGGGCAATCGCCCGGTACCTACCCGTTCATTACCCTGACCCAGGCGCTAGCGAGTGGCAAAGCCAACTACCTCTATCAGAGTTACGATTTGCCAGCCGTGTACGTCGGAACGGTGGGCGTGTTGTCTCCCGACAACGGTAGCATTACGCTGACGACGGCGACGAAAAGCCGGTGCAGTGGCACATTCACGAGCAGCGGCAAAAACGTGAAAGACGGGAAGACCTACACCCTCGAAGGCACGTTCGACGTACCCGTACTGTAGTACTTTTTTATGCTGTCTATCAATTATTTAAACTACTTTGTCATGAAAAAAACCCGCTTGCTCTGGGTGGCTGCGCTGCTACTGACAACACTACCGCTGGTGGCTACCAGATGTGGTAAAAACAGCGATCCTGTGCCTAAAAATACGCATCCGGTAACCGTAGCCAATGTGTGGGCCTGGCAAAATCTGCTGGTTTCTCCGCCAGTTGGCAACATCGACGACATCCTCGATTTTTATGTCCAGCTCAATGTTATTACCGCCCAGTGTCTGCCTATTTTTCTGTATGATTTTAAAAGCGACGGTACCATTACACCCATTCAGGAGCAGATTTGTGCCACCACCGGAAGCAGCCCCCTTTCCTTTGGTCCACAAACGGGCGACAAGTGGTCGGTCAAGGGCAATACGATCACCATTACGCATCCCGATGGCAGCAAGGACGACGCCCAACTGGAACTGAAGGATGGAAAATTGACCAGTGGGGCGAAGAGCAAAATAATGATCTGGAAACGTAAAATCGGCGACCAGACCTACACCTGGAAGTTTGAACGGAAAGTATAGCCAAAACACCCTACCGATTCTTGCCGTTCGCTCAGCGGCCTAGTAAATCCGACTGTTCACGCAATAATCCGACCACTCACGCAACGGCAATTATCTGGTTGTTCCCCGATTGAGATATTTATCCGACTAATGGGGCAGGCAGAAGGAATCTTATCCTGATTTTGACAAAACTCATGAACGCAGCAAACTATTCAAAAGCCGCCTGGCTTGCGTTGGTACTCGTATCCGCCTTCGTGACCGGGTGGGAACTCCACTGGCGGCACGAAAATTACTTTCAGTCGTATAACGACGACGAAAGCCTCTGGGCCAGTAAACGGAAACTGATTTATCAGAGCAGTCCGGCAAGACCTGTCGTGATTGGCTCTTCGCGCATCAAGTTCGACCTGGACCTGGCTACCTGGGAACGTGTCACGGGCGAAAAACCGATTCAGTTATCTATTCCGGGTACGTCGCCCCGGCCGTTGCTGACCGATTTGGGAAACGACCCGAACTTCAAGGGAACCCTGCTGATCGGCGTAACCGAACCGCTGTTTTTTACGCCAACGGGTTCTTTTCCAGAACGGGAGGCCATCAAGCGGGTAAAGGCGTATCCAAAATGGTCGCCTTCACAACAAATCAGTTTCCAGATTAATCGTGTGCTGGAAGCTAATCTTCTTTTCCTGGACGACGTGAATCTGGCCCTGAATCCGCTCCTAAAAAAAATACCCCTCCCGACCCGACCCGGCGCATGGGGTGGCCCACAGTTTCCTACCAAGTTCACCGTCAACGACTTTGACCGGCAAACTAAAATGACCCCGGCCTTTCTCGCCGATACGGCCATGCAAACTAAGGTAAAAGGCATTTGGCAGGACATTGGCGCGCACAGTCCAAAAGTGGCTATTGCTGGCCCTCCCTTAACGGAAATCCTGAATTCGGTAAGGCTATCGGTCGATCAAATTCGGGCGCGGGGTGGCCGGGTTCTATTCATCCGAATGCCTTCGGAAGGGCCAATGCACGACGCTGAAAAACAGATGTTTCCACGGGCGTTGTACTGGGACCGGCTGCTGTCGTACACCCAAACACCGGGCATTCACTTCGAGGACTATCCGGCGATATCCCGCTTTCACTGCCCCGAGTGGTCGCACTTGGCCCCTAAAGATGCCGCCCTGTTCACCCAGGATTTGATGCCGATTATTCAGCAGGAAACGGGTTGGTCGCTTCAAAAAAGCGCGTCTCCTACACCCCAGAAAACTACGTCTATGCCGCTTTAACCAACTCCGATCATGGTCTTCAATTCGTTCACCTTCGTCGTTTTTTTTGCGATTATACTGGCCCTGCATAATCTTCCTTTTTCGTGGTCTACGAAGAAAGGGAATCTACTGCTGGCCAGCTACCTGTTCTACGCCCTCTGGAATCCGCCGTTCATTCTGTTGCTGTGGCTCTCGACGGTGGTCGATTTTTACATGGCCAAACTAATTTCACTCGAACAGCAGCCGGTTCGCCGAAAGCTCCTGCTCACGGTTAGCCTGGCGTTGAACCTCGGGATGCTGAGTTATTTCAAATACGGTGGCTTTCTGCTGGAAAATTTCACGGCACTCCTCTCGGCGATGGGCATCGTGTTTCAGGCGGCAAAACCCGATATTATTCTGCCGATCGGCATTTCATTTTATACCTTCGTTACCCTCTCGTACACGCTGGATGTGTACCGACGCAGGTTTGCTCCCGAACCGTCATTTCTGAATTTTGCCTTATTCGTTACGTATTTCCCGCATTTAGTGGCCGGACCCATCGTGCGGCCGGAAGACCTGATTCCGCAGTTCAAAACG
This sequence comes from Cytophagales bacterium, assembly GCA_038235275.1. GTDB lineage: Bacteria > Bacteroidota > Bacteroidia > Cytophagales > Spirosomataceae > Persicitalea. Next base: position 48,128 of record JBBSUC010000022.1, on the reverse strand, counting down.
CCGCGCCGGGCCACGGCCGAACAATTGAGCTGGGGGCTGTTTCTGCTGTCGCTTGGCTTGTTTATGAAAGTAACGATTGCCGACGGTCTGCTGGCCGAAACCGCCGATTTGATTTTCAGCCTGCCTTTTCCGGTGCAAACGCTCGATGCCTGGATGGGCGTACTGGCCTTTTCAGGACAAATCTTCTGCGACTTTGCGGGCTACTCGACCTGCGCCATCGGGGTGTCGTTATGCCTGGGTTTTGAACTGCCCGACAATTTCCGGTATCCCTACGCCGCCATCGGTTTCTCAGATTTCTGGCGACGCTGGCACATCACCCTGTCCACCTGGCTGCGCGATTATCTGTATATCCCACTGGGTGGTAACCGAAAGGGTAGTGTCCGAACCTACGTCAACCTGATGATAACCATGCTACTGGGTGGACTTTGGCACGGAGCGTCGTGGACCTTCGTGGTCTGGGGAGCTTTGCACGGACTTTTTCTATGCACTGAGCGGCTGTGGCGCGACGGAATATCTCGCCGTCGGGCTAAACGGGCTGATTCAGCCGTGGACATAGCCGTGAGTGAACCCTTGCTGAGTCGATCATCGGTCGTTCCCACGCTGCCGTTTTCCAGTCGATTTACGAGATTCTGTCTGGCTATGCTGACGTTTTTCTTAGTAAACGTAACGTGGGTATTTTTCCGGGCTCCTACGTTCAAGGGAGCCATGCTGATTTTGCTGTCGATGTTTGGGGTCATTCCCAACGGGGCCCCTATGCTTACTAATCTGTCTATATTGACTGTCGGGATTGTTACGGTCGTGCTGATTGTCTGCCACTGGCGTATGCGCGACAATTCCCTGCTTGCGCTGTCCAAAGGGCTGCCGTGGTGGGGGTTGAGCCTGGGTTGGGCGGGTATGCTGATTCTGGTGATTCTGACCCAGAAAAGCAGCGGTTCGTTTATCTATTTTCAGTTTTGATCGGCTCCATTACTTCGTCACGAATACAACGCTTACTCAAATGGGAAACCCTTTTTGGTAGTACCGCTTACTCAATGGGTGTAAAGGGTTATTGACGAAGTTTCGGCGATTGAGGAAATTTGAGGCAGTAATTCAAAAACCTGAATTTGGATAAGCCTCATGAAAAATCTCGCTCGACCTCGACTCCTGCTGGCCAGCTTACTGACCCTTTTTACGCTTAGTTTCACTTCCCGCAACCCACCGGACATGGCTGGTTCCTGGCGCATGGTGGCCCACCGGGTGTCGCCCGCCCAGGACGGCATCACGGATATTTACACTCATTTCAAAGACCTCTACGGCGGTTGTCAGAAAGACATGGGCATTATTCTCAATACCGACGGCAGCCTGAAAATGACCCCGGCGGGGGGGTGCCAGAATCCGCTGGGCAACATCGTGATGAAAGCAGCAACGAAGTTCATGCCTTCCGGCAAAATGTCGTGGGAAACCGCGGACAACAAAATCATTTTGCAGGATAGCAAAGGCCAACGCCAGGAGTACGAGTTGAATCTTAACGGAAGTACCATGCAGTGGATGTTCGACCAGACCAATAACGGAACGACGGTTAAGCACACGATCGAGTACCGCCGCGAATGAAACCTTCCAAATCACTTTTTTCAAAAAATCGCTATGAAAACATCCCTTTTTCGCTCGCTTGCCCTGCTTTGCATTCTGTCTCTAGGCAGCCTCGACGGCTGCAAAAAAACCGAGAACGCTACGCCGCAAGTCACCTGCCAAACCGACCAGTACGTTTCTCTGGACGGCACCAGCAACGCCCAAAGTAGCCATTTGGGTAAAAGGCCGCTTTGGACTGACGTTGGCAAGGAGGGTTGAGTCACTTTCCCGTAGAATCAGTACCTTTGATCTACCCGCTTTGGGGTATCCCGGATTTATTTTATGGATGATAAGACTGGCTAACGAATAGCCCAAAGCCGATAGCCGACCGCCGATAGCCCAACATATGATCTCCAAAAAAGCGAAGTACGCCCTGAAAGCACTGAAAGTGCTGGCCGAGAACTACGGCAAGGGTCCCGTACTGATTTCCTATATCGCTGAAAAAGAAAAAATCCCCCGGAAATTCCTGGAAGCCATTCTGTTGGATTTGCGCAACAGCGGCATTCTGCAAAGCCAGAAGGGCAAGGGCGGCGGCTACCTGCTGCGGGTGCCGCCCGGCGAGGTGAAGTTTTCCAAAGTTCTGCGCGTAATTGACGGACCGATCGCTCCTACCCTTTGCGTATCGCTGTTTTTTTATGGAAAATGCGAAGACTGCGTCGACGAAGAAAACTGCTCGCTGCGTATGGTGATGGAGGAATGGCGGGACGCCAATCTGGCGGTGCTGGACAGGACTACATTGACGGATTTAATTTTGACGGGGTCGCCCGGCGATGATAGAATGAGTGAATGATAGAATGTTGCTTTCCCCAGCCAATTCTATCATTCACTCATTCTATCATTTCTTATGAATAGTCGTGTATCGTCGATTTTACCCAGGGACTGGTAGTTCTTATCAACGTAGGCCGCCAGTTCAGGGAAAGATTGGTAGCCCTGCGTGGCAGTATCCTGCACCCAGACGCTGTTTTTGCCCACGGCGTCGATGAAGATGGCCGGACGGTTGCGCTGCATATCGCGTAGGTACCGGGCGCGGTATTCTTCCCGTAGCGGGTGCAGGTAAATCGACCGCTCCGAGTGGTTCTCCGCCGTGCCTTGTGCCAACTGCGCCTCCACGTAGTAACGGCATTGCCAGCCCCAGACTACCATTTTATCGTTTGGCCGCACGTAGGGACGCATGACCCGCACGACCGGACTCTTTGGTAAAGCCCTGGCGTCGACAGAAACGAAGGCATTGAGTTGGCGGCTTCTGTAAAAACTCCACGCATCATGAATGCCGAACCAGCCCAGCAAAAGCAGCGGTGCCACGATCGCCAGTCGTTTATTGTCTTTAATTTTTGAAATACCTAGTGCCGCCGCCAGGCCCAGCGGATAAACGCAGAAGTTGAGGTAATGGACGAATAGGTTACCCGATTTGGTGGCAGCGTAAACCGCCACCAGACCATAGCCCAAAATCAAGGCAGAAACTGATATGCTTGGGGTGGCAGGTAGTTTTACTAAGGTATGTTTTTCCCCGAATAAGCCTAGTGTGGTAACAAGAGCTATTACGCCGAGCAAAGCAGTGAAATCGGGGCTTGACAAAACCAGTTTGCCAAACTGGGTGGGAATATCGGCCAGGCCGCTTCCTCCGGCGTACACGGCATTCCCCAGAATATAAAAATCAATAAAATCCTGGAAGACGCCTTGAAATAACATCCAGAGCAAAGCCACTGCCGGAAACGAAATTCCACCCAGCAACAGCAGGAGAAGCGGCTGACTGTTTTTGGTTTTTACAAAAAACTGGTAAGTAAAATAAAGTCCGGCAGCCACGAGCAGCAGGGCTTGCGGTACAGCCTGCAACTTGGCAAAAGGGACCATACCCGCTACCAAGCCCAAGCCGTAAGCTTGCCAAACGGGCGGTTTCTTTTCCTGAAAAGTAAATTCCTTCTTTTTTCTGGATAATCCAGCCAGTAAAGCCAGGCAAATGCTGAGTAAGAGCAGCGGCAGTTGTTCGCTGGAATAATGTACGTAGTCGGTTTCCTGCGTAAAAGCCAGGAGAATCAGTGGCACCAATAGCGCGACGCGGGCGGTAGTTTTACCGAACCAGCGTTTTAGCGCCACAAAAAAGAAAAGCAGCGAACCGACGCCGCACAGCAGCCCCATGACGCGGGCCGAAGTGTAGTCTAGCTGAAAGCCCAATAATCGGGGAATGACCAGCAGGTAGTTGTCGAGTGGGCCGATGGTCGTGCCGTCCACCGAGCGCCAGTATACCGGGTCTTGGTAAAGCGTGAGGGCGTGGCTCAGCATCTGACTTTCGTCGGCGTTGAGTTCGCGGTTGAGTAGCACCGAGGGCAGTCGCATCAGCACAAAAACGGTCGTAGTACCAACCAGATAAAGCCAGGTCGGAATTCCTTTTTTAAGATTTGAGCCGATGACCAACATCGTCAGCGCGTAGACCAACGCCCAGTACATGGTCGGCGAAGCGTCGAAAGTAAGCATGGCTAGGCGACAGTTTCGACGCTTTCCACAAAGTCGCGGTAGTGGATGGCCGGGATGAAATGCTGCTGCGTGCGGTACTGCAGCACCATGAATACGAGAAAGAGGGAAATTAAAAAGGACTGCATCATCACAATCAATAGCGTGGTACTGAGCGTAGAAGCCCAGCCGGGCGTGGCATTGCCAATGAGTTTCAGGAATAAAATGCCCCCGATCACCGCCAGAACCAGGCCCGACATGCAAACCGAGAAAATCAGAATCCTGACCGCCGTGGCGTCAATGAGTACCGAAATAGCACTCAGCCCGTGCAGAATCAGCGACACGAAGTTCATCTTGCTGCTTCCCGCCAGTCGTTTGGCGCGTTCGATGGGAACGCCGTCGTAGGGGATGCGCGAATGGATGACGCCGCCCGGGTAGTTGTTCCAAATCTCCGACACCCGCACCAGGTTCTGTAAGCGTCGTTGCGGAATGAGGCTGAAATTCCCGAACGTAATCACTTTACCCGTCAGAAGTTTGAAAACGGCCTTGTAGATTTTGTAAAAAAACTGGAACAGAAAACTCTCCTGCCGCTTGCTGCGCTGGGCGAAGATAATGGTATCGGGAAGTTCGGCAGATTTGGCAAAAAGCAGGTTGATGTCGCGCGGAGCGTCTTCCCCGTCGGCATCCATCACAATGACCTTCTCACAACTCAATTCGGTGGCGATGTACGAAAGCCCGATGGCGATGGCGCGTTGGTGCCCCAAATTGCGGTACAGCCGCAGCACCTGAATGCCCGTCCCCTTGAACGCGGGAAACGATTCGGTGCGGTCCAGCGGCGAGCAATCGTCCACGACCAGCAGCGAGGTGTGGGTCAGAATGTCGCTTGCCAGGTCAGTGTTAATTCTCTCGATCAGCAGATTCAACGCCTCCCAGTCGTTGAATTGCGGAACCAGAATAATGTACTTGGCAGACATAAGGTCGGGAGGAAGTGAGGTTAGCTTAGGCAGGATGGGTCGCCAAACGCGACGCGATTCCGTCGTGAATCTGGGTCAGCGTTTCTTCCAAACCGTATTCCCAGTTCCAGCCGGGATAGTGCGTCTTGAACTTCGTCAGGTCGCTGATATACCAAATATGGTCGCCTGAGCGGTTGGTTTCGGAGTAGGAGTGCGACAGCTTTTTGCCCGAAATCTGCTCACAAAGCGCGATCGCCTCGATCATCGAGCAGTTGGCAAAGCGCCCGCCGCCCGCGTTATACACCTCACCCGGTTTGGGGTCCTGGTAAAAGTGCCAGAACATATTCACCAGGTCGTGGCTGTGGATGTTGTCGCGCACCTGCTTGCCCTTGTAGCCGAAAATCGTGTAGTGATTGCCCGTGATGGCGCACTTCATCAGGTAGGCCAAAAAGCCGTGCAACTGCGCCCCTGAGTGATTGGGACCCGTGAGACAGCCGCCTCGGAACACGCCGGTTTTCATACCGAAGTAGCGGCCGTACTCCTGCACCATCACATCCGCCGCGACCTTGGACGCGCCAAAAATCGAGTGCTTGGTGTGGTCGATGCTGTGCAGCTCGTCGATTCCGTTCTCGAAATAGGGATGGTCCTCGGCGATCTCATAGCGTGTTTCCAGCTCCACCAGCGGCAGGTAATTGGGATTGTCGCCGTACACTTTGTTGGTCGAGGTGAAGATAAACACCGCCTCGGGGCAGTGCAGCCGCGTCATTTCCAGCATATTGATGGTACCCACCGCATTGACGCCGAAGTCCGTGAACGGCTCCTTGGCGGCCCAGTCGTGGCTGGGCTGCGCGGCCGTGTGGACGATCATTTTGATGTCCGCGCCGTATTCCTTGAAAATGGGTTCCAATTGGCTCACCTCGCGGATGTCAGCTGATTCGTGCTTGTAGTTGGCGTGGGCTTCCTCGATGCGGTTGCGGTTCCAGGCGGTGTTGCCATCTTCACCAAAAAAGTACTGGCGGAGGTTGTTGTCGATGCCGACGATGAGGTCAAATTTATCGGCTAAGAAAGCGACTGATTCGCTTCCAATAAGTCCGGCTGAACCGGTTACTAAGGCAATGTTCATGGATTAGCGTTCTTTTTCTGGGGAAAGTTTTATGGGAAAAATGCTATTTTAAATATCGAAAGGAGGTGTAAAGTAAATCAATAGAATTCAATTGTCCCAAAAGACGAATAGAATCAATTTGATGATTTACTGAACGGAAGGATTCCTGAAAGCAGATTCCCAGTAAAATAATGAAAAAAGCAGCACCTCCTGCGGAGATCCTGCTTTCAGGTAATAATATAAATCAGGCCAGACTATTTTCTGGCTAAAGCACTGGTCGTATCGCCGAACATTTTCTCGCGGATGGCATTAGCTCGCAATTCCAACTCAGGCTGCTCCTCGTATTTGTTGTTCAGTTGCCGTGCCGCTGAATCAGGGCTGACGCCATAAATGTACTCGCTGTTGGCCCGCACGTCGATCTGCTCCGCGTGGTTGTATTTTTGGTATTCGCAAGAGGTCAAAAGCGCCATACCACCTAAGAATGCGGCTATCTTTTTGAAATTCATGGGAGACATATTGAAAGATTTGACGCAAAAGTAAAGGGCATTTGCCTAACCACCAAACACCCGGCCAATCATTTGACGATTTCCAAGGACTACGCACCCTCCAAATAAAGGTATGCTTGCATACTACCCACAAAATTCATTACATTTGCGTATATACAGAAGCAATGCTTCGCGTCCCTCGGACGTAAGCAAGCAGCGAATTTGAAAAACACTAATGCGTAAGGAAAAAACGATCGACTTTCATATCAAGTGGGCCTGGCATTCGATTTCGCGCATGTACAACACTTATGCTGCGCAGTACGGTATGACGATGGCGGTGGGTTACGTGCTGTTGAACATCGATATGGAGGAAGGCACCCCGGCCACCAAAATCGCCCCGCTGCTGGGCATGGAACCCAGGAGCCTGGTCAGGATGCTAAAAAGCCTGGAAGAAAAAGGGCTCATCCGCCGTGAGGTGGATGGCACCGACAAGCGCTTCGTCCGCATCTCGCTCACCGAAGCCGGCAAAGCCAAGCGCGAACAAGCCCGCGCGGGCGTCATCCGCTTCAACGAAATTATCCACGAAAAAATCGCCCCCGAAAAGCTGGTAATTTTTATGGACGTAATAAAAGAAATCAACACACTGGTGGATAGTGAGAATCAGAAAACAACCAAACAAAAATGAACCGTACCATCAAAAAAGTCGCCGTTCTCGGCTCGGGCATCATGGGTTCCCGCATTGCCTGCCATTTCGCAAATATCGGTGTGCAAGTGCTGTTGCTCGACATCGTTCCCCGCGAACTCTCGCCCACTGAACAAGCCAAAGGCTTAACCATGGAAAGCCCGGCCGTGCGGAATCGCCTGGTCACCGAGTCTTTCCAAAACACCCTGAAAGGCTCGCCCGCCCCGCTGTACAGCGCGGATTTTTCCAAACGCGTAAAGCTGGGCAACTTCGATGATAACCTGGCTGAGATTAAGGACTACGACTGGGTCATCGAGGTCATCGTGGAGCGATTGGATATCAAGCAGGGCTTGTTCGAGAAGGTCGATAAGCTCCGCAAGCCGGGGACTTTGGTGAGTTCCAATACCTCGGGGATTCCAATTCATTTGATGTCAGAAGGCCGCAGCGAGGATTTCCAGAAGCATTTCTGCGGCACCCACTTTTTTAACCCACCGCGCTACCTGCGGTTGCTGGAAATCATTCCCGGTCCGCAAACCGATCCCGAAGTCATCGACTTCCTGATGCACTACGGCGATTTGTTTTTGGGCAAAACGACGGTTCTCTGCAAGGATACGCCGGGCTTCATCGCCAACCGCCTGGGTATCCACGCGATGGTGCAGACCGTCCGCGCGGCCGAGAAAATGGGCTTGACCGTGGAACAGGTGGACAAGCTGACGGGTCCCGTGGTGGGTCGCCCCAAGTCGGGGACTTTCCGTCTGTCGGACGTGGTGGGACTGGACACGACGGTGCATGTTTCCAATAATTTATACGAATCTGGGGCCGAAACTGACGAATCACGGGAAGCATTCGTGGTGCCGGGCGTGATGCAGGAGCTCTTTAATAAAAAATGGCTCGGTGATAAAACCAACCAGGGTTTTTACAAAAAAATAAAGGACGAAAAGGGTCATTCCGTCATTCTGGCTTTGGATTTCAAGACGATGGAGTACCGTCCGTCGGAAAAGGTGAAGTTCGTCACGCTGGAAGGCACCAAGTCTATCGATAACCTGGCGAAGCGCTTTGGTGTATTACTGGAAGGTAAGGACGAAGCCGGGGAATTCTACCGCCAGACCTTCGCCGACAGTTTCCGCTACGCCACGCACCGCATTCCCGAAATCTCGGACGAACTCTACCGCATCGACCAGGCGATTACGTCCGGGTTCGGCTGGCAAATGGGCTTGTTCGAAACCTGGGACGCTGTCGGCGTAAAGAAGATGCTCGACATCATGGAGGCGCAGGACATGAAACCCGCCGCCTGGGTCTACGAAATGCTGGAAGCCGGAAATGAGACCTTTTACAAAGTGGAAAAAGGCCGAAAGCAGTACTACGATATTCCGACTAAGTCCTACAAAGAGATTCCGGGTCAGGACAACTTCATTATTCTCAAGAATCTTGAAAATAAAATAGTCTGGAAAAATGCCGGAGCCGCGCTTTACGATCTGGGCGACGGCATAGTGAACCTCGAATTCCGCTCCAAGATGAACACCTTCGGGGCCGAGGTAATCGAAGGAATGCACAAGGGCATCGCGCTGGCCGAGAAAGACTTCCGGGGGCTGGTGATCGCTAACGAATCGACTGAGGCCTTTTCAGCGGGAGCGAACTTAGCCATGCTGTTTATGTTCGCCATCGAGCAGGAATTCGACGAAATCAACCTGATGATTGCCCAGTTCCAGCAAACCATTCTTCGGGCGCGGTACTCGTCCATTCCGGTAGTTGTGGCCCCGCACACCCTCGCGCTGGGTGGCGGCTGCGAGTTGACCCTCCACGCCGATAAGGTAGTGGCCCACGCCGAATCGTATATCGGTCTGGTGGAGTTGGGCGTGGGCCTGATTCCGGCGGGGGGCGGCACCAAAGAAATGGCCGCCCGCTGCTCCGACCTTTACCAACCCGGCGATACTGAATTGAACATCCTGCAAACTGCCTATATGAACATCGCGCAAGCCAAGGTCTCTACCTCGGCGCAGGAGGCGCTGGAGATGCACTATTTACAGGAAAAAGACCAGATTGTGCTAAATCGCAGCCGCCTCATCGCCGAAGCCAAGCAAGCCGCGATGGAACTGGCCGACAACGGCTACACCCAGCCCAAGCCCCGGATGGACATCAAGGTACAGGGCAAAACGGGCATCGCCCTCTTCCTGGCGGGCGTAGCCCAAATGCGCCTGGCCAACTACATCAGCGATCACGACGCCCTGCTGGCTAACAAACTGGCCCACGTCATCTGCGGCGGCGACCTCAGCCAACCGCAGATCGTCACGGAGCAATACCTGCTGGACTTAGAACGTGAAGCATTCCTTTCCCTCTGCGGCGAGAAGAAAACCATCGAACGGATGCAGGGCCTGCTTACCGGCGGCAAACCACCGAGGAATTAATGTGGTACGGGCATCTTGCCCGTTCTCTGCGCGCGAACTTCCCGAAAGACTGGCCGCCTGGCAATTAGCTTTCGGGAAGTTTCACACTAGGGTTTCAAGCTCAAACCAACTCATAAAGTATATACTCCGTCGATTCCACAAATTCTTTAATAGCAACCGCTTTTTCCAAAAGCAGATCCGCTAAAAAAGCCGTCGAACAGTTTCCCGTCCGAATCCAAATGACTTTGGGAGGAGCAGAGTGCAGGTTCAGCAGCTTGACAAAATCATCGTCCAATGTCAAGACCGCATCGAACTGATTGGTACGCGCATACATGAATATGGCGTGATCGTTCGCATCGGTTAGACTTACGTCTTTGATGTGAACGATATTGGCCGGAAAGTCCGTCATCTTCCTCAGAATACGATACGAGATATTCTGGTCAACCAATAGCTTCATGCCGCGACATCAAAAAAGGTGCGTCGCTGTTGCACGGCCGAAAATTCTAGGGCAATGAGAATGTCTGCCCTGGTCAACTCAGGAAAATCCTCCAGGATATCTGCAATGGTCATTTCGGAAGCCAACCAACGAAGAATGTCTTCTACCGAAATCCGCATTCCCCGGATGCAGGGTTTCCCGCTACGCTTTCCTTCTTCCAGTGTAATAGTGTTCTTAAAAATATACATGGCTCTCTCGTTGCTAGACTATAGTAGAAATCACTATTAATCGCAAAGATAGCCATTGCTAGGGATGTCTTTTTCTTTCACCACCCATTTCACCCCAAATATCCCCTCTTTCACGTCATTTTTCCCCGGCGCAGCCGTACTGCGCGTAGTTTTGGTGCAAACCAATCAGAAAAACAATGCGCTCGCTTGCCACCATCCGCCGTTACGAACTCTTCATCGTCCTTGCCGCCGTTGCGGCTTATGTTATCCGCCGACTTTTGGAGTCAGCCAGGTACTTCAACATAAATATCGGAATGGCACAGGACGCTGGGGTAAGTAACTCCATCATTCTACGCGATCTGGCTTCTTTCGATTATAACCAAAACGTCATTTTTCCTACCGTGGCAGGGGCGATGCTATTTATGGCAGCGTGGTACGTTTTTCACTATCACGCCTTTCCTCGAATCAGGCAAAAGCGATACGACACCACCACGAACTACTTAATTGCACTGTCGGTTGGCCTGACGTTCGGCAGCATTCTGCTATACGATTTTTTTCAGCGTAAAATTTGGGAACGAAGTGGTGATGCTGGGCAATTAGTTGGCTTTCATGTACATGGCTCCGACCTTATAAATATTCCCACTAGTTTTTTGGCCGCATTAGTCTGCCTACTGATTTACGAAGCTTTCGCCCAACTTTATTATCGTACAATCGAGCTACACGAGCAGCAAGGTCAATCGCGTCACCGAGTTTTGCAATACCTCCTGCTAACTCTTGCTGGCTCGTGCTTAATTCTATGGGTATTCGTGGGCAGCGTCGCCAATTTTGCCATGGGGGGCGGAGGAGTACTAGTAAGCTTAGCGATCATCACGCTGACGATATTATTTCATTACGGCTGCTATAACCTATTATTCCCTTACTACGATAAAAACTGGCCCACTGAACCACAATCGAAACGGTACCATGTCTTAGGCATAGTACTCTGGACTCTTGTTAGCCTATGTTTTGGCCTCATTTGGGGGCTAAGTGGGGCAGATTCTTACCCTTTTTACTCCTTATATTTATTACCAAGCTCAGTAGGTACCTTGACGGCTTACTTGCGACGACATTTCTTCAAAGAAACTCGAAAACTCCGAACCCAAGTCCTCCAAAGATCCACCGAACTCGACACCCTGCGCTCGCAGGTCAATCCGCATTTTTTGTTCAATGCGCTCAATACTTTGTACGCCGTGGCGCTGAAAGAAACCAGCGAAAAAACGGCGGATGGCATCCAGAAACTCGGCGACATGATGCGCTTTATGCTGCACGAGAACAATCAGGAACGCATTCCGCTGCGGAAGGAAATCGAGTACCTGCACAACTTCCTGGACTTGCAGCGGATGCGGCTGGACGAGGGCCACGCAATCGAGATTCGGGTCAATATTCAACAGCCGGAAGGAGAAAGGTACCTGGCACCGATGCTGCTGAATCCCTTCGTGGAGAATGCCTTCAAGCACGGCATCAGTCTGCGACAGCCGTCCTGGGTGTACATCACGCTGGCGCTGGACGCCACGAAGCTGTACTTCAAAGTTCACAACAGCCTGCACCAAAAAACGGGCGACGACCCGGAGAAGAATAAGCCGGGCATTGGCCTCGCCAACGTCCGCAAGCGACTCGAATTATTGTATCCCGACCGTCACACGCTCGACATTCAGGCCACGGAAAGCGATTATTTCGTATCATTGGTTTTGGAAATACAGTAACTCACATGACGCTTTCCGCCATTGCCATCGACGACGAACCCCGCGCCCTGGAAGTCATCCAGATACACGCGGACAAGGTACCTTTCGTTGCGTTGAGTGCTACTTTTACCGATGCTTTCCGGGCTATTCCGTATTTGCAGCAACACCAAATCGACCTGCTTTTTCTGGACATCAAAATGCCGGACATATCGGGCATCGAGTTTCTGGACTGCCTGCAAAAAGTGCCGATGGTGATTTTCTCCACCGCTTATTCTGAGTACGCGGTGAAGGGGATTTGAACTGAATACAGTCGATTACTTGCTCAAACCGTATTCGCTGGCCCGCTTCGCGCGGGCTTGTAATAAAGCCCTGGAAGCAAAGCAACTGCGGCAAAAGGCACTCGGCGATAGTCCGATATCTGATCTATTTATTTTCGTAAAAACGGGCTATGAACAGGAGAAAGTGTGGTTGAAAGACCTTTGCTATCTGGAAGCGGAGGGAAACTACGTGCATTACGTCCTGCCGAACCGCCAACTCCTCAGCCGACAAAGCCTGGCCGATGCCCTGCTCACACTGCCCGAACGGCAGTTTGTCCGGCTTCACCGCTCTTTTGCGGTGGCCGTGCCAAAGGTGCAGAAAATCAGTCGGTACGCCGTTTGGGTGGGCGAGCGGGAGATTCCCGTGGGGGCATCGTACGAAGGGAAACTGGAAGAAATCAAAGCGCTTCTGAAATTTTGAGAACAACCCATGAAATTCAACATTGACCGCTCCGAAAACGCCCGGGAACTGGGCCAAAAATCCGGCGACCGGGCCGCTGAAATCATTAAGAATGCCATTGCCGAAAATGGACAGGCCAATATCATCCTGGCCACCGGGACGAGCCAGTTTGAAACCCTGCAACGGCTCCTCACGCACGACGATATTGATTGGAGTAAAGTCGTCATGTTCCACCTCGACGAATACATCGGCTTACCTATCACGGCTCCGGCTAGTTTTCGGAAGTATTTGCAGGAGCGCTTTATCGACCAGGTTCCCGCGCTGAAAGCTTACTACCTCATCGACGGTGAGGCCGACCCGGCACAGGAATGCGCCCGGCTAGGCGAGTTGATTAAAGCGCATCCGATCGACATGGCGCAGGTGGGCATTGGCGAAAACGGCCACTTGGCTTTTAACGATCCTCCGGCGGATTTCTACACCAAAGACGCCTACATCGTAGTCGAATTGGACGAGGCCTGCCGCCGCCAGCAGTTCAACGAGGGCTGGTTTGCCACGATGGACGACGTGCCAAAGCAGGCCATCAGTATGTCTATTCCGCAGATTCTCAAATCAAAGTCCATCGTTTGTTCCGTTCCCGATGAGCGCAAGGCGCAGGCCGTAAAAGACTGCGTGGAGCGTCCCATCAGCCGTGACTATCCGGCGGGGATTCTGCGGACGCACGACGACTGCATGCTGTATTTGGACAAAAATTCGGCCTCTTTGCTTTCCTGAATTACCTGATAATGTCCTCTTCTTTTAAGATAACCAACGGCACACTTCTGACACCCTATCGTATGCTGCCAAAAGGTACTTTGGTGGTGGTGGAGGGCATAATCACTGCCGTGTTGGAAGCGGGCCGAGAAACGCCCGACTTACCCGAAATCGACGCTCAGGGAAAGTACGTTTCGCCGGGCTTTATCGAGCTGCACGTTCACGGCGGCGGTGGCCACGATTTCATGGACGGGAGCGTGGAAGCGTTTCTTGAAATAGCCAAAACCCACGCCCGTTTCGGCACCACGGCAATGGTACCCACGACGCTCACCAGTAGCCAGGAATCGCTGTTCCGAACGCTGGAATTGTACGAGGAGGCGAACCGCGCCAACCAAAACGGAGCGAAATTTCTGGGCATGCATCTGGAAGGGCCTTACTTCGCCATGAACCAGCGCGGGGCGCAGGACCCGCGTTACATTCGCAACCCCGATCCGACAGAATATCGAGAAATTATCCGCCGCGCCAATGGCTCCGTCACGCGCTGGAGCGTTGCACCCGAACTACCGGGTGCTTTGGAAATGGGGCGAATTTTACGCTCGCAGGGCATCATTGCGTCGGTGGCGCACACCGAAGCCATTCACGAGGATGTGGTGCTGGCCGCCGAAAACGGCTACACGCTGATGACGCACCTCTATTCGGCTATGTTGGGCGTGACCCGCCGCGACGCTTTCCGTTACGCCGGGGCAGTGGAAAGCGCCTTTTTGCTGGATGAGATGGACGTTGAAATCATTACCGACGGCATTCACCTGCCGCCGCCGCTTTTGCAATTGATCTATAAAATAAAAGGCCCTGACCGCATTGCCCTCATCACCGACGCCATGCGGGCCGCTTCCCTGCCGCCCGGCGACAGTATCCTGGGCCCGCTCGATAACGGCTTGAAAGTGCTGGTGGAGGATGGCGTGGCCAAACTCCCTGACCGCACCGCCTTTGCGGGTAGCGTCGCTACCGCCGATCGACTGGTCCGTACGATCACACAGCAAGCCCATGTACCCCTGCTGGATGCCGTGAAAATGGCGTCAACTACCCCCGCCCGCATTATGGGGCAGCAAGATTCCCTCGGCTCACTGACAGTAGGAAAGGTGGCTGATGTGGTTTTGTTTGATGAAAACATCGACGTCAGTATGACGATCATCGATGGGAAGGTAGTCTATTCAGCATGATCGGCAGCCCAGAAAAACGACATTTTCAACTCTCAATCGCACCGGCGACCCGGTTTCAATCAAAAAAACTGTGTTAAAGAAAACCCTAACTCTCTCCGCCCTAATTGCCATCTCGGCTATGCACCAAGGCTGCAATACCACCAAAGAAACCACCGACTCGCCCGACAAACTGCGGCTCATCGTCCTGGATCCCGGTCATTTCCACGCGGATCTGTTACAAAATACAGCCTACGATCAGGTGGATTCCGTGGTGCACGTCTATGCGCCCGACGGGCCGGAGGTGAAAGCATACATGGCCAAAGTCGATCAGTATAATACTCGCGCCGAGTCGCCCACACATTGGAAAGAAGAGGTGTACACCGGACCGGATTATCTGGAAAAAATGCTGGCCGACAAGGCCGGCAACGTAGTGGTACTGGCGGGAAATAACCAGAAAAAGACCAATTATATCAAACAAAGCGTGGATGCGGGCCTGAATGTGCTGGCCGACAAGCCCATGGCGATTGACTCCGATGGTTTTGAATTGCTGAAAAAAGCCTTTGACTCGGCCAAGAAAAACAACGTGCTGCTCTACGACATTATGACCGAGCGCTACGAAATCACGAATGCGCTGCAAAAAGAATTGGCCAAGCAGGAAGCCATTTTTGGCGAACTGCAAAAAGGCACTACCGAGCAGCCCGCCATCAGCAAGGAGAGCGTCCACCATTTTTCCAAAATCGTGTCGGGCAGTCCGTTGGTGCGGCCCGCCTGGTTCTTTGACGTAAAGCAACAGGGCGAGGGCATCGTGGACGTCAACACCCACTTGGTAGACTTGATCCAGTGGGCGGCATTCCCGGAACAGGTTTTGAGTCCCAGCGACGTAAGCCTGATTTCGGCCAGGCGCTGGACCACCGACCTGACGCCCTCGCAGTTCAAGCTAGTCACAAAGCTGGACAGCTACCCCGACTACCTGACCTCGTCCGTAAAAGATAGTACGCTGAGTGTGTACGCCAATGGCGAAATAAACTACACGCTGAAAGGCATCCACGCCCAGGTTAAAGTGCTTTGGAATTTCCAGGCACCCGAAGGCACGGCCGACACGCATTACTCCATCATGCGCGGCTCCAAAGCCAACCTCATCATCCGGCAGGGCAAGGATCAGAATTACAAGCCCATGCTTTACATCGAGTCCGTTGGCCAGCCGGAAGGTTACGCCGAAGGCATGGCAGAAGCATTCAAAAAGGTGGAAGCGTTGTACCCCGGCATTGAGTTGAAAAAAGACGCCAAGGGCTGGCAAGTGATGATTCCCGCCAAATACGACAACGGCCACGAGCAGCACTTCGCCCAGGTCGCCCGCAAGTACATGGAGTACCTGAAGGACGGAAAACTTCCCGACTGGGAAGTTCCGAACATGATTACGAAATATTATACAACGACGGAGGCGCTGAAGATGGCCGGAAAATAATTTTGAATGATAGAATGAGTGAATGATAGAATAGGCTTTTGTCGGCGAAAGCAATATTCACTCATTCTATCATTCAAAATTGAGATCATTGCTCATTCAACGCCCACTTGTAATCCTTGTAGGAGATGTTATTCGTCTCTAGCTTGGTCTTGGCGTATTTGTTGATCCAGTCTTTGATCGGCATCTTCTTCTTGAAATCACCACCGTACCAGTCCAGAATCTTAGAAACGCTGGCCTTGTCTTTCGTCACTTCGTTGAGCCTGGGGTTATTCAAAAAAGCCCGTCCCTGATCATCGAGCTGCTTGTCGAGCTTGTCGGCAGTGTAGGCTTCGTTGCGCAGCGGCGGGCAGGACATGGCAGCACACACGACGGCGAAGTGAATGCGGGGTTCGTTGAATTGCTTGCGGATGATGCCGTGTTCGATGTTGTTCAAGTCCATCTTCTTGCCACCGATCTCGATGAACTTAACGTCCCAGGGCGTGTTGACGAAGGGAATTTTGATGGATGAGCCAATGTCCTTAATGCTTTTCAGGGGGTAGTGATCCAGAATCAGTTGCACCGTGTAGGCATTGTAGGCATTGATCCAGTAGGCCAGTTTCTCGTCCTGGCTCCACTTGCTGCCGGGGGCATTCTTACTAATCAGGTCGAGGTATTTCTTCAATTCTCCTTCGTCTTTCTTAAAACCTTTGTAATCGACTAATCCTTGGTCATCTACGTGCTTTTTCAGGAGTTTATCCCAAATCGTGTGCTCAATCGGAGCCGACTTGGAAGTAGGGGCAGAAGTGCCGCAGGAGACCATAACCAGGACGGTAGCTAGGGCAAAAACTGTGTTTCTGAGTTTCATGAGTGTTTTGTTATTTTATGGACAATTCCCTAGTAAGTACGTTAATAACGTGCCATTGGTTGCCGGAGCTGCCTGATAGAGGCCTAATCGCCAAAATGGTTTAACTACCTCCTGATAGCCCGCAGTTTCAATACTGTGAGGTATTGACGTATATTTACCCAGCGTGTAAACCCGCTCCCTTTAATGAAAGAATCTACTACGGACGCCGGATCGGCTCAACCTGCTTTCCTGCGCGGTGGCGGTGAGATGGGCCACCTGACCCGCATCCACGACTGGACCCAAACCCCGCTGGGGCCGCCGGATACCTGGCCGCAGAATTTGAGGACCACGCTGGGCATCCTGCTCAACTCCAAGTTCCCCATGTTTCTATTCTGGGGCGAGGAGCTGCTGTGCTTCTATAATGACGCCTATCGCCCCAGTCTGGGTAACAATGGTAATCATCCGCACGCCCTGGGCCGGCCCGCCTCCGAGGTTTGGGTCCTTATATGGGAAGACACAGTCGGACCTTTGACAACCCACATCAGAAACGGCGGTGAAGCTACCTGGAGTGAAGATGAGTTTATGCCCATTTACCGCAATGGTGGGCTGGAAGATTCGTACTGGACGTTTAGCTTCTCTCCCGTATTGGACGAATCGAGTCAGGTGGCGGGGGTATTGGTCACCTGCATAGAAACAACCGATAAGGTCGTCGGTCTGCAAAAGCTCGCCGAGAGCAAGGATCAGTTGCACTTTGCCGTCGAGTCTGCCGAACTGGCTACCTTCGATTATAACCCGATTACGAACAAGTTTACGGGAAACGACCGCTTGCGGGAATGGTTTGGTCTGCCGCCGGAAGTCGAGATCGAACTGGCGACCGCTCTTGCCGTGATTGCGGAAAAAAATCGACAACTTGTTACCGATTCTATTAAAAAAACGTTGGATTTTGCTAGTGGCGGAGGGTACGACATCGAGTACACGCTCATCGCTCCCCCCACGAACGTAGAGCGCATCGTGCGGGCCAAAGGCCGGGCCTGGTTTGGAGAAGACCAGGTAGCCTATCGCTTCAATGGCACTTTGCAGGATATTACGCAGCAGGTGAAGACCCGCGAAAAACTGGAAGCCGAAAAAACGCGCTTCATGACTCTGTTGGAAACCATGCCTAATATGGCCTGGACGACCGATTCCGAAGGTAAACTCACCTTTATCAACCAGTGCTGGTACGACTATACGGGGCTGAGCATCGAAGAAACTTTCAGCGTCGGGTGGGAAATAACCACGCATTCCGACGACTTGTCCGCCGTGATCGAGATAATACGGCATTCCTTAAAAACCGGAGATTCCTACATGGCGGAATACCGCCTCCGGCGAACCGATGGAGCGTATCGCTGGCACTTAGGCCGGGCAACGGCGATTCGGGACGAAGCCGGAGAAATTGTTTCCTGGCTGGGAACGACCACCGACATTCACGAACAAAAGCAAACGCAGATACGCCTCGATGAACTGGTCAGGCAACGCACCCAGCAACTCGAAGCCTCGATGCAGGAACTGCGGCGCTCCAACGAAAACCTCCAGCAGTTCGCTTACGTGGCCAGCCACGATTTACAGGAACCTTTGCGCAAAATCCAGTCCTTCGGCGACATTCTCAAAAAGCGCTACGAGATTCAACTCGGCGATGGGGCCGACTACCTCAACCGGATGCAGTCAGCAGCCAACCGCATGTCGGTGCTCATCGACGATCTGCTCACCTTCTCGCGCATCACGACCCGGCAAGAAGCCGCCGATGAAGTATCGCTGGAAAAAGTAGTGAGGGATGTGTTGCACAATCTCGAACTAAGGATCAGAGAAACTCAGGCTTCAATTGAAATAGAGCCGCTGCCCGTGGTGCAGGGTGACGCCAGCCAGTTAAACCAACTTTTCCAAAACTTATTGAGCAATGCGCTCAAATTTCAAAAATCCGAAACGCAACCCGTTATCCGCGTGGTTACCACCGAAGTAAGTGCGGCGGATTTACCCCCCGAAGTTCAGCCCGGACGGCAGGCGGCGGCTTTGAAGTAAAGTACCTGGACCGCATTTTCGAGGTATTCCAGCGGCTGCATGGCAAAAGCCAATACACTGGCACGGGCATCGGGCTGGCCATCTGCAAGAAAGTGGCTGTCAACCACGGCGGGACCATCACGGCCAGCAGCCAGCCAGGCGCGGGGGCAACGTTCAGCGTGTATTTGCCAGTGTAGCTTACTCGATCACCCGAAACAGCCGATTCCAGCGAATTTTGTTCCAAACTTTATCCGCCACCGGGTCGATGGACATCCAGACGAACACCGCCTTGCCCACGATATGGTCGGCGGGGACAAA
The DNA here is from genome assembly GCA_038235275.1 of Cytophagales bacterium. Classification (GTDB taxonomy): domain Bacteria; phylum Bacteroidota; class Bacteroidia; order Cytophagales; family Spirosomataceae; genus Persicitalea. The sequence continues at coordinate 28,776 of JBBSUC010000022.1, read as the reverse complement.
GCCCCAATAGCGCGAGTCCTCGGAGTTGTGGCGGTTGTCGCCCATCATGAAGAAGTAATCCTGCTTGAAAGCGTAGGAGGAAATCACCTTTCCACCAACGCTGACGCTGGTCGGCGTTATTACCACGTTCTCATTATCCTCATAGCGTTCGATTACGGGGCCATACAACGCAATCGTTTTTTCGTTGATCGGAATCGTCACACCCTGCTTTGGTACCGTTAGTGGGCCGTAGTTATCACGGTTCCAGGGATAGGCAGTTCCGCCGTAGATGCCCGTTTTTAGTGTGCCAGGTGATGCGGTCGTAGGATCAATGCTCTCGATCCAGCCCATTTCCCGGAATTTTGTCAGCACTTCCTCCGTCATATTCACGTTGTAGCCCACGCGTACGTTGGTCTTTGTGGATTCATCGTAGGCTTCCACGGGTTGCCAGTTGATGAACGGTCCGTCGGGTGAGTTGAAGTCGTTGACGATGTCGTAGCGGCGGAAAAAGCGTTCGTTCAGGTCTTCCTTCGTTTTAATAAAGTAAAAGGTTTCGGCGCGGGGCGGGGTCGGCATTTTCCGGCCATTCACCAACACTTTTTCCTGCCGGACTTCTATTTTATCGCCGGGCGTCCCGATGCAGCGTTTGATGTAATTGGTTTTCAAATCGGCTGGGTAGTCCGGCTCACCCGCAATGCGCGGCGGATAGTTAAAGACGACCACATCGCCGCTTGTCACATCCGAAAAACCGGGCGTGCGGTACACGGGGAGTTGGATGGCGTCGCTGTACGAGGGAATGTTCGTCCCCCATATTTTTTGGTGCGTAAGCGGCACCTGTAGCGGCGTCCTCGGCGTGCGGATGCCGTAGTGCAGTTTGCTCACAAACAGGTAGTCGCCCACCATCAGGGTGTTTTCCATCGAAGGTGTGGGAATGGCAAAGGCCTCAAAGGTTAGGAAGCGAATGAGTGTGGCGGCGATGACCGCGAACAGCAGCGAGTCGGACCACTCGCGGAGAAAAGACTTTTTGGGTTTGGGAGGTTTTTCGGAGGATTGGGCTTTCATTTTGAACATGGGCAGAGGAAGTTGTTGATGGGTTTAGAGAAAAAACTGGCCTAAATGTAAAATAATTTTATATAAATTACTTGTACATGAATGAAAAAAATTGCTCCCCTGATTAACCTTACCTCCATCATCCAGGCAGGCCAAATATTTTGTACATTTACCATCCTGCAAATCCCGGAACCAGATTGTCCAATCACGCATAGGGCTCCTGACTCAAATTCGGTCGGGGCATTTTCCTTATAAAATTAACGTTTGTATTAATCCCTGCCCCCCCAACGAAGAACGGCACTGGCCGACAACGCTGAACGAATATAATGACCAAAGAACAAGTCCTTAAACAATACTTCGGATACGATACCTTCCGGCCGCAACAAGCCGAAATCATCGATACCGTCCTGCGTGGCGAGGACTGCCTGGTGCTGATGCCCACGGGCGGCGGTAAATCAGTCTGTTATCAAGTACCCGCCATGTTGCAGCACGGCCTGACGGTCGTCATTTCGCCACTGATCGCGCTGATGAAAGACCAGGTGGAAGCCCTTCGCGCCAACGGCATCGAGGCGGCTTACCTCAATTCTTCTTTGTCGGGCAAGGAGCAGGATACAGTATTCTGGAAAGCCAAGCTAGGCCAACTGAAACTCCTTTATGTGGCCCCCGAGCGGCTTTTTTCGGGCAACACGATGGAGCATTTCAAAGAATGGAACGTGCAGCTTTTCGCCGTAGACGAGGCGCACTGCATCTCGTCCTGGGGCCACGACTTCCGGCCCGAGTATCGGCAGCTATCTTCGCTCAAAGCCCACTTTCCCCGCGTGCCCGTCATCGCCCTCACCGCCACCGCCGACCGCGTGACGCGCCGCGACATACTGGGGCAGTTGGGCGTGAAGAAAGCGCCCACTTTCGTAGCCAGTTTCGACCGTCCCAACCTCAGTCTGACGGTGCTGCCCTCGCGCAAACGGCTGCCGCAGATCGAGCAGTTTTTGAAAAAACATCCCAACCAGCCGGGCATCATCTACTGCCTGAGCCGCAAGACCACCGAAACTGTGGCCGCCTCGCTGCAAAACCGCGACTTCCGCGCCGACTGCTACCACGCCGGCCTTTCCACCGGACAGCGCTCCAAGGTGCAGGAGCAATTCCTCAACGACGATATCCAGATCATCGTGGCCACCATCGCCTTCGGCATGGGCATCGACAAATCCAACGTCCGCTGGGTGATTCACTACAACCTGCCACCCAACGTCGAGAGTTTTTATCAGGAAATCGGGCGTTCGGGCCGCGACGGCGCTCCCGCCGACACGGTACTGTTCTACGGTTACCAGGACATCGTGATGCGGCAGGACATGATCAACAATTCGGAGCAGTCCAACGAGCAGAAGGAACTGCTGCGGGCCAAGCTTGAGCGCATGAAGCAGTACGCCGAAGCCGACCTTTGCCGCCGCCGCATTTTACTCAGTTATTTTAACGAGGCTGTAGAAAAAGACTGTGGTAACTGCGACGTCTGCCAAAATCCCCGCACCCGCTTCGACGGCACCCTGCTGGCTCAGAAAGCACTTTCGGGCATCGCCCGCACCGGGGAGCGCGTGGCGATGGGGATGTTGATAGACATCCTGCGCGGCAGCCGCAACCGCGCCTTGCTCGACCGCCGTTACGACCAGCTTCCCACCTTCGGCGTGGGCCGCGACTTGCGCGGCGACGAGTGGGCCGAGTACCTCAGTCAGATGCTCAACTCCGGTGTAATGGATATCGCCTACGACGAAGCCCACGCTTTCAAGCTCAACGCTCTGAGTTGGCAGATTCTCAAAGAAGGCAAGACGATGGAACTGGCTAAGTTTATCCCGTTTTCGGAGCGCAAGGCCCGCGAGGAAGCCCTCATTCCGAAAGAAAAGCCCAAACAGGAAATCATTCGCGATGCTTTATTTGAGCAACTGCGCCTGCTCCGCAAGCAAATGGCCGACGCCCTCAACGTGCCGCCTTACGTGATTTTCTCCGACAAAACCATCGCGGAAATGGCCCAAAAGCGACCTGTTTCGGAAGCACAGATGCTGGATGTATCGGGCGTCGGAACGGAGAAGTACCGCCGCTACGGCGAGGCCTTCGTTACCGAAATCGTGAAGTTTGCCAGGGAAAACACCAAACCCGGCACCCGCGTGGTGAAGGGCATGACCTACCTCATGACCCACGAACTCTACGAAAAGGGCTTTACCCTCGATGACATCGCCCAACAGCGCGGCCTGACGACCTCCACCGTAGTGGCGCATCTCGTCAAACTCCGCGACGAAGGCCACGAAATCCAGCTTCGGCCGCTCATCGCCGATCGCACCTACGCCGAAGTCCTCACCGCCGCCGACGAGTTGAATTTCAAGCCCGGCGACCCCCTGGCCCCGCTGTTCGAGCATCTGGGTGAGCGGATCGAGTACGGGATGATCCGGCTGGCGCTGGCGATTCGGGAGGGGGCGTGAAGGTTTTGTTACATTTTTTGAAGAACGTAAATCGAACAATTCATGGAAGCTGCCCTAAACAATGGTTCGGTAATTATGATGAATAAATCAGTCGGGTAATAAAAAGCGTGCTGGTTTTGGGTACCGGATCAGTTCCGCTAAGCCAAATTTTTCCAAAAAAAATTGGTTCTCCACTTTTCATTCTCCTATCTTTGCACCCATCGAAACAAAACGCGGTCAGTCCGCTCCATTCTCAATCTCTATGAATCAATCCCTGAATACCGCATGGTGGTGGCGTTCCTCTCTCCGAGATGAATAGGAAAGCCTTTATGCGTACTCAGTAATAGATACAGACATAAAAAGCGGCTCGCTGTTCATCAGAACGGCGAGCCGCTTTTTTTTATTCAAATCAACCAATCCTTCTACCTGTAACCATGAAGCTCTTTCCCATAAAAACAAACCACAAGAAGCTCCTGGCTGATACGCTGACGCCCGTTTCGATCTACCTCAAACTGCGGGACCGCTTCGTGAACACGCTGTTGCTGGAAAGCTCCGATTACCACGGTAACGACAACTCTTTCTCGTATATCTGCTGCGATCCGGTGGCGTCCTTTGCGCTTAATCAAGGCGTGGTGGAGCAGCAGTTTCCCGGTCAGGACAAAGAAATCCTCACGCTTTCGTCGCCCAAGGCAGCGATTGGCGTCTTGCAGTCTTTTGCGCAGCGATTCGAGTCCGAGCCCAACGCCTTTCCCTTCATTACAAACGGCTTGTTCGGACACATGACCTACGATTCGGTGGCGTATTTTGAAGATATCGAAATGCAGCCAAGTTCGCCCGAAAACGCCATCGACCAGATTTTTTACCAGGTGTATCGCTACGTCATCGCCATCAATCATTACAAAGACGAGCTGTACATCTTCGAGCATAATTACGGGAAGGAAAACAGCGGCGAGGGGTTGGAACAAATTGAGATTATCATCAAGAACCGTAACTTCCCGACCTACACCTTCAAAGCCACCACCGACGAAACGTCCAACGTAACGGACGACCACATGCGCGGCGTCATCCAGACCTGCATCGACCATTGCCACCGGGGCGATGTGTTTCAGATCGTGCCTTCGCGCCGTTTTAGCCGCGATTTTCAGGGGGACGAATTCAATGTCTATCGGGCGTTACGCTCCATCAATCCTTCGCCCTACCTCTTTTACTTCGATTACGGCAGCTACAAGATTTTTGGTGCCTCTCCCGAGAAACAGATTTTCATCAAAGACGGCCAAGCCGAGATCCACCCCATTGCCGGCACATTCAAGCGGACTGGCGACGACGCGGCCGACGCCGAAGCGGCCCAGCAACTCCTCAACGACCCCAAGGAAACCGCCGAACACGTGATGCTCGTGGACCTGGCTCGTAACGACCTCAGTCGCAGTTGCAACGCCGTAAAAGTGGAGACGTACAAGGAGGTGCAGTTCTATTCGCACGTCATTCACCTCGTTTCCAAAGTCGTGGGAACGATGAAAGAAGGCACGAATCCGCTGCAATTGGTGGCCGATACTTTCCCGGCGGGAACGCTTTCCGGCGCCCCCAAGCACAACGCCATGACAATTATAAACGGCCTGGAAACCACCAACCGCAGCATCTACGGCGGTGCCATCGGCTTCATGGATTTCAACGGGGATTTCAACCACGCCATCGCTATCCGCACTTTTTTGAGCAAGAACAACAAGCTGTTTTACCAGGCGGGTATGGGCGTGGTGGCCAAGTCCGACGTGGAGAGCGAACTCAATGAAATTAATAGCAAGCTGGCGGCGCTGCGGAATTCGATCACAATGGCTGAAACTATCTGATATAAAGTATTCTGCAAAAAATATGAAAATCTTAGTTCTCGATAATTACGATTCCTTTACCTATAATCTGGTATACATTCTGCGTGAATTACACGATAGGGTAGTGGTAGCCAGAAATGATAAAATCACGCTGGAAGCGGTGGCCGATTACGATAAAATCTTGCTTTCGCCCGGTCCGGGTATTCCCTCCGAGGCGGGCATTATGCAGGATCTGGTGCGTGAGTACGCAGCTTCCAAGAGCATTTTGGGCATTTGTTTGGGGCATCAGGGCATTGGTGAAGCATTTGGCGGCACGTTGGAAAATATGACGGACGTGCTGCACGGCATAAGCGACCAAAACATCATAATCGACCCGAGTGAGCGACTTTTTAAAGGTCTTCCCCTCCAATTCAACGTGGGACGCTACCATTCCTGGACGGTCATTCCCGAAACACTACCGGATACGATGACGATTACCGCCGTCGATGAAAAAGGGCGCGTCATGGGCTTATCCCACAAGAAATTCGATGTACGTGGCTTGCAATTCCATCCTGAATCTGTGTTGACGGAGCACGGCAAAGAAATGATGCAAAATTGGCTGAATGATTGAACCCTAACCTCTCCATGAAAAAAATACTCGACCATTTATTCGAATACAAAGCCCTCAGCAAAGAGCAATCCAAAGAAGTGCTGATGGGCATCGCCAAGGGCGACTATAATACGTCCCAAATTGCCGCTTTCCTGACGATTTACGCCATGCGCAGTGTGACAGTAGCCGAGCTGGAAGGCTTCCGCGACGCCATGCTGGAACTCTGCCTGGCGGTGGACTTGGCCGATTACGACCCGATGGACGTCTGCGGAACGGGCGGCGATGGCAAGGATACGTTCAATATTTCCACGCTCTCGTGCTTTGTGGTGGCGGGGGCAGGGCAGCGGGTGGCCAAGCACGGCAACCACGGCGTGTCCTCGACCTGCGGCTCATCGACGGTCCTGGAATACCTCGGCGTAAAGTTCAGCAACGAGCAGGACTACCTCCAACGGGCAATCGCCGAAACGGGCGTATGTTTTTTGCACGCGCCCTTGTTTCACCCGGCGATGAAGAACGTCGCCCCGGTGCGGCGGGAGTTAGGCGTCAAGACTTTTTTCAACATGCTCGGCCCAATGACGAATCCGGCTTTCCCCCAAAAACAGCTTGCCGGGGTATTCAGCCTTGAATTGGCGCGGCTTTATGCCTATCTTTACCAGCAAACCAACAAGAAATTCATGGTCGTCCACGGACTGGATGGCTACGACGAGGTGTCGCTAACGGGATCGTTCAAGATCATTACTCCTCAGGCCGAGCAAGTTCTGGCCCCCGCGCAGTTGGGACTAGATACCTTTCGGGCGGAGGCCTTGGCCGGGGGCGAAACTGTCGCAGAGTCGGCCAAAATTTTTATGAATGTGTTGAACGACGAAGCCACCTCCGCGCAAAAACAGGCCGTCATAGCCAACGCCGCGCTGGCCTTGCACGCCGCCGACTCGTCGCTCAGTTTGATCGACGCGGTGGCGAAGGCGAAGGAATCTATTGAGAGCAAAAAGGCGTTAGAGAGTTTTCAGAAACTGGTTGCTTTGTGATTTGAGGTAAATGAACATTTTAGATAAAATCGTAGCCCAAAAACGCCTGGAAGTCGCCGCCGCCAAGGCTGCTATTCCCCAAAGTGCGTTGGAACGCGACCCGCTGTTTTCGCGGTCGACGATTTCACTGGCTGATACATTGCGGCTGGCTGGTGCACCGGGCATCATCTCGGAATTTAAGCGACAGTCTCCTTCCAAAGGTGTTATCAACGACAACGTCGAGCCGGAAGTGATTACGGCGGGCTACGTGGCCGCCGGGGCAAAAGGTTTGTCTGTACTGACCGATACGCCGTTTTTCGGCGGTAGCTTCGCGGATTTTAGCCAAGCCCGTGCAGCAAATCCGAAGACGCCAATGCTGCGGAAGGATTTCATGATCGACGAATATCAGCTTTTTGAGGCCAAGGCGCTGGGGGCCGATGTAATTCTGCTCATTGCGGCTTGCCTTTCGCCACAGGAGGTACGCTTTCTTGCCAAAAAAGCCCACCAATTGAGCCTGGAAGTGCTGCTGGAAGTCCACGACGCCGATGAACTTGCCCAAAGCCTGTGCGACGACGTAGATATGGTGGGCGTCAACAACCGGAACTTGAAAACCTTTTCGACCTCGATGGAAACCTCCGTCGAATTGGCCGCGCAGATTCCTGATCGTTTCGTGAAAATCTCCGAAAGCGGCCTGAAAGATGCCGAAACCATCGTCCGGCTTTTTGACCAGGGCTACCAGGGTTTTCTGATTGGCGAAACCTTTATGAAGACGCCCGATCCGGCGGCGGCATTAGATTCTTTACAAAAAGACCTTTTTAAGTTAATTGAACAAAAACCCTTGATACTATGAAATTGAAAGTCTGCGGAATGCGGGATACCGCCAATATCGAAGCCCTGGTTTCTTTGAAACCTGACTTCATCGGATTCATATTTTACGAAAAATCGCCCCGTTATGTGGGGGAGGAGCTGGACGCGGAAGTCGTGCGGAACATACCCTCATCTATTAAGAAGGCGGGTGTGTTTGTGAACTCCAATCCCGATCATATTATGAATATGGTAAAGCAGTACGATTTACAGTACGTGCAGCTTCACGGAAACGAGATGCCGGATTTTTGCCGGGTTCTACGGCAGAAGGGGCTGAATATCATCAAGTCTTTCGCGGTGGACAATGACTTTAATTTCGCGATGTTAAACAATTACAAACCTTTTTGCGACTTGTTCTTGTTTGACACCAAAGGCGAATTACGCGGCGGCAACGGTGTGGCCTTTGATTGGAGTATCCTACGCAACTACGACCGCGAGAAGCCATTTTTTCTGAGTGGCGGCATCAGCAACGAAAACATCGACCAACTGCTAGCCTTGGCCGCCGATGTGCCGATCTACGGCATCGACGTCAATAGCCGCTACGAAACGGCACCGGGCGTGAAGGATTTGGAAAAAATAGAATTGCTCATCGACAAAATCCGAGTAAAAGAAGCCGAAGAACTGGAAGTTTAATTATGGAAGTACTGGAAGAAAAAAGCTCGTTTCAAGTGGACGAGAACGGCTATTACGGCCAATTTGGCGGAGCATTTGTTCCCGAAATGCTGCATCCCAACGTCGAAGAACTGCGTACCCGCTACCTTGACATCATCGCCGAACCTGGTTTTCAGGCGGAATTCAACGGTCTGCTGCGCCACTATGTGGGTCGTCCGACGCCCCTGTACTTGGCCAAGCGCCTTTCCGAGAAATTTGGCACGACTGTTTATCTTAAGCGCGAGGACCTTTGCCATACCGGGGCGCACAAGATCAACAATACCATTGGGCAAATCCTGCTGGCGCAGCGACTCGGGAAAAAACGCATCGTGGCCGAAACGGGGGCCGGGCAGCATGGCGTGGCTACGGCCACTGTCTGCGCGCTGATGGGCGTGGAGTGCATTGTCTATATGGGCTCACTCGACATTGAGCGTCAGGCACCCAACGTGGCCCGCATGAAAATGCTCGGGGCCGAGGTACGGCCCGCGACTTGTGGTTCCAAAACCCTCAAAGACGCCACCAATGAAGCCATGCGGCATTGGATCAATAACCCCACCGATACGCATTACATTATCGGTTCCGTGGTCGGTCCGCACCCGTATCCTGATATGGTGACGCGCTTTCAATCCGTCATTTCGGCGGAGATGAAGATTCAGTTAGAAGAACAAACGGGTAACGCCAATCCTGATTTCGTGGTGGCTTGTGTAGGCGGGGGTAGCAATGCCGCCGGGGCATTTTATCACTACCTCGACGAGCCTTCCGTGCAGCTTATCGCCGTGGAAGCGGCGGGAAGAGGCGTAGAGTCTGGTCATTCGGCGGCTACGACCGCCTTGGGTAAGCCGGGCGTCCTGCACGGCAGCCGCACCATCCTGATGCAAACCGAAGACGGCCAAGTCGTGGAACCCTATTCGCTCTCGGCGGGCCTGGATTACCCCGGCATAGGTCCCGTTCACGCGCATCTGTTCCAAACGGGCCGCGCCCGGTTTCTCTCCGCCACCGACGATGAAGCAATTGAAGCTTCCTTCAACTTGGCCCGCACCGAAGGCATTATTCCTGCCCTGGAAACCTCCCACGCCTTAGCCGTGCTAGACCGCATCGGCGCGGGCAAGAACGATACGGTAGTTGTGAATTTATCAGGCAGAGGTGATAAAGACCTCGGTACCTATATGAAGTACCTCTAACGGGCTACCAGCAATCGGCTTTTCGCAAAATCATTAATCACAGCACGGGCTGCCCCGTCATCATTCATCACTAATTATGGCTACACTCACCTTACCTGAAGTATTCGACCTGCGCCTTCATTTGGAAACACTGGAAGGCAAAAAGGATTCGCCCGAGCTCTCGCTGTTCGAGCGTTGCGATATTGAAGACGAGATTCTGAATCTGAAAGAAAAACTCGGTCAGTTCGACCGCCAGAAATTTGACCAGGGCGATGAATGTATCAACTGCTCGGGTTGATTGAACGGACCTGGTTTAGCCCGCCAGTTTGGATACACCCTTACGGGGCTGGCCTGTTTTCCTTGTTTAAAAATAAATCAGAGTCCTGATTAAAGCCTTTCTGATTCTATCCTTTCCTTTTTTACCAAACCCTAATCAATCCAATGAAAAAACCTTTCTCCTCTCTCACTACCGGATTTCTTTTTCTCGGCATGACAGCCTTCATTTCTTGCCAAAACGCCGATACGAAAACTGAAAGCGCTGAATCAGAAAACGAAATGACCGAAACCGCCACCCAAGCAACTGAAACTAAACCTATGCTCAGACACGTCGTATTATTCAAGTTCAAAGATTCCTCCACACCTGAGCAGATCAAGGAAGTGGAGGACGCTTTCCTGGCTTTGCCTTCCAAAATCAAAGAGATCAAATCACTCGAATGGGGACTCAACAATAGCCCCGAAGGTTTGAATGATGGTTTTACGCACGTCTACTTTTTAACCTTCGACAGCGAGGAAGACCGTGCTGTGTATTTACCCCATCCCGACCACAAAGCTTTTGGAGCGACGCTCAGCCCGCATCTTGATAAAGTATTGGTAGTCGATTACATTACCAAATAATGAACCGAATCGAAGTACTTTTTGCGCGGCAGCCCGCCGGCAACCTCAACGTGTATTTCACGGCGGGTTTCCCTGGAGTAGGGGACACGCGCCGGGTTTTGTCGGCCTTGCAGGAGGCGGGTGCCGACTTGGTGGAAATCGGGATGCCGTATTCCGACCCCGTGGCCGATGGCGAAACCATTCAGCTTAGCAACCAGCAAGCGCTGGAAAACGGCATGACAGTGCGGCTGCTTCTGGAGCAACTGGCAGGAATGCGCAACGATGGCATTACGATGCCCGTGCTGTTGATGGGCTACGTCAACCCGGTGATTCAGTTCGGGGTCGAGAGGTTTTGCCAGAAATGCGCGGAAGTCGGTGTGGACGGGCTGATTTTGCCCGATATGCCGATGGACGTTTACCTCAATGAATACAAGGCGATTTTTGAAAAATACGGCCTTTTAAATATTTTCCTGGTCACGCCTCAGACCTCCGAAGCCCGCATCCGGCAAATTGACGAGGTAAGTTCGGGCTTCATTTACACCGTTTCTTCAGCCAGCGTGACGGGTTCCCAAACGGGCGTCAGCGATAATATGGAAGCCTACTTCGACCGCGTCGACGCCATGCAGCTTCGCAATCCGCGCCTGATTGGTTTTGGAATAAAAGACAACGCCACGTTTGAGAAAGCTTGTCGCTACGCGCAGGGGGCCATCATCGGTAGCGCGTTCATCCGCGTTTTGCAAGAGAGTCAGGATATTACCACTGACGTGCATGATTTCATTCGTTCGGTGAAAGCCAATAATCCCGCCGACGTGGTCGTTTAACAAACACGCAGCTTTTTGAGTTAATTGTCCGAAGCGACCGAAACAAAATTTTCTGTCGCTTCGGCTTTTTCTTTTTATCTTGTAGCTGAATGCGCCGCGTATCCTCTGCACGATAATTGCTGCGTACCTGAAAAGACTAAACCTTAACGTGAAAAATATATGGCAGCTTCAACTGCTTCGGCCGGCACTTTGCTCCTGAGAATTCAGGAATACCGCCAGAAATACTACCAGAACCGTTTGCTTAAAGGCGTCATTTTTTCGGCGGCTTTATTGCTGAGTGTCTTCTTAGCCTTCAATACTTTGGAATATTTCGGGCGGTTCAGTTCGGGATTGCGGGGGACGCTGTTCTTCGGTTTTCTGGCGGTGCTGCTGTTCTCTCTTTATCAGTGGGTAGTGCAGCCACTAATTAACTTGTACGGACTACGACAACCGATTTCTAACGAAGCGGCAGCTTCGCAAATAGGCCAGTACTTCCCCGAGATTGGCGACAAACTGCTTAATACGCTTCAACTGCAATCTCTCTCAGGGCGACAAACCGACCTCATCGACGCCAGTATCCGGCAAAAATCCGGTCAGCTCTTGGTCGTGCGCTTTGCCGACGCCATTCGCTTTCAAGAAAACAAGCAGTACATCAAATACGCGGTTTACCCTTTGGCGGCTATCGCCGTGATTTTACTGTTCAATCCCAGTTTCTTCACGTCCAGTTCCGATCGCATCATCCACTTCCAAAAGAACTACACCTACGCGCCTTTTACTTTCGAGGTCAAGAACAAGGACTTGAAAGCCTTCCGTAACGAAGACTTTAAGCTGGATTTGACACTCAAAGGTGAAGCCTTGCCCCAGGCGGTTTATCTGGTGCAAAATGGCACTCGCTTTAAGCTTAATCAGGAAGGCGACCGGGAATTTTCCTATACCTTCAAGAACGTGCAGCGCAACGTCCAATTCTCGTTTGACGCGGCGGGCTTTGCCTCCGAAAGTTATAATTTGAAGGTCATTGAGCGGCCTAGCTTGCTTTCCTTCGATGTCAATCTGCATTACCCGGCTTATCTTAATAAACCCGCTGAGGGCCTGGCTAACGTGGGCAATATGACGGTTCCCGAAGGTACGGTGGTAGAATGGAACTTCAATACCTCGGCGACCAAGGCGCTGGGTCTAAAATTTGAGAATGATACGCTGCTTTACAAGGCGAAAAATCAGGATGCCAAGCGCTTTCAGTACCAAAAATCAATGCGTCGCTCTTCACAGTATCAGGTTTTGCTGGAAAACAACGAGACGCCTAACGCCGAGAAAATCGGCTATTACATAAACGTCATTCCTGATAAACATCCGGTACTTTCGCTGGAAAACTTCCAGGACACTACGCTATACAACTACCTCGTTTTGGGCGGCTCCATCAGTGACGATTACGGCTTTTCTCAATTGAAAGTCTTCTATACCGTCCACCGGGAAGACAAGCCAGAGGACAATAAAACAGCGGGGTCTAAAAGTATCAACGTACCTTTCAATAAGACCGTCAACACCCAGAGTTTTTACTTCCAATGGTACGTGGATAGCCTCAAACTGGCTCCTGGCGATAAAATCGAGTACTACGCTCAGGTGTGGGACAACGACGGCGTGAATGGCCCTAAAAGCGCCCGCTCACGGACGATCAACTTTGCCGTACCGAGCAAGGATAAGTTGAAGGAAGAAGTCGAGAAATCGGCCAAACAGACGGAGAAGCAAATGGAGGATGCTTTGAAAAAGGCGCAGAGTCTGGAAAAGGATCTTGAAAATCTTGAAAAAAGATTGAAAACCAATAAAGATCTGGACTTCCAGGAGCGCAAGCAGGTCGAGGATATTATTAAAAAACGCGAAGATCTGATGGAGCAAGTCCGCTCGTTGCAAGACCAGAATAAGGCGACCAACGAGAAGTCCAACCAATTCAAGCAGCAGAACGAAGAGACCCAGAAAAAGCTGGATCAGTTGCAGAAACTGATGGACGACTTAATGGACGACGAAACCAGCAAGCTCTATAAGGAATTGGAAAAACTCCTGGAAAAGAAGCAGAGCGAGCGCATGACTAAGATGCTCGAGCAACTGCGCAACAAGGAGAATAATATGGAGAAAGAACTCGAACGGACGCTGAACCTCTTCAAGAAAATGCAGATGGACCAGAAGATGGAGGATGCCGTGGAGAAGCTGGAAGAACTCGCCGAGAAAGAGGATAAGCTGGCCGACAAGTCCAAAGAAAACGAAAAAACGAAGAACGCTGAAGACAAAAAGGCAAAGAATGAGGAGCTGAAAAAAGAGCAGGAAAAAATCAAAGAGGAATTTGAGAAGACTAAGGAAGACCTTGACGAAATAGAGAAGATGGGGGAGGAGATCGACGAAAAGCCCGACACCCAGGAGGAGGAACAAGATAAGGCCGAGGAGCAAATGGACAAAGGCAACGAAAAACTCGACCAGCAGAAAAACCCGGAAGCCTCAGAAGCCCAAAAGAAAGCGGCTAAGTCGATGAAAAAAATGTCATCGTCGATGTCTGAGTCGATGATGAGCGCCCAAATGCAGCAGATGGAGGAAGATCTCGCCGCCTTGCGCGACATTTTGGAAAACCTTATCACGCTGTCTTTTGACCAAGAAAAATTGATGAAGGATTTCAAAGGCGTTAATTTACAGGACCCACGTTTCGTGACGCTGGGCCAAGAGCAACTCAAATTGCAGGACGATGCTAAGATTATAGAGGATAGCCTCTACACGCTGGCTAATCGCGTGATTCAAATTCAATCTTTCATTACCCGCGAATTGAATGACATGAAGTCCTACATGGGCGAAAGTGTCACGAATATTAAAGACCGTCGCTTGAATGTCGCTACCTCCAAGCAGCAGTTTGCCATGACTTCCATGAACAACCTGGCGTTAATGTTGAGCGATGTTTTCCGACAGATGCAGCAGCAAATGGCGATGGCAATGGCCATGCCCGGCAGTGGCAAAGGTAAGGGGAAGGGCAAAGGAAAATCGCCCGGTGCCAGCCAACGACAGCAGGGCTTGAACGAGCAGCTCAAACAAATGGGTAAGGGGAAAAGTGGACAAGGGCAGGGACAGGAGGGGCAAGGCGGTACGTCCGAGCAACTCGCCCGCATGGCCGCCGAGCAAGCCATGATTCGGAAGATGATTCAGGAGATGATGGACTCCCAAAAAGGGACTGAAAATGGGCAGAAGTTTGGCAACGAGTTGAAGGAGTTAATGGAGAAGATGGAAGAATCCGAAACTGATTTGGTCAATAAGCGCGTCAATCAGGAATTAATTAAACGTAACCAGGAGATCGTTACCCGGTTGCTGGAATCCGAAAAAGCTATGCGCGAGCAGGGCGAAGATGACAAGCGTAAGGGTGAATCGGCTGGCGAAGTAATCCGCCGTCCACCACCCGCTTTTGAGCAGTATATTCGTGAGAAAGAGAAGCAAACCGAATTGCTCCGCTCTATTCCTCCCACACTTTCTCCTTTCTACAAACGTGAGGTAGACGCTTATTTCCGACGAAACAGCTCTGGTCAATAAAAAAATTCAGCCATTTGTTCAATAATTAGCGGTTTCAACATCTTTTTTATGGCTATTTCATGCTAGTTTGTAATTGTTTGTGTAATTTTCCCGCCCGGCAGTAACTCTTAGATATACAAAAGTTGCTGGCGTTCGTTTTATCATTCACTACACACTAAGATTTATGGCAACTTTGAAATCCCTTATCCAGTTCTTTTCGGAGGATGTGGAACACGAACTATCAAATCCGACTAAAGCACGGCGATGGTTGAAATTTGTTATTAACCAGGAAGAACATGAGTTGAACTCATTGAACTACATTTTCTGTTCTGACGAATATTTGCTTAACATGAATCGCGAGCATCTCAACCATGACTTTTATACTGACATCATTACTTTCGATACGAGTGACGATGCTAAGCAGATCGAAGGTGAGATTTACATTAGTATCGATCGCGTCAATGAAAATGCCGCTACCAACGAGGTAAAGGAAGATGAAGAACTTCGTCGTGTCATGGTTCATGGTGTTCTTCATTTGCTTGGGTACAATGATGAATCCGACGTGGAGAAGGAAAAGATCACGGATAAAGAAGATTATTTTCTCAAGAACTACAAATACCAATAATCTTTCCACGTGGAACACTTTGTGAAATTTCACAAAAACTCAGAGTCTCGACGGAAAGTCGAGACTCTTTTTAATTTAAATCAAAATGTTTGAAGAATACGATGTGATCGTGGTCGGGGCTGGACACGCAGGCTGCGAAGCCGCTGCCGCTGCTGCCAACATGGGATCCAAAGTTTTGCTGGTCACTATGAATATGCACACCATCGCGCAGATGTCATGCAACCCGGCGATGGGCGGCGTAGCCAAAGGACAAATCGTTCGAGAGGTAGATGCGTTGGGTGGACAATCGGGAATCATCAGCGACAAAACCATGATTCAGTTCCGAATGCTGAATCGTTCCAAAGGACCAGCCATGTGGAGTCCGCGTTGCCAGAGCGACCGCCAAAAGTTTGCTAACGAATGGCGGGAAACTTTGGAAAAAACATCTAACGTCGACTTTTGGCAGGATATGGTTAATGGTTTAATCTTGCAAGATAGTCGGGTAGTAGGCATAAGGACAAATCTGGGCATTGAGATAAAAGCAAAAAGTGTCATACTGACGAACGGTACTTTCCTGAATGGACTCATTCATATCGGCGAGAAAAACTTCGGCGGCGGCAGAACAGGGGAGAGGGCAGCAACCGGAATTACTGAGCAACTGGAAACGCTAGGATTTGAGTCGGGACGCATGAAAACCGGGACGCCGCCGCGCGTAGATGGTCGTTCACTAAATTATCAACTCATGGAAGAGCAACCCGGTGACGAAGCTCCCGGCAAATTTTCCTACACCGACACAAAGTCACTGGTAACACAACGAAGTTGCTGGATTACCTACACCAACCAAAAAGTCCACGATATCCTGAAAACCGGATTTGATAAATCACCGATGTTCTCGGGGCGCATCAAAGGGCTTGGACCCAGGTATTGTCCGTCTGTGGAAGACAAAATCAATCGGTTTGCCGATAAAGATCGCCACCAGATTTTCGTAGAGCCAGAAGGCTGGAACACGGTAGAGGTGTACGTCAATGGTTTCTCGACTTCTTTGCCGGAGGATATTCAGTTGAGAGCCTTGAAAGAAATTCCTGGCTTTGAAAAAGTAAAGATGTTCCGCCCCGGCTATGCTATCGAGTATGATTACTTTCCGCCAACCCAGTTGAAACTGACGCTGGAAACGCACCTGATCAAGAACCTTTATTTTGCCGGACAAATAAATGGCACCACGGGCTACGAGGAGGCAGCTTGTCAGGGTTTGATGGCGGGGATGAACGCCCACTTGAAAGTGCGTGAGCAGAATCCTTTCGTGCTGAAAAGGTCAGAGGCGTACATCGGGGTTTTGATCGACGACCTCATTAATAAAGGCACCGAGGAACCCTACCGAATGTTCACTTCGCGGGCTGAGTATCGAACGCTACTTCGGCAGGACAACGCCGACATTCGCCTGACGGAAAGAAGCCACGCGGTGGGCTTGGCTGACGACCAACGGCTGGAAAATGTTCAACGCAAAATCGCGCAAACGGAGGAATTGGTAAATGAATTAATGAAAATCAAAGTGACGCCCGAAGAAGTGAATACGCAGTTGGAAGGCTACCATACTTCACACATCAAGGACAAAACGACACTCCACCAACTACTGAAAAGGCCGCAATTGACAATGAAAGAAATCAGGGAAATGCAGCCGCAGTTTTCGGACTCCCTTAACGACTTCGACAAAGATGCCATCGAGCAAACCGAAATTCACGTCAAGTACGACAGCTATATCGAGAAAGAGCAAATGATGGTGGAGAAGATGAGCCGCATGGAAGATTTGGCCATCGTCGGGGGTTTTAACTACGACAAAGTACAGGCGCTATCCTTTGAGGGACGAGAAAAATTAAAGAAAGCAAAGCCCCAAACCATAGGGCAAGCCTCGCGCATCAGCGGCGTCAGCCCATCGGATATTTCGGTACTTATAATTCATATAGGCAGATGATTCTTGAAACGCTCACCCAATGCCCGGTTTGTCAATCGACCCGGTTTAATGATTTTTTACGGGTAAAAGACCACACCGTTTCACAGGCAGAATTCCAACTTGTAGTTTGCGACACCTGCGGCTTTAAATTCACAAATCCGCGTCCGCCCGCCGAAGAGATCGGGCGGTACTACGAGTCGACGGAGTATATTTCACACCACGATGAGGCGCGTGATGTGATGAGCACGATTTATAATCAGGTCAGGAATCATACGACGCAGCAAAAAATAGGACTGTTGGATCGAGCCTTAGGGAAGAAGAATATTTTGCTCGATGTTGGCAGCGGCACGGGTTTTTTTCTTTCCCAAGCTAAGGCAGCGGGCTGGCAGGTGAACGGCACGGAACCCGACGCACAAGCCCGCGCCATCGGACAAAGTAGGATAGGGGAGGACGTCTACGAAACAATCGACGATCCCTTTTTTGCTAACAAACAATACGACGCCATTACCATGTGGCATGTCTTGGAACACGTGCATCGCCTGAACGAAACGATGGAATGGCTACAGAAACATCTGGCTGAAAAAGGAAAGTTATTCATCGCCGTTCCCAATCCAGAATCGAACGACGCGCAGGCCTTCAAAGAAAACTGGGCAGCTTACGATGTGCCGCGGCACCTCTATCATTTTTCCAAAAAGTCCATGCAGCAGTTGGCGGAGAAGCACGGTTTTCGAGTTGAGGAAATTTTACCGATGTGGTTTGACGCCTACTACGTCGGGCTACTAAGTACCCGCTACCAATCGGGAAAAACGAATCTGCCGCAGAGCGTTTGGAGGGGATCGGTTTCCAATTGGAAAGGACGCAAAATAGCGAATGGGTCCCCTAATACTTCCAGCGTTATTTATGTTCTTGGCAAAGCCTAGTTGAACGATTGATCTATTAAAAAACTTTAAAACTGACTCCGCTACCATATTGAACCCTCAGTACCACGCGTTGGTATTGGGGGTTTTTAGTTGACTGACCGCCCCGATTCTGCCTACCTTGCGGGGCATTTTAAATCTGAATTTTTGCATGAAAAAATATTTGCTACTGCTTCTGTCCCTTGTCATCCTCTCGCGCTGCGCCCAGCAGGTTGCCCCCACGGGCGGGAAGAAAGACATCATCGCCCCAACCTTATTGGAATCGAATCCGCCCAACGAAACCCGTAATTTCAAGGGGAAGGAAATCGAACTGTTCTTCGACGAATACGTCATCGTGGACAACATTCAGCAGAAACTCATCATCACCCCCGAAACCGACAACCCCTATACCTCGAAACAAAAGGGGACCTCAATTCTGCTGGACTTCAAAAAGGACTTCGCGGACAGCACTACCTACACTTTCAACTTTGGGGACGGCATCAAGGATTTCGCCGAGCGCAATCCTGCGCAAAATCTTAAACTCGTTTTTAGCACCGGACCAACCATCGACTCCGCCCGGATTTACGGCACCGTCACTGATCTGCGCTCCAACAAACCAGTCTTTGACGCCCTAGTGGGGCTGTATCAAATTAAGGATACCATCAATCCCGAGAAGCAAAAGCCCTACTATTTTTCCCGCACCGACAGCAGCGGCCGCTACGCCATCGAAAACGTGCAGGTGAATAGGTACCGCCTTATCGCCACCGATGACAAAAACCGCAACCAACTTTACAATACCAAGGATGAACGCGTCGCCTTTCTCGATTCGGCCATTAGGGTCAGTGCCGATACTATGAACTATAATCTCCAACTGTATCTGTCTGACGTGACCGCACCGCGCGTTCAACGAACTTCGCCCAAAGTGAATACCTACACGTTGATTTTCAACAAAGGCGTCGATAGCATCGGGGTGCAATTTCTGCGTGACGACTCGCTGGCATATTTGTTGGAAAGCCCGACCCAACTCAAGTTTTTCAGAGGAAACAGCACCGCCGACACGACACTTGCCGTCATTATCGCCAAGGATTCCCTCGGCCAAATTGTGGAGCAGCAACAGAAGATTTCTTTCCTTGCCCAGCGTGGCAAGACCCGCGAACTCGACCCGTTCAGCCTGACTACGGCGCCTGGCAATGGGCAACCTTTATCCCGCGATTTCAAGCTTACTTTCACTTTTAACAAACCCATCGCCCGGCTGGATACTCAAAGGATTCAACTCCAGAACGACAGTCTGGCCAAGCAGCCGCTCTCGGCCATGAAGCTGCGCTGGAACAAGTACCGCAGCGAACTCATAATCGAGGGTAAGGCCACGGCGCGGGATTCTATTAAGTGGATTATTCCCAAGGGCGCGATCATCAGCGTGGAAGGCGACTCGATTCCTGCTGTCACTTATCGCTACCCGGTTTTGCAGGAAGAGGATTACGGCGTTTTGCGCGGCCGAATACTGGCCGATTCGGGACAGCACTTTATTCTGGAACTGGTCAATGAAGAATTCAAAGTCGTGCGTACGGCTTATTCGTCGCCCTATTCTTTCACCCAGGTGCCGCCAGGCAAGTACCAGTTGCGCGTGGTCGACGACCGCAACAATAATCGCCGCTGGGACCCCGGCATCTACAATCAGGGACGTCAGCCCGAGCGAATCTTCTATTTCCCCGATCCCGTCGTCATCAAAGCCAACTTCGAGTTTGACGACAACAATTTCACCATACCTCCTAAAACCGCTGATTAGTTTTGCCCGAAACAGCGTTTTATGTGCATAACCCTGTGGAAAACGCGCAAAGGGTGTGGATAATGGCCCAATCATTGTGGGAAACCCTGTGGAAAACAATGGATTAGTGTGGAAAAGATTGCGTCCCCAAATGCTAAGTGGAAAACCTACCCGCTAACCGCGACTTAACAGGCTGTTGATACACTTCAGCGACGGTGGATAACCGCCGCTGAGTTATCCCTCCACAATTCACAGCGATTTGTGGAGAAAAAAGGGTTAGATTGAAAGACAGGGGATTAGTTGTGGACAAGCCGCGAAAGTGCGTGGATAAATGCTTAACTTGTACACAATGGGCCACTTGACTGAAGTGGAACTAGAGTGGATAGAATACTTGTACACATATCCACAGCCCTAATTTAACTTTAATAATAAAAATTATTTAATTATATTATTTATGAAAAAGGGTTTTGCGTGGATAACCTTGCTTGCGTTGCTGATCGGAAGCGGCGTGGCCTACTGTCAGACGGATGAACAGCTGGCCGAAGAGTATTTCAAAAAGGAGGAGTGCGAGAAGGCTGTGACCTACTACGAAAAGATTTTGAAAAAAAACTTCGAGAAGCGGGCGCTGAAAAATTATGCGAGCTGCCTCGTCAAGACCAAAGAATGGGACGACGCCGAGAAATTTTTCAAGCGCCAGGTCAAGGGTGATAATTCCAACGCGGCCTGGTATTTCCTGAACTGGGGAATGATGCTGGAAGCGCAGGGAAAAACCGCCGATGCGGACAAGCGCTTTGCCGAAGCCATCGAGGCTTTCGGGCCGCGCGTGGATCTGTATCGTGATTTGGCGGAGGAGTTCAGAGAGATGCGGAAGACGGAGTGGGCCCAACGGACGCTCCAGCGTGCCCGCGAGGTAGCCCGCAATGAAAACCTCTACCGCCTCGAAATGGCGAGCGTATATCGCGAATTGAATGAACCCGAAGCGATGATCGCCGAGCTGCTTTCGTACGGCATTCTCTTCCGCAATACCGAGATCGTTGAGAACATGCTGCAGGATTTTTTGAAGGAAGAAAAAGAGCAGGCGATACTTGAAAAAGTCCTCTACGATAAAATCCAGAAAAACCCGAACGAGGCATTTTACAACGAACTCCTCGTGTGGTTTCAGGTACAGCGCAAGGATTTCTACAAAGCCTTCGTGCAGGAACGCGCCCTCGACAAGCGTTTCAAGTACAGCGGCACCCGCATTTTCGACCTGGCCAACCTGGCCCTGCAAAACAAAGACTACGAGAATGCCGCCGATATGTTCGAGTACATCGTCAAGGAATATCCCAAGGGGCAGCTTTATCCCTTCGCCCGGCGCATGGCCATCAGTTCCCGCGAGGAGCAGGTCAAAAACACTTATCCCGTCAAGACCGCCGAGGTGCAGAAACTCATCGGCGAGTACCAAAAACTGCTGGACGAACTGGGCACCAATCCCCGGACGCTGGAGGCCCTGCGCAACATGGCCATCCTCCACGCCTTTTACCTCGACGAGAAAGACAAAGCCATCGAAATACTGAACCGCGCCATCGAAGCGGGGAAAACGGAGAAGGAATTTGTGGACAAGTGCAAACTGGATCTGGGCGACATCTACCTTTTGGTGGGCGAGCCTTGGGAAGCCACGCTGCTGTATTCGCAGGTAGAGAAGTCGCAGAAGGACGATGTGCTGGGTTACGAGGCCAAGCTACGCAACGCCAAATTGCACTACTACAAAGGCGATTTTGAGCTATCGAAAGAAGTGCTGGACATCCTGAAAAGAGCCACTACCCGCGAAATCGCCAACGACGCCAACGACCTCAGTCTGCTCATCATGGACAACACCGGACTCGATACCTCCGAAACCGCCATGCAGGAATACGCCAACGTAGAACTGCTGCTTTTCCAAAACAAGCGCGGGGAAGCCATCGACTCTCTGAAAAGTCTGTTCGTAAAGTACAAAGACCACAGCCTGGCCGACGAAATCCTCTGGCTCAAAGCCCGTACCTACATGAAGCTCGACAGCAACCAACAGGCGCTGGAAGACCTGAAAATCATCCACGAAAAATACAACCTCGACATCCTCGGCGACGACGCGCTCTACACCATGGCGAAGCTCTACCAGGAAAAACTCAACAACAAGGAAGAGGCGATGAAACTCTACCAGGAACTACTGGAAAAATATCCGGGCAGCATTTTCGTAGCCGATTCGCGTAAGCAGTTTAGGGCGTTGAGGGGGGACGCGATTAATTAAGGTTGAAAAAACTTGCGTCTAAACTGCTTTCAGCTAAATTGTAGCTATGAAACCATTGATCGTTCTCATCGCCGCCTTCGTAATTTCCCTGGTTGGCTTGAAGCTATTTTCTGGTGAATGGGATTACGTTTTGGCAGGAAATATAGGGATGGCGGCTATGCTTTTGTTCACGGCCATTGGCCACTTTGCCTTCGCGCAGGGCATGGTCATGATGCTGCCCGACTTTATACCATTCAAGAAAGAGGTAGTGTACCTGACGGGAGTGATCGAAGCGGCCGCGGTGGTTGGCCTTTTGATTGGCTCCTTGCGGGAAATGACGGCAATTCTGCTGATTGTCTTTTTTGTGTTGATATTACCTGCCAATATCAATGCCGCCTTGAAAAGTGTTGACTACCAGAAAGGCACCAACGAAGGGCCGGGCGTAAACTACCTGTGGTTTCGCGTTCCGCTTCAACTATTTTTCATCGCTTGGGTGGCGTACTTTGGATTGTACAACTATTGGTAAAATCGGCAAGTCACAGGAATTTGGCTAATTCGTGACCTTTGGTTATTTTTAGTTTAAAATACCCGCCGCATGAAAGTAAAAGAGGCTATCAAAATATACTTGGTGATTGTGCAGAAAGCGAAGGACAATTATGGTGCTTATTCACCCGATGTTTTGGGCTGTGTGGCTACGGGTAAAACCGTAGAAACCACCCTTAAAAATATGCAAGAGGCCTTGGAAATGCATTTGGAAGGTTTAGCCGAGTTAGGAGAGGAGTTCCCGGTTGCCAGGGATTTGGGTCACTATTTACAAGATTCTGACCCCATCGCCGAGTCGAACGACCTGATTACTTATTTGCAGGTACCTACGCCGCAACTACAAGGCGTCTGAACACCCAGCGTTCATAAACAAACCTTTGAATTATGAAAAACCTGATCAGCAAATATCGAGGGTGGCTCATCACATTTTGCCTGGCCATTGCTTTTTCTGGAATTATTTCTCCTCCCCAGATTCGCGAGATCAGTAATAGCCGTTTGCAAAAGTTTATCCAAGACAGAGAAGTAGCCAGCATTACCATCGTGGAAAGCAAGGCAGGAATTAGGGAAAATTACATTGCTGAGATTACGCTGACGCCCGCTGCTTCAGAAAAGTACAGCCAGCTTATGGCTGGGATTTTATTCGCTGAGGAAGGCCCGCATTTTGTGTGTTCGATTGGAAATTCAAGGGAAGATGTGGATCGCTGGAAGGATAACTTGCTAAAAGAAGGCAAAATTAAGTTTTCCTTCGATGAAAGGTAAGCAGGCTTTACAAAGGAAGACAAGAACTTATATTCCCAAGTTGATGCGCCTAATAAGTAGTGCTAATAGCTACCTCGTGTTACTACTATGGCTACCTTGTACTGCCTACTCCCAGCTTCGAAAACCGTATGGGAAACCAGTTCGTTGGTCAGCGACTTTTGAAGTAGGTGGGCTAAGTCCAATTGCTTCGGTTAACGCTGAGTATGGAATCATCCAAACGAAAAGAAGTTTCGTTACGGTTCGTGGGGGTTTAGGTCAAACTTTTACAGGTTACAGTTTATTGACCTTGCCGCACGCGCTAACCTGGAATCAAGTACTAAACAGGAAACAAATCGGATGTCCATCGCATAGTCCTCGGAATTCTTGGTTTGCCGAACTTGGTGTTGGCGGGGTGTACTTGATTGGTTCACCCGAAGAAACGGATTACCAGTGGGGTCTTATACTTGGATTACGTCATTACTTTGCATACAACAGAAGAGCAAACGGATTTTGGAAAGTACAGCTCACACCAATTGTGTTATCTAACGAGATCATACCTTGGGGAGGCTTGGGAATAGGATTGATTATTGATTAAGTTCGTTGGCGTTTACACAAAGCAAACTCAGGACACAACAAGCTTCTACTTTACATCAATTTCCTTTTTGGAAGCAGAGTTTATTCAAATTTAATCCCCTTTTCTTTTGAATAAACAAGCCCAATCCTAGCTAGCTCGCTTCTACGCAAATCTAAGGCGTATCAAAAAGCCAATTTACCCCAATAAATAGGTCTTGAAGTCTTGGAAACGAGGTTTTAATGGAATATCGGTTTTCTCCAACGAAAGTAAATTTTCAAGCCTTTTCGGGATAGGAATGGGAGAATCGAGCGGTTTTTCCACTAAATCCAAAAATTTGGTACCTTGAGGTGAACAGCTATGGCAGCGTACGCTCTAGCAAAACAAAACTTTGTACATTTGGAAAACTGCCGACGGTCGGCCCCTCTTGAAATATGACAACTTACATCAGCGATCGCATTGCCATCAATCCCGACATCTGCAACGGGCGGCCCATCATCCGGGGAATGAGAATCACGGTGCAGACCGTGCTTGAGTTCCTGTACGCTGGTTCAACGCGGGAAGAGATCCTGTACCAGTATCCGATGCTCGAACCCGAAGACCTTGATGCCTGCCAACGGTTCGCGATTGAACTTATGGAGCGGCAGTATGTGATTCAGGAATTTGAGAAGGTTGCCTGATGGCGAAATACCTCATCGACATTAATCTTCCCTACTACTTTTCGCTTTGGAATAACGAAGATTACATTCACCAAAGCGACATTCTAAACACGGCCGAAGACGCTGAAATTTGGCAATACGCCAAGGAGAACAACTTGACTATCCTTTCCAAGGATGCCGATTTCTCTAACCGCATTCTCCTGGCTCAGCCTCCGCCCCGCGTCATTCACATCAGAATCGGCAATGCTCCAGTCAGAGAATTTCACACTATTCTGAATTCAATTTGGGGCGATGTGCTGGCTTTGAGCAAATCGCATAAACTCGTGACCGTTTTCAAAGACAAGGTGGAAGCAATGAACTAGGGCGAGCAAGGCAGCATCAGTTTACCCCAATAAATACGCCTTGAAATCCTGGAAACGCGGTTTTAAAGGAATTGCGTTTTTCTCAAGCGAAAGTAAATTTTCGAGCCTTTCCGGGATGTGAACGGGAGAATCGAGCGTTTTTTCCACTAAATCCAAAAATTTAGCCGGATGGGCCGTCGCCAGGAAAATTCCGGTAAAATCTTCGCCCGATTCTTGTCGGTACTTTTGTAACCCTTCATAAGCCACGGCGGTATGCGGACACATCACGTAGTGCGTCTGCTCGAAAACTTTCCGCATACTCGCTTTCGTCGCTTCGTCGTCGAAGTAGTAGCCCGACACCAGGTCGCGGACGCTTTGCCAGTCATCCTCAAAAAATCGGGTGAGCCGCACGAAGTTGCTCGGGCTACCGACGTCCATCGCGTTGGAGATCGTTTCGATCGAAGGTAGCGGCTCGTACGCTTTGCTATCCAGGTAGCGCGGCACGACGTTGTTCCGATTGGTCGCCGCCACGAAATGCTGCACGGGCAAACCCATGCGGTAAGCCAGTACGCCCGCGCTGAGGTTGCCGAAATTTCCACTCGGCACCGAAAATACCAGCGGCTTGCCCAGATGCTTCGTTTGGGCGTAAGCCGAGAAGTAATAAAATGACTGCGGAATCAGCCGGGAAACATTGATCGAGTTGGCGGAGGCCAGATTGTATTTCGTCGTAAGTTCTTGATCCAAGAAAGCTTCTTTTACCAAGCGCTGACAATCGTCGAAAGTACCGTCCACTTCCAGCGCGGTAATATTGTGGCCCAGCGTCGTCAACTGCTTTTCCTGAATCTCGCTCACCTTACCGCTCGGATAAAGAATCGTGACCGAAATACCCGGTACTTTATAAAACCCCTGCGCCACCGCCCCACCCGTATCACCGGACGTGGCCACTAGGATTTTTATTTCCTTTTGGGTTTTGGCCAAAAAATAGGACATCAGCGAAGCCATGAACCGCGCCCCAAAATCCTTGAAAGCCATCGAAGGCCCGTGGAACAATTCTAATACGTAGTTGTCAGGTGTAATCTCGACCACGGGAGCCTCGAAGGAAAACGAGTTTTCCACAATCGTCTCCATGTCGCTGCGGGAAATATCATCGCGCAACAGAGTATGACCCACTTCTACCGCAATCTCGTTGAAAGAACGTCTCTCGATATTTTGTAAAAAAACCTGCGAGATCGTAGGAATGGATTCCGGCATGTATAGCCCGTTGTCCGGCGGCAAACTTCTAAAAACCGCCTCCTCCAAAGAAGCCTTGATACTTTGCGTTTTGGTACTGTAAAACAACATGATAACCGAGGGTAAAGATTTAATTTCAGGCCGCAAAGCTAAACAAATCACCCCGTAGCCCGGTCAAGCCTACTAAGTAATTTTACAAAAAGTACTTAAATTGCCACTAGACTTGCGAATTCTCTGTTAAAGGAAAAACAAGCCGAACAAAATTTGGTATTTATTTATAATACCCTGAAAGATAGACAAGTACAGCGACCCGCGCGGCGTCCGCTCATAATTCATATCTCATAATTCATCACTCATAATTAATTACCCTGTGCCAAAAGGAATCTTCAAAGTACCCCAACCCGTCAACGAACCCGTCAAGAGCTACGCACCGGGCAGTCCTGAGCGAGCCGAACTGAAAGCCGCCCTCGAAAAAGGTCGTTCACAGGAAATCGAAATCCCGCAATACATCGGCGGCGAAGAAATTTTCACCGACAAAAAACACAAAGTCACCCCACCGCACGACCACCAGCACGTGCTGGGTTATTTCCACGAAGGCGATGCTTCGCACGTCGAGATGGCCATCGAAGCCGCCCTGTCCGCGCGCGAAACTTGGGCCAACCTTGCCTGGGAACAGCGGGCCGCTATTTTCCTGAAAGCCGCTGATCTGATCGCAGGGCCGTACCGCTCCAAGATCAATGCGGCCACGATGCTGGGGCAATCCAAGAGTGCCTACCAGGCCGAAATCGACGCCGCCTGCGAGTTTATCGACTTCCTGCGGTTCAATGTCAAGTACATGACCGACCTTTATGAGCAGCAACCCCAATCGTCGCCGGGCGTTTGGAATCGTTTGGAATATAGACCATTAGAGGGATTTGTTTTTGCTTTGACCCCCTTCAACTTCACGGCAATAGCCGGGAATTTGCCCGCCGCGCCCGCCCTGATGGGTAACGTGGTAGTTTGGAAACCCGCTTTCACACAGGTTTATTCAGCCAACGTGCTGATGGAGGTATTCAAAGAAGCGGGCGTTCCCGACGGCGTCATCAACATGATTCTGGTGGACGGCCCCGCTGCCGGAGAAATCATTTTTGGGCACCGTGAGTTTGCGGGGATCCACTTCACGGGCAGTACCAAAGTTTTCAACACCATCTGGAAAACGATTGGGGATAACATCGCCAACTACCGCTCCTTCCCCCGCATTGTGGGCGAGACAGGCGGGAAGGATTTTGTGGTAGCCCACAAATCCGCCCATCCCAAAACGCTGGCGACAGCCTTGGTGCGGGGAGCATTTGAATACCAGGGACAGAAGTGTTCCGCCGCGTCACGGGCGTACATTCCATCCAATCTCTGGGAGGAAGTGAAAGAATTCATGCTCTCAGATTTGGAAGAAATTAAGATGGGCGCTGTGGAAGATTTTAGCAACTTTATCAACGCGGTGATTGATGAAAAATCTTTTGACAAGATTGCGGGCTACATCGACGGCGCTAAAAATGGCGACGACTCGGTAGAAATCGTAGCCGGAGGCAATTACGACAAGAGTAAGGGGTACTTTATCGAACCTACCATAATAGTAGCCAAAGACCCGAACTACGTCACACTTTGTGAGGAGATTTTCGGCCCGGTTCTCACTATATGTATATATGAACCCGAAAAATTCGAGGAGACTCTGGAATTGGTGGACGATACGTCTCCCTATGCGCTGACGGGTTCTATCTTCGCGCAGGATCGCTACGCGGTCGAATTAGCCACCAAGCGCTTGGTAAATGCCGCCGGGAATTTCTACATCAACGACAAGCCTACGGGGGCCGTCGTGGGGCAGCAGCCCTTCGGTGGGGCAAGAGCTTCGGGTACCAACGACAAGGCCGGTTCGATCCTGAATTTGATTCGCTGGGTATCGCCGCGCACGATTAAAGAAACGCTGGATGCCCCGAAAGACTACAAATATCCCTTCTTACAGGAACTATAATTGGATCAATCTTGTATAATATTTTCCGCTGCCAAGAAAGGTAAAAAAGTCTGACTTTTTTTTCGACGGATTTGCAAAAGTGAAACGGATAGTCTTACCTTTGCAATCCCAATCGCGAAGAGAGAAAGAGGAGAAGGTAGAATTGGGGTTTTTGTTCTTTGAAATGATGAAGTAAACCAAGATGTAGGACACACCTGCCTACAGACAGGTCGGCTAGCGATGGCCGGCCAAATTGTTTTTTTTAAGTAATTTACCATGGAGAGTTTGATCCTGGCTCAGGATGAACGCTAGCGGCAGGCCTAATACATGCAAGGCGAGGGGGCGGCTTCGGCCGTCACCGTCGTACGGGTGCGTAACGCGTATGCAACCTGCCTTCGACCGGGGGACAGCCCGGGGAAACCCGGATTAACACCGCATAACACGGGGGGGCGGCATCGCCTTCTTAGTTAAAAATTCATTG
>JBBSUC010000021.1:0-87451 GCA_038235275.1 Cytophagales bacterium | reverse complement strand
GTCGAGACCGGGTGTATTTTGAAGCAGTTGGAAAAAAGAGGTAGTTTTACCTTGGCAAGGAGTTGTGGTCATGAGTTTGTAGTTTGGTAACCGCAAAGGTATGACTTACTGCTCCTTGTCATTTTTTATAAGAAAGCCCTGCTTTGTGAATATAGAAGCCTTCACCAAATATTTCCGAAAACCTCTCGACATCCCTCAGTTGGAGATTTACCACGATGTCAATGTCCCTGGTCATGCGGGGGACGGCGTAAGTACTCATTGCCAGGCTACCCGACAGCATGTAGGGAATATTTCTGGCTTCTAGGGCTTCACTGACTGTCTTGAGTAATCTGAACATATTACGACTAAAATAATGAGTTTACCCCAGTTTCAACTTCATTCCTTCATGGGTGGCCTCAAATCCCAATGATTCGTAAAACCTAATGGTATTGGGCCGCTGCTTGTCCGAAGTGAGTTGCACCATACGGCAGCCCTTTTCTTTGGCTCTGCTTATAGCATAGTCAAAAACCTGCTTGCCAATTCCCTGCCCACGGTACCTGGAATTGGTTCTTACGGCTTCCATTTGGGCGCGTAACCCGCCTTGATGGGTTAAGTATTGGATAAAAGTCAGATGGAAGGTAGCCACAATTTCACCATTCATTTCAGCGACCGTTAATTCCTGATTGGGGTCGGCGGCGATTCTCTTAAAGGCTTTTGCATAAATTTCCGGTAAGATATCTTCCATTTTTTCTCGGGTTGCGCCCAGGGTGTCATCCGCCAGCATTCGGACAATATCCAGCAGGTCGTTTTCTGTCGCTAATCTAAATGTCAGGGTTGTTTTCATCGTTTTTTACTTCACCACCGGAAACGCCACGACTCGAATCTTGGTAAATCCAATCGGTACCAGCGTCAATTTCTCGGCTTTGGGGTTGACCTCGCGCAGGTAGCAGGCAGATAAAGCATCTGTCCGGGGCGTTATCGCCTGGATAGAAGTAAAGCAGATTATAATCCATGATAGAGTAAATCGAGCGATTTTCATGGTTTACAAGTAGTTGGTCAGGTTGCGGTGGCCTACGGCACTTGACATGGGCTATTTCGATAAATGGTGGCTTTCCCGGTTCACCCCTTCCCAAAGATACTTTCTCCGTCGAAAAAATAAAATCATGGACAAAAAAACGGGTTTCGGACTTCTGGGGTGGGTCGCGATCACGCTAACGGTTTCTGCAAGTCTCATGATCGAGCAAAACAGCCCCGACACGGACTGGGCCGAATACAACGGCGATGGAAACCGCAGCCACTTCTCACCGCTGACACAAATTTCGGCCACTAACGTCCAGAATTTGAAAGTTGCCTGGACCTACGCCTCCGGCGGGGCCGACACCCTGGGTAACCGATCGCAGATGCAATGTAACCCCATCGTCATCGACGGCCTGCTGTACGGTGTATCGGCGGGTACCCAGGCTTTCGCCATAAATGCCGCTACGGGTAAGGAAATCTGGAAAACGGACGTGACCGACAACGGCGGCACCACCAGTCGCGGCCTTACCTATTGGGCCGAAGGGAAAGACCAGGTGATCTTTTTCGGGGCGGGCCGCTGGCTGTACGCCCTCGATGCGGCTTCGGGCAAGCCTGTGAAAAGCTTTGGGCAGGAAGGTCGCATCGACCTGTTGGATGGCGTCCAGCGTCCCGGCGCGGACGAGTACATTCGTCCCAACACGCCGAACACTATCTACCAAAACCTGATTATAGTGGGAGCGCGCGTGTCGGAAAACGAAGCGGCCCTGCTGGGCGACGTGCGGACCTACGATGTCCGCACGGGTCGTTTGGTGTGGACGTTCCGCACCATCCCGGCTCCCGGCGAATACGGCTACGACACCTGGTCACCTGACAATCCACGCCAGCATTTGGGCGGGGCCAATGCCTGGGCGGGCATGGCCATCGACCGCACGCGGGGCATTGTCTATATTCCCACGGGTTCGGCGGCTTTTGATTTTTACGGCGGTAATCGTCAGGGCGACAATCTGTTTGCCAACTGTCTGCTGGCCCTCGACGCGGCAACGGGCAAGCGGCTGTGGCACTTCCAACTGGTTCACCACGACATCTGGGACCGCGACCCGCCCGCCCCGCCCAACCTGTTGACGGTGACCCACGACGGCAAAAGAATCGACGCCGTGGCGCAAATCACCAAGCAGGGACAGGTATTTGTCTTCGACCGGGTGACGGGCCAGCCGCTGTTCGATATCAAAGAAACCGCGTTTCCCCAGGACGCCATCGCGGGCGAAAAGACCAGCCCCACGCAGCCCATTCCGCAAAAGCCCGCTCCCTTCACCCGGCAGACTTTCCTCGAAAAAGACATCAACCCCTGGTCGGTGGATCGCGAAACGGCGGCTATTCAACTTCGCAAAGCCCGCACGGGAAGTCCCTACAACCCGCTCACCGAAACAATGACTCTGTTCTTCCCCGGCACCGACGGCGGTGGGCATTGGGGTGGGGCTGCTACCGACCCCGAAGGAGTTCTGTACGTTCCCGCCAAGGAAATCCCTTGTTACTCGTCGCTGGTGCTGCGCAAAAAAGCCAACGCTGCGACTGTCACGAGCGCTCAACTCTATTTGCTGCATTGCTCGTCCTGCCACGGCCCCGACCTCAAGGGAAGCCATGACGGCACTTACCCGTCGTTGCTGGGTGTAGACCAGCGGCTACCGGAAGCCGCGATCAAACAGGTGCTGCAAAACGGGCGCGGCATGATGCCCTCCTTCTCGCATCTTTCCGAAGCGGAACATAAAGCTTTGCTGGATTTTCTGACAAACAAAACATCCACCGTCAAGGTAGCAAATAGCCAGGAGACTGCTGTGCCGTACCAGAACACGGGCTACAACCGCTGGTACGACAGTCAGGGCTACCCCGTGGGAACCCCGCCCTGGGGCACCCTTACGGCCATCGATCTCAATACGGGCGAACACCGCTGGCAGGTGCCGCTGGGCGAATACCCTGAATTGACCGCCAAAGGCATCCCCCCCACCGGCACCGATCTCTACGGTGGCCCGCTGGTGACAGGCAGCGGCCTCATTTTCATCGCCGCCACCCGCGACGAACGCATACGCGCCATTGATAAAAAGACTGGAAAAACCCTATGGCAAACCCAACTACCTGCGGGCGGCTACGCCACTCCGTCCACCTACTCGGTCAATGGCAAACAGTACATCGTCATCGCCTGCGGAGGCGGGAAACTGAAAACTAAATCCGGCGACCAGTACGTAGCTTTTTGCCTGGACGACTAAAAGGTCACTTTTTCATTTTCACCAGCGACGAGTTGTACAATTTCCGGTTCGCTGATTCCAGCTTCTCGACGGGTACCTTGATAACTTCGCGGTCATAGGTCATCAAGCCATTGGTTTCCACCTCCACATCGGTGGTTTGGGTATAAACCGCTGCCGATAATCCTTTCTTAATCAGACCAGTAAGATCATCCATGAAGCCTTCATAGCGTTTGGCCAGTTCGTCGGCGTTCTTGAAAGTCTGGTACCCCCAGTTATTTTTCTCCTGCCAGGTGTGGTCCTCCACGGGCAGGCCGAGGCCCCCGAATTCCCCCAGCACGATCACCTGCTCTTTGCCGTAAAGTTTCGGCGCGGGCATGACCGGGGCGGGGTAGTTGTGGATGTCGATGATGTCGCCCACGTAGTGGAAATTGCCGCCGCTGGCGCTATTGACCAATCGGCTGGGATCATATTCCTCCGTCCATTTGGTGATTTCTTCGGTCTTGAACTGGCCCCAGGCTTCGTTGAACGGCACCCACACCACGATGCTGGGAAAATTGTAGTTGGCATCCATGATCGCCTTCCACTCGCGGCGGTAGATGCTTTCCGACTCAGAAGTACGATCGCGTTCGGTTCCCTTGCCTTCCACGCCGGGCCGCGACTCCCATTCGTTGCCGAGGTCGCCACTGGGCATATCCTGCCAAACGAGCATCCCAAGCAGGTCGCAGTGGTAGTACCAACGGGCGGGTTCCACTTTCACGTGCTTGCGGATCATGTTGAAACCCATGTCGCGCGTTTTCTGGATGTCGAACAGCAGGGCCGAGTCAGTGGGTGCTGTGTAGAGTCCATCGGGCCACCAGCCCTGGTCGAGCGGGCCGTACTGAAACACAAATTTGTCATTGACCAGCATCCGCTGGATGCCCTGCACGTCGGCCTGGCGGCTAATTTTGCGCATGGCGAAATAGCTTCTTACCTCGTCTACCACCTTATTTTTTCGCACCAGAGCCACTGTCAGTTCGTAGAGCTGGGGATTACCGGGCTCCCACAGAACGGGGTTGGGGACAGGTATTTCGGCGGTCGCGTCCAGGGCCACTTCCTTTTCCGACATCATCGTGGTCTTGTCCCAGGCGCGAATGCGCAGAATATCGCCCGCTTCGGCGTCTTTGGCAATGGCAGACACGCTGACAACGTTTTTGTCGATGTCGGGCGTGTTTTTGGTTGATTCGATATAGCTCGTTGGCACTTTTTCCAGCCAAACGGTCTGCCAGATGCCCGTCACGGGTGTGTACCAGATGCCGTGCGGTTTTGTGATCTGTTTGCCGCGCGGCTGCGGGCCGTCGCTGCTGGGGTCCCACACGCGCAGCACGATTTCCTGCTGCTCGCCTTTTTTCAATAAAGAAGTAATATCGAACGAAAACGGATCGTAGCCGCCCTGATGCGTTCCGGCTTTCTGGCCGTTGACGTACACATCGCACTCCCAATCTACGGCTCCGAAGTGCAGCAGCGCCTTTTCATTTTTTAGTTTGGAGGAAAAAGGAACGCTCGTCCGGTACCACAGCAAACTGTCCTTGCCCAGCGTACGGCCCACGCCCGACAGCGACGACTCCACGGCGAAGGGTACCAGAATTTTCCCGTCAAAGTTGGTCGGCGGCGTCTCGCTGGTAGTTTTAGGTACGATGGCGTAGTCCCACAGGCCGTTCAGATTCTGCCAGCCGGGACGGACGAGTTGCGGACGCGGATATTCCGGTAAGGGTTTAGCGGGGTCCACTTTACCAGCCCATTGGGTCTTGATTTTGTCGCCGACCGGCTTCCAGTTGGTGGTTTGGGCGTGGGCCATAGTTGCCCCGGCCAGCATTATGAAGAGTATGAAATGCAGCTTATTTTTCATTGAATGTATTTCTTGTCAAAATTTGAGAATACAATTTTAGCCAGAAATTGTCTGACCTTCCATAAATACTTCCCGTTTTTTATTTTGCTTATTCCAAATTCAAGCAGTAATTTTTTATCTTTTCCGCGTTTTGGAACCAGGCAGGAACACAATATTTAAAACCTCAATGCTATGCGACACTTTCGCTTGCTCACGATCGGTCTTCTTTTTCTGACCCTATTTTCCCAAAACAAGATCAAGGCGCAAAACCATGCCCCTACCCTGGCCATCGGCAGCCCTGCACCTGATTTCAAACTCCCCGGCGTGGATGGCAAAACCCACACCCTGAAAGAGTACGCCCAAGCCCCCATCCTGGCCGTGCTGTTCACCTGCAACCACTGTCCCACGGCGCAGGCCTACGAAGACCGAACCATTCAATTGGTGAAAGACTACGGCGACAAGGGGATGCAACTGGTGGCGATTTCGTCCAATGACCCCTCGGCCATTCGGCTCGACGAACTGGGCTACACAGATTTGAGCGATACCTACGACGAGATGAAAATTCGGGCGAAGGAGAAAAACTACAACTTTCCCTACCTCTACGATGGCGACACCCAGGCCGTAGCCAACGCCTACGGCCCGGTGGCCACGCCGCACATTTTTATTTTTGACAAAGAAAGAAAACTCCGCTACGCAGGCCGCATCGACGACGTGGAGAAACCCTCCGGCACGCCCAAAAACCTTGACGCCCGAAATGCTATCGAAGCCATGCTGGCTGGGAAGCCCGTACCAGTAGCTACAACCAAAACTTTCGGCTGCTCGATGAAATGGGCCGAGAAGGAAAAAACGGTGACCAACGAGCGCGACAAGTGGGCCAAGGAACCCGTGGCCCTGGCAATGATCGACGAGGCGGGTATCAAGAAACTCATCAAAAACGACTCCGACAAACTGCGGCTTATCAACGTCTGGGCTACTTGGTGCGGTCCCTGCGTGGCGGAATTCCCTGACTTCATGACCATGCAGCACATGTACCGGGGCCGCGATTTCGAGTTTGTGTCCGTCAGCGCCGACAATCCCGACAAGAAGGACAAAGTTTTGAAGTTTTTACAGGGGAAATACGCCTCCAATACCAACTACCTCATTAACTTTGAGGATAAGTATAAGCTCATCGAAGCCATCGATCCCAACTGGCAGGGCGCACTGCCTTACACAATCCTGGTGGAGCCGGGCGGTAAAATCGTGTACGCTAAACAAGGACCGATCGACCCCTACCAAATGCGGAAGGCGATTGTGGAGAATGGGTACGTGGGGAGGTTTTATTGAGTTGGCGGTTGGCGGTTGGCGGTTGGCGGTTGGCGGTTGGCGGTTGGCGGTTGGCGGTTGGCGGTTGGCGGTTGGCGGTTGGCGGTTGGCGGTTGGCGGTTGGCGGTTGGCGGTTAAAAAATTACACATTGTCCCCTATCTAACTGCATGGAAAAAAGAATTACTAAAAACTACGACAATGGCGAGGTGACGGTGGTGTGGCAGCCGCACAAGTGCATTCACTCGGCCATTTGTTTTCGGGGATTGCCGTCGGTTTTCGATCCTCAGAAAAGGCCCTGGGTGAACATCGACGGAGCCAACACCGACACGATTATTACTCAGGTTGAAAAGTGTCCTTCCGGGGCGCTTAGTTACCGAATGGATCGCGCCCAAAGCCGTAACGGACACGCAGAAGCCTCTATAAATGAGCCTACGATAGTCGATGTGCAGCTTAATGGTCCGCTGCTGGTACGCGGAGAATTGGTGGTAAAAGACGCCTCGGGTCGGGAGGAGACGAAGAGCAAAGTAACGGCTTTCTGCCGCTGCGGCTATTCCCAAAACAAACCTTACTGCGATGGCAGTCACGCGCGGGAAGGCTGGGAAGGTTAATTAATCCTGACTTTTCGGGACACTTTGCCTTTTCCAGAGTTAAAGCCCTATGCCTACGCTCTCGGAAAGCCGCTCTCTCCGGTATTTCTCCTTTTTTTACCTGTACGTTATGCAGGGGATTCCTTCGGGATTTGCCCTGCTGGCGGTCACCAACTACCTGGCCGCCGAAGGTCTGGACGCTCGGGCCATTGCCACCTTCGGGGCGGTAATAGGTTTGCCCTGGGGCGTAAAATTCTTGTGGGGTCCTCTGGTAGATCGCTACCAGAACTCCGCGATGGGACGGCGGCGGCCCTGGGTTCTCGCCGCGCAGGCCCTGGCTTTTCTGGCCTCCTTTGTCCTTTTGCTCACCACCGATCCCGTAGCGGATTTCGACCTGCTGATGTGGTCCTTCGTGCTGCACGGGGTCTTTGCTTCCTTACAGGATGTGAGCGTGGATGCTCTGGCGATCACGGTGGTACCTTTGCCCGAACGCGGAAGAACCAACGCCTTGATGAAAGGCGGCATGGTGACCGGGCAGGCTATTGGGGCCGCTGGATTAGCCTTGCTACTACGCCACGGCGGCTTTCAGGCCGCCGCCCTGGTGCAATCGGGGCTACTGCTGGGCATGACGGTGCTAACCTTTTTTATCCGCGAGCAGCCGGGCGATGCCTGGCTGGCGTTTCGCCGGGTGGCCCGACAAAAGGAGTCGATCGCTCATGCTTCCTTTGTAAAATTGCTGCAGGAGTTGGCGCGCGCTCTACTGACGCCCCCGAGCCTGCTTTTATTTTTCGCAGTAGCCGCAGTTTTCCTGAGCGAGCGGCTGTTCCAGCGCGTATATTTTCTGCATTTAATCCAAAAATTGGGCTGGAGCGACACATCCGTGTCGGTACTGAGCGGAACCTATGGCGCGGTGGTGGCGGTGGGGCTGGCTCTGGTGGGCGGCTGGCTATCGGACCGCCTGGGGGCGCGACGGATGCTGCTTATCGTGGCGGTGCTAATGGGCGCGATGCACCTGGGTTTTTCGGTGGCGGAGCCACTCTGGGCCGATAACCGCGTATCGACGGCAGCGGTCATAGTTCGCCAAACCCTCGAACCGATTTTCAGCATTGCCGCCCTGCCCGCCCTGATGAGCCTGTGCCGCCTGAAAGTCGCCGGGGCGCAGTTTGCGTTTTACATGGCCCTCAGCAACCAGGCCGACGTACTGGGGATCTACTTGTCCGGGCCGCTGTATACGTACTTTTCTGCGCCTCTCGTGGGAGTGGTATGCGGATTGGTCATGCTGGTAGCGGCGGGGCTGATTGCCCTGGCGGGACGAAAGGCAGCGATTCTATTGTCTAAAAGCGACGGACTTTCCCCGCTCGTTGTCGAATAAAGCGGCATCGGCCCGCCGGGCCTTCCGTTGCACAATTCTCACCTCCCAGGTACTCATCCGCTGCGAAGCGACTTCGTAGCGATAAAGGAGGTCGCCTTTTTTGAGTTGCGAAAGGGATTTGGTTCCGTAGGGCGTGTCGATGCAAACCGTGGGGGGGCCTTCCAGCAACTGGGCTGGCACCAGCGGCCAGTTTTCGCCGTTGGCGGCGGCTGGCTCGATCGGCCGCAAATACAGCGCGGTCAGCCAGTCAGCTTTGCCTTTGGTTTGTTTGGTCTTTTGAACCTGACTTGTCGCGACGGCACGCGGGCTAACAGTGGCTGAATTTTGGGCCTGCCCCGAGAAAACAGTTCCAACCGCGAAAAGGAAAAAGAAAAGGAGCGATTTGCTCATGAAAAAGGGATTAGTGATTATGCCTCCGAGGGCGAAGGTTTGAAGGCGGCCTTGGTGACCAGGTTCGGGACAACCCCCAGGGCAGTCAATACGGCCCCGGCGATCAGAATCGTGGGCAGGTGCGTGAACATGGCACCGGTAGACAGAATTCCCAGAATAAGAATCGTGGAAAACGGCAACGAAAAAGCCAGGATAAGTACCGCCAATTCTACGTCGAACGTCCGGCGTTCCTTGGACATTCCCTTGGTTTCTTCCCTTAAATTGAAAACCGAAATGTGGGCGAAAGGCCAGAAGCTCGCCGAACTCAGCGGCAGTACCACGGCCAGTAGTACCATAGTCGTATCGCCTATATTGAACAGCGAAATAAGCGCGGCGCTGAAAAACAGCGAGATGCCCGCCCGGAACAACAGCATAGTCATCACCAGCCGCTTGCGGCCTTCCTTCAACTGAACGGCCAAACCGATGAATATCAGTACCAAAGGCGTCATCATAGCACTGGTTTTATCGAACAAATCGGCGATGACGGGCGGCAGGGTTGCGTAGCTGACGCCGAAGCTGAGCAACGCGATGGCCAGCACCAGCAGAATGTTGATGGGCTCTTTCACCAGACTAAGTAACAAGCCCTTGATCTTTTCCTTCATGTCGGTCTCCTCGTTGACGCTGTTTTTCAGGAACATATTCATCGCGATGATGTACAGGAAAATCAGCACAAAGAATTTGTTACCCACATCGGCCATCGCGGCTTTGGCCAGTCCCTGCTCGCCCAAAAACTCGGCGATGAACGGGAAAGCGGATAATCCCGGCGCGAGCGAAGGCAGCAACATCATCAGCGTCCGTCCGGTCGAGCTGTCTTTTTCCACCCCAAAAAAGTTGAAGACCAGGGGGGAAGAATAGAATACGAAGAAGTTAAAAGCCAGGGCGGCAACTGGAATGAAGAATAACGAGGCTTCGACGTGGATTTTCATCATGGCGATGAAAATCGTCGCAGGCAGCGCTACCGACAGGATGATTTCCTTGATCCCGTTCAGTTGTTCTTTGTTTTTGAACTTGCCCCGGATTATAAGGCCGAGGACAATCAGTAAAATCAGGGTGACTGTTTTTTGTAAGGCGTCGCTCATGGTGGTAGGACAGGAAAATTGGGTTACCAATTGGACAAAAGGGTGGCCCTCCGACGTGTCAAAACGTCGAGTAGAAAAACATCGAAGGGCCGAAGAAATCTGGAATTAACTGATGTCCTGTAGCGCGCTGACGAACATCTTCATTTCGTCCATCGTGCCAATGCTCACGCGGCAGTACGTTTTATCGTGGATGTCGAACGAGCGCACCATGACGCCCTTCTCACCCATTTTCTTGAGATATTCCTTGCCGTTCATGCTGATAGGGAACATCACGAAATTGGTATAAGAAGGGATGTATTTGTAGCCCATTTTATCCAGGTTACCAAGGAGATATTGCTTGGCCTCGTGGTTGAGCTTGCGGGTGTTGTCCTGGAACGTCTTGTCGTCCATAGCCGCCGAAGCCGCCGCGATGGAGGTGAAGGAAATACCCATGCCGCCGCGCGTAACCGCCTGAATTTGCTCGAGGAATTTGGGTTGAGCCGCAATGTAGCCAATCCGCAGACCTGCCATACCCATAATTTTGGAGAAGGTGCGGGCGATGATGACGTTCTTATTCTGCTGTAGCAAGCCGACCATGCTCTTGGTGTCGGCACCAACGGCCAGTTCGATGTAGGCTTCGTCGATGAAAATGGGCACTTTCTCGGAAACGCGTGAGCAGAAATCCTCCAACTCTTTGCCGGGCGTAATCATCGCCACGGGGTTGTTGGGGTTACAGATGTAAACGAGTTTAGTGTCCTTGTCGATGGCCGCCTCCATCGCTTTGAGGTTGTGCGACCAATCGTCGTTGCAGGGAACGGGCTTCCACTTACCCCCGATCGCCTCGGCTACGTTCATCAGCGACATATAGGAAGGATCGGCTGACACGACGTTCCCACCGTCTTTAAAGAGAACGATGGCCACTTTTTCCAACAAATCCGACGAGCCGGGGCCCATCATGATGTGGTCAGGCGTGACGCCCTCTTTGGTGGCAATCTTGCTGACCAAATCGGTCAGTTCGCGCCAGGCGTAACGGTTACCGCCACTGACCGAATCCTTGACGGCCTGCATCGCCGGCGCGGGCGGACCGTAGGGGTTTTCATTAGCGTTCAGCTTCGCGATCATCTTTGAAGTATCCAGGTTTTCCAGCGTTTGGCCGGGCAGGAAGTGCTCCCGCATGAGCGGGCTGCGGTAAATCCGGTTGGAGCGGTCGAGATACAGCGGAGCGTTGGCGAAGGCACCAGCCTTCAAGTGCGGGGCAACGGCTATTCCACCCAAGGTGAGAAGGCCCGATTTCAGCAAACTGCGACGGTCGATGTTTTGTGACATGGGAGTAAAAGGTTGATTTGGTGTAAAGGTTGAAAACAGAGTAATTATTTTGTAGGAACGAAGTTATACAAACTTTTTAATAATATAATGCATTGACTATTAGGAAATTATTCCGCATAGTTAAAGATTTATAAAATATTCTAATTTAAACTACCCTTACTGCAATTTTTTGTAGAAAGTCAACGGGAAGCGATGCCAACCCGTTGATTAGTACCACATGCAGTAGTCAATTTCACTTAGCTTGCACCTGCGACAGCCGCGTGAAGGCAATTCCCTTATAGCTGCCCGACCACGAAATCTTGACAACCGTTCCGGCCTTGGGCGCGGCTACGCCCAACTCGGCCCAGGTTTTTTCCAGCGACACCACGCCCTGCGCATTGGAAGTCACTTCGCCCAGTGCCGCGCCGCTTCGCAGCGTAATTTTCATCGGAATGTTCGCCACCGGAATGGAGTCGATGCCTTTGTTTTTGTCCAGAATACCGCTCTTGTCGAGTTCCAGCAAGCGGGCGGTGAGCATTACCTTGCCCGTAGCCGGATAAGAAACCGTCGGTTCAGTCGAAATCGGCGCCCCGAACGAAGCCCCCACGATGTCCACCAAAACCGGGGACACCACCCGATCCATGAAAGGATCATCCACTTTGCAGGCAGCAAAAGAAACCGCTACCAGCATGACGAGAGAATATACAAATGTCTTTTTCATGAATTATGAATTATGAGATAGATGGCAGCGAACAGGAACTGTACACCGTCAACTGTCAACTAGTTTTCCGCCCACCATAGCTTCGCTTTCATGTCGTTTGTCCCACCGATCAGGCCGACAGCAGCTTCTACACTGGCTTTATTGAGCGAGTACTCCGAGTTGGGGTAGGGGAAGCGGGTCGGCATGATGCCGTCGTTGTCCAGTACGGCGCGGCTATCGAAAGCGGGGAACTTAGGCAGTCCCGTACGGCGCTTCTCAATCCAGGCTTCGACGCCCTGCCCGAAGAGGGCAATCCACTTCTGTTCCAGCACCTTTTCACGGTTAACCGCCCCGACCTTGGTAAAGTAATCGCCGGGAACTGTAAGACCATACTGAGCGAAGGAGGCCGTTACGCCCTTCTCGAAATACGCTTTGGCGTCGCCGCTGATGTCGCCATCCAGGGCGGCCTCGGCCAGAATCAGGTTCAATTCCGAGAACGTCATGATGACCTCGGGCGCGTCCACCTTCACGAAGTAGCTGCCGATGGTGGAGCTGGTCGCCAGGTAGTTGGTCGCGATGGCGTCGGGCAACCCGTTGGGGTGCCCTAGATACTTGCCGTCTTTGTTGGGATTGGCATAGACCGTCACGCGGGTATCGCCGAGCGAATTCAGCTTGTCGGCTAAGGTGGAACTGATATTCCAGTCGGTGCGACCGTCCTGCACCATCACCTGATTCCACTCATTGTTGCTGGGCAATACGGTAGTCGTGTTTAGCGCGGCGTTGTCGGCGTTGCTGGTAAAGATGGGGAACTTGGTCGCATCGCTCAGAATCTCGGCCATGATGGCCTTTGACTCAGCGGGTTTCTTGGCCGCCTGACGGTTGGCCAGCTTGAGTCGCATCGAATTGGCAAATTTCTTCCACTTCAAAATGTTGCCGCCGTACAGGATATCGCCGGCAATGGCCGGACCGGAAACGGACAGTTTTTCGTTGGCGATTTTCAGGTCGTTCAGTAGCCCGGCGTACACTTTTTCCATGGAATCGTAGGCAGGCTTGTAGATGGGCGTCTCGGCCGTACCCGCCAGCGCCTCGGTGTAGGGAATCGGGCCGTACATATCCGTCAGCAGCGAGAATACCCAGGTACGCATCACCAGCGCCACGCCTTCGTAGTTGGCGTTGGGCTTGATGCCGTCCGGCTTCGACTGGATAATAATCCGCTGGAAATTAAGCTGGGCGTCGTTGTAAAAACCCTTCCAGTTGTTGGCCACCAGGGCGGGCGAGACGCTGAAATTGTCCCCTTCGTTGGAATAGATATTCCGCGTAAAGTGCTGCACGTAAAGTTCGGCGGCGTCGATATTGATGCGCTCGAAACGGTTGCGGTGGCCCCAGTAGCGGTCGATCGACGACTCGATGCCGGAGGGGAGCAGGTACTGCGCCCCGATTTGCGTCGGGCTGTTGGGGTTGGTATTCAGGTCGTCGAAGTCCTTGGTGCAGCTCGTGATGCTCAGCACCCCCGCCAAAGCGAAAGAAGCGACGAATTTTGGATTGAAATATCTCATTGAATTATGAATGATGAGTGATGAATTATGACCGGGCTGGCGCACCAGATGCCGATTTCTTAACCGTCCGTCTCGTTTATGTTCTTTGCAAAAAGCCGAAAGCCGACTGCCGATAGCCATCAGAAAGATAGCGACAGGTTCACGCCCAGGCTGCGAGAGCTGGGGAGTTCGCCGTAGCCGAAGCCTTGCTGGTTTCCACCCTTTGAATCGAATTCAGGATCGACGTGCGGCGTGTTTTTGAAAATCATCCACACGTTGCGGCCCACCAGCGACAGTTTGGCTGATTGCAGATGCAATCTTTGAATCACCGACAGCGGAATGTTGTAGCCCAGCGATAGTTCGCGCAGTTTCACGTAGCTGGCGTCGAAAATGGCGGCCTCGTGGTAGTTGCGGGGGTTGTTGTAGCCAATCAACTGATTAGCCGTCACGATGATGTCGTTAGGAGTATAGCTTTTGGTTCCATCAGCGGCAGTTATCTCACGTACGCCTTTACCAATCACGCCCTCTTCGCGCCCGAGGGCGGTTTCGGCGTATTGGCCCGTCCAGCGGGCCGTACCCGTGCCTTCGTCATAGATGTCGCCACCCATGCGCACGTCAACCAGTGCCGTCAACGTGAAACCTTTGAAGTTGAAGGTATTCAGCATCCCGCCCGTGAACTTGGGCTGAATGTTACCGATAATTTGTTGCGTACTCTGTCTGAGAGGAAGGCCGTTGTCGCCGTACACGATCTGTCCGTCTGGTGAACGTAGCCAGGCATTGCCGTACAGCGTACCGTAGGGCTGGTTTACGCGTGCCTCGGAGGTCATGCCGCGCTGCGAAGCCAAAATGTAAGTGTCGAGTCCTTCGGCCAACGCCACCACCTTGTTGCGGTTGCGGGCGTAGTTCAGCGAAACGTCCCAGCTAAACCCATTGTCGAGTTTTACCGGAGTTCCCGAGAGCGTCAACTCGATGCCCTTGTTGGTGATTTCGCCCGCATTGAGCAGCCGGGTGTTGTAGCCGCTGGCCTTGGAAATCTCTACGCCCAGGATCTGGTTGCGGGTCGTTTGCTCGTAGTAAGTGGCATCCAGACCAACTTTTCCCCGGAAGAAACGCAGGTCGGCCCCGAATTCAAGTCCCGTCGTAATTTCGGGTTTTAGGGTAGAGTTGGCGATTTGAAGGCTCTCGTTGAACTTAGGCAGCGAGCCGTTCCACGAGCCATTTGACTCGAATATCTGGGCCAGACGGTAAGGGTCGGCGTCGTTACCCACCTGAGCCAGGCTGGCGCGAAGCTTCGCAAAAGTAAGGATGTCGCTCTTTAGATTCAGCAAGTCCGATACCACGGCGCTCACCGAGGCCGAAGGGTAGAAGTAGGAACGCGCGCCGCTGGGCAGCGTACTCGACCAATCGTTGCGGGCGGTCAGGTCGAGGAACAGCATGTCGCGCCAGCCGAAGTTGGCAGCGGCAAACAGGCTCTGCACCTCCGATTTTCTGATTTCGCTTTCGATGACGTTGCGGCTCGGCACCGAGTTGCCCGCGTTGTAAATTCCGTCCACCACCAGGGCACCTACGTTGAAGTAGTTGCGTTTGTAGGAGTTGATGCGGTCGATGCCGCCAAACTGGATGGTCGTCGTGAAGTCGGGCGTGATGTCCTTGTTGAACGTAAAGATGAAATCGTGGTTGGTCTCCTGGCTGGTCAACACGGTTTCGCTGTAATTACCGGGAGTCGTGTTACCGTTGCGGGTACGTTCGAAGTTACCCACGCTGATGCGCGTGTCGGTGTAGGAGTCCGTTCCCGTCCGCACCATCAGGCTCAGCGAGGGCAGAATTTTGTAGTTCAGGGCGATATTACCCAGCAGACGGTTCTTGTCGTTGCCGCTGGGCAGATTTTTCTCGGAGAAATACGGATTGGTGAAGTACGTATGCTGCCAGTTGGGCGGATCGCTGTCGGGCGTTTTTCCGGCTACCGAACGCTGAATGTGAACATCTTCGTACTTCTCGTAGTCGCGCAACTGCTCCCATGACACGGAGCGGTGCGACCAGATGAACTGCTGGCCCGACGCGTAGTTGCGGTTGCGGGCTCCCGTATTAATGTACTCGCCCGCCATCGTGATGCTCAGGTTTTTGGCCAGGTTATAGCCCGAGTTGATTCTGAAGTTAGTCCGGTGATAATCATTGTAATACATGATGCCCTTCTGGTCCACGCGGCCCATCGACAGGCGGAAAAAACCTTTGTCGTTGCCGCCCGAAAGCGCAATGCTGTTGTTGACCGTCGAACCCGTGTTCCAGTATTCCTCCCAGTTGTTGGGTTGCGGCGTGAGCGGGGCCACGTCGGTACCCGTCCACCACTGCCGCACCAGGCGACCGTCCATCGGCGCACCCCAGCTTTCGTCGGTTCCGGCGGAACCGGCCAGCGGGTAACGGTCGTCGTACACGGCGCGGTACTGCTGAGTCTGGGCGGGGTCGGTGATCGAGCCGCTCCAGCCGTCGTTATACCAGGTGCGATAACCGTTACCGCCGCCGTAAGTATTCTGAAAATCAGGCTTAATCCAGGGACGCTCGAAGGTAACAT
Organism: Cytophagales bacterium; assembly: GCA_038235275.1. Taxonomy (GTDB): domain Bacteria; phylum Bacteroidota; class Bacteroidia; order Cytophagales; family Spirosomataceae; genus Persicitalea. The sequence goes on along the minus strand of JBBSUC010000021.1, from coordinate 71,493 downwards.
TACTGTTGAAAGCAATGCCCAACCCTTTGGTTCCCTGACCATTTTTGGTCGTAACCAGAATAACGCCGTTGGCCGCCCGCGAGCCGTAAAGGGCCGCCGCGTTGGGGCCTTTCAATACCGACATTTCCTTGATGTCGTCGGGGTTGATTTCCGAAATACCGCCACCAAACTGCTTGCTGGCGGTTTGGTCCATGGGCACCCCGTCGATGACGATCAGCGGCTGGTTGTTGCCCGACACGGACGACGACCCGCGAATCTGAATCGTGGAGCCGCTGCCAGGGCCGCCGTTAGACTGAATGCGGACGCCGGCGATCTTTCCCGATAGCCCATTGACTACGTTGGTAGAGCGCGACTCGGTCAGGCTACTGCCTTTTACCTCCTGCACACTGTATCCCAGCGCCTTTTTCTCCCGCTCGATCCCAAAAGCCGTCACGACGACCTCAGCCAATTGGCGGGTGTCGGCGGCAAGTTGAATCTCAAAAGTGGTCTGGTTGCCGATGGGAATTTCCTTGGGCAGAAATCCGACGAACGAAACGACAAGAATCCCGTCGCCCGGTACTTTCATCGCAAATTTGCCGTCTGCGTCAGCGTTAGCCCCGATGTTGGTACCTTTATAGATCAAAGAAGCACCCGGCAGGCCCTGCCCGTCTTCGGTGGCGGTGATCGTGCCGCTCAGCATCCGGGACTGGGCAAAGCTCAGTGTCGAACCCAGGCATATTGCGAAGAGCATTAGTACAATTTTTCTCATCTGCGTTTTTAGGTTAAAAAAAATTGGTGAAAAATTAACCTGATGGCTGTGGAGGCTCGGGCCGCTCGTGGGCCGCACACACGGGCGGCTGAGCCCCACAACCATCAGGTTAATGGACGGTGAAAGTTGAGAATAGAATGCTACTGACCTTCTTGTCGGAAAATTTGGGATTGGGAGAGCATGGTATCAGGTTTTTTTGTAAAAAATGGAAACAAAAATCTTCCTGTTCGGACAAATCGCGTTGATCCGAATGACTACACAAAATGCTTGAAACTGAAACTCCGTGGCGTACCGAGAGCGGTTGCGTCTGGCGACTGATTTTTAGGACTGAGCCAGCGCGTTCCCTCTCGGATCTTGCCTAACCATGCTCCAAGTGCGGCTGGAAGCTTGGGCTGTTAATTGAGAGATACCTTCTTTTGATTGACTCGTCAAAAGTATTGTCAAATGATCTTTTTGCCAAATTATTTAAAATAAAAAATTTGAAGTAGAAGAATAATAAATAGGTAATAGTTAAAAATAACCATAGTTGTTGTACTAATCTAATATTAACTAAAAAATAATGGGTCACTTGCCGCTCGACGTAGTTGATTTAATTTTTTGGCGATTCGGACACATGTGCAGCGGGGATCAGGACGCTTCTTGAAATAAGCCAGGAAAAGTGGATTTTCGTACCAGGCAAAAATTCCACAGCATGACTTTTGCAAAGTAGATAAGAGGAATACAACTAAAATTAGATGAATGATTTGCCGCATTATCACGTTAAATCATAGCACTTTTTCCCTTTATTGGGGAAATTGAGGGGTAGCTGCATTTTGAATTACGATCTTTGAAAAATCATATCCATAAAAACAGAGCATGAAAACCATCTTCGTAGTAACAGCAATCGGTATCGCTGCGCTGCTGACATCCTGGCTGGGACTCTTTGAAAAACAGGTAGACTACAACGCCGACGTTAAGCCCATTCTGAATAAAAACTGCATGGGTTGCCACGGCGGAGTCAAAAAGGCGGGCAACGTCAGCTTTTTGTTTGAAGAAGAAATGCTGCAACCCGGCAAGTCCGGCAAGCGACCCGTAGTGCGCGGCGACGCCGACGCCAGCGAAATGATTCGCCGCGTTCTGACCCATGACCCCGACGAGCGGATGCCCAAAAAGGGGCCGGGTCTGACCGACGACGAAGTAAATACCTTGAAGAAATGGATCAATCAGGGCGCAAAGTGGGGCAACCACTGGTCCTACGAGCGAGTGGAGCGGCCCGAAGTACCGTCGAATGGCGGTTTTTGGTCGTGGCTGGGGCTGGGAGATTCCGGCTGGTCGAAAAACGAGATCGACCATTTCGTTTTGAAAAAATTGAAAGAAAAAGACCTAAGCCCCGCCCCCGAAGCCGACCGCGCCACGCTTATCCGCCGGGTGAGCCTGGATTTGACCGGACTGCCGCCGACTCCTCAGGAAGTCCGCGCTTTCATGGAGGATAAATCCGAAAATGCCTACCCAAAAGTGGTAGATCGGCTGCTGGCTTCTCCGGCCTACGGCGAACGCTGGGCGGCTATGTGGATGGACCTGGCCCGCTACGCCGACACGAAAGGCTACGAGCGCGACGGTGGTCGGAGTATCTGGGCCTACCGCGACTACGTCATCAAGGCATTCAACCAAGACAAACCTTTTAGTCAGTTTACGGTCGAGCAACTGGCGGGCGACCTGATGCCATCCGGCCCCGACGGCCTGCCTACCGACGAACAACTCATCGCCACGGGTTTCCACCGCAACACGATGAACAACGACGAGGGTGGCACGGTGGACGAAGAGTTCCGCGTAGCGGCCCAAATCGACCGCGTAAATACGACCTGGGAGGTGTGGGAGGGAACGACCTTTGGCTGCGTGCAGTGCCACAGCCATCCCTACGATCCTATTCCGCACGACGATTACTATAAGTACATGGCGTACTTCAATAACACCCGCGACGAGGACGTAGCCAGCGAAACACCTACCCTGCGCTTTTTTGCGGGTGAGGACTCGGCCCGCGTCGAGCGCGTGAAAGACTGGGTGCGGCAGCACGACGACGCGCAGGCAAAGCAAGTCGCCCGATTCATGCGCATCACCGAACCCAAAATCAACTCCCACGATTTTGATGAGTACGTAAAATCTTCGCTGCTCGATGCCAAGTACTACGGCGGACAGTCCGGCGGTTCGACCCGGATCAAAAATGTGCCGCTTACGGGCAAGAACCAGATGCTGGTCAGCTTTAAGCGCGGCTCCGAGACGGCGCAGATGAGCGTATATCTGGATTCGTTGCGCGGCAGCAAGCTGGCCATGGTTCCGATTCCCACAGTGGGCGACTCAGTCGTGATATTGCCGCTACCGGAGATCAAGGGGACGCACTCGCTTTACCTCGCCTTCAGCGACCCAAAGCAACCGGGTAATTTCACCTCCATCAAATGGGTAGCATTCCAGGAAGCGCTGCCCGGCGAAGAAGACTCCGGCTACCAGGCCATGCTGGTGGACTACGCGAAGACTCTAAAGGATGGCGGCAGGCGTACGCCCATCCTCTGGGAAGGACGCGACAACCTGGCCCGCAAGACGCACGTCTTTGAGCGGGGTAACTGGCTGGTGTTCGGCAAGGAAGTGAAACCTGCCGTCCCCGCTACCTTTGGCAAAATTCCCAAAGGCAAGCAGCCCGCCAACCGCCTGGAACTGGCCCGTTGGATTGTGAGCCGCGACAATCCGCTCACGGCCCGCGTAATGGTCAACCGCCTGTGGGAGCAGCTTTTTGGTCTGGGTATCGTGGAAACCGTGGAGGATTTTGGTTCGCAGGGCAGCGAACCTACCCACCGCCAACTGCTCGACTGGCTGGCGGTGGCCTACATGGAAGATTACGGGTGGAGTACCAAAAAGCTTCTGAAAGAAATCGTGCTGTCGGCTACTTACCGCCAAAGTTCCGAAACCGCCAAGGAGAAACAAGCAAAAGACCCCTATAATTACTGGCTGGCGCGTGGTCCGCGCGTACGGCTGAGCGCCGAGCAGGTGCGCGACCAGGCGTTGGCGGTCAGCGGACTTTTGGCTAAAAAAATGTACGGCCCTAGCGTGATGCCGCCGCAGCCGGAGGGAATCTGGCTGTCGCCCTACGACGGCAGCAAGTGGAAGGAAAGCGAGGGTGAAGACCGCTACCGCCGGGGCCTTTACACCTACTGGAAGCGCACGGCCCCCTACCCTTCGATGGTGACTTTTGACGCGCCGAGTCGAGAATTTTGCCAGTCACGCCGCATCCGCACCAACACGCCGCTGCAAGCGCTGGTAACGATGAACGATCCGGTTTATCTGGAATCAGCGCAGCGGTTGGCCGAGTATATGCAGCAAAAGGGCAAGACGCCCGAGCAGCAGTTGCAGGAGGGCTACCGCAAGCTGACGTACCACCCCATCAAGCCCAAAAGCCTGAGCGTGATGCTTACTGTGTACAACAAAGCCCTGCGCGAGTACCGCAAAAAACCCAACGAGATTGACAGCCTACTGACCTACGACCACGGGCGTAAGTCGCCCGAACTGGCGGCGCTGACGGTGTCGGCCAACGTGCTGTTGAATCTGGACGAGGTGGTGACGAAAGAATAGGTTTTTCGCTAACGGTTTGTGGGGTCTAAAAATGCTTTTGTACATTTGACCGACACACAATACGGGACGGGATGATGAGCAAGCGATTAGTGAACAACCTATTGCTGTTGGTTCTTTGGGGAATGGCGGGCATGGGGTCCGCATTGAGTCAAAATTACGGTGGCTATTGGCTGGGCGTTACTTACCCTTCCGATCCCAACAACGCCATTTTTAACTACTTCGGTAACTTTACCCAATCGGGCACTACGCTGGCCGGCACGGCCCAAACGGCCAATCCCAAGGTGGCGTTTGGGGGGCTGGCTTACATCAAGGGCAGCGTGACGGCCACGACCGTAAAATTCAAAGAATCCGATAGCAAAGGCTCACTCAACACGTCACTGACCTGTTACTGGTCGCTGGATTTGAAATATGATCCGGTGGAAGAGAGCCTGAAAGGTACTTACGCTAACATTCAAAACCCGCCTTATTGCGATGAAGTGGGTGGCGGCAAGGTGGAACTTTACCGCATCGTGCTAAAATCGGGCAATAAATACTGTAAAGGACAACCCGTCAACCTGACGGTTACGGGCAAAAACATCCGCTGGTACGACTCGGCCGGCAAGAACCGAATGCTGGCGCAGGGTAATAATTTCAATCCGCCTATCACCCAAACGATGACTTTTTACATCACCCAAACTCTTTACAATACCGAGAGTCCGGCAATTCCCATCAAAATCGAGATCGTGGATGTGGCTATTGTCGATATAAAAGCGCAGAATCCGTCTTGTGGCCCGGCCAATGGCCAACTGACCGTACTGGCTACGGGTTCGGATGCCTTACAGTACTCGATCGACGGCACCAACTATCAGGCCGGCAATGTGTTCAGTAAGCTAAGCGGTGGTGATTTTACCGTGTCGGTGAAAGATGCCACCGGATGCGCCGCCATCAAAAAAGTGACGCTGACCCAACCCGGCACAGTCAAAATAAGCACAGTCACTACCATTCCCACCACCTGCGGCAAGGAAGACGGCGGCATTACTGTAACGACCGCCGTTGCCAACGCCCAGTTCAGCATCGACGGCAGTAAGTTTCAGCCGGGGGCCGACTTTCGCAACTTGGCGGCGGGCAACTACACCGTCACGATGAAAGACGCGGCGGGCTGCACCGACACCAAAGCCGTGACCGTAGCGCCCAGTGAAGGTCTGAAAATCAACAACATCGAAACCAAGCCTGCCACCTGCGGCCAGAAGGACGGCAGCCTCACGATGACTGCTTCCGGCGGTTCGGGATTTCAGTACAGCGCCGACGGCGGGGTGACTTTCCAGGCGTCGCCACTATTTGCGGGACTGGCGGACAACACCTACAAAACGCAGGTCAAAAACGCCGCAGGCTGCCTCACCGAACGCGAAGCCGAACTGAAAGGACCCGCCGCACCCACGATTTCGGACGTGAAAACCCAAAACCCTACTTGCGGCGAAACCAACGGCCAACTGACTGTTGCAGCCACGGGAGCAGGAACCCTGCAATACTCAATTGATGGAGCCAATTATCAGACCAGCAATGTATTCGGCAAACTGAACGGTGGCGACTTTATTGTTTCCATTAAGGATGACAAAGGCTGCGCCGCTACCAAAAAAGCCGCTTTGTCGAAGTCCAGCGCGGTTAAAATAAAGTTAGCGCAAGCTACGCCCACTACCTGCGGTGAGGCCAACGGTGGTGTTGAGGTAATGACCGATGTCCTCGACGCACAATATAGCGTGGACGGCAAGAATTACCAGCCGAGCGCCACTTTCAAAAACATGGAGGCCGAAACCTACACCGTCACAATACGCGATGCGCTGGGCTGCACCGATACCCGAACGGTAACCGTGGCGGGCAGCGAAGGACCCGCGCTTGGTACTGTTTTGCTGGCACCCGTTTCCTGCGGGGAAACCGATGGTACGATCTCGGTGCAGGCCACCGCCCGGACTGCGGTGCAATATGCCTTGAACGGTGGAGATTACGGTTCCCGTAATGCATTTGAAAATCTGGCGGTGGGCGAATACGAAATCGCGGTTAGGGACGCGGAAAACTGCGTAGTCGCGCGAAAAGTGACGGTGCGCTCCGACTGCGCGAATACCATTTTTATTCCCACGAGTTTCTCGCCCAACGGCGACGGAAAGAACGACCAACTCACAGTACATTTCCCATTCCCTTCGCTGCAATTTTCGTCCCTTCGGGTTTACAACCGTTGGGGCATCGCCGTGCACGGAAGCCAAAACCTTACGCTGAGCAATGGCGATGTCATCTGGGACGGAAAACTCGACGATCAGACGCCGATGTCGGAAAACTATTATGTGGTGGTAGCCGAAGTGATGTTTGAGGATGGAAGTTCGTACACTTTCAGGAAGGAAGTGATGGTGATGCGGTAAAGAAGGATAATACAAGGAAAATGCCGCTGGAACGAGTCCAACGGCATTTCACGCTTTCATGGCTAATGGATGCGTTTACTTAGTGGGTTTGTTCGCCTCTACGACCTCTCCCTGAAAGCGCAGGACGGTAACCCCCTCAGCAGCATTGGAGAATACCGTGACCGATTTGGTGAAAGGCCCAATAGCGGCGGCATTAAAAGTAGCTTTGATCGTTTCACTTTGGTTGGGCAGAATCGGCTCTTTCGGATATTCGACACCCGTGCAGCCGCACGAACCCTTGGCTTCGCTGACAATCAGTGGCTCGCTGCCTGAGTTTGTAAACTGGAACTGTACCGTCACGGGCTTTCCCTGCGGGATCTTGCCAAAATTATGGTCGGTTTCGGTCCATTTGAAAGAAGCCAGCGTACTGGCTACAACAACCGTGGCGATGCACAGGGCAATCAGGGTGGAGAAGAGGTTTTTGGTTTTCATAGTACTTTTGGTTTTGGGTAAAAAAGAAATGAGAATTGAACAGCCCAAAAGTAGGTCGCGCGCCCCAACCCGCTTGTTAACAAACCGCTAATAAATGTTAATGGGCTGTTAATAAGACTCTTTTCAAGTAGAATCAGCTAAATTTGAATTTGCGTCCTTGTAAAAGGAAATCATCAAGCATTACCCCGCGTAGCAAACGCACTCTCCATTCTCAACCGCACCGGCGGCCCGGTCTCAACTATCCATTAAAGAACTTGTCCCGAAGAACTATCCGCTGGCTTATTCCGCTTTCAGCGCTTTCTATCATCGGCGTGCTGGTCATGCAGATGTATTGGGTAAACCGTACGCTCGACTTACGCAAGCGACAGTTTAACCAACGCGCCCACGTGGCCTTGCAAGAAGTGGCCGAGCGGCTGACGCAGTTCAACGGCGTGATGCAGAGCGTCAATCCCGTCGACCAGCTATCGCCGGACTACTTTCTGGTCAATACCAACGCCACCACGCAGCCAGAAATCTTGGAACAATTTATCCGTGAATCTTTCCAGAAACATGACCTGATTACCGATTTCGAGATGGGCATCTACGATTGCACCACCGATAGGATGCGTTACGGGATGCTGCTGAGTACCCGCAACAAAGAGAAGGTACCCGCCGCCACCGCCGATTGGGTCAAGACCGACAAGTATCCTTACTACTTCGGCATCCGATTTCCCGAGCAGGAAAACTATCTCGCGGGTGACTTGCAGGGTTGGTTGTGGTCGTCGGCTTTGGTACTGGTGGCGGTGAGTTTTTTCTCCTACGCGCTGTTCGTCATTCTGCGACAAAGGCAGCTATCGGAAGTACAGCGGGATTTTATCAACAACATGACCCACGAGTTGCAGACGCCCATCAGCACGATTCGCATCGCCGCCGAGGTTCTGAAAAATCCCAAAATTGCCGCCCAACCCGAACGCCACAGTCGCTACATCCGCATCGTGGAGGAGGAAATTCTGCGCTTGCAGCGGCAGGTCGAGATGGTGCTGAACATGGCCAAGGCCGAACGCAACAAGCTGGCTCTGGAACTGGAATGGCTAGATGCCCACGAGCTGATAAGTGCCGCTGCCCGGCCCCACGAAGATCGCGTCATCCTGGATTTACGGGCCAATTCTCCTTACATTCTGGCCGATCGGCTGCATTTTGGAAATCTGCTCAACAACCTGATCGACAACGCGCTGAAATATTCCCCCAAAGATTCCGAGGTGGCCGTCAGGACTTTTGATAAAGGTGAAAATTTGGCATTGAGCGTCCAAGACCAGGGTATCGGCATTGCACCCCAACACCAGAAAAAGATTTTTGACAAGTTCTATCGCGTTTCGGAAGGCAATGTTCACAACGTCAAAGGCTTCGGTATCGGCCTGAGCTACGTCCGCCAAATCGTGAAAGCCCATCGCTGGAAACTGCGCCTGGACAGCGAGCCTGGCCAAGGCAGTGAGTTTTTGGTCACCATCCCGAAGCAAATAAAAGCACCCCGAACGTAAATTAAATCTTTGACCAATATCAAAACTACCACTAGCCCACCCGCTTCCAACCTAAAAGTCGCCCTCATTCAAACCGACTTGATCTGGGAAAACATTACAGCCAATCTGGCCATGTTGGAAGAGAAAATCGCCGCCCTGCCCGAGCCAGCGGATGTCATCGTGCTACCCGAAATGTTTTCGACGGGATTCAGCATGAACGCCCCATCATTGGCCGAAGTCATGAACGTTAACACGACCCGCTGGCTTAAGATGATGGCTGCCCAAACCCAGGCGCTGGTGATCGGCAGTTTTCAGGTGACAGAAGACGGCATATTTTACAACCGCCTGCTCTGCGTCCGCCCCGAAGACACTTACGAAGTCTACGATAAGCGCCACCTTTTCCGCTACGGGGCCGAACACGAGACCTTCACCGCCGGCAGCGAACGACTGATCGTCACCTGGCGAGGCTGGCGCATTTGCCCGCTGATTTGCTACGACCTGCGCTTCCCGGTTTGGAGCCGACAGGACGCTGAAAGTCCATACGATCTACTCCTTTACGTAGCCAACTGGCCCGCCGCCCGCGCCTATGCCTGGAACACGCTGCTCCGGGCGCGAGCCATCGAGAATCTCAGTTATGTGATGGGGGTAAATCGAGCAGGAACAGATGGCAACGGCATCGATCACTCGGGCGGCTCATTGGCCGTTGATTTCCTGGGAGAAATCATCACTGACCTTGGTGAGGCGGAAAGCGTAAAATTGGTGCGGCTAGAGAAAGAACCTTTGGAAAAATACCGAGCGTCGTTTCCGGCCTTGCTGGATGCGGATGCGTTTTCAATTTTATAAATTGCGGAGGCGTATCTTTATCCGGTTGGTCTGCAATTCAGCCACGATAATGAATGGGACATCTACGTTAATTTCTTTGTCCAATAAAGCGTTTAGTATTCTGACTGCATCGAGTGCTTTGACGTGGCCGGGACGCAGATAAACAATTCCCGTAAGCCTAGCCTTTTCCTCAAAAACAAGTGTGCCAAAATCGCTGTCCTGGGTTAACACAATCCTCTCCATTCGCACAGCTAGTTTGCTAATATCGCTATCCGAAGTACCAGCCATTCCTTCTTCCTTTACATCAAATACGTTGATACCAGCTTCCCTCAAAAACGAAACAACCCGTGGAGAGATGTTTTCGTCAGCAATGAAGTGATAGTTCTTCAATAGCATCAAGCTGCCAGTTCAATATCGATGAATGCAGAATTCTTGGATAAGGCGGCCGCAAAGAGAACTGCTTCACGAACGGCTGCTGTTTTTAAATGTGGAAACTCCTGAACGATCTCCTCAACCGACGAGCCATTCGCAATCCATTCCAGGATTAGTTCGACGCTAATGCGCGTACCTATGATTATAGGTTTGCTCCCTAATATATCCGGGTTTGTAGTTATGTATTCAAACTGTTTTCTCATGACAATCCGATTTCTATTGAAATATTACTCTATCACCTTGGGCACTTTAAGGTAAATTTCATCATGGCTGGGCGCATTACTCAAACCCTCTTCGCGGGAAAGCGTGTTCTTCGCCACGTCTTCACGCCAGTTGTTCACCTCGTCGGTCATATGCGTGAGCGGCTCCACGCCTTCGGTGTCCAGCTCATCGAGCTGCTCCATCCAGGTGAGTACACTTTCCATACTGGCCAGCAAGGCTGTTTCTTCTTCTGGCTTTACTTCCAGGCGGGCCAGGTGGGCAATCTTTTGCAGGGCTTCGTGGTCTATTTTCATAAGGGAGTTGGCACTTGTACGGCAAAGCTAACAAAAGTTCTCTGTCTGCTCAAAAGTGCTACGGTGTTACGCTACGGTTAACCAAAGCTATTTTGGGGTTAGTGAAATTCACATACATTTCATAAAGCGTTAATAACCAGGTAAAGTACGGATTGCTTATTTGTATCATGAAAATACAAACTGAGTTCCGCACCATCGTCATTTCCGACCTACATCTGGGAACGAGCGGTTCCAAGGCAAAGGAGGTCGCTAGTTTCCTCAAATCTTACAAGTGCAAGAAACTGATTCTTAACGGCGATATCATCGATGGCTGGCAGTTGAAAAAGTACGGCTCGTGGAAGCGCAAGCACACGGCTTTTTTCAAAACAATGCTCAAAATGATGGATGACCACCACACAAAAGTCATCTACCTGCGCGGCAATCACGACGACTTTCTAGATCAAATCATGCCGCTGCGGCTGGGTAAGCAGTTCCAGATCAGGAAAGACTACATCCTCAAGTCAGGCGGCAAGCGGTTCTATATTACCCACGGTGATGTCTTCGACTCCGTGACCTCCGGCTTCAAATGGCTCGCCTACCTGGGCGATGCGGGTTATACCTTTCTGCTGTGGCTCAACAAATTATACAACGGCTACCGCGCCACGCGGGGACTACCCTACTACTCGCTCTCGCAAAAAATCAAGCAGCGGGTCAAGATGGCAGTCAACTACGTGTCTGATTTTGAGGAAAAGTTGACCGAACTCGCTCGCTCCCGCCACTGCGACGGCATCATCTGCGGCCACATCCATCAACCCGCCATCCGTGACATCGACGGCATTACGTACATGAACTCGGGCGACTGGGTGGAGTCATTGAGTGCCCTGGTAGAAGATTTTGAGGGCAACTGGAGTCTACTGTATTATAACGAATCGAAGCACGAGGAGAGTAGCGAGCAGGACGAAGAAGCGATAGTTTCCAATTTCTTTGGTCAAAAAGAAAGGGTCACTGCTTACTCGACGATGGGGAACCCGGATTTGGGGAATGGCGAAATCAGAAAAATCAATTAGCCATGCGCGTTCTTTTCATCATTCAGGGTGAAGGCCGGGGCCATCTGACGCAAGCCATTTCGTTGAGCCAAATCCTGCACCGCGCCGGACACCAGGTAGGGGCGGTGCTGGTGGGGCAAGCCGAGGGACGCGAAATTCCCGCCTTTTTCAGCGAGCAAATTCACGCCCCAATTTTTCCTTTTTTGAGTCCAAACCTTATCTACGACCGTAACAAAGGCAGCATCCATATCGGGCGTACCATTCGTACGCATTTGCTGCGGAGTAAAAAATACGCCGCTAGCCTTCGTGCCATTCATACCCAAGTGCAGACGATACAGCCCGACCTGATCGTGAATTTTTATGAAGTGTTGGGCGGTTTGTACAAAATCATGTATCGGCCCGCCGCGCCGATGGTGTGCGTGGCGCACCAGTACCTGCTGCTGCATCCGCAGTTTTCCTTTCCCAAAAATAGTTGGCTGGATCGCCGGATCGTCAACTTCAACACCCGGCTAACGGCCCTGGGGGCCAGCCGGAAGTTCGCTCTTTCCTTCCGCCGCTTCGCAGAGACAGAAAGCGCCGATGGCTTGACAATTATGCCGCCCTTGCTGCGCCGCGAGGTCCGCTCATTGCAGCCCGAAAGCGGCGATTTTGCGCTGGTTTACCTGACGCATTCCAGCCTGAGCCACCAGATTATCGCCTGGCACGAGCAGCATCCCGAACTGCCGCTACACTGCTTTTGGGACAATCCCAGCGCCCCCGACGTGCAGCGCATGGACGATACACTGACCTTTTACCGCCTGAACGGCCCCAAATATCTGCGCATGATGGAAACCTGCCGCGCGCTGGTAACCACGGCGGGCTTCGAGTCGGTCTGTGAGGCCATGTATCTGGGTAAGCCCGTACTGATGGTCCCCGTGCCGAAGCATTTCGAGCAGGCCTGCAACGCCATCGACGGCGTCCTGGCCGGCGCGGGTGCCTCCGCCCGTACCTTCGACCTATCGGTACTGACCGATTTTTTGCCCTATTTCCAAAGCCCGCAAGCAGACTTCCAAACCTGGTGCCACGAAACAGATCACCTCTTCGTGAAGCATCTGGAAGCGGTGGTGAACGAGGTCGAGGAAGAAGTATTCGCCCCAGTCGGGGAGCTGGCCTTCTCCTAACAAAACGCTGTCTACGTCGATCCCAGTGAATTTCGTATTTTTGTCCCGTCGCCCTAGAACTTTAACACTTTCCCCATAGTTTAGGGGGTATCAAACTTCATCTGTAAGTTTGATTAAGGACTGGCTACCAATTTAGATTGAGTTGATATTCTTTCTAACAATAAATTAGCTGTATTATTCACCGCTCGGGCGGCCCCGTCATTCACTCATCCAAAATTTACTCATTCACTCCATGAGCGACGCCATTAAGCACGAGTGCGGAATCGCGCTGATTCGCCTTCGTAAGCCTTATCAACACTACATCGACAAATACGAAACGCCTCTCTACGCCGTCCACAAGCTGGACGTAATGATGCAGAAGCAGGTCAATCGGGGGCAGGACGGGGCCGGAGTCGCCAACATTAAGATCGAAGTTCCGGCGGGCAAGCGCTACATCAGTCGCTACCGCTCAGTAGAGCCACAGCCGGTGGTCGATATTTTTCAAAAAATTCACAAGAAATTCAGGAAAGGTCTTAAAGACCACAAGAACAAGGTCAACGACGCCCGCTGGTTGCAGGAAAACCTGGCCTTTACGGGTGAACTCTGGCTGGGACACCTGCGCTACGGTACCTACGGCGGTAATGAGATCGAGAACTGCCAGCCCATGCTGCGCCAAAGCAACTGGCGGAGCCGCAACCTGGTGATGGCGGGCAACTTCAACATGACCAACGTAGACGAGCTTTTCGGTAAACTCGTTTCGCTGGGCCAGCACCCCAAGGAGAAAGTGGACACCGTAACGGTAATGGAGAAAATCGGCCATTTCCTGGACGAGGAAAACCAGCGCGTGTTCGACCGTTTCAAGGGTATTTGGGAAAATCCCACCCTGTCGGATATTATTGAAGAAAACATCGACTTGCAGCGCGTGTTGGAGCGTTCCTGCCGCGATTTCGACGGCGGCTACGCCATGTGCGGACTCACGGGCCATGGCGCGGCTTTCGTTATGCGCGACCCGGCGGGTATCCGCCCAGCTTACTACTACGCCGACGACGAGGTGGTAGTCGTGGCTTCCGAAAAGCAGGCTATCAAGGCCGCTTTCGACGTGGAGTACGACCAGATTCAGGAAGTCACACCCGGTAGCGCATTGATTATTAATAAAGAGGGTGAATACAACGAAATGGCAATTCTGCCCCAATTGCCTAAGCGATCGTGCAGCTTCGAGCGCATCTACTTCTCGCGTGGCACCGATCCCGACATCTACAACGAGCGTAAGGAGTTGGGCAAATTACTGATTCCGCAAATTTTGCAAGAGATCGATTACGATCTCGAAAACACAATATTTTCCTACATTCCCAATACCGCCGAGACCTCGTTTTTCGGCATGATCGAGGGCTTGGAAGAGTACCTAGCCAAGAAGCGCAAGCGGGCAATCATGGAAGGGATTCTTTTTGAAGAAGAACTGGACCGCGTCCTGTCGTTCCGGCCTCGCATCGAAAAGCTAGTTACCAAAGACGTCAAGTCCCGCACTTTCATTACCGCCGATAACCTGCGCGACGACATGGTGTCGAGCGTGTACGACACTACCTTCGAGGTCGTGCGCAAAGGTATCGACACCGTGGTAGTCATCGACGACTCGATCGTCCGTGGCACGACGCTTGAAAAAAGCATCCTGAAAATGTTGGATGGACTGGGCCCCAAGAAAATTGTGATTGTATCCTCGGCCCCGCAGATTCGCTTCCCCGACTGCTACGGCATCGACATGTCAAGGATGAAAGATTTTGTAGCGTTCCGCGCCATGATGGAACTGCTGGAAGAACGCGGCCTGGGCTTTATGCGCGAAGAAGTATACGCCCAATGTGCTTCGAACCTGGCCTCTGGCAATGCCTACACGACCAACTACGCCAAAGCATTATATGACCTCTTTACAGACGAAGAAATTTCCCGCAAAGTGGCGGAAATCGTCCGTCCCGAAGGCATGAAGGCCGACCTTTCGGTCATTTTTCAAACCGTGGACAATCTGCACAAGGCGTGTCCAAAACACTTGGGCGACTGGTACTTCACGGGCGACTACCCTACGCCGGGCGGCAATAAGGTTGTGAATAAAGCCTTTGTCAATTTTCACGAAGGGAAGTTGGTGCGGGCTTATTAGGGGAGGATTTTTTTAGAGAAAACGGCCCGCTCTCATCAGAAAGTGGGCCGTTTTTGTCATTCAATAGTGATTCTTGCATTGAATAACCACTATCTCTTCATTCGTGACTCGATACACCAATCGGTGTTCCTTATTGATCCGTCTCGACCAATAGCCTTTCAAATTATGTCTCAATGCTTCGGGTTTGCCTACCCCGCTAAAAGGCTCCCGAGCTACAGTATCCACAAGCTTGAGAATCTTCTTCAATATTTTTCATCCGTATTAGACCACTCCATAATCTCCTCCCAAGCCTCGGATGTGAATGAGCGTTTACGCATGAGTCACTGTGCTGAACTGCTCTAGGTTTGGCGTAACAACATCCCCTTTTCTATCGCTCTCTATTGATTTCATCAGCCGTTGGCGGTTAGCTTCCGATTTGAGCAGAAAATCAGTTTCGTCTTCCTGTTCTAAAACAATAGTTAAATCGGCCTTTGAATTTTCGTACAACTTTTTAAGCTTTTCGATGAAGATAGCATCCAGTTCATCGAGTTCAAGAGAAATGACGTGTTTCATGATTTCTTCAGTAAGGTTTCACCAAAAATAACGATAATTTGAGAAAGTCATGCTTGAAGCCGCACCTCTCTACAAATCACTGAAATCGAAACTCTCCAAAAACTTCGTCGTGAAATTCCCCGAGCGGAAGACTTCGTCGTCCATTAGTTTGATATGGAAGGGAATGGTCGTCTTGACGCCCTCGATGACGAACTCCTGCAAGGCCCGCTTCATGCGCGTGATGACCTCGGCCCGTGATTGGCCGCTCACGATCAGCTTGGCGATCATGGAATCGTAGTTGGGCGGGATAGTGTAGCCGCTGTACACGTGGCTGTCGATGCGCACGCCGTGGCCACCGGGAAAGTGCATATTGGTAATTTTACCGGGGCTGGGCCGGAAGCCGTGGGCGGGATCTTCGGCGTTGATACGGCACTCCATCGCGAACAACTTGGGCGTGTAGTTACGGCCCGAAATGGGCTCGCCCGCCGCTACCTTGATTTGTTCTTTTATTAAGTCGAAATCCGTCACTTCCTCCGTAATTGGGTGCTCCACCTGAATACGGGTGTTCATTTCCATAAAAAAGAAATCGCCGTGCTTGTCCACTAGAAATTCCACCGTACCCGCGCCTTCGTAACCAATGGCTTGTGCGCCTTCAATGGCCGCGGCCCCCATTTTTTCGCGCAGCTCGGGCGTCATAATGGGCGAGGGCGTTTCTTCGACCAATTTCTGGTGCCTCCGCTGAATGGAGCAGTCGCGCTCCGAGAGGTGGCATACCTTGCCATATTGGTCGCCGATGATTTGAATTTCGATGTGGCGGGGTTCTTCCACGAATTTTTCGAGGTACAACCCGTCGTTGCCGAAGGCCGCACTGGATTCCTGCCGGGCGTCGTTCCAGGCCTTCTCGAATTCCGACTCCTTGTTGATGACGCGCATCCCGCGTCCACCGCCCCCGGCTGTGGCTTTCACGATGACGGGGTAGCCCATGCCTTTGGCGAGTTCTTTTCCCTGCTCAACGGATTCCAGCAAACCCTCGGAGCCGGGAATGACGGGAACACCCGCGCCGCGCATGGTGGCTTTGGCCGTAGCCTTGTCGCCCATGCCGTTGATTTGCTCGGCGGTGGCCCCGATGAATTTGATGCCGTAGTCGCTGCAAATCTGCGAGAATTCGGCGTTCTCGGACAAAAAGCCGTAACCAGGATGGATGGCGTCAGCCCCTGTCACTTCGGCGGCAGAAATAATATTTTGAATACTGAGGTAGGACAACCGGCTGGCGGGCGGACCTATGCACACAGCTTCGTCGGCGAAACGCACGTGCAGACTGTCGCGATCGGCAGTAGAATAAACCGCCACCGTGCGGATGCCCATCTCGCGGCAGGTGCGGATGATACGCAGGGCAATCTCGCCCCGGTTGGCAATGAGTATTTTCTTAAACATGAGGGTTCAGGGTAGGGTTCAAATAGGCTCGACCAAAAAGAGCGGCTGGTCGAACTCGACGGGCGTGGCGTTCTCCACCAGTACTTTCACGATACGGCCCGACACTTCCGACTCGATCTCGTTGAACAATTTCATGGCTTCGATGATGCACACGGGCTTGCCGGGCTTGATTTCGTCACCAACCTCGACAAGCATGGGCGTCTCAGGGCTGGAAGCCCGGTAGAAAGTGCCAATCATGGGAGATTTCACAGTAGTATAGCTGGCTTCGCTTTCGGCTGCTGCGGGGGCGAGAGCGGCAGGCAGAGCCGCAGCAGGCGCAGAAGCGGGGAGCATCTGGGCGGGCGCAGAAGCCCCCGGAGCGGACACGTAGGTTGGCGTCGCGTTACGCTTTACCTTAATTTTCAGTTCGGAGGTTTCAATATTCACCTCATCCAGTCCCGACTGGGCGATGAAGTCGATCAATTTCTGAATTTCCTTGGTTTCCATAATTAGGGGTCTTTATTCTGAGGGAAAACAATTGGTTGGGAAAATTATGATTTAACGCGCTCCACGTAATCGTAGGTGCGGGTATCAATTTTCAGCACGTCGTCCTGCTCAATGAAAATGGGGACGTTGATTTTAGCTCCCGTTTCCACTTCTACCGATTTTTTGGGCGAGTTTGCCGTATCGCCCCGGATGCCGGGTTCGGCGTAGGTGACTTTCAGTTCCACGAAGGAAGGCAGCTCACAGATGAGTGGGGCATCGTTTTCGGTGTTCATCAAAATCTCCACCTCCTGCCCTTCCTTCATCAGGTCAGCACTGGTCACGAGTTGCTCGGTCAGCAGGATTTGCTCGAAGTTTTCGGTGTTCATGAAGTTATAACCGACTTCATCTTTGTACAAAAACTGAAATTTCTGCCGCTCGACCCGCACGGGTGTAATGCTCGCGCCGGAGTTGAAGGTATTGTCCAGCACTTTTCCCGAAGTCAGGCTTCTCATTTTGGTGCGAACAAAAGCATTGCCCTTACCCGGCTTGACGTGCTGAAATTCAATAATTTGAAAAAGATCGTGGTTGTATTCGATCACTAATCCATTGCGGATGTCAGAAGTTGAAGCCATGTGATGGTCGTGCGTTGTTGGTAAGGTTGTGCTTTTAGTTTAGAATGAGAGATTGAGTGAACGAGAGAATGACAGAGTAGGCAGGCGAAATTAATATTCTCTCATTCACTCAATCTCTCATTCACCATTGACAGAATAAGCCCACTTTACGTAAGCCGTTCCCCACGTAAAGCCGCCGCCGAAGGCAGCTAGGACGAGGTTATCGCCTTTTTTGAGTTGGTCTTCATAGTCCCAGAGACAGAGTGGGATGGTGGCGGCGGTGGTGTTGCCGTATTTATGTATGTTTAGCATCACCTTATCCATGCTGACGCCCATGCGGTTGGCGGTAGCTTCGATGATGCGCTTATTGGCTTGGTGCGGCACGAGCCAGGCGACGTTATCACCCGTCAGGCCGTTTTTCTCCATGATTTCGGCGGAGCAATCGGCCATTTTTTTTACCGCAAACTTGAATACCTGCTGTCCGTCCTGATAGGCGTAATGTTCGCGTTTATCGATCGTTTCGTGCGTGGGCGGGTAGCGGCTACCGCCCGCTTTTTGGTTGAGGTAGGGCTGGCCCACGCCATCCGAGCGAATGATGGAATCGAGCAAGCCGTAACCTTCCTCGTTGGGTTCCAGCAGCACGGCCCCGGCACCGTCGCCAAACAGGATGCAAGTCGTGCGGTCGGTGTAATCCGTGATGGCCGACATCTTGTCGGCCCCTACGACGATAATTTTTTTATACTTTCCGGTCTCGATAAATTGCGATGCGATCGTGAGCGCGTACACGAAACCCGAGCAGGCCGCCTGCACGTCGAAACTGCCTATGTTACGGATGCCCACCATTTCGCAGATGAGATTGGCCGTGCAGGGAAAAACGTAGTCGGGCGTGGTGGTAGCACACACCAGCAGGTCGATTTCTTCGGGCGCGGTATTCGTTTTTTCTAACAGACCCTTCACCGCTTCGGCTCCCATGTGAGAACTGCCCATCCCTTCGCCTTTCAGAATGCGCCGCTCCTTGATGCCCGTCCGGCTGACGATCCATTCGTCGTTGGTGTCCACCATCTTTTCCAGCTCAGCATTGGTCAGGACGTAATCGGGAACGTAGCCAAATACGCCAGTGATGGCGGCTTTCGTTTGGGTCATACTGTGGGTTTCTTTTTTTTCCAAAGTGGTCAGGCGAGGGCTTGGGCAATGTGTACGTAGGCGTTAGCTTCTACTTGTTTAACCGCCCAGGAAATCATATTCTTGATGGCAAGCGGGCTAGACATTCCGTGGGCAATCATTACGTTGCCATTCACGCCGACGATAGGACTACCGCCCACACCCTCGTAGTTGGTGCGAGCAATAAACTCGTCCTCGACGCCCCGGCTTTTCGTGACTTCGTAAAGCGACTCGCCCAGTTTAAAAAGGATGTTGCCCGTAAAGCCATCCGTCACGATGACGTCGGCTTTATTAGTGAAAAGGTCTTTTCCTTCGATATTCCCTATAAAACGGATGCGCTTATTGTCTTTCAGGATTTGGTAAGTGGCCTGGGCGATCAGTGAACCTTTCTGTTCCTCCTCGCCAATATTCATCAGCGCAACGCGCGGCTGATCAATGTGAAAGGTGTATTTTGCAAAGAGCGAGCCGATCTCTCCAAACTGCCCCAGCACGTCGGGCTTGCAGTCGGCGTTGGCCCCGATGTCGATCATGATGGCGTAGCTGCCGTCCACCTGCGGAATAAAACCGGCGATGGCGGGTCGCAGAATGCCCTCGATGGCCCGGATGCTGAACAGCGCTCCGACGTGCATCGCGCCCGTGTTGCCCGCGCTGCAAAAAATGTCCACCGCCTTGTCCTTTAAAAGCTTAAACCCAACTCCAATGCTGGAATTGGGTTTCTGCGAGAGGGCTTTGGTGGGGTGTTCCCCCATTTCGATGACATCCTCGGCGTGGACGATTTCCACTGTCGGAGAATTGAAATCGTGTTGCTGTAATATTTCGCGAATGGCATTCTCTCGACCGATCAAGACGATTTGCGCGTCGGCGGGCAGGTCGGCAGCGGCCATGATGACCCCTTCGACGATCGCCTTTGGCGCGAAATCACCACCCATCGCATCTACCGCAATCTTCATTTACACACCTTTTTTGTTGACTAAAAAATGAAAACGTAGGGTAAATTTAGCAGTTGCGAGCCAGTAAAAAAGAATTTCGCAGCAACTATTTGCAAAGCTGCTGCGAAATCAGGGCCTTAAGCCACGTCCAATCAGACTACTTTCGCGTAATCTTCGATCATCAACTTACCCTTATAGTACAGGTTGCCCTCGTACACGTGGGCACAGTGCGAACGGTGCACTTCACCCGTCGTGGGGTCAGTTGACAGTTGCTTGGCGGTCAACTTGTAGTGGGTACGGCGCTTGTCGCGGCGGGTGGTGGAGTGTCTCCGTTTAGGATGTGCCATAATTAATTGTGAATTAGAGAATTAGTGAATAAAAGCACTCTCTCCGATTTGAAAAATTTGATTGCTACTGCTTTTTTAACTTTTTCAAGGCTTCCCAGCGGGGGTCGGTGTTTTCGTTGGTGCCTTGTCTTTCGGAACTGTATATCAGGGTTTCCGTTTCTTCGTCGTCTGCTTCCGGCTTGCGTAAGTCGGGGTGGATTTTTTTCATGGGCAGGGCCAGGGCGATGAACTCATAGATGTAGCCCGCTACGTTGATCTGCGTCTTGTTGCGGTTGATGATCGAAATTTCTTCGGTCAGTTCCTCGTCGTGATCACCGAATTTCAGGATCATCCGGTTCTGCGTGTCCACCGGCTCGTCGAAAAGTTCCAGCGAACGGTCGCACGTCAGTTCCGCCTCGCCCTTGATATCGAACCAAAGTTGAAGCATAGTGCTGGATTTCTCCAACCGCAGATGCACTTGAAAATCGCCCTTCTCAATCAAATCCTGCTCTATTTCCACGAAGAAGGCCGGGCCGATCTCGTAGTCGAATTCATACGGTCTGTCTTCCAAACCGTAAATTCCAATCGTATATTTGCTTAGTTCTCTCACCTCGTTCTGCAAAAAGGACTGCAAAGATAGAATCTTTATTCTTAAAATTCAACGGCCGTACGATATTTAGGCCAGGCAAGCGCAGAGGCTATATGCCTTGGAAAACAGTTTTCTAAATCAGTAATTGTTCACTATCCATTATCAATTTTTCATTTGTTAAGAGTACCCTCCGACATCAGCCGCCAGGAATTCGAGTCCCTGAAAATTCAGGACATGACTTTCGTGGCCTACCGCAACGAGGTCTATCCGTCGCGCTATGAGGTATTTTTTGAAGAACACGCCGTCATCGTGGTGCTAGAAGGCGAGAAGAAATTCAGTAGCACTACCCAGGAAGTGCGGGTCGCGAAGGGCGACATCCTATTCGTACAGCGAGGTTTTTATCTCATGTCCGAGTCGATTCACGAAGAATACAAGAGCCTGGTTTTTTTCTTTGATGAAAAGCTTTTGAAAGAATTCGTCGGACTGCATGGGGAACTGTTCGAGGGCCGGGCCGCGCGCGATGCCGCGCTCTTGCAAGCCCCAATTTTGCATTTGCATTCGTCTGAGAATTTCGCGCAGTTTATTGCCTCGGTCCTCCCCTATTTCCGTTCCCAAAGCAGTTTGAAAACGCATTTTCTGAGGCTGAAATTTCAGGAATTGCTATTGCACTTATTGGAAATAGATCGTTCGGGCAAGCTGCAATCTATCTTGCTTAGCATTCATCAGGGCCAGAAAGCCGACCTGCGGTTTTTGATGAATAGTTATTCCCTCAAACCCCTCACTCTAAATGAATTGGCGCGGTTATCGGGCCGCAGCCTGTCAGCTTTCAAACGCGATTTTCAAGAAGAGTTCGACACCTCACCCGCCTATTGGATCAAGCAGCAGAGACTGGAACACGCGAACTTTCTGCTCCGAACCACGGAAATGAACGGCTCGGAGATCAGCGCCGAGATTGGCTACGAAAGCGTGTCGCACTTCATTAAGGCGTACAAAGACAAGTACGGCAGGACGCCCAAGCAACGTGAGTGATTAGGGGTGAGTAAAAATGTCCACTAAATCGATTATCAAGTCGGGCAGCGTGGCGACGGGAGCTTTGGCATCTTGCTCGTAGATGTCCCGCAGTACATACTTTCCATCTTGGAGCAGATACACGTTGATTACCTGAGAATCTGGAAAAACAATCCAGTACTCCTTCACGCCTGCCTCCTCATAGAGATCATACTTGTCATTTAAGTCTTTCTTTGCCGTAGAAGGTGACAGCACCTCTACGATCATGTCCGGCGCTCCATTACAACCACGCCTGTCGATTTTTTCAAGATCGCAAATCACGCACAGATCAGGCTGCACTACTGTGTCAGTGTCGGCTGTTATTTCACCCTTATCATCGTATGCAGGGAAGCGCACATCAAAAGGCGGGCCATAGATACGGCAAGGCTTGCCTTTCAGGTAAGAGCCTATCTCAATGTGTAAATTGCTGACAATTTCCTGGTGCCGACTGATAGGTGCCGACAACGGGAAAATTTTTCCCCGAATCAATTCTACGTACTCATCAAATTTCCATTTGAGATATTCCGAATAGGTATACTTGCCGTTAAAGTCGAGCTGCGAAAGTGAAGTGATTGCCATTGGTTGACTTTTCTTTTTCCAAAAATAACATTTATCCGTCAGGCAAGTAAAGTACGTCCCTTTATGCCGCCCGCGCCGTCTCTTCCCGCGCCTTCGGCAGCCGCCACCAGGGCAGGTAGGGGTAAGCGTGGTGTTCATAGTGATAGCCAAAGAAATAGCAGGTCATAAAGGCCCAAATGTGGTTGAGCGTTTGGCTGCGGGCATTGTGCGGCGGGTTATGATGTTCGCCGCGATGCGGAAGATAGGTACCGAAGAAAAATAACTGGAACGTACTCAGAATGGCGGGTATCATCCAGAAAATCACCAGATTCTCCCACGGAAAAACCAGTTTCAGCAGGTTGTAGGTAATGGCCATGAACAGAATTTGCTTCCACGAGATGTACTCTTTCAAAAAACTGTAATACCACATGAAGAAGTTGGGATTCCCCTCGTGAAAGTCCGGGTCGTCGAAGGTGCCGGAGTGCTTATGATGCAGGTGATGCTTGCGGTAGAGTGTGCCGTAATTATTGAAGGCGAAGAGCGTCGCCGATAGCCAGCCCACAGCGCGGTTGAGTCGGGGATGCTCGGGTGCCACCACGCCGTGAATGGCGTCGTGGGCCGTGATAAAAACGCCCGTGTAAAGGTGCATCTGCACCAGCACGAAGAGGTACACCAGCGGATCGCGGAACGACAGTGGATAATTCAGCAGCAGAGCCAGCGACCCAAACCAAGATATCAGCACAACCGCCGCCGCCCAAATCCCCTTATTCCCAATAGCAGCAGGTTTAGGTGTGGTACGGGCCGGTGCGCCGTGGCGGATTTGCCCGTCGTGGCGCTGATTAATCAAATGTGGGACAATATTATTTTCCATACGTGCTTGCAAAACGTCCGGGGGAGAAAAATGGTTTAGGCCATTTTTTTTGGTCAAAAAGGAGTAGTAGCTTTAACCGTCGCTAAAATTATCCACTTCATTCATGCTCGATTGGCTCAACCAATCCCTGCCCCTGGCGGGTTTTATTACCACGCCGCTGGAAATTTTGGGCTTTGTAACGGGGGCCATCTGCGTCTATCTCAACACGCAACAAAACGTCTGGGGTTGGTTTTTTGGCATAATCAACGCCGTGCTGTACGGCTTCGTTTTCCTGGAAGCGCGGCTCTATGCCGACATGAGTTTACAGGGCTACTACTTCTTCACCAGCATCTACGGCGCGTGGGCGTGGCTCTACGGCGGCAGAAATAACAAGCCTCTGCCCGTCAGCCGGACGCCCGCTAAGCTTTACGGGCTTTTCTTTGGCCTGTTCGTAGTCGCAACGCTTCTGTGGGGCTTCCTGCTCAACCGCTTCACCGACGCCAGCCTCAGCTATGTGGATTCCGCCCTGACCGCCGCCAGCCTGCTTGGCCAGTGGATGATGGCCCGAAAATACCTCGAAAACTGGATTCTATGGATCCTAGCTGACACTTGCTACGTAGGAATGTACATTTACAAAGACCTGCACCTAACCGCTTTGCTTTACGCAGTGTTCTTGGTTTTGGCCGCAATGGGATATTTCCAGTGGAGGAAATCTGTAATTAGCGGAGAGTTGATAAGGGATAATGAAAAGCGTGAACGATGAAATAAATAACTGTCAACTATCCATTGTCAACCCGCTCCGGCGTACCGGTCAACTAATTTAGTCAACTATCCCAAACGGGATCTCCTGCTCCTCCAACAATTTGCGGATGCGGGGGCTGTCTTCAAAGAGGATGCGGAGCTCTTTTTTCTTCAAGTCACTGTCGTCGTCCTCGTCCAGCCATTTCCAGTCTTCGGCGGTGGCTTCCAGCAGATCGATCAGCACAGGCAGGCGCTCGTTGGTCTTCTCCCGCACCAGCCAATCGGCACTATTACTAATGAAAATGACGATTTTCTCCTCCTTGATCCATTGTAGGTCGTTAAGCATTTCATCCAACGAATCCAGGTTGTGACCAAAATAATCGGGAAAGTCGAGGACTTCGGCGATCTGGTTGTAGAACGTCTTGATGGAGGGCGCGTCCTTACCATCGATGCGGGCAATGCGCCAGCCGGGAAAGAATTCGGCCGGGTCGGTCCCGGCATTTATAAAGAGGAAATGGGTGTTTTTCATCAAAAAAATAAAATATAACAGGGGGTAGTTTCCGTGTTTCCTTGGTAAAGAATGAAAAGAGGGAAATCTAGCTTATTGTTCCAAAACCGATTGCTTCTTTTTCACCTCTACGAACGAATTGTAGTGGTCGCGGGTGTACCAGGCGCGGTCATCGGAACCCGTCACCAACCGTTCGGTGCCGCGATTTTGGCCCGCCTGTTTGGGGTTCACGTCCCACTCACGGTATTGGATGGGCTTTCCCGCCTTGGTTTTTTGGGGGAGTAATTTTTCAAAATTGCCAAACTTACGACCGCCAACGTAGCCCTCGGGCGCACGGTTGTTTTTACGGATATAGGCCAGCAACTCGAACACCTTCGTCGGGATAGTTTCCTGCTTGCTGGTCCGCACGGCAGGGGCTTTTGGGGCCGTCGAATCACGGGCTAAGGGAATATCCAGTGGGGCCGGATCGGGTTGGACGGTGTCGGCGACGATGGCTTCGGTAATGCCGGCAGGTTCCGAGGAAGCATTATCGTTTTTGGCGCGGCAGCCCAGAACGGTTAGCCCCAGTAACAGCACTAAAAATCCAGTGAAGCAGCGAGAAATAAACGGGGGAGAAAAGTGCATTTCAGAACAAGTTTTAGAATAAAACCAAAAGTACCAAAAAACCCTTCCCGCAAGAAGCCAGAAGGGTTTTTACCTTTTTTATATTTTCAAAAACCTCAGTTCAACGAAAACAGCGGTAGCCGAAGCGCGACTACGTTGTTGAACATCAGCTCTGAAATGGTGGGACTCATGTAGTCGATCAGCGGAAACTCCGACATGAGCGTCATCACCTCGATTTCGCTTTCGGCCTTGAACACGCACCACAGCCGGGTGCGGTCGGCCGTAAGGGCGTAGGACATGAGTCTACCCTGCTCCATCAAATCGTTGACCATCTGCCGTTGCGCCGGCACCCGGCGGGCAAAGTCGTCGGTCATGACGGCGGGCATATCTATTTCTACCATGAATTGAGACATGTAGTGGACAGTTGAGGGTTGACAGTTGACAGTATTTTTTCTACGATTTCTGAAGTTGGGAGTTTACACTAAAATTGCCAGTGGCCAGTAAGTGATTAACCATTTCCAGCTCGTCATCGTTGACACTGTGGGGGGAATTTTTGTATAATTTTGTTAAAACGTTTGCGTTCAGCCCTTTGAAAATTTGTTCTGATTCCAGCACCCGTGCCTTGGGAATATGGGGATCGACATCGCTGCAACCCAGCAAAATGGGCGTTTGCTGCAAATCGCCCGCGTAATCTGGCAGTTGATTTTCCGGGCCAATCAAGCCACCGCTCAGTCTGAAAACCCCGCCAAAGCGCTGCGGGTTCCGGGCGACGTACTCCAAAGACAAACACGCACCCTGCGAGAAGCCCAGCAGAAAAATGTTTTCGTAAGTAAAACTAAAATCGTCGTGCAGCCGATCGACCAGCGTTTTCACTACTTCCAAAGCCGAGGAAAGTCCCGGCTCGTTAGCTTCGATGGGAGCCATGAATGAGTAAGGATACCAGGTACTTTGCGTGGCTTGTGGGGCAACGAAAGCGATGTCCGTGCCTTGTACGTAGTCGCACAGCGATAAGATGTCCTGCGCCGAAGCACCGCGTCCGTGGAGCATTAAAATGGCTCTTTTTGCGGTTTCCAGCGATGCACCACGGGTGGCGATGTTATTAGGGTTGTGTTGTAAATTCATGCTTTTTTCTTTTCCTGAATTATCGGATGGACTGTCTTCGACCGCCTGACGGTCGAAGGGCTCCTTTCTATCTTCAACTCCGGCAACTCCGCTTCAATTTTGGCCCGGCGCGGCTCGTACCATTCGGGTAGTTTCAAAGCAGTGCCCAGCGCGTCAGGTGCTTCGTCCACGGCGAAGCCCGGCGGGTTGGTCGCAATCTCGAATAGAATGCCGCCTGGTTCGCGGTAGTAGATGCTATGAAAGTACTGGCGATCCAACACCTCGGTCGGTTGGTAGCCCGCCGACAAAAGCTGTTCACGAATTTCCAATTGACTCTCGTCGGTATTGGTGGAAAACGCCACGTGATGAACCGAACCCGCGCCCTGCAAGGCTCGCGCGTCCTGCGGCGCGTAGACGACGTCCACAAAATTACCCGGAACGCCTGCCCCGGCCTGGAAGCGGAAAATGCCGTTTTCTTCGGCCACCAGCGTATGTTGCATGGGGTCGGTAAGCAGGGCAACCGTGCGGTCCACGTTACGCTGGTTCAACGACACGGTATGAAAACCGCGCACGGCGTATTCTGCCGGAATTTCGCCGTTGTCCCAACCGAGACGCGAATCCGCCGCAGTCGCGACCAACTCCACACCCATGCCATCGTAATCCTCGAAGCGCAGGTAGTTTTCGTCGAAGCGGCGGTGCGGGCCGGAGAAGGGAATGTTGAATTCCGTCAGCCGATCCATCCAGTAGCTGAGCGAAGCCGTGGGAATGGAAAAAGCCGTGTAGGTCAGTTGACCAATTCCTTTGCGGCCCCGTGTCAGTCCGGCGTAAGGGAAAAAGGTGAGAATGGTGCCGGGCGAACCCGTTTCGTCACCGTAGTAAAGGTGATATACGTCAGGCGCGTCGAAGTTGACGGTTTTCTTGACCATCCTGAGACCGAGAGTTCCGACGTAAAAATCCACATTGCGTTGCGCGTCGCTGGCCAGAGCCGTGACGTGATGGAGACCGTTGATGAGAGGAGCCATTTTGTTGGTTGAAGAGTTTAAAGTTTGAAAAGTTGAATTATGGGTTATACCTTTGCCCCAGTAAATCTCATGAGGGGTGCCCTACCAAACGGGCTGAGATCATACCCATTGAACCTGATCCGGGTAATGCCGGCGAAGGGAAGAGACGAAAATCCAATCCGCGTGAACCGCCTGGCCAGGCAACGGACGACAAGAATAATCATTTTCTGCCGTCTGTTTTCACAACAAAACCAAGTTCCCTCGGTTTGGAAAACGTTCCGTATTATTCATTTTGTATTTAGCCCAAGATGGGTTTGGCCCCTAGCCTATCGTCAACTCTCATTCGTCATGCGAAAAGTTACGACCTATCTTTCAGCTTGCGTCCTTGCTTTCGGACTCAGCCTTTCCACCATTGCCCAGCAAACATTCAGCGGGCTAGTCAAAGACGCCGAGGACGGTAGCCCGCTGCCGGGAGCCAGCATCCGCGCCGGGGCCTACCAGGGCACCACCACCAACGCCAGCGGACGCTTCACGCTCACCAATGTTCCCGCCAGCGTCGAAAACATCCAAATTTCCTTTGTCGGTTACGAAACCGTGCAGGTACCCACAGCGACTTTCCCCCGGGAACTGACTGTGCTGCTCCAGCGCTCGGTCTTCAACGCCGACGAGGTGATCGTCAGCGCGACCCGCGTCACCGATCGCAGCGGCATGGCCTACTCCAACGTAAATGCCCAGGCCATCGAGAAGCAGAACCTGGGGCAAGACCTGCCCGTGCTGCTCAACTTCACACCTTCGCTCGTCAGCACCAGCGACGCGGGCGGCGGCGTGGGCTACACCGGAATGCGCATCCGGGGTACCGACGCCACACGCATCAACGTGACGGTCAATGGTATTCCCTACAACGACCCCGAAAGCCAAGGCGTGTTTTTGGTCAATATGCCCGACATTGCCTCCTCGGTGAGCAGCATCCAAATCCAGCGCGGCGTGGGCACCTCTACCAACGGGGCCGGGGCTTTCGGGGCCACGGTGAACGTGAGTACCAACGAGTTTCGCCGCGAAGCCTACGCTGAATTGATGAATTCTTACGGCTCATTCAATACCCGCAAGCATACCGTCAAAGTCGGGACGGGCCTGCTCAACGAAAGATTCACCGTGGACGCCCGGCTGTCGCAGGTCAAGTCCGACGGCTTTGTGGACCGTGCCAGCAGCGATTTGCGCTCGTATTATCTGTCGGGCGGGTATTTTGGCAAGAAAAGCTTCGTGCGGCTCAATGTTTTTTCGGGCAAAGAAGTCACCTACCAGTCGTGGTACGGCTCGCCGGAATCGCGCGTAAAGGGCGACCGTGAGGGAATGCTGGCCTACATCGAGCGCAGCGGCCTCAGCGAAAGCGAGGCGCAAAATCTGCTAAATTCCGACAGCCGCACCTACAACTACTACACCTATCCCAATCAGGTCGACAATTATAAGCAGGATCACTACCAACTCCTCTCGTCGCACACTTTGAATAAAAATCTGACGCTGAACTTAAACGGCTTTCTAGTGCGCGGACTAGGCTATTTCGAGGAATACAAAAACGGCCAGAAGCTGAGCAAATACCAGATCGCGAACATCGTCGTGGGCGGCGACACCATCACCCGTACCGACCTGGTTCGTCGCCGTTGGCTGGACAACTACTTCTACGGCACCACTTTCTCGCTGGATTACAACAGTTTCAGGAAAATCACGGCCAACTTCGGTGGCGGCTTGAATAAGTACGAGGGCGATCACTACGGCCAGGTAATTTGGGCACGCTACGCCGGGAACAGCGAAATCGGGCAGCGGTATTATTTCAACAAGGGGCTGAAAACCGATTTCAATTTGTACGGGAAGGTTTATTACCAATTTACCGAAAAACTGAATGCCTTCGGCGATGCCCAGGTACGCCGGGTGAATCATAAAATTGAAGGCAAAGAGAACGCGGGCAACTCGTTCGATTTTGACAAAACCTTTACCTTTTTTAACCCCAAAGCCGGACTAAACTACCAGCTTTCGGAGCGCAGCACGGCCTACGCCTCGTACAGCATCGGCCACCGCGAACCCAACCGCGACGATTTCACGGAGTCCACGACGCAGATTCAGCCCATGGCCGAAACGCTGCGCGATCTGGAAGCGGGTTTCCGCACGCAGGGCAGACGACTCGCGTTTTCGGCCAATTACTATTTCATGAATTACAAAAATCAGCTCGTGCTGACCGGACAGGTCAACGACGTGGGCAACTCCATTCGGGTAAATGTGCCGGACAGCTACCGCATGGGGCTGGAACTGGAAGGCGGCGTGACCCTCAATCGCGCCTGGAAGTGGAACGCCAACGTAACGTTCAGCCAGAATAAAATCGCTAATTTCACCGAGTACGTGGTGGATTACGACAACGGCGGCTACCAGGAAATCCAGCACGGCAAGACGAACATTTCGTTTTCGCCCAGCGTGATCGCGGGTAGTCAACTCACCTATTTACCCATGAAAAACGTGGAACTGGCCCTACTGACCAAGTACGTCAGCCAGCAGTACCTCGACAATACGTCCAGCGAAGACCGCACCCTCGACGCCTACCTAACTAACGACCTCCGCTTCATCTGGACGCTCACGCCGAAGTGGGCGAAGCAAATCAGCGTCAGCGCGTTGTTTAACAATGTTTTAAACGAAACCTACGCTTCCAACGGCTACACCTACGGGTACATCGCGGGTGGCCGAGTGCAGGAGAATTTTTACTACCCGCAGGCGGGGCGAAATTTTCTGGTGGGGGTGACGATGAAGTTTTAGTGGGTGAAACCAATATCCTTTTCACTGGAAGATTCTCGTGTCAAAGGGAAATTTTTCGATTTCCAGGATTTTGATTCCCTTGAAGAGTTTGTGATTAGGGTTGATCAGAAAATTAAAATCCCCTTTGGTCACTACCGAGGGTATTCTGAAAAGGCAGTATTTGTTTTCCATGACGAAATCATCGCCAAATTTTTGAGTTGAAACAGGGTGCGGGAAATCTTTCCAATTGATTGGCAAATCAGTTTCCGAAATCTCTTTGGTTGCCATGTCGTCCGGCACAAAAATGGTTATCATCACGTAGTCGTCAGGCAGCGTTGCCAACGTAAAGTGAACGGCGACTTCGGCCATAGCAAGCGACCGATTATTTGCCGTGTAAATGAGTTCAACGCCGATCGAATTCCACCTTGCCCCTTTTAAGGCCGCACCTTTTCCCGAAAGTGGGCTTGCAAACTTTTCTCTCGAAAGACGATATAGCTCCATCTTACACGAGGATTCCGTAGTTTATCCTTGTTAATTCACTTAGGACGAGTTCTTTTCCGTAGGAATCTTTGAGCAATTCAATTGGATTTAATTTCCCTAAGGCAAAATTGGGCGTATTGAGCCAAAGCTTCAATTTGTCCATATCGCCAAAGACGTCTAGACCGACCTTAGTGACCTCAGCTATTTCAATTATTTTCTCGGAATGAATAGCTTTGAAATGGTGCTGACTTGAGGTTTTGTACCGATGCAGGGATTTCGTCGAAATGCCCAAAAAATCAGCCCAGTCGGTATCGGACAGAGGAGTTTGGTATTGTATCAATTCAAAAAGCGAGTAAGGTATCCCTGCTCTGATGGCTGCAATGATTAGCATCTTGTCAGCAAGGAATTCATTATAACCGATGTCCTTTTTGCGTTCAAAGTGAAAACTTGTTACGCGCGGGCCTTCTAAAAAAGAAGCAATTTCCTTGTTCAATTTCGCTTCGATAGTTAAGTTTCTGAAAGCCATAATTCTTGTTTATTAGACATTTGGCTTCAAATATAAGACAATTGTCTTAGACTTGCAATCTGCCATTTGAATCTGTACCTGGTTCCGTGGAATTTGAGTTTGCTTTCCTGCAATCTGAAACTTTGACTCTCAGATTGCAGGATTTTGGGGTCAATTTCCTGCAATTTGAAAGTCTGATCCCCTACCGTTCCCTATCTTTGTCCCATGACAATAAAAAACGATCTTCTCCTCCGCGCCGCGCGGGGTGAGCGCGTGGAGCGGACGCCCGTGTGGGCCATGCGGCAGGCCGGGCGCATTTTGCCCGAGTACCGCAGAGTCCGCGAACAGGCGGGCAGTTTTATCAAACTCGCCACCACGCCCGAAATGGCCGCCGAGGTCACGATTCAGCCCGTGGATATTCTGGGGGTGGACGCCGCCATTATTTTTTCCGACATTCTCGTCATTCCCGAAGCAATGGGGTTACCCTACGAAATGGTCGAAAAGCGCGGCCCGGTGTTTCCGCGCACGGTGCAGACGATGAAGGATTTGGAAACGCTGCGCGTGGCCGATCCCGAGGCGGACCTGGCTTACGTGACCGACGCGCTGAAAATCGTGAAACGGGAGTTGAATGGGCGGGTGCCGCTGATTGGTTTTGCGGGGGCACCGTTCACTATTTTCTGCTATATGACGGAGGGCAAGGGGTCCAAAACCTTTTCGATAGCGAAAAAACTGCTTTACGTCGATCCCGAGTTTTCGCATGCTCTTTTGCAAAAAATCACGGACAGCACCATCGCGTATCTCACGGCCCAAATCAATGCCGGGACGGATTTGGTACAGGTATTCGATTCTTGGGCGGGGATTCTCTCGCCCGCGCATTACCGGGTGTTTTCTTTACCCTACATCAAGCAGATCTGTGATGCCATCGACGAAGTGCCCGTCACGGTTTTTGCCAAAGGCGCGTACTTTGCCCGGCAG
The DNA here is from genome assembly GCA_038235275.1 of Cytophagales bacterium. Classification (GTDB taxonomy): domain Bacteria; phylum Bacteroidota; class Bacteroidia; order Cytophagales; family Spirosomataceae; genus Persicitalea. The sequence goes on along the minus strand of JBBSUC010000021.1, from coordinate 39,516 downwards.
GAAATCGGTCAATTGGCTTGCTCGGTCGTCGGCTTGGACTGGAATATGGATGCGCAGGAAACGCGGCAACTCATTCCTGACAAAACCCTGCAAGGCAACCTCGACCCCTGCGCCCTGTACGGCAGCTTCGACCAAATCCGCGCCGAGGTGAAGCGCATGGTCGGCGAGTTCGGCACCCAGCGCTACATCGCCAACCTCGGCCACGGTGTCTATCCCGACACGCCGCCCGACAATGTCCGCTGTTTCATCGACGCTGTGAAGGAATTTTCGCAGGTTTAATCCCAAACACCCGGCTCTAGAACTTCCAAGACGTGGCCATCGGGGTCGCCAAAATAAAACGACCGTGTCCCCCGCGCCCAGGTTTCGTGATGATACACGTCGATGTCCTGGTTCTGAATTTCCTGCAAAAAATGATCGTATTGCCCGGCGGGAGCTTCAAAGGCCAGGTGCAGTTTGCCGGAGCCATAGTGCGGCGGCGGTGACTGCTTGACCCGCGATCCCGGAAAGGAAAAGCTTCATTCTTTTAAAAACCAAACGCCCATCGAAAACTCTCGATGGGCTTTTCATCTACATGCTCTACTACAATAGCTTGAATTCTGCAACTGTATTAATTCCTCACACAGTTGCAGTCTGGAATCGTGCTTAGTGAAGGATTACAGCAAGCGTAATAGCCTGCTTGACAAGTGACGCTGCATGAGTTAGAACCTGTTCCCAAATTACAGGAACTTGAGCCTGGGCCACCACCTTTGCAAGGCCCCATTACCCTGGCATTGGTGTTTCTCTGTTGATCCAGCAACTTTTGATACTTTGCCAAATCAAAAGGAATTTCTCCCGTCCGATATGACACACCATACCCTTCCGAGATAGAAACATTTTTTTTGTAGTTATCCGGCAGCCGAGCAACGATTTCATCTGCCTGATCACTTTTAACTTTGAGAATGTACTTACTCCCATCTGCAAGGGAATTGATGTAGAGAACAGTAGGTGTCATGATTACCTCAGCCTTTTCAATGTCTATGCTGAGTGCGTTAGCCGCATTGCCCTGCTCTCTCTGACAGATTACCGCATAAGTAGCGTAACTTGAGCGTGAACTGTCAACTCTTATCAGGACGACTTGCGCATGATCAGATTCTCTTGTAGTTCCCAACACACGGCCTGACAACTTTTTTCCATTCAGACTGCGCGATACAGCATCTAAATCTCCTAGTTGATTATTAGGGGTTAGAGCCGACTTAGAATTGTTGCAACTAATGGCTCCCGCAATTAGTAGCACAAACGTTACAAATCCCCACACATAGTACTTCATAAGCGTAGAAAATTTAAGGATGAAAAAATAAACACAACTTACCGTTTATAAGATTTATGCCCAACAAATATGAGGAGATTTATCATTACTAAATATTATTTGACAATCAATATAAGCTAAGTTATATCTGATATATTAGCTAGCTATTACAAGGATTTAGACAAATACAAGATAATAGCTTAGTTAATCCTCTGTTTAAATCAAAAAACAGAACTAATCTTATGGAAAACATAGCCTAGATGTATTGGCAGTTTCTTCGTTTTGTTCAATTTATTTGTTTTAGGTTTTTTTCAAAAAGAAGTGCGCTTGTGGTTAACTTGGTCTTTGAAAAATCTGCTTTTCCTCTACATCTTGAAAATCCAGGTTGAGAAATGTAGAAATATTTACTCTTTCTACCTTCTTAATCCTAGCCAATTTTATCAGGCAGCTAGGCTAGTTGGAAAAACCAATAGCAATATGTATCAATCAAATTTTTACAAAAAAATGAAAAAAAAGTGTGTTTTCCTCGACCGTGACGGTGTCCTGAACTCCGACGATGAATACTACACCTACCGCGCCGAGGATGTATTCTTGCTCGAAGGTGCCGCCGAAGCCCTGCTAAAATTGCAGGAAGCGGGCTTTCTGTTGATCGTCATTACCAACCAGGCGGGAATCGCCCAAAAACTGTACGGCCCCGATGAGGTAAAAACCGTGCATGGTCTAATTCAGGAAATGAGCGGCGTCACGCTGGACGACCTCTACTTTTCTCCGCATCATCCCGAGTATTCGTCCCGCTCGCTGCGCCGCAAACCCGATTCGCTGATGATCGAGCGGGCAATAGCCAAACACGACATCGACCCGGCCCAATCCTGGATGATCGGCGACCGCCTTTCGGACGTGCAAGCCGGGCGTAAGGCGGGTGTAAAGACAATTTTTATTGGAGAAAGGGAAATCGAAGGGGATTTAGGCGATTTTCAGGCGCAGGATTTACGCGCTGCGGCGGACATTATTCTTTCTGTTTAACGCGGTCAGCGTAGCCGAAGTGTTCCTGTCACCCTCCAAAATTTTGCGCCAGTTTCATTGCCACGCCCATATCGCCCTTGATTTTCAGCTTGCCCGTCATGTACGCCATCATGGGGTTGAGGTCTCCGTCGATCATTTTCAGGGCGTTTTTAGTTGAAATTTCCAGCGTACATTCCGCGTCGTGATCCTCGTTGCTGACGACGTTGGGGACTTGGGTGGTGTCGATGAACACGACGCCTTCGTCGGTGTCGAACTTCACTTTGGCTTTGGTGTCGCTGTCAGTGCCGACGACGGTGCGGAGACGGTCGGTTAAGGTGGGTAAGCTCATGAGGTGGTGGTTTTGGTAATGAGTTGAATAGATTCCCGATGCAAAGTAAGTAAAGAGAATTAAGATGGACCAAACTAAAAATTATTTGTAATTTGGGAAACGCATGGCACAATTCTTTCAAACCGATGCCGCGCTGTTTACGCAAATCCGTCTTTTTAAACCTACCCTACCTCTTTTAACTCAAACCCCGAAAAAACATGATGAAAATGCGCAAAATACTCTCCTACGCCTTCTTGATTGTGGGAATCTCCTCGTTTTACGGCTGTTCCCGCAATCCGGTGACGGGCAAACGCGAAATTATTTTGATGTCCAAAGAGCAGGAAATCGCCTTGGGCAAGGAATCACATCCGTCGGTGGTAGCCTCGATGGGACTTTACGAAAACCAAAGTTTACAGGCTTTTATTAACGAAAAAGGCAAAGCAATGGCTGCCATCTCGCACCGGCCCGACCTCCCCTATCAGTTCTTCGTGGTGGATTCGCCCGTGGTCAACGCCTTTGCTGTGCCAGGCGGTTACGTCTATTTTACGCGCGGTATCATGGCGCACTTTAACAACGAGGCCGAATTTGCCGGCGTGCTGGGCCATGAGATCGGTCACATTACGGCTCGCCACTCGGCCCAGCAACAGACCAAAGAACTTTTTGGTCAATTGGGTACGATCGCGGGCGCCATTTTGCTGCCCGAGGCGGTAGGAGCGATCCAAGAGGGAGTTGGCGCGCTGATGCTCAGCTACAGCCGCGCCCACGAAACGCAAGCCGACGAAATCGGCGTGGGGTATTCCAGTAAAATAGGCTACGACGCTCATCAAATGGCCGATTTCTTCGGAACGTTGAAAAAAATCACCGAAGCCAGCGGCCAGATTATCCCCACCTTTCAGTCCACACACCCTGATCCCGGCAATCGCCAGAAGAAGGTGGACGCGTTGGCCACTACCTACCAGCAGGAGCATCCCGGCAACTACGAGGTGGACCGCAATGATTATTTGAAGCGTATCGACGGCATTATCTACGGCGAAGACCCCAAACAGGGCTTCGTGGAAGACAACATGTTTTACCACCCCGTGCTGAAATTCCAGTTTCCGGTGCCGCGCAACTGGCAGACGCAAAATTCGCCCAGTCAGTTTCAGATGGCCCCCAAAGGCGGGAAGGCGGTGATGATTTTCACGCTGGCGCAGGGCAACTCGCTGGAAGAAGCCGCTCAGGCGACGTTAAAGAACATGGGTTTAGAAGCCAAAGACAGTCAAAAAACGACTATCAACGGCAATCCGGCTCTGGTTGTGGTGTCACGCCAAGCCCCGCAGCAGCAGCAAGGACAGCCCCAGCAACCCCAGCAGCAGCAAACGGCCGAGAACACCATACAGGTGGCTACCTGGTTTATCCAATACGGCGGGAGCATTTACGTCATTCACGGCGTGAGCAACCTGGCCGATTTTGATAAGTACGCGTCGGATTTCAAGCAGGTAGCCGAGGGCTTCCGCAGCCTGACCGACCGCGACAAGCTCAACCGCAAGCCCGAGCGTATTCAAATTAAAAGCGTGCAGCGCGACGGCACCCTGCGCAGTGCTCTGGAAGCTTACCAAATGCCGAAGGACAAAATGAAGGATTTGGAAATCCTGAACGGTATGGATTTGAAGGACCCCGTAACGCGGGGAATGCTGATTAAAACGCTGGGGCAATAACGCAGATTTGATAACTTTTAAAAAGTTGTCAAATCTTGCATCGCACAAAAAAAGGCAGCCACGAATGGCTGCCTTTTTTTGTGCGATGCAAGAAGCTACTCTTTCTTCCCCCCAAAGATATTTACCCGACTTTCGCTGCCTGTTAATAGTCGGCTGATGTTCTTTTTATGGGTTAAAACGACCAGCACGAACATGACGAAGCCGAAGACGACCAGTAAGGTTTCGGGCTGACCAAAAAAGCCCAATAGCGAAACTACCGGAAAAGCCAGCGTAGCCAGCATTGAACTCAGTGAAACGTACTGCGAACTGACAAGCGTCAGAATAAAAATGGTGATGCAAACTAAGGCCAGTTCACTGTGGACCGCCAGCACCATGCCGAGCAACGTCGCCACGCCCTTACCGCCTTTGAATTTCACGAACACCGGGTAGATGTGGCCCACGATAGCAACCAGGCCGAAGACAATTTTGTAGGTGAGAATCTGCTCAGTGCCTATTTCATTGAAATAGAACAAAAGCAAGGCCAGGCAGGTAGCCGTCCAGCCTTTTAAAATATCGATCAGCATCACGATGGTACCCGCTCTTTTTCCTAAAACCCGAAACGTATTGGTAGCGCCAGCATTACCGCTGCCGTGCTGCCGGACGTCCACACCGAAGTAGCCGATACCGTACCAAACCGAAGTGGGAATGGAGCCTAAGAGGTAGGCACCGATGAAAGTAATAAGAAACAAGCCGATCGTCATATTTTGTACTATTTTAAGATGTGGGGCGCAAAATCCTAAATTTGCGCATAAAAATACAATGTTAAGCCAAATAACCAAGTAGCAGCGGGTTATTCGGCTTAACAATGCGTTAATGTACAAAATAGTTGCAGAATAGCGGCAATTTTTAGAAACCTTCGGTGGTTTCAGCCTTCTTTTTCTCAGTTTTCTTCTTAACCTCTTTCTTCGTGGCGGCGGCTTTGGCGATACGTGCTTTCTTCAAAGCGGGCTGATAGAAGTCAGAAAAACGGTCGAGGAACAGGTTTTTTTCCTCAAATCCCAATGGAATCAACGCGCCGTCCTTGGCCTTAGCATTTTGGGACTTTGCCGTGATTTGGTCGTTGAAATTGACGTCCGATGACACGATTCCCAACTGCTTTTGCGCATAATCCATAAAGAACCACACATCGGGCGAGAGTTCGAGGTACAGGCTGAATTCGTCGCCCACATCGGTGCGGCGCAGCTCGAATTGTCCATCCATCTGAGCGTTGATGTCGTTGCGACCCAGGTTAGACATACCGATTGGCCCCATTGAGAAATACGCCCCGTGAACATCCGACCAGCGCAGGTTGAGATTGGAGAGCACCATGGAAGCATCAAGTTCGGGCGAGGCTTCGAAGAGTGGTTTGTACCCGGCGGCTGTCTTAGTCAGGTAGTCGTCGGCGGCTTTCTGGCCAATGATGGCGGCGAGTTTGGCAATCAGGCGCGTTTGGTCGTCTTCGGCGGGGTCGCTGTTTTGCTCGTCGAGGTTCGTCTGCACGATTTTGGCGGCCAGTTCGGTCGCGATGGGAGCCAGCGCGGGCAGGTTCAGCATCAATAGGGTATTGAACTCGTAGCGCGCACTGTCTACCTGCACGTCCACCTGTCCCGCCGCGCGGCCCAGGGCGGGTTCGGTAACTTGCAGCGGACCGTGAAAGGATGCCACGCCCTTTTGGTCATCAAATACGAAGGCATTGGTTTCGTTGACCAAACTATCGGCACCAGGCGGCGGCATGATAACGAATGCTTTCTGCTCCTCATCATAGCGCAGGGTTCCCTGAGCGGTGTAAATATCCTGGTCGCGTTCGGTGAATTTTGGGGAGAGAAAACTCAGGTACATTCCCCCTCCGGAGCGGTAATGCAGCCCGGCGAAGAGCGGCTGCTCGACCTCGTTTTTCAAATCCTTATTGACCTTGATCGTAATAATTCCCGTCGAATCGGTGCCGTCCTCCTTGAAGGTAATCCAGGAACTGGACAAATCGGGCCGGGGCTTCAACTGCGGACGGATCAGCCCGTCGAGTTGCAGCGCGGGTTCGTAGGCAATCAGGTTGACATCGCCCTTATACTGCATCCGGGGGGCGAGCTGAAATTTGTCATCTTCGGTTACTCGGGCGCGAGCTGTGGTGTAGTAACCTCCGGTTGCCAGGGTGGAGGCAACGGGCTTCTTAGCTTTTTTTGCATTACTGGCTACCGCGTCCCCAACCTCATGCAACTCAAAGTTACCCATCTTGATATTGAAGGTATCTTTGCGGGAAGTCACGTACTGGTACGTCGCTGAACCCTCAAAGTGGTTGCGCGAAGCAATGCGGATATTGGCGTCTTTCAGGCGGTGCGAACTGTTGAGCGTGTCAATCTCGATGCGGGCGTTCTTGAACTCTGTCATCTCACCATTTTTGCGTACGCTTACCACGCCCTTATCGGGAACGATTTTCACATCGGCGGTACGAACGTAGGGTACACCGCTGACGTTCAACGTCATTTTCTCGATTTCGTAAACGGCCGCCGAGCCGTTGAAGGCTAACCCTTCCTGTTCGGGAGCGGTGGCCGTGAAAGTTGAATTGGTCACGTCGCCCTTCATGGCGATGGTTTTGTTAGCAATGTTCCAGCGGGCTTTGTTGATCGAGGTGCGGTAGGCGGCGTAGGGAAATTCCAGCGCTGATGAATCGGTGCCAAAGCCCGAACCCGTTGTGGTCATCTCTACCAAGTTTTTAGCGATATTGAAATCAACATCCACGTTTTTGCCCAACAGAATGGGCCGGAAAGATTTCTCCTGCCCGGAGTTCACGGTAAACTGCGACTGGTTGGCCACAAAACCCTCTTTATTGAATTTTATATCCTGTGAAATCAGGTCCGAGTCTTTCCGCTTCAATTCACCCCGTCCGTACAGCCCCGCCGAACGCATCAGCAGACCTCCTTCTAACTGCGTAGTACCGGCATAAAAATTGAAGGCATTGCCCTTGGTAGCGATGAACATGCTGTCCGTCTTCGGGAACCACCGCAGCGAGTAGTTTTTCAGTTCGACTTTGGGAAAATAGCCCTTGCCAATAGTGGCTTCTTTGATGGAAGCCTCGCTGCCGGAGGCCAATAGTGAGTCCGTTGTCAGAAGCATTTCCTCGGCGGGCAGGCTAGCCGCCAAGTGTGTCAGCGTTCCCGCCGTGCGCAGACCCGTGTTATCCATAACCAACGGTTCGCTCAATTTTATCGTTGATTTCCCCTGGTATAGTTTCATCGCTTCGGCGGCTTTGTATTTGAAGCCCAGTGAATTGTCGTCCATGCTCTTCAACGTCGTTTTGAAGGGCGGCAGAATGCCGTCGGAGTCGAAGGTCCCCAGAAATACCACGTCGCGCTTGTCCAGACTGTCGTAGTCGAGTTTTGGTATTTTGAAAAATACCTCCCGGTTGTATTTCAAATCTTTACGCACTTCTTGGTCGAAAAAGACCGTCATGCCTTCGGGAATTACTAGGCGCGGTGACTTGCCGCCCTTCTGCCGCCCCGATTTGTTCTTAGGATCGCTTAGATAGAACGTACCGCCCTTCTCGTATTTCACGTGGCCGCCCACCTCGCCCGTCTTGCCCTTGGCGTACTTCTCCTGCGGCGTGTAGGTGATGGAATCCACTTGGTTAAGATTGACGAAAAACTGGTCGTAGTTGAATTTCAAGCCGCTACCCGTAAAGCGGAAGTTGGCCGATTTGAGCTGACCGTTCACCGTAAAGTCACGTCCACGCCCGATGACTACTTGCTTGTCGACTGGTACGGCCACAATTTTCAGCGAGTCGCTGACTACGAACCGCTCCACACCACGCACGGTCAGCAGGGTATCTTTGAGCGAAATGCTGGCGTTGGCCGTTTCGCTGTTGGTTTGGTACTGGGATATAATCTGAAAATTATCGTAATCGCTCTTGTCCAGATTCGCGAGAATATACATGATGCCCTTTTTGCTGAGCCGGAACTCATCGGCTTCCGCATTGCTGTCAAAATAGCCGTCCAGGGCGAGGGTTTCCAGGGCGTTGCGCATAATGTTGGCATCTTGACGGTACTGCGTGGCCAGGTCATAGGGCGAGAACGCCTGCACTTTCTTGGTCTGCACGTAATTAGCCGCCATTAGCAGCGGCTGAAAACCAAAGTCTTCGGCGATGCCGGAAAAGCGTTGCTTACGAAAATAATCGAAGGATTCCAGCCGCGCGGGCACCTCCTTTTTACCCACGATCATATAGAAATCCACCTGCTCTTTAGGGAAATCCCAACGCATCGCTTCGGCCCAGATGTTCATTTTGTGGTAGCTGTCGATGTAGGGCAATGCGGCGTAGGGTGTGCCGTCGGCCCGCTCGAGACGCAGTTGACCCGCATCGTCGCTGTACCGGAAACGGACGCCGGGATGATAGACCGAGTCGCGGCCGAGCGGCAGTGAAAACTCCGCCACTTTCGCCGCCACCGTCGAATCAGTGAGGATGAATCGCTTGCTGGCGGCCCGGAAACTGGGTTTGTCCTGATACGTCACGAACACCTGCGCGGGTTCGCCGGTAAGTGAGGTGCTGTACACCGTCGTTCCCACCAGGCTGAAACCGCCTTTATAAGTCATGCTTTTGCGGGTGTTACGCAGTACAGCGTCGTTCTTGCGTGACACGAAACGCGGGAACGTGGCGGGTCTCCCGGCGGGACGTCGAGTGGCCTTAAATTCAAAAACGCCCTGCACGGGCTTTTCAAGCCGTGCTTTGTCATTCAGGAAAGCATTCTCGACGGTCAGTTTAGGGTTGACGACATTGAAGCTGTAATCCGTAAATTCCGCGTAAATGGAGGGAACGCCCGCCACCGTCCAGTCGAACTTACCGCCCTTGCCCACAAACGTACCGCCGCGCAGCGATACCGCTCCGGTGCTCGGCCCGAATACGGCGGAATCGCCGCCGGAAACCATTGCAAATTCGGCATCCTTCAGGTCAAGCAGTGCGCCCGTTATTGCCGGGAGCGGTTCGGTAGTGACCAAAACGAGCGCGGCCGTGTCGGAGGGCGTGTCCCAGCCATCGTTGGCGGGAGCCGCTGTCGTCGGGGCGTCCTGGTCGGGTTTGGAGTCGTCGAAACGGAAGCGGTAGCTCCCGGCGACTACGTAGAGTTTGTTGAAATTGGAAGAATAAAGCTGCCGTTTTTCCAACAGCAACTGCATATTTTCCAACACCTTTTGGAAAACCTTGCCGTCGTAGAGTTCGCTGGCCCGGTCGAGCGTGGCCAGGAATCCGTTCACATCGGCCTCTGGCTGGGTAAGGACCGTGCGGAAGTTGCGCATGAGGAGGTAGAAAACGGGACCCGCTTTCTGGCCCTTGGCCGCCGTTTTACGCATAATGGTGGCGAATTGTGCTTGCTGCGCCGCCGAGGGTGCACTCATCCAAATGGAATCAAGTTCGGCGGCAGCTTTGGCGTAGAGCGGGTTGCGGCTTTCCTGCATCACCTTTTTAGCCTCGACCATGAAAGCTCCGGGTTCTTCGGAGAATTTCAGGTTCTGGGCGTGGAGGTTGGTACTAGCAAAAAGTAGAGCCGCAAGCGCAAAAAGTACGGGATTAAATTTCATAAAATTAGATTTATCGGTCGTGCCTACGGCACGTTTTGGAACACCACCATCGCCCACTGATTCCGGGTATTCATCCGCTGGAAGGTCAGCCCGATGCTTTCGGCTTTGGTGATGATTTCCGGGGCGTCGGTTTCGTAGAAGCCGCTGACCACTAACCAGCCGTCGGACGTGAGATGCTGCGCGTAGCGCGGGATTTCGTTTAACAATATATTGCGATTGATATTGGCCAGGATGCCGCCGAAGCGTCGGTCTTGCGGCACGTCGACGATTGTTCCCTGAAAAACCTCGGCCCGCTCGGTGGCTTCATTTAACGAAAAATTCTCCCGCGTATTTTCCACCGCCCATTCCTCGATGTCAAAGGCCAGCAGGTCCGCTGCGCCGAGTTTGCGGGCCAGAATCGCCAGGATGCCCGTACCGCAGCCGACGTCCAGCACGGCGCGGCCCGCGTGCGGCAGGCTAAGCTGCTCGCTCATCACCAGCCAGGTGGTTTCGTGGTGGCCCGTACCGAACGACATCTTGGGCGTAATGACCAGTTCGTGCCGGAAACGTGCGTCGGGTTCGTGAAACAAAGCCCGCACCCGCACGGCGTCGCCGACTTCGATGGGCGCGTAGTTGCTCTCCCATTCGGCGTTCCAGTTTTTCTTTTCCAGCGTGTGCCACGAATAATCTATGAACGTGGCTGACTCGTACCTGCTTAGCAGTTGCCGGAGGTTTTCTTCGGAAAATTCGCCTTCGGAAATATAGGCGGCCAGCCCTTCGTCGGTTTCTACAAACGACTCAAAACCCAATTCGGCCAGTTCGGCCATCAGGATTTCGGCATATTCGGCAGATAAGGCAAGGCTTAGTTCAAGATGATTCATCGCTGGAACAATTTTTGCAGTGAGACGTTGGTTTAGGGAATATTAAACCCTAACCTACCCACTCTGTCTGAAAAAGGCAGTCGTTTATCGACTGGCCTTACATTTTTTATAAAATCACAATTTCAATAGCTATGAAACTGCACACGAAAAAATTCCTTACGGCGGCTTTTGCGTTGCTCGTAAGTGTCCCTTTTTCTTTTGGTCAGGCAAATATGACCGTCGATTCGGTCTTTGCCAAATACTACGCCGCCACCGGGGGCGAAAGTCTCTGGAAAAATGTCAACAACTTCTCGCTCAAGCGGACGTATAGTTCCACTTCTTCGGCGGATTATGATTCGCAGATTTACGTTTCGATGGCCGACAAGGCGATTAGCAAGACCAAGTCCATCATGAAGCGCGACTTCGTGTACGGCGTGAAGGGTAGCGAAGGGTGGTTGAAAATCCCTATCGGCGGCAGCGACAAAGCGACCCGCTACCAGGTAAAAGACTTAAGTCAGGCCGAGCAGGAAAGTATGCGCCTGGAAATGTACGACCTGCTGGTGCCGTTCATAAACTATAAGGAGCGCAGTTTAGTAGCAACCTACGTGGGCCTGGATCAGATCGATGGCGTACCGGTGAACCATGTGGAATTACAAGGGCAGGGCATAAAGTACAATCTCTACTTCGACGCCAAGACCGGAACCCTCAAGCGTGAGAAACAAACCTGGGCGGGTATTGTTACCACGACTGATTACGATAATTACAAGAAGTCGAAATATGGTCTGATGTATCCCTCGACGCTTACCGAAATGAGCAGTAAAGACAATTCTAAAATTACCATTACCTCCGAGATGGCGGTGAACGAAACCATCGCCCCGGAAAATTTCCAGCGGTAATTTCCCAAATCGAGACTGATCGAGTGGGTGGTCGTAAAAGCAATCACAGGGATTACTTTTTACGATCACCCGCTGTTTTTTAAGCTATCCATCTATCTTTTTCGTTTTTTTGTGAAATCCAAGAAGGACAAATAAGCGTTTAAGTTGACGGGCAGACGAAAACTGCCCACCGTTAACCGAATTACATGAAGAAAGCAATAACCGCTCTGGCTATCCTCTTTCTGGTCGTTTTCCTGCTTGTGGGCATCGCTTTCTGGACGCTGGAAACCACCGCCGGGCAGAACTTCCTTACCAGACAGGCCACTTCCTTTTTACGTAAAAAACTCAAAACCCGCGTGGACATCCGGGCCATCCGACTGGGTGTTCCCGACTGGGTATCGCTGGAAGGCGTATATATCGAGGACAAATCGGGTGACACGCTGGTGGCGGGCGAACGCCTGTATGTGGACTTGGATATGTGGTCGCTCATCCAGGGTAACATCGGCATCAACAAGGTCGAGATGGAAGGTATTCGCCTGAAAGTGAACCGCACACTGCCCGATACCGTCTTCAACTTCCAGTTTATTCCCGACGCCTTCGCCAGCGCGGAACCCACGACAGTGGACACCACCGTCAGCCCACTGGAGATGCGGCTGGATGAATTCCTTTTGAAGCGCGTTCACCTGACGTATAAGGATGCGGTCATTGGCACCGACGCCGACGCCAATATTTCCAACGCCCGCGTTTTATTTGCCAAATTCAACCCCTCCCTTTCGCAATACCACCCCACCAACGTGGTGCTGAATGGCACCCGCGCCGACGTGCGCACCTACGAAGCACTGGTGGAAACCATCGCCGATCCTGATAAAACTAAGCCATCGACCCTGGACGATGCCAAAATAGACACGCTGGACGTGCAGTTGGGCGAGCTCAACGTGCAGGACTTGCTTTTTAATTTTACGGATGAGGTCTCGGGCTTGAAAAGCGGCGTCAAGCTAGGCAAGCTGGCGGGGCGCATCGAAAAAACCTATCTCGAAAGCCAGCAAGTTTCGGTCAGGAACGTGCTTTTGGAAAACACCTCCGCCTTCGTGGAGCAGAAGAAAATGGCGAAGGTGGCGACGCCCGAAACACCAGCCACTTCCGCCGGCCCGGCACCGGGCGACGCTACGCCTGGCTGGAATATAAACGTCGGCAACATCAAACTGACGAACAACGACCTCAAGTACGACGATTTCAATTCGCCGAAGCAGCCGAAGGGCATGGACTTCTCGCACTTGGGTATCAGTAATTTCACGGCGGATCTGACTAATTTCAAGTTCAGTGATGCCGAGATTTCCGGCAATTTGGAACGGGCGTCTTTTCGGGAGCAGAGCGGCTTTGTGGTGCAGCAGGCCAAAGCCGATTTTGCCTACGCCGAGAAACAGACTTTTTTAAAAAATATGTATTTGAAGACGCCCTCGACGCTACTGCGCGACGAGTTGATTTTGCAATACAAAAATCAGGCACAACTCAGCGAGGACATCGGGAAAGTGCAGCTCAGGATGAAGCTGGTCAACAGCCAACTGGCGTTCAGCGACGTGCTGCTGCTGGTTCCCGACCTGAAAGACACGCCTCCCTTTGCCAAAAGTCCCAACGGAATCCTGAAAGGCGACGCGCTGATTACCGGAACGGTGGACAATATGGTGATTTCCAAAGCCAACTTTAGTACGCTGGAAGGAACGGTACTTCGCACGAGCGGCCGCATTAGCGGCTTGCCCAACGCCGACAAGCTTTCGGTCAATATTTTGATCGATGAAATGACCTCCACCCGCCAGGATTTGATGAAGATGCTGCCCGACAGCGCCATTCCTTCGTCCATCGAAATACCCGAGAAACTGAATATCACGGGAAAGGTGAAGGGGGGTCTGGATAATATTACGCTGGATGCTAACATCGCGACTTCGCTGGGTGATGGTTCCTTCGCGGGGAACGTCAAAAATGCCACTGATTCGGTGAACGCAACTTACAATGGGACGTTGAGTTTCACGGAATTCGACATGGGCAAATTCCTGAAACAGCCGCCCGAAGAACTGGGCAGACTAACGCTTACGACCGACGTGGACGGGCGCGGCTTCTCGCCCAAGACCATGCAGGCCCGGCTGAACGGCACCGTGCAGAGCGCGTCCGTGAAGGGTTATACCTATAATAACCTCAAGCTGAACGGGGCCATCGACAACGGCTTGGCCGACTTCACGGCGGGTATCGCCGACAGCAACATCGACCTCGACCTCACTGCCAAGGCCAACCTGAATGGCGAGTATCCCACGGTGGACGCCAACGCCGACATCCGAAAGATCAATCTCAAAGCCCTGAATCTGTACGAGGAGGCGTTGAGTTTACAGGGTCAAATCGACGCTAACCTCACTTCCACTAATCCGGCCAATCCGTTGGGCGTGATTGCGGTGCGCAACTTCGTGCTAACTAAAGACGGCGAACCCGTCAAGCTCGACAGCGTGGATGTGCGCCTTACAGCGGACGGCGCGGTGAAAGACGCCACAGTGGATGCGCCTTTCATGCAGGCGCATCTGTCGGGAACCTTCGACTACGCCCGGCTGGCGGATGTGGTGCTGACCGAAATCAACAAATACTTCACCGTGCCGGATGTGCCTTACAAAGCCATCGAAGGACCATACGACATGAAACTGGACGCGCAGGTGGTCAACCATCCGTTTATTCAACAATTTGCTCCCGGTCTGACCAAGCTGGATCGGGTAAATTTTTCGGCAAAAATTGACAGCCAGCTCGATACCACGATGAAAATGTCACTGACGATGCCGCTGCTGGAATACGATACCATGCGCATCGAAGGCACCAACTTTATTGTGTCGGGCAATGGGCGAGAAGCCGCTTTTGCGGGCAACGTGGGCAAGCTGGAAACGTCGGGATTTCGGGTACAGAAAGCTTCGCTCAACGGTACGCTGGCCGACAATAATGCTCTGTTTACACTCATGGTGCGTGACTCGGTGAACAATCTCCGCCATACAGTACCCGGCGGACTGGCCTACGCCGACAGTTCTTACCGCTTTACCTTACGGGATAAACTGCTGCTGGACTACAAAACCTGGGACGCCAACGCTACGGGCTACGTTCAGTACGGCAACGCCGGGCTACTGGCCAAGGATTTCGGCATTAATCGCAAGGGCCAAAGCATGAATATCAATTCCCTGACCAGTGAGCCTAACGGCCCGCTGAGCATCAAACTCGACAGTCTGGGCATCGGGCAGTTCATCGCCCTGGCCACCCAGGATTCAACGCTGGCCAATGGCAAGTTGAACGGCGAGATTGTCCTGAAAAACTACATGGAAACGCCCTCGTTCACGGGTGATTTGTTGCTGAAAAATTTGTCAGTTACTCAGATTCCCGTGGGCGACCTGAGCATCAATGCCACCAACGAACGCGCCGACCGCATCGCGCTGGACGTGAAGCTGAACAGTGACTTGAACGATATGACCCTCACGGGCGACTACGTGCTGGAAGGCAATAACGCGCTGAATTTTGACATCAACATGAACCGTCTGAGCGCCAAAACGCTGCAAGCGTTTAGTTTTGGCGAATTGGAAAGAGCGCAGGGCGCGCTGACGGGAAAACTTACGGTGCAGGGCAGCACCGACAGCCCCCGCCTGAACGGGCAGATGAAGTTCGACAGCGTGGCTTTCGACGTGAAGCAACTTGGGGCGCGCTACCGCTTCAACGGGCAGACCATTGACTTCAAGGGTCAAAACATCGTCTTCGATAATTTTACGGTTCAGGACTCATTGAACCAGAAACTGACCGTGGATGGCAACGTGTCCATCGCCAATATCCCCGATGTGGGCTATAACCTGAAAATTAAGGCCAGCGACTTCACTGTTCTGGACGCCAGTCGCAAGGATAATGACTTTTTCTACGGCAAAGGCGTGATCGACATGGCTCTGAACGTGAAGGGAAAAGGCTCCGAGTCGGTGATCGACGGTACTATTAAGGTAAAGGGTGGCAGCGACATTACGGTGATCCTGCCCAACGATGCCGCCGGGGCCGAGTCCGGCGAGGGCATCGTCAAGTTTGTGGACAAGAGCGACTCGACCAACATGGCGCAGTCGGACACGGTGAAAGTTAACACCAGTACGATGGTGGACTTCGCCTCGGAGCTTTCGCTGAACATTGAGGCCGACGACAAGTCGCAGTTTACCATTGTCATCGACGAGTTGAACGGCGATAATATCAAAGTGAAGGGCAACGCCCAGCTTAACACGGGCATCGCCCCTAACGGCCAACTATACTTGCTTGGCCTCTATGAACTGACGGAAGGCTCCTACGACCTGACCTTCGAGGTGCTCAAAAAGCAATTTACCATCCAAAAGGGTAGCACCATCCTCTGGACGGGCGACCCGATGGCCGCTGAGGTAGACATTACGGCGATTTACACCGTCAAGGCAGATTTGGCGGCGCTGGGTGTGGCCCCCCGTGATGGCTTGGGGAAAATTCCGTTGGACGTACAGCTAAAAATTAACGGTAGCTTGCTGAACCCAAACGTCACCTTCGACATCGTGGCGTCCAGCACCCTCAATCGCGACGATGCCCGCAGCATTGACCAGAACAGCGGCCTCACTTCGTTGCGCAACAATCCCGCCGAACTAAACAAGCAGGTGTTTGCTCTTTTGATATTAAATAAATTTCTTACCGACCAGGCGGGCAGTAGTTCGTCCTCCGGCCTTAACGCCGAGGGCATCGCCCGTCAGAGCGTAAGCCAACTGCTTACCGATCAACTGAACCTTTTAGCTTCCGATTTGATAAAGGGCGTTAACGTCAATTTTAATCTCAACTCCCAGGCCGAGGGCGGCACGGCCCGCACCGACCTGAATGTGGGACTGAGTAAACAGTTTTTGAACGATCGCCTGACGGTATCGGTGGGGAGGAACTTCGAATTGGAAAACACTGGGGCGGCCGCCGGCAACTCCACCAACCAAATATTCGATAACGTCGCTCTGAACTATGCCCTTACCAAAGATGGTAAGTATCTAGTACGGGCCTACCGCAAGAATCAGTACCAGGCCGTATTGCAGGGCTTTATCATCGAAACCGGGGTGAGTTTTATCGTAACGCTGGAATATGACAAGTTTCGGGAGTTGTTTCAGAAAGATTTGAGAATAGAATGAGAGTAAAGGTTACTGTATTCATTTTGTTGGCCCTAGTGGTGGGTGGGTGCTCGGTGTCGCGGTATGTGCCGCCCGGTGAGAGCTTGTACGTAGGAGCCAACGTAAAAGTAGTGCCTGACTCGGCGGCAAAGAAGCAAGTTAGCGGCCTGGAAGGGCAGTTGGAGGGAATGCTGCGTCCGACACCCAACGCCACGATTTTCGGCTTCCCTTATAAAGTGTGGTTCTATTACCTGCTGGGTGAGCCACGCAAGGAAAAAGGCTTCCGCAACTGGTTTCGTAAGAAACTCGGCGAGCCGCCCGTGTTGGCCAGTCAACGCGTGGTAACGGCCAACGCCGAGATTCTGGCCGCTTACATGCACAACGTGGGCTACTTCCGCTCGACCGCCACGGGCGAGATTATTCCTAATGAAAAGAAACGCACCGCCGTGGCTGAGTACAAAGCCTACGTGAAGCCCCGCTACTACATCGATACCGTCGTTTATGCGGTGGACGACACCATCAAGCAATTCAACAAGGACTTTCTGTTGACCCAAAAGGCGGGTCGGGGCAGTCTGCTTCGCGAGGGCGACCCCTATCGGCTGGACGTCATTGAGGGCGAACGCAGCCGGGTCGATCGGCTGTTGAAAGAGAAGGGCTACTACTATTTTAATCCTGATTACCTCATCGCCGAAGTGGATTCTACCGAAGAGTCGCATGCCGTGAATATTTTCCTGAAAGTGAAGCCTACGACCTCACAATTAGCTTTAAAGCAGTACTATATTGGTGATATCTTTGTGTATGCCGACTATAACGCCCTGTCGCCCGACACCTCGGAAACCCAGGCCCGGCAGGAGCGTGGGCTCAACATCGTCGATCCCGCCAATAATTACAAAGCCCGTATCTTCGACGACGCCATCGGCTTCACCAAGGGTAGCCGTTATAACAGCGCCCTGCACGACGTATCGCTCTCGCGGCTGATTAACCTCAACAATTTTAAGTTCGTCAAGAACCGCTTCGAACTCGTCCCCCGTTCCGACTCGGCGCTTCTAAACGCCTACTACTACCTGACGCCCGCCAAGAAGAAATCGTTGCGAACAGAAATAAGTGGTTTGACCAAATCTAACAACCTGGCGGGTACGCAGTTGGACGTATCGTGGAGTAACAAAAATACCTTTCGGGGAGCCGAACTGCTGCGGCTGAGTTCTAATGTCGGCGTGGACTGGCAGATCGGGGGAAATCAGCCGGGGCAGCAGCAGAACATCAACAATTTTCTGCGTTTCAACGTCCAGGGCGAGCTATCTTTTCCCCGTTTCATCATCCCTTTCTACCGGATCAATCCGGCTACCAATCAAGCTTTGCCCCGTACTATATTGACGACTGGTTATGAGACTCTGACGCAGGGCGGACTCTATACCCAAACCTCACTAAGAGCATCGGCAGGATACTCGTGGCGACGCAATAACGAAGTAGAGCAAACTTTTACCCCGTTAGGAATCAACCTTATCAAGCCCCGTAACATTACGACTGGTTTTATAGATTCTGTTTTTGCCAGTCCTAATCCTCGCGACCAATATCGGCTTCTCCAGATACTTGACGATAAACTGATCCTTGAAAATCAGTACACTATTTCCTACAAACCCACGCCAGGCCCCTTTGCGCGTGACCAGTTTTATTTGAGCGGAGGCATAAATTTAGCCGGAAATTTGGCCAAGCTATTCGACAAAACGTTGGGAGGAGACGACGGACTTTTAGATAGTGTATTCTTCGAACAATTTGCCCGCTTCGATGGGGAGGCTCGCTATTTTCGCGATCTGTCTCCTTCACTACGGCTGGCCAATCGATTCATCGGTGGCCTGGGCATCCCTTATGGTAATTCGATGGCTCTTCCCCAGTTCAAGCAATATTTTGCGGGGGGAACCACGGGTATCCGTGCCTTCCGGGCCAGGAGTTTGGGACCGGGAAACTCAGACCCCCGTCAGTCCTTCTTTGGGAACAGCGCTTTTGGGGACATTCGTCTGGAACTGAATTCCGAATTAAGAATCAAATTTTCGCAACTCATCAACGGTGCTTTGTTCGTCGATGCGGGCAATGTCTGGAATTTTCGAAACGTCGAACCTTTCGGTGTCCAGGGCCAATTCACCAAGGACTTTTACAAGCAAATTGCCATCGGCGGTGGCTTGGGGCTGCGGCTAGATTTCTCGTTCCTCGTCTTCCGCCTCGACCTCGCCACGCCTTTTCGTAAGCCCTGGTACCAGGCCCTGGATAAGCCGCGCAGCCCGTGGGTGTTCGACCAAATCAACTTTCGCGACAAATCCTGGCGCAAGCAGAATCTGGTGCTGAATATTGCGGTGGCGTATCCTTTTTGAGTGGAAAGTGGAGGATTGAGAGTTGAGATTTTTTTTACTCTCCATTCTCAACTCTGCACTGATTGGCATAATTCCACCAACACCCCGCTCGTCCCTTTTGGGTGCAGGAAGCAAACCAGCTTGTTGTCGGCACCGAGTTTCGGCGTTTCGTTCAGGAGCGTAAAACCTTCGCCTTGCAGCCGTTTCATTTCGGCCTTGATGTCATCCACCTCGAAGGCGATGTGGTGAATGCCTTCGCCTTTCTTTGCTAAAAAACGGGCGATGGGGCTGTCGTCGCGGGTGGCTTCCAGCAGTTCTATCTTGCTTTGGTTTATTTTAAAGAAAGAGGTCGTCACGCCTTCGCTGGCGACCTCCTCGTGCTTGTAGGGGGGCACGTTGAAAAGCTTCGTGAAAAGCGCGTCCGAGGCGGCGAGATCGTTGACGGCGATGCCGATATGTTCAAGGTTGGTGAGCATGGGTTTATAAGTTAAGAATCCTCCGCCTCGTCCAGCGCCCGCACTTCCCGAAACAAATCCAGCAGTGACTCGCCGGGTACTTGTCCGTCTCCAAGTTTGCTGTTCTTGAAATACTCGACAAAAAGCTCTTCGATAGACAGAGTGTCGGGATCGAGGCGCAGGCGCTCTTCAGCTTCGGCCTTGGCTTCTTTGGTTCTGATTTCGGGAATAATCGCCATCAGGGCTGGATGGGCATCGAGCAGACGCTTCTTGTCGGCGGATTCGAGGTAGGTTTCGGTCACCATTGTGATTTGCACGAGGTCGTCGCGGTGTGCTGCAAGCCAGGCAAGGGCATCGTCCACGGTTTCAAACTTGCCACGATGGAGTTTTTTGCCTTGCGTGAGTTCAACGGGACGATAGCCGACCAGTTTTCCGGCTTCGGCTTCGAGGATGACCACGTATTTGGTTTGGTTGGCTTCCGAAAAGCTGTAACCGAGCGGACTGCTGGAATACACCACCGGGCAAGGCTCCTTGTCCACAACCTGGTAGCGGTGCAGGTGGCCGAGAGCGGTATAATGGACTTGGGCAGGAATATTTTCGGAAAAAACGGCCTGCGCTCCCCCGATGTTCAGGATGGGGCGCTCGTCGTCGGGTTCATCGGGCATCTCACCGCCTTTGCGCATAATGTACAGATGCGTCACAAGCAGATTAAAGCCTCTGTTGTCGAGGTACTTGTCGGCGAGTTGCTGCCAATGGCTTTGCAGGTGCAGGCGCAGGGCTTCCTCCGTATCTTCCAGACCGAGGAAGGTTTTCAGTCGCTGCTCGTTGGCGTAGGGCGTCAGCAAAAGGCGCAGCGGAAAATCGACTTTGGGCAATTTTATTTCCACAAAGCCCTTATCCACTTTCATCACTTCCACGCCGGCCTGGGTGCGGAAAGGCTTTACTTCGGCGTTGGGAAAGCCAACGAAAATAATGCCGCAGGCCCGCGCCATTGCGTCCGGCACTTCGATGCGCTCGGGCGAATCGTGGTTGCCCGCAATGGCAATGATCGCCCGCGTACCGTTGGCCGAAAGGCAGTGCAACGTGCTGTACAGCAATTCTGTGGCCTCAGATGAGGGAGTAAAATTATCGAATAAATCGCCCGCGATAATCACGCAATCGACCTCCTCGCGGTCGGCGATTTGGCAGATTTCGTCCAGCACGAGTTTCTGCTCGTCCAGCCGGGCGTAGTGATCCAGTTTTTTACCAATGTGCCAATCGGCGGTGTGGAGAATTTTCATTTTTTTAGATTTTTGATGTTGGACGTTGGACGCTGGATAGGCCGCCGATACGGTTGGATTGGAATAAAAAAGTCCAAAGTCTAAAATCCAGCGTCCAAAGTCCATAATTGTCCAATGTCCAGCGTCATTTTTCCACCCACGCCATCCACTTTCCCTGCGCCTTCATTACCTGCTCGATGAGGTCGCGGGCCGCCCCAAAGCCACCGTCGATGGGCGAGACGTAGTCGGCGGTAGCCAGGATTTCGTCCACGGCGTCGGCGGGGCAGGCGCCCAGTACGGCGGGGCGCTGCATCACTTCAAGGTCGGGGATGTCGTCGCCCATGAAGACGACCTCCTCCTCGTTCAGGTCGAAATCGGCCAGGTACTTTTTGTAAATCGGCAGCTTGCCGTCGGGCGACGAACCGATGAAGATGTCCTTCACGCCCAGGTACTCGAGCCGCTTGCGGACGCCGACCTGGTTTTGGGCCGAGATGATGGCCACGCGGTAGCCCATTTTCAGGGCACGGTTGATGCCGTAGCCGTCGCGGACGTGGAACGAGCGCGGCTGCTCGCCGCTTTCAAGGGCCAGCACCCGGCCGTCGGTCAGGACGCCGTCGATGTCGAAAATAAAGGATTTGATACGCAGGAGGCGGTCGGTCAGCGGTGGGTTCATGGGATGCGGGTTTGGGTTCAGCCCGAAATTAACGCTATTTTTGGTTTTCCCCTATTTTCAAAAGCTTTATCCAATACCAGATCTTATTGGCATGGACATCCAAAAACTCGCCGCCCAATACCGCCGCGAACTGACGCAAAACCTACTGCCTTTCTGGGGGCAGTACGCGTTCGACCCGCAGTACGGCGGCGTTTACGAGGCTTTGGATGAGAAATGGGAAGTCATTTCTACGGATAAACCCATTATACTGCAAGCGCAGGCGGTTTGGGCATTCGCCTTTGCCCATAACCATTTCGGTCCCAATCCTGATTGGCTGCAACGGGCGCAGCAGACGGCCGATTTTTTATTGGAAAAAGGTCATGATGCCAAGGGCAATTGGTATCAAAAACTCGACCGCCGGGGTACGCCGCTGGAGAACGCGACCGATCATTTCCCGGCTTTGCACGCGACGCTGGCTTTGGGGCAACTTGCCCAGGCGACGGGCGAAGATTCTTACGCCGACACCGCGCAGAAAACCCTCGCCAAACTGCTACGAAAGCGGAGGTTTTTTTCGAAAAGACAAAAAGAAGTTTCGGACGGAGCGCCGCCCGACGGAAGAGCCTTCAAAAGCCTGGAAGAATTCGCCCTCATCGGCCACGCGCTGCTGGAAGCAGAAAAATACGCTGATAAAAAATGGTATAAGAAGGTGCTGGACAGCTACGTGGAGGAAATGACCAGCGATTTCTACGACAGGCGAACCGACATCTTACTGGAAAACGTCACGCCCGAAGGTCATTTCTGGGACTGCCCCGAGGGTCGAATGCTAGTGCCGGGACGCGTATTCGAGGTGGCCAGTTTCATGATGGACATCGCCGACCGAACCCGCAACCGCAAGCTCCTCAACCAAATGCTCGACCTGACGGAGTTGACCATTCGGGCCGCCTGGGATGAAGCGCACGGCGAAGCGTCGCCCGGAGGCTTTTTTCAGCAAATGGACATCAAAAGCCAGCCGCCTTTGGAACCGCGCTGGGGCCATAAATTAGCCTGGGTGCATCTGGAAGCCCTGCCGTGTTTATTGAAAGCACATTTACTCTCGGCTCGGCCCGTCTTTCTGGAAACTTTTGAGAAGACGCACGATTACGTTTGGGCGCATTTTCCCGATAAGATCAATGGCGGATGGTTCCAGGAGTTAACGCGCGAAGGCGAACCGTTTGTCCGGCATAAGCTTACACCAGAAACAAAAATCTACAACTTGGTGCGTGGGATAGTAGAAACAACCCGGGTATTAGAAATCGCCAGTGGTACGGACGGTCCCGCACTGGCGGACCGGCCACGCGGCTTACCGCCCGTCGTAAGGCAAAAAATGACGGGCTGGAAGGCCGCCGTTGCCCCGACCGTACCACAAGCTAGACCTCAAAATGCCGCTCCCGAATATCCTCCGTCATCAGCCGATAAATCGAAGCCCACTCGGGGTTGAGTTCCTGCAAATATTCCAAATGCAGGGCCGTCGTGGCCCAGTCGGCACGACGGGCGGGGCCGGTTTGCACGGTGGCGGGGTCGGTGGCTTGCAGGGCTTTGTGAGTCGTTTCGCGGATCAGGGGCTTTAACAAATCAAAGGACAACCGCTCATGGGCCAGCAAGTCGTGGGCGATGGAGAAAAGGTGATTGGCGAAATTACAGGCAAACACCGCCGCGATATGCAGATTACGCCGCTCTTCGGAGTCACCGAGTTGCACACTCTGGCTAATCGTCTGCGCCAGTTTGACCAATTCTTGCTCCGTGTCCTCGTCGGTGGCTTCGATGCAGAACGGGATTTCGGCGTAATCCAGCGGAATCTCTTTGGTGAATGTTTGTAAGGGATAAAGCACCGCGGGACGCACGACTACATCACTGTGGACATCGACCATACGCTGCAAATCGGCCAGAGAACGACTGCCGGAAGTGTTAGCCAAAATGACGCCTTCGGGCAGTACGACACGCTTCATAATACTTTCCAGCGCGTCGTCGGAAGCAGCAATCAGGATCAGGTCGGCCACGCTTTCTGAAAAATTCAGGTCAGGCTGGATAGCCGTGTCATACAGCAGCGCGGTTAGTTGGCGAGCGTGTTGTGTATCCCGGCTATATATTTCACAGATGAGGTGTCCGGCGGCTTCGAAGGCCTGCGACAAGTGCCAGGCCACGTTACCAGCCCCGATGAAGGAGATTTTCATTATTTTTTCAATGATTGAATGAGTGAATTGTGAATGAGTGAATAAATGGGTGGCCTAAATCTTTACTTTTGCAGCTACTATTAAAGAAAACGGCTTTCGGTTTCTAACTCGGCTAATTTAAAAAAGCCGAAAGCCGACCGCCGAAAGCCAATAGCCTTTTGCAAAAGATACTCATCGACGTTGTCATTCCTGCCTTCAACGAAGAAAATTCGGTGGGCAACGTCGTGCGCGACTTACCCGCTTCGGTGCGGGAAGTGGTGGTGGTCAACAACAACTCGCGCGACGACACACGGCGCAACGCCCAGGCCGCCGGAGCCACCGTACTGGACGAGCCGCGCCAGGGCTACGGCTACGCTTGTCTTAAAGGCATCGAATATCTTAAAAATAAAGCCAACCCGCCGGAAATCCTGGTTTTCGTGGATGCCGACTACTCGGACTATCCCGAAGAATTGACCAAAATTGTGGATTATTTACTGGAAAATAACCTCGATATGGTGATCGGTTCGCGGGCGCTGGGCGAGCGGGAACCGGGGGCCATGACGCCGCAGCAGGTGTTTGGCAACTGGTTGGCGACGAATCTCATCGAACGTTTTTACGGCGTAATTTACACCGATCTCGGCCCGTTCCGCGCCATTCGTTTCGACAAACTCCTGGCTATGAAAATGCAGGATACCACCTACGGCTGGACGGTGGAAATGCAGCTCAAAGCCGCCAAAATGGGCATGACGGTGGGCGAAGTGCCCGTCACCTACCGCAGACGCATCGGCCATTCCAAGGTGTCGGGGACGGTGAAGGGGACGGTATTGGCGGGGTATAAGATTTTGAGTTGGATTTTTAAGTATCGGTAGGGCGGTCGGCTTTCGGCGGTCGGCTTTTCGGGAGCAACTGAACTGCGTCTTTGTCCGTAGTAGTCAAGAAATCATACTTCGGCTCTTTTTTTGCTTAATTTTGAAGCTGACCTGATCGCCAAACCATACCTTTTCCTTGACTTTTCTTCAATATCTAGTCCTAATTCCCTTCCTCCTCGCCATCCTGTTCATTTTCGCGTACAGCTTGTCGCAAGTGGGGTTGGTGGTGGCTTATTTTAAGGAGGAAACGGGGCCGCCCGGCGGGAGGAAGGAGGAAAGGACCGGGCTGGCGTCCCAGGAAGGGAAAACAGGTTTGACAACACCTGACGCCTGGCCTGTTGTGACGGTACAGTTGCCAGTGTATAATGAGCGCTACGTGATCGAGCGGTTGATGGCGGCGGTAGTGGCTTTTGATTATCCTCAAGAACTGTTAGAAATTCAGCTTTTGGATGATTCTACCGACGATACGGTGGAAATTATCGCCCGGAAAGTAGCGGAATACGCCGCGCAGGGATTTGATATCAAGCACATTCGCCGTGACGACCGCGCGGGTTATAAGGCGGGGGCTTTGGCCTACGGGCTGACGCTGGCAAGGGGTGAGTTCATCGCCATTTTCGACGCTGATTTTGTGCCGAAACCGGAATACTTAAAAAAGTCCCTTCCGTATTTCTCCAACCCCAAAGTGGGCGTGGTGCAATCGCGCTGGGGACATTTGAACGAGGATTACTCGCTCATCACCCGGATGCAGGCCTTCGGGCTGGACGCACATTTTACCGTCGAGCAGGTGGGTCGCTCGGCGGGCGGTCATTTTATCAATTTCAACGGCACGGCGGGCGTGTGGCGCAAAAGCACGATTATCGACGCGGGCGGTTGGTCGGCGGACACGCTCACCGAAGACCTCGACCTCAGCTATCGCGCCCAGCAGCGTGGTTGGCGGTTTGTCTATCTCGAAGGACTAGTCTCGCCCGCCGAACTGCCCGTGACGGTTCCCGCCGTGAAGTCGCAGCAGTATCGCTGGACAAAAGGGGCCGCCGAGTGCGCGCGCAAAAATCTGGGCAACGTCTGGCGTTCACCCGATCTTTCCTTCGCCACCAAGTGGTACGCCACCTTTCATTTGCTTAACAGTTCCATATTTGTCGCCACGCTGCTCACTGCTTTGCTGAGCGTGCCGATGCTGGCGCTGCGTTTGGGTTGGGGCTGGTTGACGTTTTTTCAGTTGAGCCTCATTATCATGGGCGTGTTCTATTGGACGGCCTTCCAGCGGCGCGGCGGCACATTTGGGGAGTTCATCGTTGCCTTCCCGACTTTCTTGACGATTATGCTCGGGCTGTCGCTGCACAACGCCGTGGCAGTTATTGAGGGATATTTGGGACGCAAAACGCCCTTCGTGCGGACGCCTAAGTTCAATATCAACCAACGCGGTGACCGCTGGCAGGCCAAAGCTTATCTGGCTCATAAAATTCCGCCGCTTACCTGGATAGAGTGGGGTTTAGTTTTCTACTTTTTAGGAGGAATCGTACTGGGATTCGTCACGCACAATTATAGTGCGTTGGCTTTCCATACCGTGCTGGTATTGGGCTTCGGGTTCATCGCTTACTGGTCCGTGCGGCATTCGCTGGTTAAGCCATGAGGCGGCTTATTTGGGGCGGCGGAGTGGGTCTCGCGGCAGTAAGTTACTTCTTTTTGTTTCAAACCGCCCGTACCGATACTACTGTTTTGCTAGGCTTATGGGCGGCGCTATTTCTACTGTACGGAATCGCCGTCCGCTACCAGGCCGATGCGCCTTTTAAACTGCTGATCGGTGCGGCGATTATTTTTCGCCTCTTGGGAATGATTCATTTGCCCAATCTCTCAGATGATGTTTACAGATTTATTTGGGACGGGCGACTGCTGGCGCACGGCTACAACCCGTTTCTCTACTTGCCAAGGGAAATTTTATCCGGTAAAATCGCCACCCAAGCCGGATTGACGCCAGCTCTTTTCCAAAAACTAAATTCGCCCGACTATTACACCGTTTATCCACCGCTGTTGCAGGGCTGGTTCGCAGTGGCGGCTATCTTGGGAGTTTCCTCAGAGCTGGCAACGGCATTTTGGCTTCGGTTGCCTATTCTTTTAGGGGAAATCACGTCGCTTTGGCTGCTGTACCAGTTACTGAAACTTTTGGAAAAAGACGAAGTTGCCACCCGCCGGAGTGTCTTACTTTACGCCCTCAATCCACTGGTAATCGTGGAATTGGTGGGCAACCTGCATTACGAAGGGCTGACGATCTGTTTCCTGCTGACGGGTTTTTATTTTTATCTAAAACAAAAACAAACCTCATCGGCGTCATTTCTTGCCGTGGCGGCAGGCGTGAAGCTACTGCCGCTTATTTTCATCCCGGCTTTATTAAATAAAAATCATTGGCAAAAAAGCATGAAATACGCTTTGACGGTAGGCGTCGTCTTCCTGGTGCCCTTTCTGGTTTTCTTCAACCAAACCATCGTCGAGAATATCTCCACGAGCCTCGACTTATACTTCCGCCGCTTCGAGTTCAACGCCAGTTTTTACTACCTACTGCGCGGAATCGGCACCTACCTTCACGGCTACAATCCCATCGCGACCATCGGGCCTTTGCTGGCCTTGGTCTCTGTTTCGCTCATATTATTTTTTTCCTGGTCAGAAAAGCCCAACCTTTCCCTACCCGAGCGCTGGCTTTTTGCGCTGACGGCCTATCTGCTGTGCGCCACCACGGTGCATCCGTGGTACGTCGTGCCGCTCATTGCGCTGTGCGTTTTATCCCGGTTTCGGTTTCCGGTGGTGTGGTCAATGGTGCTGCCACTGACTTACGTGGCTTACGGGCAGGTGCCGTTTCAGGAGAACTTGTGGCTCGTGGCGGTGGAGTATTTGGTGGTACTTGGGTGGTTGGGGCGAGAGATTATGATTTACAGATCAAGCGATTAACTTCATAATGTTCTCAATTTCGGGCAAATTTAACAATGCCTATTAAATTTGCCCGAAGCGTTTCTTCCACGCTCCCTCACTCCTCCCCCAGCCACGTCATCTTCTCCGTCGGCAAATCCTGTCCAATGGCCGTCGTCACCCGCGCCACCATGCTCTCGACCGACTCGTCGGGCAAGAAGTGCATGGGCGGCTTAAACTGTACGGTGAGTTTGGTATTCCGCTTCTTGAAGCGCAGCCCTTTTTTGTCGAAAGCGCGGCGAAAACCGTTGATGACCACAGGAATCACGATGGGCTGGTGTTCCTTGATGAGGTAGGCCGTTCCCTTACGGACGGGCGCGTAGGGCTTGGTAGTGCCCTGCGGAAAGCTGACGACCCAGCCGTGGTCGAGGCCCATGCCGATTTTGTCCTGGGCGTTGTTGTCGAGGTTGCGCTTGACGTTTTCGCCCTGCGCCCGCCACGAGCGCTCCACGGTAATGGCCCCGCCGATGCTGAACAACCGGGGCAGAATGCCACCCTCCTGCATAGTTTCGGAAGCCGCCACGTAGTAGCTGCGGACGCGCGGTGAAAACAGGTAAAAGGGCGGTGAAATGGTATCTTTATAACCCCACTTCACCGCGCAAAAGATGTGGTAAAAAGCAATGACGTCGGCGAAGTAAGTCTGGTGATTGGAGAGAAATAGAACGCCGTAGTCGGGCAGATCGAGCAGGTGTTCGGTGCCTTTGATACGGATTTTGTTCACCGCCGTGTAACGATAGTAGGTAGACCAGCCAATGACCATAATCGCCAGCCGCCTAACGATCAGCAGATTCCCGAACGGATCTTTCTCGAACAGTCCCAGAAAGTCCAGTCGAGCCAGCCATCTAGGAAGTACGCTGTACGTTGTTTTGGGTTTAAGCATTTTTACCGTTCTAAAAACTGAATCATATTTCCTTCACCGTCGCGCGCCGAGCGCACCCGGCCGCCGCCAATGGCGTCGATAATGTCGCTGCTCCAGACGATGCCTTTTTGATCGAGAATAACTACGGCCGCTTCAAGATTCGGCACCCGAAACGCCAGGTGCGACCAGCCGGGCGTCCAGGTGGTGCGCGTTTGGCGCAACGTGTCGTCTTTGGGCATGATTTCCAGCAAAGTTCCGTCGGGGGCTTTCAAAATCCAGACGGGTTTGGGCGGTCGGGCGTTCCAGTCGCAGAACTGCTTTTCGTAACCCAGGTAGTCGCAGTACCAGTCGGCGAGTTTTTCTACGTTATCCGCCGCCACGGCGGGGTGATCGATGCCCAGAAAGGCTAATTTTTCGTTATTTCCCATAGTTTTTCGGCGTAACGTTTCCCCAATTCCCCGGCCGAGGGCGTGTCGAAGTGCGTCACGTCGCCCTTGTCCGTCAGGCCCGCCGATGACACCGCGTACACGTTCGGATGGTTTTGGGGAAAGCTACTTATGATTTGGTTGATTGGTAAAGCGTCAGGATTTTTTTCAACAAAGAAATCGCCCAAAGTACCCAGAATAATGGGCGTATCGGGCGCATCGAGGTCGCGGCGCAATCGGGTAAAAAACTCGGCGAGTTTTTCTTCGTACACTTTGTTGCTCTTCGGATTACTGTCCCCCTCGCCCTGATGCCAGAGGATGGCCTTGATTTTGCCGTGCCGCTGCGCGAGACGTACCCGTTGCAGCATAGCGTCGTAGGCGTAAATACCCGTTTGGGCGTGCTTTTGGCCCGGCTGCCAATCGTCGATGCTACTGCCACCGACGGCGCAGGGAATTAGCCCGATTTTGGCTTTGGGGTTCAGTTCCAGCCAGCGCTCGGCGAAACCCAGTCCCGGCCCTACGCCTACCACGGTGGGTTTATCGTAGTGCAGCGGGTCTTTGGCAACTACCCATTGATTATCAGAATTTATTACCCAAATATTAGGATCAGGCATTTTTGGCACAGTATCCAGCGGCCCGCGCCCCGCCATGTTGGACTGTCCAATCAGTAGAAACAAGTCCATTTTTCTCGGAGCGGTCGTTTTTGTCGCCGTAGCGCAGGCTACTAACAAAACCAGCAAACCCAAACTTATAGATTTCTTCAAGATAGCAATAGTTCTTCCAGGTAAAACCTGCCTAATTAACAAATCAGCGTATTAACAAACCAGCATCAGTTCAACAATTACACGACCGCGCGGGCGGCCCCGTCAACAATTCAACAACTTTTGAAATAATCGGCAATTTCTTTACTTTTGGCAAGGTATCAATTCAAAATTTTGTAAAAAAACCAATTCATGGAAATATCAGGAACCGTAGTCTCAATCCTTCCCGAACAGAACGGGACCAGTAAGAACGGTACGTGGCGCAAGCAGGAGTTTATCCTCGAAACCGAAGGCCAGTACCCTAAAAAGGTATGCATTATGATGTGGGGCGATAAGATCGAGCAGTTCGCCATTTCCGAGGGCGAGATGGTGACGGCCTCCATCGACGCCGAGAGTCGCGAGTACAACCAGCGCTGGTACACCGACCTGAAAGCCTGGAAAGTTGAGAAAGGCGCGGCTGGTAGCGGCCAACCAGCCGCTTCCAGCGCCAACAACGCCCCCGGCGATTTTGGCCCGCCGCCCAACCCGGCTTTTGCTCCCAGTGGCGGTTCGGACGACGATTTACCCTTTTAAATTACGGGTACGCAAGACAAAGGGAAAGCTACGGCTTTCCCTTTCTTCGTATGCGCCTTCGGCCAAAACATTCGGCAGAGCGGCGCGTTTGAAATTAAGTTTTAAATAAAAAATTGTTTTACCCTCCATGAACCTCGACATCAATCAAGCCCTTGATTTACTGACCACCAAATTGACCCTTTGGGCCAAGGGATTTATCCGGCTGCTGCCCAACATTGTGCTGGCCGCCGTTATTCTGGTGCTGGGTGTGTATGTCGCCAAGCTCATCCGTAAGGTCGCGCTGAAACTCATTCGTAAGGTTTCGCACATCGAAACCATCAATAACCTGTTCGGCTCGGTAATTTACGCCATTGCGGTAGGTGTGGTGCTTTTCATCGTTCTCAGCGTTTTGAATCTCGATAAGGCCGTGACCTCCATCCTGGCGGGCGCGGGAATCTTGGGTTTGGCTTTGGCCTTTGCTTTTCAAGATATTGCAGCCAACTTTATGTCGGGTATTTTTCTGTCGTTCCGGCGTCCGCTATCCGTAGGCGACATCGTGAACACCAACGACCAAATGGGCATCGTGGAGCAAATCAGTCTGCGCGACACCATGATCCGTACTTTCCAGGGACAGCGGGTGATTATTCCCAACAAGGATGTATTTCAGAAAAAGATCGAAAATTACAGCGTCCTGGGTAAGCGGCGGCTGGATTTGTCGGTGGGCGTTTCCTACGGCGATAATCTGCAAAAAGTAAAAGATATCGCCATTGCCGCCGCCCAGAAAGTGAGCGTTCGAGCGCGGGACGAGGAAATTACCCTCTTTTACAACGAGTTTGGCGACAGCTCCATTAATTTCAGCATCCGTATCTGGATGCAGGATACCGCGCAGCCAACGTTCCTGCAAGGCCGCCACGAGGCCATCATGCACATCAAGGAAGCCTTCGACGCCAACGACATCATGATTCCGTTCCCGATCCGTACGCTGGATTTCGGGATCAAAGGCGGGGAGAAATTGTCGGAACTGGGCCTTTTTAGCAAGGAGGAAGGGCAATACGGCGATCCGAGGAAAGGATAAAAGGAGGAATGAAAATAGATTAGGCCCCAGAATGGGTTTTGCTTTTATCAGAATATTCAAATGTTAAAATTGTCACGTAAAAGTATTGGTCTGGCTTCCTGCGCCATTCTAGCCATCACTGCGGTCTTCCTAACCGCCAGTTCCGATTACAAAAGGTTGGTTACCAGCAATCCCGACTCGCTGGAAATCGCCCCTTTCGTCGAGCCTGATTTCCCCTTTATCTCCACTTCGCTGGATGCGCGCAAGCTGGGCGCGGGCTTTCCCGCCGATAATCAGGCCGCCCGAACGCTGGCGATCCGGCTGGGGGATAGCGCCTACGTCTGTTTCGATACCGATTTGCTCCGCTGGTCGGTGGCCTGGACGCGGAGGTTCATGCCCATGAACCTCATGGCGCAGGTTTCCTACGATGACTTTTCCAATAAAAACAACAAGCTGGCTACCATCGCCGGAGCGCCCCAAATTGCGACGGGGAGCTACGCGGGTTGGGTGGCGCTGCCAGGCAACCCGCCGACTTTTGCCGTCCCCGCGCCCAAACAGGACTGGCTGCCGCTGCCCGCCGCCGAAGCCCGCTGGAATGGCGTGTACACCTATGGCGACAAGGTCGTCCTCAATTACACCGTCGGCCGGACTAATGTTATGGAAATGCCCGGTAGCGTGGATTTTAACGGTGGAACGACCTTCGCCCGCACATTTAAAATAAGCCCTTCGACCGAGGCGCTGGGACTAATACTGGCGGAGGTGACGAATGGCACCAAAGTGCAGCAGAATGCCCGATTTGCCTACATTTATCAGGGAGTAAACCAGGATACCGTTACGGCTATCGGGCTGGCGGGTAAAAACACCAAACTCTTGCAGCCGGATGTTTCTGACAAGAGGCATTTGAAAGTGCGGTTTGCGCCTTCCGGTCAGGGTACGGAAGCCACGGTGATGATCTGGAAAGGGCCGGCACGATTGATGAAACAATTTGAGAAAATGTGCAAGGCGACCCGCATTACTTTTCCTGATGTGCAAAAAGGCGGTCCGGCTTATTGGAAAGAAGAGGTTAAAACGCGGGGCGTCTTGTCGCCCGACACGGCGGCTTTCGTGACCGATAAGTTGACGCTGCCTTTGCCCAATCCCTGGAAACGGAATGTCCGGGTGGCGGATGTTTCCTTTTTCAAAGATGGCCGCGCGGCGGTAATTACCGTCGCCGGGGACGTTTGGCTGATCGATGGCATTGACCGGAACCTGCAAAATATCAAGTGGAAGCGCTTCGCCTCCGGGATGCACGAGACGATGAGCATTGAAGTGGTGAATGACGAAATCTATGTTTTTGGTCGGGAAGGAATTGTAAAGCTGCACGACCTCAACGCCGACGGCGTGGCCGACTACTACGAAAATTTCTCGAACGTCATGTCGCAGTCGCCCGAAGGCCGCGAGTGGGCGGGCGACATCGTACCCGCACCCGAGGGTGGTTTTTACGTGGCCAAGGGCGGCAGTCTGAGCAATGGTCCCGGCGTCACGCCGCAGGTCGCCAAAGGCTTTCGGGCGGGTTCGATACATAATGGAGTCATTTTGAAGACTTCGCCCGATGGCCGCGACGCGGAAGTGATTGCGACCGGGCTACGGGGTCCTTATTTGGGCATGAATCCCAAAACGGGCGTCCTGACTGCCTCCGACCAGCAGGGCAACTTCGTTCCTTCTTCGCCCATTTATGTCATCAAGAAGGGTGATTATTATGGCGTTAGCCCCACGGTGCACCGCACCGACAATCCGCCGATTGCCCCGCCGCTGACCTGGATTCCCCATAACGTGGATCAGTCCAGCATCGGGCAAGCTTGGGTGACCAGCGATAAAATGGGGCCACTAAGCGGCAATTTGATTCACTTTTCCTTCGGTCGACCCGGTATGTTTCGGGTGCTGATCGACAGTACTTCGCAGGGTATTCAAGGCGGGCTTTCTATGATCCACGCCGACTATCCGGCCCCGACTTCGAAGGGTACGACCAACCCGCAGGATGGGCAACTCTACGTGGCAGGCTTTAATCTGTGGGGTTCAAATTCTAAAGGATTAAGCGCGTTGTTGCGGCTGCGTTATACTGGGAAACCCAGCTATATGGTCGATCAGTTCGAGGCGGGCAAGCAGGGCGTTGTGCTCAGTTTCGATTCCGAACTTGACGCCACCACCGCCACGAATCCCGATAATTACCAACTCAAGCGCTACAACTACCTCCGCACCGAAGAGTACGGCTCGGGGCACTACAAACTCGACGGTTCGACGGGCGAAGAAACGATGTTCGTCTCGGCGGCCTACTTGTCGCCCGACCGCAGGGAAGTACTATTGCTGGTACCGGAAATGAAAGAAGTCATGCAAATGGAGGTCGATTACCAGCTAAAAGGAAAAGATGGCCACGCCTTTGCGGACGAATTTTGGTTTACCATTAATTATCTGGAAGACATCACGTCGTCGAAATACGGCTTCACCGACGTGGACTACAGGATGCTGACCGCCCGCCGAAATGTAGTGGAAAAGCCCAAAGAGATCGCCTCGGCCGAAAAAGGCAGGACCATTTTCACCAAAACGGCCTGCGCCGGTTGCCACTCGGAAGGCACCCGTACCAAAGGGATGTACGGCCCGGCCTTTCAGGGTTTGTACGGTGCGAAACGACCGCTGGAAGATGGCTCCACCGTGGTGGCCGACGACGCCTACCTGCGGGAGTCCATCCTGAACCCTACCGCCAAAATCGTGAAGGGCTACAATCCCGAAATGCCTTCTTTCGAGGGAATTTTGACCGATACGGACATCGAGTCGGTAATTTTGTTTGTGAAGTCTTTGGGAGAGCAATGAGCGATCATGAATCCAAATGAGTTAATCCATGAAAGATACCATCCGAAAATATACCTCCAGAGAGGAAGTGAACTAAGACTAATCGGATTGATGAAAAGAAAAATCCAGTCAGGAGCGCCTGGAAGCTATGTGGGTGTTGGTAAATCGCTATTTTATTTTTGATCCCAAACATCGCCCGGATGCACGACCATTCCCTGACATTTATCCGATTGTCAAACGGAGAGGACATTGAGCTACTTCTTCAACTCCCGCACAAAAAAATCCGCCGCCGCCTGATAGACCCTGACCGCATTCGACCACTTCATCCAGTGGTGGGTGTCGTCCACGACCATCAGAGTCTCGTAACGAACGCCTTGTTTTTCCAGCCGAGCGATGAGGTCGGTGCTTTGGTTGAAGTGCACATTCCGGTCGTCATCGCCGTGAATGATCAGCACGGGCGACTTCCAGGTCGCAAGCTGTGACACCGGAGAAGCCAGCCAGGCCGTCTCGATGGCCTTTTGGTAATCGGGGGCTTTCTCGAATTTATCGCTGTACAACATCGTAATCCGGTCGGAACCATCCCAATCGTGTACCCCGTGGATATCGACACCCGCCGCGAAGATTTCCGAATCTTTGGCAAGGGCCATTGCCGTCAGGAATCCGCCGTACGATCCGCCATAAACGCCAATTTTTTTGGCATCCACGAAGTTTTGCTTTTGCAGCCACTCCCCGGCTGCTTTGATGTCCTGATACTCGGCCGCGCCCCGGCTACCGCTGTTCGGCGCATTCTGAAAGTCATAGCCGTACCCAATGCCCAGGCGGTAGTTGACCGACAACACCACAAAACCCAGACTGGCCAGGTACTGGTTAGCGGCGTAGGCGTTGGAATAATAGTCGGAATAGTGCCAACCCAGCAGCATTTGCCGGGAAGGTCCGCCGTGAATGTACACGATGGCGGGCTTTCTGGCCGCGCCGCCCGTGGGTTCAAACAAATCGGCGTGGACCGTCACCCCGTCCGTTGCCTTGAATGTGACCGATTTAGGCGTGACTAACTTATCTTTTGGAAAATCAGCGGGCAGCAAGGCTGTGCCCAGCAGCTTTAATTTGCCGCCGTCGTTGCCGCTTAGATTCATGATCGCGGGCATGGGCGGCCGTTGGGCCGTGGCGCTGATGAGGGCTACTTTTGTCCCGCCATCGGTCAGTACAGGCGTCCATTCCAAGCCGTCACCGGGAGTCAGCACCCGCATATCGGCTTGGTCGACG
Organism: Cytophagales bacterium; assembly: GCA_038235275.1. GTDB lineage: Bacteria > Bacteroidota > Bacteroidia > Cytophagales > Spirosomataceae > Persicitalea. Next base: position 4,293 of record JBBSUC010000021.1, on the reverse strand, counting down.
CTGACTACGGCCACGTGCCTTCTTTCCGAATCGAATTTATCAGGGCCAGTGTTAGCGCTGAATATCAACTGCTTTTTATCAGGGCTTAGCGAAATTTGTTCGCACATGAAGTTGCCTGGAGTTAGCAAAAGTGGCGTTCCTCCTCTGGCCCGTAGCGAATACAGATGCGGCCAGCCATCGGCATAGGATACAAAAACAATCCGGTCGCCCGCCGCCCAATGCAGATTGGAGCCGCCTTGCGTGTAGGGTACGGAACCACGCAGCGTACGCGGGGCCGTCCAGATACGCGTGGCGGTACCCGTTGCTACCTCCGCCGTGTAGAAGCTCCACGGCCTGTGCTGGTCGGTAAGCAACGAATCCGGCGCGCCACCCGAACCGGGCATCCTGACAAAAACGATTTGCTTCCCGTCCGGCGACCAGCGGGGCGAGGCATCCCGACCAAACGAGGGAGCCATCCAGCGGATAGGAGCGGTAGCATCGGTGTAAACGCCGACGAGGGAGTGATCGCCCCGGCTAGACACAAACAGCAGCGAAGCACCATCGGGGCTCCACGCCAGCGAGCCGACAGTTCCCCTGGTTTTGAACAAGTTTTTAGCTGAATCGAGCCGGGCGATAGGCGCAACCCACACCTGTCCGTCCTTAACGAACGCCACCCGCTTGCTATCGGGAGAGACGACCGGACCATCCCCGCCGGGAAAGTACTTTTCAGGCCCTCCGGCATACGGTACGCTGACTATCTTCACCTCCGAAGCGAACGGATCCGCCGCCGGGTTCACGGGTAGTCGATCGTCCCAGTTGCTTCCGTGGTCGCCGCCCCGAACAAATATGACCCACTGGCCGTCCTGTGAGACGGACAAACTCGTAATCTCCTGCCCGTCGTCGTGGTTGTAGTTAGTTAGTTTCCTTGGCGTGTAGTCCGGCCCGTCGGCGACGTACACGTTGCGCTTTCCCTGCTCGTCCAATGCCCACGCAAGCTTGGAACCCGGCCCGGCTGCGCTCAATTCGGTGGGGAAGGGGTATTTTTTGAAGGCAGCGAGTGGGGTGTTCTGCGCCAGTAGCTGGACAGACACGAGCAGAAGCAGCAGGAGTTTTTTCACGGGAAAAGTTTTCTGATTGAATTTTTAGAAAATCTGAAAACAGCGGGGAAAGCTGGTCAATAAAAAACCGCTAAGCATTTAGTTTTCTCACCCCCAAATACAGCGGATAACTCACAACTAAAAACAGCAGCGCAAACTGCGAACTGGACAAATCCTGCACTACGGCCCCAATAAGAAACGCCACGGACAAAATCAGCATCACGATAGGCAGCACCGGGTAAGCGGGTACTTTCCACGGGCGCGGCAAATCCGGCTCCTTGCGGCGCAGGGCCAGCAGCGAAGCGAAGCCCGAGGTGTAGCCCAGCACAAAGAAGAACGTGGCGATGTCCGAGAGTTTTTCGCAAGCCTCTTTTCCGATTAAAATCAGCGCAATCGCCAGTCCGGCCGTGACCAGCATGGCGAAGGAAGGCGTGCCGCCCGCGTTGACGCGCGTGCCAGCCCGCAGGAAAAGCCCGTCGCGGCTCATGGAATAGAGGACGCGCGGGTTGAACATGAGTTGCGCGTTGACGATACCCAGGATAGAAATCATCAAAAATAGCGTCACGAACTTGCCCGAGCGCTCGCCGAAAATAAGCCGCACCGCGTCGGCGGCGGCCAGTTTGGAACCCGCCAGTTCGTCCATCGGCAGGACGTACAGAATGGCCAGGTTGCAGAGCAGATAGATAATGATAATCAGACTCACGCCGCCAATCATCGAGCGCGGCAGGTTGCGGGTGGGGTCGCGGTCTTCCTCGGCGAAGTAGGCGGCGGTGTGCCAGCCGTCGTAGGTGTAAAAAATGGCTTGCAACGAAAAAATCACCGGGCCGAGCCAACTGCCCGTTTCGGCGATGCGGCTGGTGGTGGCCAGCGTCTGCTCCGCCGTGACTTCCTGCCCGTAGGCATAGCAAAAACCCACGAAGGCAAACAGCCCCACCGCTTTGACAAAACTCATCACATTCTGAAACTGACTCGCCAGCGCCAGCCCGATCCAGTGCAGCGCGGCCAACGTGGCCAGCATCGTCACGGCCAGATACGGTTCGTAGCCCACCAACTGCGGCAACAGTAAGGCCAGGTACTCGCTCATGGTATAAACCCCAAAGCCCAGCGCCGCGCAGGTACCCAGCCAACTGTTGATCCCCACCACAAAGCCCGCGTAGTCGCCAAAAGCCCGCTGCGCGTACACGTACCAGGCCCCCGCCCTCGGCACTGACGTACCCAATTCGATGGTACAGAGCGTCCCAAGAAAAGCGTACAAACTCACCGCCGCCCACAAACCCATGATGAGCCACGGATCGCCAAGTTGTTCGGCAATGGGGCCGGGCTTGCGCAGGATGCCGGTGCCGACGGTGCCGCCAATGGTGACGGCAATACCGAAGCCGACGCCCAGGATTTTGAGTAGTTCGTGGCGGGGAGCGGTTTTTTGCATGGAGGGAAGGTTGAGGGAGGATTTTTTGTGAAAGTAGGGAAAGTTTAGGAATTGGGAATAGGGAGTGGTTATTTCTATGCGTATATTGCTAATAAGTTTTACTATGCCATTGTCTATGTCATTATACGACCCTACGACGATAAAAGTCTGTGGAGACGGTTTATGTATATAAAATTTTTAAAGATGAGATTATGCCTAGAAGTAAAGTTAGGAAAAATAAAAAGCAGAAGTTAAAAAATAGAAAATCGACTAAACAGCGTATAGTTAGAGAAGTTTTTAAAAAAGATGGGATTGAAATTATTGAGAAAAAGAATAAAGTAATTTTTAAAAGTGATCGTTCACCCGAAGAGCATAAAAGACTGATCGAAAAATTAAGAAAAAATAGACCTGTTCAGCTTGAATACATCAAAAATAATATCAACAGAGTAATTGATATTTTTGAAAATAATGACCAAATTAAACTATTAGGATCATTATCTCGTAATCAAATTGTAAATCAAGGAAATTCTCAGGATGATGGGCTCTCAGAAGTAATTCTTGAATTAGGGCAAAGCTTCGCAACTTCTATATCTGTTCTATCAAATACTGAACCAACGACTTACCTAATCGATGAATTGATAGAGTGTTTAAAAAATATTATAAATGGTTATAGCGGATATATAATTACTGAAAATACTACGGGCAAATATTCAGAATTAGAGAGCAAATTACGTTTATCGACTATTTCAGAAGCCCTATACAAGCGAGGACAGGGTTATACTCAACATATTTATTCAATATATATTGATTTATTCAAGGGGCATGATGAATTCATACAACTTCACTACGGATTTACCAGTAAAGAAATTTTAGATACTATTTTGCAGTTAGAGGATTCATTTTGTTGTCGTCTTATCTTACCTGGTGGAGTGCCACATCCAGCTATCAATATAAGGTTTCAACAATGGGCAGAAACAAATAGCATTGACCAGATAACTGATAACGAGAAACATTTCATTAAGCTGTTTAGTGAAGAGAATCCCGATTTAGCTGTTGAAAATGAGAAATTTGTACGTATTAGTATTGATAAAGTTAAAGAATACAAAGAATTATTTAAAATTAGATTTAGATATGATTTTCAAAGATTAGTGGTAGATGCTATTTCGCATAAATTTGGAGATAACTTTGATTTTCTAAATCCTAAATATAAAGGATTTCCATTAAACCAAACCCTAATAACAACTAATCCAATAATTATGCATAGTGACGATTATTATTTATTCAATTTTGCATTACCAACACGAAATTTAATCGATATTACGGAGCGGCTAATTGAAAAGGCAGATATCGAATACTATAATAAAAAATATTTAGGTAACAAGTATTTTCAATCAAGGGATAATTTTCTTGAAGAAAAGGCAAGATCCCTGCTAAAAACAATAGTTCCTGACTCAGAAGCTTATCCCAACTGTAAGTATATTGTAGAAGATGAAAATGGAAAAGAGTATGAGACTGAGCTTGACTTACTTTTAAAATCAAAGAATGCAATATATCTTGTTGAGATGAAAGCTGGTGGGCTGTCAGCTTCATCTAAAAGAGGGGCATTGAAAAGTTTAACTGGTCAATTAAAAAGTTTAGTAGGCTATGGTGCATATCAGAATTACCGAGCATTCGAATATATTTTGGTTCTTTGACAATTTTTGTGGTTAAGTTCACATATGCAAGAAACAGATTTTTACGAGCGGTTGCTGTCGCTGCCCGATTTGGTCGTAGACCGCGTTGAGTCCTCGGCTAAGCGCATCACGCTACACT
>JBBSUC010000020.1:0-87568 GCA_038235275.1 Cytophagales bacterium | reverse complement strand
TCTACAATTGGCACTTTTTGGAGAACGTTCGTAATTTCGTCGATGAGGCTTTGCTTCACGGGAAAAAAGGAGGATTGGAGTTGCGGAACTACAAAAATCCGATTTTCCCGTTTCTTCTCATATTTTTAGTAGGGTACAGTATGGCGGCAGTAAAGTTAGAAGTCATTGATTATCCTTTCGCAAGTTATAATTCTTGTTGTAAGCCTGTCAATCTCGTCCATAGAATAATTTTTTCCTTTAACGGTTCTAATATGCGAAATAAGTTCACTAATGTCATCGTCATTTTTTACAATTAAATACATTATTTCGTTTGCATTAAAGAAAAGTCTCTCGTTTGACAACTTTCGATTTGCACTTTGCTTTTTTTCTGGCGAGTTGTAATCTTCCTCCAATAGAAAATCAGGAAATGCCCGGTTTTTGTTAAGCTTTGGAATGTACCTCCATTCTCTTTCGTCCGCATATCTATAAGCCTCATTAATAGTTTTGCCATTGCGGACAAGTTTCCCTTCGTATTCTTTGGAAAGTCTTAAAAAGTCAAACATTATGTCAATTGCATTGTCGTCGTTGTTAGTAAGAAGAATGTCGCTCAATTTTGTTTTAAGTCCGACTGAAAAGGACGAGTTTAAGCTTTGATAAAAGACTGGTGAAAGTCCTTTGTCAATTGCCCATGTTTTGCTTAATCCAATCCCATATTGTCCATATTTTGTTATGTGTTCTACAATTTCAGATATTTTAATGTCACAAAAAGAAACCATTGGGATAGCAATTCTGCCATTATGTTTTCCATTTGGTAATTTTTCAAGACAAAATTTTAATTTGAAATTGTCTTTCAATATTCCATTTAAGCCTTGTTTGTTCGTAAAATGAAATAAAGTCGAAGGTGAAATGCTCATTGTAAGGTATCTGTTTATTGCCGCCAACTCCTGTATATACGAAAGTTTTGCAGTACTTTTTAAATAGCTGTGGTATTATTCTTCTTTTTTGCTGTATTTTTAATGTCGTACTTTTTGTATTGTCAGATATACTGATTTTGTTTCGATGCCCCTATTGGGGTCATTCTTGCGACAGATTCAAGGAATCAAATGGGCTTCTGATTGCATCGAGCGTTCGCTTGCTTACATGGGTATACCGCAAAGTAGTTTTTAAATCATTATAGCCCAATATTAGCCTCTCAACCTTTTGACCCACTGCCGCACGCCTGGCGGCACCAGCGATCGCATGAGTCCGGCAGGCAGATATAGTTTATAGGAGTAGCCGATGTGGTTAATGTCTTTATCCAGATACTGGCTCTTCACTTCCTTCCCGGTGGCGATGTTAATTATTTTTTGGATAGAAATCCGTTCGATGGCCATCCTCGGCGTAGCGTCGGATGAGTTCTTTGATTTCGGCATCATAGTCCGCCTGGTCTATTTCCTGCTCGAAAAAGGGAGATTCCACTCAGGGGGTGTTGAGGGTAGTGGTGGGCATAAGGGAATAGCAATTTTGGTTGAAGGAGTAAAGATTAGTAAAAAAGGGAATATTCCAAATATTGCCTGAGTAAGAAAAGTGAGCGCGTGGGGCTTTGTGTGTCGAGTTTTATAAAAAAGCGTAGGAATCGAACTTTCTTTGCTTTTTGTTTTATGGTCAAACTTCCGTTCAAAACGAGCCTGTCCCGTAAAAAATTCTTGCAAAATTCTTTGGGCTTGATGGCCTTATCCACGATTCATGGCTCTGAACAAGAACAAATCAACCGTGAAGATTTCCCCACCTGGCCTCTCCCCAACCTCACTAAGGTTTTCCAAATACCCATAAAAATTCGCTCCGTCGAATTGCTTAAAACTCAGGGAGAACTGATGCTGGTCGTGACCGCCGAAGACGGCACGAAGGGCATCACGCAGTGCAACGCCCGGATGCAAAACCTAACCTCACTGCTCAAAGGGTTAGTGATTCCATACTTTGTGGGAAAAGACGCCCGAACGCTGCCGCAATTGGCCGACAACGCCTACCGCCTCGACAGCAATTATAAGTACGCCGGGATGCCACTTTGGAACTGCATCGGCTCGGTCGAGATTGCGGTTTGGGATTTGTTGGGAAAAATGGCACAAAAGCCCGTGTACGATTTGTTAGGACAACCCGTCCGCCACGACTACGGCGTGTACATCTCCGACTTCAATCGCGAGGGCGATCCGGCTAAAATTGCCGACACGCTTTTGGAGAAATTAGCCGCCACCGGTGCCAGGGGTGTCAAAATTAAGGTCGGTGGACGGATGATGAACACGCCCGAGAACGACGCCCAAACCCGAAAATTGGTCCCGATGGTACGGAAAAAACTGGGCGACGACCTCACCGTCTACGCCGACGCCAACGGCTCGTACACCCCAAAAGAGGGCATCGAAATCGGCCGCTTGCTGGAAGACTATGGCGTGGAGATATTCGAGGAACCCTGTAACTTCGAAGACGAGGAAGGCACTCGGCTAGTTTGCAAAACGCTCACCAAATTAAAACTGGCGGGCGGCGAACAGGACACCAGCACCTACCGCTTCCGCCGACTGGCGCAGACCGACGTGTACGACATCCTGCAACCCGACCTCTACTACAACGGCGGTATCCTGCGCGCCCTGCAGGTGTCGGAAATTGCCCGCGTGTACGGCGGTAAGGGCTTCGCACCGCACTCGCCCAAGGCCGACCCGCTTATTGGACCCTACTGGCAGGTGGCGGCGTTGGCGGGTAATTTGTTTGGTTTGCAGGAATTGGTATACAACATTGGCGAGAAACCGCCATCCTGGCATTCAGGAATCGGGGTTAAAGACGGCAGGGTAGCTATTCCCAGGCGCAGTGGACTGGGAATCGAATACGACGATGGCATTTGGGATAAAGCAGAAAAAATCTTGTAGAATACCTTTTTGAACAAAAGAATGAAAGCAAAACTGACTCTTCTCCTCATTCTGGTGGCCCTGGCGACGACCACCTACGCCCAGAATACGCTCGAACTGATCTACAAAAAGATCGACAGTACCGAACTGCGGATGGAGGTCAACTACCCGCCTGACTACCAACCCGGCAAAGCTTATCCGACCATCATTTTCTTCTTCGGCGGCGGTTGGGTGAATGGCAACATCGGCCAATTCACGCCCCATGCCCGCTACTTCGCCAGCCGAGGTATGATCACCATCGAAGCCGACTACCGAGTCAAGAATCGGCACGGTACTCCGCCGTTCAAATCGGTAGAAGACGGCAAGTCGGCCATGCGCTACGTCCGCGCCCACGCCAAACTGCTGGGCGTAGACCCCGATCGCATCGTGGCCTCGGGCGGCTCAGCCGGAGGCCACGTAGCCGCTGCCACGGCCCTGCTACCCGGCCTGGACGACTCCGCCGACGACTTGAACGTGAGTGCCGTTCCTCAAGCCTTGGTACTTTATAACCCCGTGATCGACAACGGCCCGGAAGGCTACGGTTACGAGCGCATCGGTGAACGCTACCCGGAGTTCTCGCCTTTCCACAATCTTGATAAAAAGAAATCACCGCCCACCGTTTTTTTCTTGGGTACGAAAGATAACCTCGTTCCGGTAGCTACAGCCAAAGCGTATCAGAAAAAAGTGGAAGCAATGGGCGGACGCTGTGATTTGTTTCTGTACGAAGGACAGCCGCACGGTTTTTTCAACTATAAAAACCTGGATAGCTTTAAGGATACGGTGCTGAAAACGGATGCCTTTTTGCAATCGCTGGGGTATTTGGAAGGGAGGGCGACGATTGAGGGTTTTCTAGCGCGAGAAGTTTTCAAGTGATCGAAATCATTCGGTACCCTTTCACAACTTCAATCCCCGCAGCCGCAAGCTATTCGTCACTACCGACACCGAACTAAGCGCCATCGCCGCCCCGGCAATCATAGGGTTTAATAAAAATCCATTTATTGGATAAAGTATTCCCGCCGCCAGCGGAATGCCGATTAAATTGTAGATAAACGCCCAGAAAAGATTCTGCCGGATGGTCGCCACCGTGCGGCGGGAAAGTTTCAGTGCCTTGGGCAAAGCCAGCAGATCGGAAGTAATGAGCGTCATCTTGGCGACGTCCATCGCTACGTCGGAACCGCGTCCCATCGCCACGCTAAGGTCGGCTTGCGCCAGGGCTTGTGAATCATTGATGCCGTCGCCAACCATCGCCACGGTTTTCCCTTCGGCTTGCAGTTTTTTTACAAAATCCATTTTGTCCTGCGGCTTCACTTCGGCCTTGAAGTGCTGCAAACCCACTTCTTTCGCGACCTGGGCGGCGGTTTGGGCGTTGTCGCCCGTGAGCATATAGACTTCAATATTTTGTTTCTGCAAAAGCGCGACCGCAGCGGCAGAAGTAGTTTTCAGTTGGTCGGCCAAGGCGATCAGGGCGATTTGCCTCCCCTCCCACCCAACGCCGATGACCGTTTGTGCTTTGCCGCGCAGTTCCGCGCTGAGTTTAGTTAGTTCTGAATCAAGTTCAATTCCTTGATTTTGTAAAAAACCGGGCGTACCAATCACATATTTCTCTCCATCCACCACACCCATCACCCCGCTTCCCGTCACCGATTCAAAGCTTTCTACTTTCACCAAATCACCATCCAGCTCCGAAGCCGCAATTGCTTGTCCTAACGGATGCTCCGAACGACGCTCAATCGCTCGAACCGCCGTTGCATAGTGATCCTCCCTTCCTGGTGCGCCAGCCCGGTTCTTCCTCCCTTCCTCCTCTCCTTCCCAGAACCACCCCACCACCTCCGGCCTGCCTTCCGTCAGCGTTCCGGTTTTATCCAGTACCACGGCGTCCACTTTGTGGGCTGTTTCCAGGCTCTCCGCGTCACGGATAAGGATGTTATTCTCGGCGCCTTTGCCCACCCCGACCATAATAGCCGTGGGCGTGGCCAGTCCCAATGCGCACGGACAGGCAATTACCAGTACCGATACGGAGGTAAGCAATGCGTGGGTTAGGGCGTTCTCGCCGCCGACGAGTAACCAAATCACGAACGTAAGCACCGCAATCCCCAGCACAACGGGTACAAAGATCCCGGCGATTTTGTCTACCAGCCGCTGCACGGGGGCTTTGCTGCCCTGCGCTTCCTGTACGGTGCGGATGATTTGGGCCAGCACGGTCTGTTTGCCCACCTTCTCGGCCCGGAAACTGAAACTTCCCTGCTGGTTGATGGTACCGGCGAATACCTCGGCACCCGATGTTTTCTCGGCGGGGAGTGGCTCACCCGTCATCAGGCTTTCGTCCACGAAGGAACTACCGGAAAGCACTTGCCCGTCCACCGGAATTTTCTCGCCCGAGCGGATGATGACTTCGTCGCCGATGCGCACTTCTTTAGTGTCGATTTCCTGCTCCTGCCCGTCGCGCCTTACCCGCACCAGCTTGGGCTGTAAGTTCATCAGTTTTCTGAGGGCGTCGGAAGTATTGGATTTGGCGCGTTCTTCCAGCAGTTTGCCCAATAAAATGAAGAAAACGATGATGGCAGCCGCCTCGAAATAGACGTGTGGTTCCATACCACGCGCGTACCAGTACTCAGGAAAAAAAGTATTGAACGTGCTGAACAAAAAAGCAATTCCTGTGCTGAGTGCGACCAGCGTGTCCATGTTCGCCTTGCCGTGACGAGCCTGCTTCCAGGCGTTGACGAAGAAATCTTTGCCAAAAAACACCAGCACGGTCAGCGTCAACGCCAACATAATGTAGTTGGCGTAAGGCAAATCCATGAAAAACATCCCCAACACCATCACGGGCAGGGCCAGCGCGCCAGCGCCAATGGTCCGGTGCCTGATTTGCCGGTAATGCGCTTTCTGGATTTCCTGCTGCTTCGCTTGCGCGTCGTCCTCTTCCGTTTCCAGTAGCAAGCCGTAGCCGATACCTTGCAAGACTACGTCTAAATCGGCAAGGCTAACCTGCGCAGGGTCAAAGTCTACATTTACGGATTGATTAGCGTAGTTCACAGCCGCGCCATTGACGCCCGCCGTATTTTTCAACATGGATTCCACACTAACGGCGCAAGCCGCGCATGACATTCCCGTTACGGGAAGTGTTTCGGTATTTTTCATTCTGCTTTGTGCCTTTGAACCATAAAAAAACAAATTTACCTCCTGTCCCCTACGAGAACCCTACACAATTCAGGGCGGGCTTTGTAATTTTGGGTAAAAGCGGTAGCATTACATCTTTAACAACTAATATTCCCTTAAAATCAATTCTTAATGAAGTACTTACTTATCCTGCTGGCCTTGACAGCTTTCACCAAAACTGAGGCACAGGACAAAGCGCGGTTTTACGTAGGAACTGGCGCACGAGGCGAGGGATCGTCGATTACGCTTTGTGAATTGGACATGAAAAGCGGCCTTGTCACAGTCATCGACACGTTCAACAATGCGGTTGGACCAGGCTACGTGACCCTTTCGCCCGATAAGAAAAAATTGTATTCTGTAAATCAGGACAACACCATCGCGGCCTTTTCGGTCGGCGAAGGCGGGGAACTTACTTACCTCGACCGCCAACCCGATGCGGGCCAGAATCCCTGCCATGTGTCGGTGCATCCCTCGGGCCGGATGGCCTTTTTGGCCAACTATGGCAGCGGCAGTTGGGCAGCGTATCCGGTCGACAAGTCGGGCAGATTGCTGCCTGCTTCGGCCAACTTCCAGTTTAGTGGTTCGGGCCCCGACAAGTCGCGGCAGGAAAAGCCGCACGCGCACTGCGCCGTGCCTGCGCCCGACGGCAACTACGTGTACGTGGCCGACCTGGGTACCGACCGATTGATGAACTACAAAATAGACCAGAAAACCGGGCAGATTGTCGCTAATCCCGCTCAGGCGTATTTCTCGACCAAACCCGGTGCCGGGCCACGGCATTTGGTCATTCATCCATCGGGCAAATATCTATACCTGCTCAACGAAATGCACACGACGCTCGTAGCCTGTGCCATCGACAGCGAAGGTGTGGTGACCGAAATAGAAACTGTGCCGACTATTCCAACTGATTTCAAAGAAAAGAACACCTCTGCAGCCATAAGATTGCACCCGAATGGGAAATACGTGTACGTATCCAATCGGGGCTACAATTCAATTCACGGCTTTGAAATACTTAAAAATGGTACGCTGAAAAGTATGGGGGAAGTGCGGGAAGGCTTGGATACACCGCGCGATTTCAATTTCGACCCGTCGGGAAAGTTCATGGTCGTGGGCAACCAGAAAACCAACGACCTGACGGTATATCGGGTCGATGCCAAGTCGGGAAAGATGACTTTCTTAAGTAAAAGCATTGCTCTGAAAGAACCGATTTGCGTTCAGTTTTTGTAGCAGGGATTGCTTATGAAATAATTATTGGCTAAAATTGGTGCATGGCCGCCATCCATAACGATTGCTGAATGAATTTTTAGCAAAAAAATACCCTAACCACTCATGACTTCCCGCCGTCATTTCCTTGCTCAGGCCAGTACCACTCTTGCCCTCCCGACCTTTCTGAACCGCGCGCAGGCGGAAGGTTTGGAAAGCGCCAATCGGCAGATTTCCGGCCTGACCCCGCAACAAGCCGCTACCGACGAAGATTACTGGGCCTGGATCAAGAACGAGTACACGGTATCACCCAACTTACTGAATCTCAACAATGGTGGTGTTTCTCCGCAGCCTAAGGCTGTACAGGATGCCCACATCCGTTTTTACCAATACTGCAACGAAGCTCCCAGCTATTATATGTGGCGGATACTCGATCAGGGTCGGGAAGCGCTACGCCAAAAACTAGCCGAGGTGGCGGGCTGTGAGGCCGACGAAATAGCCATTAACCGCAATGCCACCGAAGGGCTGAACACCATCATTTTCGGCCTCGACCTCAAAGCGGGCGATGAGGTAATTCTGACCAAGCAGGATTATCCCAATATGATCAATGCCTGGAAGCAGCGCGAAAAGCGCGAGGGCATCAAATTGGTGTGGCTAAATCTGGAATTGCCGCAGGAAAACGACGACTACTTTGTTGATAAATTTGTCAGTGCTTTTACGCCTAAAACCAAAGTCGTCCATATTACGCACATCATTAACTGGGTCGGACAGGTGCAGCCCGCCCGCAAGATCGCCGACGCCGCCCACAAGCAAGGAATCGAAGTCGTCGTGGACGGGGCGCATTCGTTCGCACACCTTGTCTACAAAATTCCTGAACTGGGCTGTGATTACTATGCTACCAGCCTGCACAAGTGGCTGTGCGCTCCTTTTGGCAGCGGGATGATGTACGTTAAAAAAGATAAAATCAAGAATGTGTGGGCTTTACTCTCCAACAATGAACCGGACGGCCCCGACATCCGTAAGTTTGAGAGCCTGGGAACCCGCTCGTTTGCCTCAGAAATGGCCATAGGCACGGCGGTGGACTTTCACAACGGTATTGGCAGCGACCGCAAATATGCCCGGTTGCATTACCTGCAAAGGTACTGGACCGATAAAGCCCGCGATATGCCGGGAGTGACGATCCACACGCCCAAAAGCCCAAAATACGGCGGAGCAATTGCCTTAGTCTCGGTAGCGGGCATGACGCCCGCTGAGGTTGACCGGGAATTGTTTGCCAAAGCCAAAATCCACACGACGAGCATCGTGTGGGAAAACATCAGCGGGGTGCGCGTTACGCCCAACGTTTATACCTCGCTCAAAGACCTCGACCGCTTGGTCGGCACACTAAACACGATTACCGAGGAAGCTCGGAAAAAGGAAAAAAGCTAGTCTGTGCCGTTAAAAAAGCAGATTGGCTTCAACGTTTGTTTCACAAATCGGGTTACCTCAGCAAGACTTTCCTTCTAAGGTCTGTTTTGCCTACGCCCATTCGTGAATTTAAGTTCGATCCTGACTTAAAGCTAAGGATCGAGGCCTTTTTGTGTTTGGAAAACAAGTAGTTGCATGACCACATCGAGAATTAAGTGGAGCTTTGTCTTACTGGGACTGGTAGCTTTTCTTTCCGCCATCGCCCTGATAACCGGCATCCCGCCTTGGGCGGGCGGCATCAATACGCAGTTTTTCTACTCGGGGGCTTTCGCCGCCAGCTTGCTGCTTTCCATCCTGGTCATGGCCATTCTGGGTTGGCGATCGACCGTTTCCAAGGCTTCCTCGCAAAGTCAGATGGACTTTATGTACAAAATGACGCATGAATTGCAGACGCCCGTGTCCAGCATCACCCTGGCGGCCAATATGCTGGACAAGCCCTCGGTGGCTGATTCGCCGGAACGTTTGGCTAAGTATGTCAGAATTGTGAAAGAGGAGGGCAACCGGATGCAGTGGCATATCGACAACGTATTGCACATCGCCAAAGCCGAAAATCGGACGTTGTTATTAAAACCGGAGAAAACCCCTGTCGATACCCTGGTTTCTGGTTTATTGAGCCGTTACGAGGGCCGAATTTTGGCCGAATTAGAATCTTACGATGCGTCGGTAACGGTGGATCGGCAGCACTTTTCAAACGTTCTCTTCAACCTGATCGACAATGCCCTCAAATATACGCCCGTCAACCCGAAAATTCGGGTAAGTACCCGACAAGTCGCCGATAAGGTAATTGTGTCGGTGCGGGACAACGGCATCGGCATTCCCAAGCACGAACAGAAGAAAATCTTCAATAATTTTTACCGCGTTCAGGATAACTCGGCCAACGTCAAGGGCTTCGGTTTGGGCCTAAGCTATGTGCAACAAATCGCACAGGCGCACCACTGGAACCTCGAACTGGACAGCCAGGAAGGCGAAGGCAGTGATTTCAGGCTTGTGCTTCCCGTCTCGTCCTCAACGAAGTAGCTGCTCAAAGATTTCGTCCAGCCGCGCGACGGGCTTTACTTCTATGTCGTACTCGCTTACGTCCAAACCCTTGGTGTTGTATTTTGAAACGTAAATTGTTTCAAAACCCAGCTTCTGCGCTTCCGAAATGCGGCTCTCGATGCGGTTGACCGCCCGCACTTCGCCCCCCAAGCCTACCTCCGCTGAAAAGCAAACCGAACCCGGCAACGGTATATCCTCGTAAGAAGATACGATGGACGTGACTACTGCCAAATCCAGGGCCGGATCGTCCACTCTCAGTCCTCCGGCAATGTTCAGAAAAACGTCCTGGATTCCCAACCGGAAGCCGCCGCGCTTCTCAAGTACCGCCAGCAACATTTGCAATCGCTTGGCGTCGAAGCCCGTGCTGCTGCGTTGCGGCGTGCCGTAATTCGCCACGCTCACCAACGACTGTATCTCGATCATCAGCGGACGGTTGCCTTCCAGCATCGAGCCGATGGTAATGCCGCTCAGCGGCTCGTCGCGCTGCGAAATCAGAATTTCCGAGGGATTCGTCACCTGCCGCAGCCCGGTACTTTGCATTTCATAAATGCCTAATTCTGAAGTACTGCCGAAGCGGTTTTTGGTCGTGCGTAAAATTCGGTACGACGTGTGACGGTCGCCCTCGAATTGCAGCACCGTATCCACCATGTGTTCCAGCACCTTTGGTCCGGCCAGCGAACCGTCTTTAGTGATGTGGCCGATCATAAAGGTCGGCGTATCGGTTTCTTTGGCGTATTTCATGAATTCCGCCGTACACTGCCGCACCTGCGAAACGCTGCCCGCCCCGGTCTCGATCAGCGGTGACTGCATGGTCTGGATGGAATCCACGATGATAATATCGGGGTCCATTTCCTCGATTTGCCGGAAAATATTGGTCGTGGAGTTGTCGGTCAGGATAAAGCAGTTATCGCTTTTACTGTCCATCCGCTCGGCGCGCATCTTGATCTGCTGTTCCGATTCTTCACCCGAAATGTACAGCACTTTTTTGTCCGAAAGCGTTAGCGCAATTTGCAGCATGAGCGTGGATTTGCCGATGCCCGGCTCGCCGCCAATCAGCACCAGGGAGCCGCCTACGATGCCGCCGCCCAGCACGCGGTTCAGCTCCACATCGGTCGTGCGG
Source organism: Cytophagales bacterium (assembly GCA_038235275.1). Lineage (GTDB taxonomy): Bacteria > Bacteroidota > Bacteroidia > Cytophagales > Spirosomataceae > Persicitalea. The sequence continues at coordinate 76,693 of JBBSUC010000020.1, read as the reverse complement.
ACGCGGGGTTCCTGCTCGTATTTTATCTCGGAGATAGCTTTGGGCTTGCTCGTGAGCGATACCGACTTCCAGACCACCGGGCCGTTTTTGTCTTCTTTTTCAATCAATTCTTCGACAAACGTATTCCATTCGCCGCAGGAAGGACACTTTCCCAACCATTTTGGAGAGTTGTGTCCGCAATTCTGACAGAAATATGCCGTTTTTATTTTAGCCATAGGGGGTAGGTACCGTTAGGATGTCTTAACGACAAGGTATCATAACTGATGATCGATTAAAGAAGGTTCAGAAAAACGCGACTACCTGTACACTCGTTCCTTTCGGTTCGTTGTCAATAAAAATTCCGCCTTCTGATTAAACAATCCTCCACAAAACAAATCAACAAATACTCGAATCAACGAGTCAACAACAAAAACAGCCATGAGAAAAATCAGAATCACTCCCATTGCCCTCCTTTTCTGCTGCCTGTGCGGCACGACTTCTTTTGCCCAAAACCGCAAAGGTGGTGGTTTTGCTTTCGGAGTGAAGGGCGGAGTAAACCTATCGCAACTCACAATGGGAAATTTCCTGACGACCCGTTACGACGCCAACGGCAATCCCTTCCTGAAATACAACGGCCAAGAGGTTCGCGACAACATTCAGGAAAGTCTCGACAGCCGCACGGGATTTGCGGGTGGCGTGTACATGCGCTTTGGCCGGCACCTTTACGTGCAGCCTGAGGTACTGCTTTCGACAAAAGGCGGCACGTTCGACATTATCCAAAACGACGGCGACATTCCCGTCAAGCAGCAGGTCGATGTTCGGTTCAGCAGCATCGATGTCCCGATTCTGGTCGGCTTGAAAGGTGGGCCGTTTCGCATAAACGCCGGGCCGATGGCTTCCTTCCGCGTGGGTGATAACCAAAAACTCCGCGACGCTTTTCAGCAGTATACCTCGGGTGGACTAAATAACGCCCTTTCGCAAGCCGTGTACGGCTATCAGGTCGGCGCAGGTTTGGATATTTTCGGATTTAGTATCGACGTGCGCCGCGAAGGCACCTTCACCGACCTGGCCAGTTTTAAGGTCAACAATCAGCAAATAGGAGGAGGTAGTACCACCGTCAAGCAAAAACTCAGTTCCTGGCAGGTGACTTTGGGGATTAAGTTGATTTAAAGGGAGGGGCAAAGTACCTGAGTACCTGAGTACCTGAGTACCTGAGGAAAAGGAGTACTCATCGTTCCTTACTCGCTTAACTGAAAACACTTAGGTACTCAGGAACTTTGGTACTCCTTATAAAACAAAACAAGCAGCCTTCGTACAAGCGATGGCTGCTGTTTGCGATTTAACCCACTAAAAATGAAGGTATTTAGTATTTTAAGTTAGAAATAATCAGGCAGAAATGCGGCTTTCCTCTTTATCTAGTATCTCAATGATTTCCTTGACTTTCCGGCGTGAAACAGTGGCTTTCTTGCCGCAGGACATCCGTATTACCCGGTCTTCGTCCAGGCGTTCAACAATGAAGTGCGTATTGATAATATATGATTTATGCACTCTCAGAAAACTCCCGTCCAGGTGTTCGGTAAGACTTTTTAGCGTCCGCGAAACCAAATAGCGTTTGCCCCGGCAAGTGTAAATGAAGGTATAATTACCCTCGCCTTCCAAACAGGTGATGTCTTCGGGTTTAAGAAGTAGCGTCTTTCCCGTCAGGTGGATGGCGATTTCTCGGGTAACAGAAGACCTTTTGACGAAAGGAGCGGGGAGCGTATAACTAGAGAAGCTGTTCATAACTTTACGGGGGCAGGTTTACGGAATCGATAGGTCAAATTTAACGGATCACTTCACCCTAAAAAAATACGTAGTTCTACGCATTACATTCCAACAACCTCAATTACAGATTATTAAAAATAATTAACCTTCAAAAAGGCGTAACGCCACTTAGTAAATCAGGTATTTCTACTCGTTGTATTTTTTGCTTGGTTTTTAGGCAACGAAAATATTTTCACCCTCCTTTTCGACTTTATCGTGATTCTATACCGTAAAGCCTAGCCCGTTATTGGTTATCTTTGCGCCCCTCAATGTATTAGCCTTAGAATCTGATTGCTCTAAACTTACAGGCAGTAGGGTTGTCGCCACGGATGCCCCGCCGACATAAACTCATATAATCCACATGATTGCGGAGAAGGTAAAAGAACTCTTAATTGAGATAAATCAGAGCGAAGTCACCACGAAAGAAGCACTTGAAGCTTACCGACTGCGCTATCTAAGTAGAAAAGGCGTCATCACTGACCTTTTCAGCAGCCTGAAAGAAGCAGCCCCCGAAGACCGTCGCGCCTTGGGACAGACATTAAACGAACTCAAAAACCGCGTTCAGGAACGATTTGAGGAATTTAGCACCAACTTAGATGATGGTAAATCAGGCGACACCGGACCTTCGGTGGATCTAACTTTACCCGTGGTTCCCAACCAAATGGGTAGCCTGCACCCGTTGACCATCGTACGGCGGCGCATCATCGAGATTTTCGAGCGCATGGGGTTCAACGTGGCCGATGGCCCCGAAATCGAGACGGATTGGTATAACTTCGGAGCGCTGAACTTTCCCGACAACCACCCCGCCCGCGAGATGCAGGACACGTTTTTCATTGAAAAAAGCGAAGCTCACGTGAACGAGGACGTGCTGTTACGCACCCATACCTCCAACGTACAGGTGCGGCTGATGGAGCACAAAAAGCCGCCCATTCGCTCCATTATGCCGGGCCGGGTGTTCCGCAACGAAGCCATTTCGGCCCGCGCCCACTGCATTTTCCATCAGGTGGAAGGGCTTTACGTGGATACGAACGTCAGTTTCAAGGATTTGAAGGATACTCTGTTCCATTTTGCCAAGGAGATGTTCGATAAGGACTCGAAAATTCGGCTACGCCCCTCCTATTTTCCTTTTACCGAACCAAGCGCCGAAATCGACGTTTCCTGCTTCATCTGCAAGGGTGCAGGTTGTAATGTCTGTAAATACACGGGTTGGGTCGAGATCGCCGGCTCCGGCATGGTCGATCCCAACGTCCTGTCCAACTGTGGCATCGACCCCGAGACCTACACGGGTTTCGCCTTTGGCATGGGCATCGAGCGCATCACCATGCTTCGCTACGGCATCAAAGATCTGCGTTTCTTTACGGAAAATGACGTTAGGTTTTTGGGGCAGTTTTCAGGAGGATGAAAAAAGGCACAAAGTTCCAAAGGCACAGAGTTAGCTTTCGCCGGATTCTCGAAACACGTGTGATTTCTTAACCTACACTCAAAAACTTTGTGCCTCTTTTCAAAACCTCGTTTCCAAATAATACGGCAGCATCCGTTGCCAAACCCACCATTCATGCGGCATGTCTTTGCCCCAGATGTCTAATTCATTATAGACATCTTTAGAATTTAGAATTTCCGAGATTTGGCGGGAGGAATCAGGGTCTTCGTAGTCGCCCGAACCCGTGACGAAGTGAATGTGGCGGCTTTGGCGGTAAAGATCCAGGTGCCATTGCGCGTTGAGGTTGCGCAGATAATGGACGGGGGAATTAAAGTAGACGTTGTCGTCGTAGTAGCCGTTAGTGTAGGCGCTCAGATCATACACGCCGCTTAGAGCCAGTACGCCTTGAATTATGTCGGGATGTTTGAAAAAAAGATTGGCGGCGTGTAACGCGCCCATCGAGACCCCGCAGGAGATAATCTGGGTTTCGGGGCTGGCGGAAGTATGGATAAAAGGAATTACCTCCCGAGTGATGTAATCATTGAAATCCTGGTACCGAACGGCTTGCTCATAACCGGACATACAGGGATTCAGCCAGCTCTCACCGTTGATGCTCTCCACGCAAAACACTTTCACCTTCCCTGAGTCGATGTAAGGCCGAATGGCCTCGATCAGCCCAAAGTGTTCGTATTCCAAATGGTCCGAAGCCGCCGAAGGAATCATGAGCAGCGCGGTGCCATAATGACCATAGACGGCCATTTTCATATTCTTATTGAGGGACGGGCTGTGCCACTCGACGATTTCTTTCTGCATAACGTTCGATTAAAACTGTAAAGGATATTCAGTAAGAACCGCCATACGATGAAATATTGCAGTTATTGAGTACAATAGTAACATTCGTACCAGCTCTTCAATCTTAAAATCGCTGAATTTGACAAATTCCGGAATCCCTGATCGCCGCCTTACAAATCCTATCTTGCACAAAGGTTGGCCCTTTATGTACGCTCTCCAAATAATACAATTTTATTCCTTGTAATTCTTTATTTTCTCCAATCCATCTACGTTAGGTGTCTAATGACCGTTGCGTGACATCAGATTTACCGAGTTCAGCAAAAACATAGAATTGGACAGTTCTGCGTATACCAGTCTATGTCGTTTTGGCATAGATTGTAGAAAAAAAGGGGCATACCAAGACATTCTTTCCGAAATCATTGGTCGGTATGTGCTTTTCAGCACTTCAATACCAACTGCTTATTGAAGAATCAAAGAGATAATTATGAATTTCGACCAATATACTATCAAGGCACAGGAAGTGATCCAGAAAGCCTTGCAAGTCGCTCAGGCTAACCAGCAGCAGGCCGTCGAAACCGGTCACGCGCTACAGGCCATTTTACAGGAAGACGTCAATACCTCCACCTTCCTGATGAACAAGTTGGGCGTGAATCAAGCCGCCCTCACGCAGGCCCTGGAAGCCATCGTGAAAGGATATCCCAAAGTCAGCGGCGGACAAACTTACGTGGGTACCGACCTGACAAATGCGCTCAATAAATCCCAGACCTACTTAAAAGAATTCGGCGACGAGTTCGTAAGCATCGAACTGATGCTATTGGGGTTTTTGGGCGGTAAGGATTCCGTCGCCAGATTGATGAAGGACGCCGGATTCAAGGAAAAAGAATTAAAAGAAGCCATCAAAGAACTTAGAGGAAAAGATAATCCCGTGAAAGATCAAAACGCCGAAACCAAGTACCGTTCCCTGGAACGCTACAGCAAAAATCTGAATGAACTGGCGCAAGCCGGAAAAATTGACCCCGTGATTGGCCGCGACGAGGAAATCCGCCGCGTGCTGCAAATCCTGAGCCGCCGCACCAAGAACAACCCGATCCTGATCGGCGAGCCGGGCGTCGGTAAAACCGCCATCGTGGAAGGTCTCGCCCAGCGCATCGTGCAGGGCGATGTTCCCGAAAATTTGAAATCAAAAATCATCGTCTCCCTCGACATGGGCCTACTCATTGCGGGGGCCAAGTACAAAGGCGAATTCGAGGAACGCTTGAAATCGGTCATTAAAGAAGTGACCGATTCCGATGGCGAAATTGTTTTGTTCATCGACGAAATCCACACGCTCATCGGGGCCGGCGCTGGTGGCGAGAGTGCCATGGACGCCGCCAACCTGCTGAAACCTGCTTTGGCGCGGGGTGAACTCCACGCCATTGGGGCCACAACTTTGAAGGAGTACCAAAAGTACATGGAGAAGGACAAAGCGTTGGAACGACGTTTCCAGGTGGTGGTAGTGGATGAACCCTCCGTGGCCGACGCCATCAGTATTCTGCGTGGCATTAAGGACAAGTACGAGCTGCACCACGGCGTGCGGGTGCAGGACGACGCCGTGATTGCCGCCGTGGAGCTTTCCAACCGCTACATTAGCGACCGCTTCCTGCCCGACAAGGCTATCGACCTTATGGACGAAGCCGCCTCCAAACTGCGGCTCGAAATGGACAGTGTCCCAGAAGAACTCGACGAGTTGAACCGTCGCATTATGCAGTTGGAGATCGAGCGCGAGGCCATCCGCCGCGAGGATAATAAGGATAAGGAAACCGTCCTAAACAAGGAGATTGCCGATCTCAGCGAAGATCGCGACGCCCTAAAAGCCGAGTGGGAAAACGAGAAAGGTGTTGTAAACGAGATTCGCGGACTTAAAGAATCTCTCGACCAAATGAAATTGGAAGCCGAGCAGGCCGAACGCTCCGGCGACTTCGGTAAGGTGGCCGAGATTCGCTACGGCCGCATTCCCGAGGCGCAGGCTAAACTTGACAAGTTGCAAAAATCCGAAGGCGATCGCCGCCTGATGCAGGAAGAAATTGGCGCGGAGGACATTGCCGAAGTCGTGGCAAAGTGGACGGGAATTCCCGTCCAGAAAATGCTGCAAAGCGACCGCGAGAAACTCCTCCACCTGGAAGATCGCCTGCACCAGCGCGTGGCTGGCCAAAACGAAGCCATCGAAGTCGTTTCCGATGCTGTGCGCCGTAGTCGCGCGGGCTTACAGGACGCCAAAAAGCCCATCGGCAGTTTCCTGTTCCTGGGTCCGACGGGTGTGGGTAAAACCGAGTTGGCCAAGACGCTGGCCGAGTACCTGTTCAACGACGAGAACGCTATCGTGCGCATCGACATGAGCGAATACCAGGAACGCCACGCCGTAAGCCGCTTGGTGGGGGCCCCTCCCGGCTATGTGGGCTACGACGAAGGCGGTCAACTGACCGAGGCCGTACGCCGCAAGCCGTACAGCGTCATTCTGTTGGACGAAATTGAGAAGGCGCATCCCGACGTATGGAACATCCTTCTGCAAGTATTGGACGAGGGCCGCTTAACCGATAATAAGGGCCGGACCGCCAATTTTAAAAACACGATTATCATTATGACCTCCAACATGGGTAGTCATATCATTCAGGAGAAATTCGCCGAGGATGAGGGCTGGAACCACAGCCTGATTATCGAGGAAACCAAGCAAGCCGTGTTGGAATTGCTGAAAGCCTCCGTGCGGCCCGAGTTCCTGAACCGGATCGACGAAATCGTTCTCTTCGAGCCGTTGAGCCGCGACAACATCCGCAAGATTGTAGACATCCAGTTCAAGGGCATCCAGAAAATGCTGGCCGAGCAGGGCGTCACGCTCGACGCTACCGATGAGGCACTAAGCAAACTCGGCGAGGATGGCTTCGACCCGGCTTTCGGCGCCCGGCCACTCAAAAGAGTGCTGCAACGCAGTATCCTCAATGAACTGTCCAAAGGAATTCTCAGCGGACAAGTCGCCAAAGACGCCGTCATTATGATGGAGTTGAACGACGCTGGAGAAATCGCCTTCGAAAATATCGGCGGCGACGTGGAGATTTAATTTATTGATTGATAATTATTTAGGGCAAATCCTTAATTGGGTTTCGCCCTTTTTTAATTTTCTTTGTTCGTGTGCATTTCCAGTATTTAAGAATATTTCTAATAAAAGATAAAAAACTCTTTTATTATCCAAGAGCCTGACTTACTTTTGTCTTACCAAACCAGAGAAGATGTTTTTTTCCAAAACTTGTGAGTACGCCCTGCGGGCCGTTTTCTTTATCGCCCAAAAATCGGAACATGGCCGAAAGGTGGGCATCAGGGAAATCGCCGCCGGTATCGACTCGCCGGAGCCTTTTATCGCAAAAATCCTGCAAGACCTCAGCAAGCGCGGCCTGATTCAATCGGCCAAGGGGCCAACCGGGGGCTTTTACACCGATGCCGAAACGCGCAACAATACGCTGGCCGACATCGTGAGTGCCGTGGACGGGAATCGCCTCTTCACGGGCTGCGGACTAGGTTTAAAAGAATGCTCGGCTAACAAGCCCTGCCCGGTTCACAATGAATTTGCCAAAATACGTGATCAGCTCTCGATCATGCTGCATTCCACTACGATCATGCAATTTAATGAGGAGTTGAATTTGGGCTTGAGTTATATCAAGGAAAGGTAAATTTTGAATGACGACCAGGATGGCGCACCAATAACGGGTGCTGAAATAATAAAAGATAAAAAGGTATTAATATTCTTAAAATCGAATTCAATAATTTCCAACCGTCAACTAAATGAGCATCCAATTATGAAAACTTTGAAAGAAGGAACCGTAGGATCTATCGTGGCGAAAAACTGGCGTACTGCTTCCGTATTTCAGCAAAACAACATCGACTTCTGTTGCAAGGGTAATATTCCGCTGAGCGATGCCTGCGCAGCGGCCCATCTCGATCCCGACCAAATCAGCGACGAAATCAACGCAGTTTTGGAAGCGAATGCCACCCCCGAAGTCGATTACGCCGCCTGGCCCCTCGATCAACTGGCCGAATACATCGAGACCCGCCACCACGGCTATGTAAATGCCAAGATGCCCGAACTTTTGGCTTACCTCGACAAACTATGCGTAGTCCACGGCGAACGCCATCCCGAGTTGTTGGAAATCCGGGAGTTATTCGCGCAGTCGGTCGGTGAACTGACCACGCACATGAAGAAGGAGGAGCTGATGCTGTTTCCTTTTGTCAAAAAAATGGCGCACGCTCAACGCGAAGACCGGGAAATCACCGCGCCTATGTACGGCACGGTACAAAATCCCATTGCGATGATGATGCACGAGCATACCGACGAGGGCGATCGCTTCGCCAAAATCGCCGAGCTGAGCGACCACTATACCGTCCCGGCGGACGGCTGCACGACCTACCGCGTGGCTTACAATCTTTTGCAAGAGTTCGAGCAGGATTTGCACAAACACATCCACCTGGAGAACAACATACTTTTCCCCGGTGCCATCGAATTGGAAAAAGAGCTGGCCCCGGTCACTTCGGAGATGGCTTAAACCGACTGCTATGCGCAATCGTTTAATTCTTATATTTATCGTCCAAATCGACGCTGTCAGGATTCAACACCCTGACAGCGTTTGGCTATAAAAACAGTATCCATGACCAAGCGGACATTCAGCGGAAGAATCGTTTATCTACCCCTATTGACAGCCTCTTTTTTGCTGTCGGGCTGCGGGGGTACGGAACAGCCCAACGGTAGTAAGCTGAAGAAAACCGTTGAAACCCTCGCCGACCTGGGTGCTTTGCCGCTCGAAGTGACGCATCCGACGGACAACCCCACAAGCGAGGAAAAAGTGGCGCTGGGCCGACTGCTTTTTTACGATCCGATCCTATCGGGCAACAAGGACGTGGCTTGCGCCACCTGCCACCAGCCGGAGTTCAATTACGCCGAATTCATGGAAACGTCTATCGGCGTCAACGGGATGGGCAACGGTAGTAAGCGGCAGTTTCAGGACCCAAATAATATTCCTTTCGTCAAGCGTAATTCGCAAAGCGTGTTGAACACTGCCTTCAACGGCATCACCAATCATGAGCCTTACCACGCCGAATCGGCTCCGATGTTCTGGGATTTGCGGGCCAAAGGTCTGGAAGAACAGGCGTTGCTCCCCATCGCGACCCTGGAAGAAATGCGCGGCCACGGCGTGACCGAAGAGGGTGTTCTGGCCGAGATCGTGGATAGGATCAGGAAGATTCCCGAGTACCAGCAACGCTTTGCGGCGGTCTTCGCCGGGGAGTCGCAACCCGTTACCAAAAAAACCCTCGGCAAAGCCATTGCTGCCTACGAGCGCACGCTCATTGCAAACAATTCCCGCTTCGACCAATACATGCGCGGTGATAGCGGTGCACTTTCGCTGAGTGAAAAAGACGGACTGAATTTGTTCTTAAAAACGGGCTGCGCCAAATGCCACAGCGGCCCCATGCTCTCCGACTTCAAACTCCACACACTCGGCGTTGCTGATTCCAAAAACCGCTCAGAATCCGACGCGGGAGCCAACGGTGATTACGCCTTTCGGACGCCCAGCCTGCGTAATCTGCGTTACACGGCCCCTTATATGCACAGCGGAAAATTTGCCAATCTGGAACAGGTACTGCAATTCTACGAGGATATTTCGGGCGGCAAAATTCCTAATCCCAAGGTAAAGCCGGAACAAATGGACACCCTCGCCACGCGAATGAACGTCAACTTCAAGGACATTTCCCGAATTGTGGAGTTTTTAAACACGCTGAACGACGACGATTTCGACAAAACCGTTCCCGAGCGTGTTCCAAGTGGCCTGAAAGTGAAGGGGAACGTCGATTAAACACCGGAACGCAACGGGCTTTGATCTACAATGGCACGTGATTTTTAACTGTCATCGGCATTCACCAACCATTCAACCGACAAAATCATGGAAAATAGCCTGAATAAAATGAAAATAGCCATCCTAGTGACCGATGGTTTTGAGCAAGTGGAGCTGACCAAACCCCGCGAAATGCTGGATGCCCAGGGAGCGACTACCCACGTGATTTCTCCCGAAAAAGACGAGGTGAAAGCCTGGAACAGCACCGACTGGGGACAAACCGTTAAAGTTGATGTGCCGCTGGAAAGCGCCCGTCCTGATTATTACGACGCCCTGCTGCTACCCGGTGGCGTAATGAACCCCGATTCGCTGCGTACCAATAAAGATGCCGTGGCTTTCGTAAAAGCATTTTTTGACGCCGGGAAGCCCGTCGCATCTATTTGCCACGGCCCGCAAATGCTCATCGAGGCTAAGGTAGTGAAAGGACGCAAGCTTACCTCCTTCCCTTCCCTGCAAACTGACCTGAAAAACGCCGGAGCCGAGTGGGTCGATGAGGAAGTAGTGTCGAGTGACGGCCTCGTTACGAGCCGCAAACCGGACGACATTCCGGCTTTCAATAAGGCAATGGTGGAGTTGTTTAGCAAACAAACGGTGGAGACGAGCCAAGCTTAATCTTCTTTTTAAAATAAAAACAGCCTCCACTGACATTTGAGAATGTCAGTGGAGGCTGTTTTTATAGTCTGCGTAGGTGGATTCTCGATTTTAATTCTCCAGCATTTCCTCTACAATATGCTCATCCTGAACCTGGTCGGAAGCGTGCATCTTCGCATCGTCAAGCTCTCCTTCCCAGCGGGCAATGACCGTCGTGGACAGGCAATTACCAATTACGTTGACGGAAGTTCGCGCCATGTCCATCAATTCATCAATGCCCATGATGAGGAAGACGGGCCATTCGGGTAAGCCAAAATTAGCCACCGAACCCAGCAAAATTACCAGCGTAGCGCGGGGAATGCCCGCTACGCCCTTGCTGGTAAGCATCAACATAAACACCATTGCGATTTGCTGGCCGATGGGAAAGTCGATGCCCGCCGCCTGGGCCACGAAAATAGTCGCCAACGATAGGTAGAGCGTGGAGCCGTCGAGGTTGAAGCTGTATCCCGTCGGGATGACGAAGGAAACGATCTGGCGCGGCACGCCGAAAGCCTCCATTTTCTCCATCGCTTTCGGCAGGGCCGCCTCCGAGCTGGTCGTGGCAAAGGCAATCGATACGGGTTCGGCGATCTGCCTGGCGAATTTGATTACCGGCACCTTAGCAATTAGCGCCACGGGTACTAGCACCAGGACGATAAAGGCGATCAGAGCGCAATAGAGCGTTACGAGTAGCATCGCCAGGTTGCGCAGTACGTCGATGCCCATGTGTCCGACCGTCTCGGCGATGGCCGCACCCACCCCAATGGGCGCAAAGAGCATGATGATATTGGTAAACTTAAACATCACCTCCGCCAGCAGTTCCACGCCGGAAACGAACTTGTCTTTCTGCACCTTTGGTAGCATGGCCAGCGCTACGCCAAAAATGACGCTAAACACCACCACCTGCAAGACTTCCCCTTCGTAGATGGACTTCGCCAGGTTTTCGGGGAAGACGTGGACGATGATGTCCTGCCAGGTCTGCGGGACTACGGTGGGTAACGTTCCCACAAAGTCCGCCGGGGCGACAATGCCCGCGCCGGGTTGGAACCAGTTGGCAAAAAACAAGCCGATGAACAGCGCAACGGTCGTTACGACTTCAAAATACACCAGCGATTTCCATCCCATGCGTCCCACCTGTTTCAGGTCGGAATGCCCGGCGATGCCCGCTACGAGGGTGGCAAAGAGCAGCGGCGCGATGATCGTCTTGATCATTTTGAGAAAAATCTGCCGCAGAAAGTGCAGGTTGATAGCCGTCTCCGGGAAATCGTAACCTATTTCGACGCCGACTACCATCGCCACCAGGATAGAAGTCGTGAGATTGCGCTTGATGAAAGCGTACACCAATAGCCCGGCAATGGCCAGCCAGCGCAGCGTCAGCAATACGCCATCAGGGATGGCAATCAGATCGTATCCGTCGAGGAAAGTCGCCACGGCCGCCACCGTGACCAGACCCCAGATAACAAGGGTAATATTTTTTTTCATATGGTTAGCTTAGTATAAACTTTGGTGTTTCAAGCGGCAAACTTAGCAAAAAAGGCTATATTCACGGCGTTGGCGGAAGAAAACACGCCTCTTTTATTTTTACTGTGACGTATTTGCCTTGGCTGATTTTGGGCTAATTTGCTACATCATTATCCAAGCCGTGTCTTCGTTCAGTCCGATATCTCAGAAAGAGTTGGACAAAGCTTATTTGGGGGGAGCATTCGGGGAGGCAGTATTGGGTTTCGTGGTACTTGTGGTGGGTTGACTTGGGTTTTACGGAGTTACGGAAAGGGTTCACCGAAGTAAAAAATCTGGCTGAAATTTCAGATATTGCAGGATCAATGCGTTTTGAAAACGTGAAACACTTGAATTTTTCATAAAATGGGCAAAGCAAGACAAATAAGGTCGGACATTAAAGTGGGAAACCTCGAGAGACGCCTAGGGCTGGATCCTGGCTCAATTCGAAATCCCGATGGAACGGATGCTCGGAGTGACAAGAAATTGGGAACGCTGAGGAGAGAGTTTGCCGAATCCAAAGGCACAAAGATCAAGACCAACCCTGCCATTTCCGCAAAGACCTTGGCCAGAGCAGCTAAGGCTGTTGAATCTTTAAGCAAAAGTACGACTGCAAAAAAGAATGGAAATAGAAAATGATTACGACAGGAATGTGTTTATCAATTGTGCGTTTGATCCTACATTTATCAATCAATTCAGGGCAATAGTTTTTACTGTTCACATCTGCGGATTTATAGCTCGTTGTGCCTCAGAAACAGGAAACAGTGTGGTTCGCATTGAAAAAATATTTAAAATTATAGAAGAATGTAAGTTTGGCATACATGACTTGTCACGTATCGAAATAACTGATGATAGCCCGTTGCCTAGATTCAATATGCCGTATGAATTAGGGGTATTCATGGGGTGTAAGGAGTTTGGCGAAGGAGCTCATAAAACTAAAGATTTTTTAGTTCTTGATTCAGAACCTTACAGATACAAAATACTAGTTTCTGACCTTGCTGGATATGATTTTCCTTCATATGAAAAGGATGATATAAATTCTCTAATCAAAATAGTTAGAGATTGGCTCAATCAATCAAGCTCCAAAACTATCCCAGGTTCTGATTTTCATCAGGATCGTTACAGTAATTTCCTTCTAGGATTGCCAGCTATGTGTACAAAGATGCATACCAAGCCTAAAGACTTGAATTTTAAAGAGTTTTATGCTTTGACAACTCTTTGGATTCGACAGAAAAATATAGATTTACTTCATGGGATATTATAAAAATGCTATAAAATTTATAGCATTTTGGTATAAACTTCTAAAATTACATATTCGAAAATTCCATTTTGCTCTATCAAGTTTGATAGTAAGAAAGCCTGAGCTGCTTCCTTATTATCAAATTTATTATCTACGGTAATTCTGCCGTATATGTCGTACCTTCTTTCTATTTCTTCTTTTGTTGCCCTTCTTTCGGGATGCTTTAAGTAATATGCAGTCGGGGTATCAGACATTGATGAGCCTTCAATGTGACGTATTTCGTATATACAGTATTTAGTTAAATGTTTCATGGTAATATTTAATTTAAAAGTTTATTCACAGAATAACAATAAAGGAAGTTATGAAGTTTATCCATGTCCTTTACTTTCCTCACGTATATTTGACAATTTACGAATTAACCTCCAAATGATCGTCCCACTCCTTCACCTTCGGCCCGGTCAGTTTTCCTAAGCTTTTTCCGACCAGAATCGCCACCGTGGCGTCACTGGTGACGTTGACCACCGTGCGGCACATGTCGAGCGGACGGTCCACGGCGAAGATCAGGGCGATGCCCGCCGGGTTGACACCGATGGATTCCAGCACGATGACCAGCATTAGGATGCCCGCCCCCGGTACCGCCGCCGAGCCGATGGAGGCCAGCGTAGCCGTGAGGACGATGGTCAGTTGCTGGCCAATGGTGAGCGCATCACCAAAAGCCTGGGCGATAAAAACTGCCGCCACCGCCTGATACAGACTTGTTCCATCCATGTTGATCGTCGCGCCCACGGGCAGCACGAACGACACGACTTCCTTGTCCACGCCAATGTGTTCTTCCACGCGCTCCATGGTCACGGGCAGCGTGGCGGCGCTGGAACTGGTCGAGAAAGCCAGCAGTTGCGCCGGAGCCATGCCCCGGAAGAAATCGCCGTAAGAAATGTTGGTGAAGATTTTAATCAAAGCGGGGTAGAAGGCAAAGACCAATACCGCCAACCCGAATATGACCGTCAGGGCGTAGGCCCCCAACGCCTTGAACACGTCGGCCGAGGGCGACTCCACCACCAGCGCCGCCAGCAGCGCGAATACGCCGTAGGGCGCAGCCAGCATAATGAGGTCGATCATTTTGAGCACCACCTCGTTGACCCCGTCGAAAAATTTCTTGACGGGATCAGACTTTTCGTTTGGAATGAGAATGAGGCCGATGCCGAAGAAAACGACGAAGAAAATTACTTGCAGCATGTTGCCATTAGAAGCGGCGGCCCCGATGACGTTGTCGGGTACCACGTCGACCAAAGCGCTTAATGGCCCTTTGTTTTGGTTTGCGACGGCTTTCCCAACATTTTCCTCAGCGCTCACGCCAAAACTTGCCATCAGGTCGCTGCGGGTGGCTTCTTCGATAAAACTACCCGGCTGCACGATGTTGACAATGACCAATCCAAGCATCACAGCCAGTAGGGTACTCACAATGTACAGCCCCAAAGTCCGAGTGCCAAGTCTGGATAGTTGGCGAATATCGTCCAGATCGGACACACCCTTGATGAGCGAGGCCACGATTAGTGGAATAGCGATGAGTTTCAGCAGATTTATAAAGATCGTCCCCCAGGGCTTGATCCAAGCCACGACGAAATCACTGCCCCAGTCGAAGCGCGAAAAAAGATAGCCAGCCAAAATACCGGCCGCCATGCCGATAAGGATTTGCCAATGGAGCGCAAGCTTTTTCAAAATTCTGGATATTTGACATTAGACTTTGGACTTTCGGCAATTACCGTAAACAAAGTCCAAAGTCCAAAATCCGGCATCCAAAATCTAGATTAGCTACTCCTCCCACAAATCCGCCAGCATCTCCCAGGGAATCTGTCCGCGCTTTTTAGTTTCAGAGGTGAAGAGTTCAAGTAGGCGGGTAAGTTCCTGGTCGCTGGTTTTACCAGAAGCGTTAAGGACGGCCTGCGCCACGTTCTTGGCCATAACGGCCGGATCGCCGGTGGCCCATGCCTGCCCGTACTGCGTCCAAAAATCGTCGGTAGCCGTAGGAACGTAGTTGGGCACATCCTGGGTCTTGTCCTCCACGGACGTAGATACAGGCATAGCTGGAGCTTTTTCGGAATAATGTACCGAGGTGATGCCTTCCTTGAAATCATCGAAGGTCTGCCGCAGTGTCTGGCCCGGCCAGCGGAGTTCCATCGCGCCTTCGGTGGGGCGATAGACGGCGGTGTAAATGGTACCAAAGCCTTCGTTGAAGCGGCGGGCGTAGAGCGGCGAGTGCAGGAAAGTCTGCACGGTCGTTTCGGCGTCGGGTTTGGTGATTTTTAGTAGTTCCAGCAAAAATCTCTCCCGCTCGACCGTCTTGGAAAAACTAGCGTGTTCGGGCCAATCGACTTCGCCCTGATGGTTGGTGGAAACCAGCGCGTCGGTCACCACCGCCGCGTGATCGGGAGCAATTTGCAGCATTTTGTGGTTGCCGCTTCGGTCCAACACCATGATATTGTACGCCATGTGCGAAGGAATCCGCACCAGCGCTTCGACGGCCTCCTCGACATTGCTACAAAATTCCAGCACGTAGCGCAGGATGAACGGGATGCCGAAGCCTTTGCCCACGATTTTGCGCCCGCCAAAAGTAAGCGAAGCCACCAATCCATCCTCATTGATGCCGTCCACGACGCCCCACAGGCAGTCACCCGTGGCCATGACTTGCTTACCGTTCCAGGCCGAGTGCAGCACGGTGCCTTCGCTGAGGTTGGGGTGGTAATCGTAGTTGCGGACGAGTTGCGGCGGGTTTTGTGTCACTACCTGTGAGCAGCCCGAGATGTAAGCGGGCGGTTGCCAGCCCGTAAGAAAGCGCGCGGCTATGGGATCGTTGCCCGCCAACTCGCAGAGGCGACGGTAGGTGGGCATCAGTTCGGGCATGTAGCGTTCCAGTTCGGCCACCGAGGTAGCCAAATCGGGATTACGTGCTACTCCTTTGGACTCGAACCAGGCACGATAGGCGGGCCAGTGAAGGTTGAAAAGCTGCTGCCACTTTGGGCCAAGTGTAGATTCGGAGATGGAGTTGAAGTCGAGATTTAGCATCAAATGTTTTGAAAAAAGATCGAAAAAGGTGCAAAAACAGAACGTTTTAAGGCAAGGTTAGTTCAAACCAAATTTTCTTTTGTGGCCTTTTTTGCTTATATTTGGAGAAAAGCAGTCAATTGCCCCACGATTTTTATGAGTGAAGCTTCACCGAATACCCGCTTACCCAACTTCCCTTCTCTTTTACTGAACAAAAAGCTCCTCGGCCGGGGAAGTTGTTCCTAGTTCTTGCCATTATTTTTTGATTCCTGCTCTCCGCAATTTTTTGAAGTTAACCTCGTATAGGCCCGAACTCCTCGCCTACGTTTGCTCTGCCTTGGCACTTTTCTATAATTTTTCAGAAAAAATACAAAGGAACAGTTTTTGTAACAGTTCATTTACAAACCGTTAGCATTGCAGGTTCCCCAAATTATCCATTGACAATTCTCCATTAAATAAATGACCGCCGAAATCACCAAATCCCAGGAATTATTTGAAAGAAGAAAAAACGCCGTGGCTAACGGCGTGGGCGTGTTCAACACTGCCACCGCCCGCGACGCCAAGGGTGCAATCATCACCAACGAAGACGGCGAGGAACTCATCGACTTTGCGGGCGGCATCGGTGTGGTCAACGCCGGGCATTGCCCCGAACCCGTGGTGGCTGCCATTCGTGAGCAAGCGGGCAAGTACCTCCACACCAGCTTCAACGTGGTCACTTATGAACCTTACGTTGAACTATGCGAGCAACTATGCGAAATCCTGCCGCACGGCGAAAAAACGAAGGCCATGCTTATCAGCACGGGTGCCGAGGCGGTAGAAAACGCCGTCAAAATTGCTCGTATGGCGACTAAGCGGCAGGCTGTCCTCTGCTACACTGACGCTTACCACGGCCGCACGATGATGGCGATGACGCTCACCAGCAAAATCAACTACAAGATCGACTGCGGTCCCTTCGCGCCGGAGGTGTATCGATTGCCTTTCCCTAACTACTATCGCTACGGCAACGGCCTAAGTCTGGACGACTACATCGACCAAGAACTGCGCCGCCTCGACGACAGCGGCCACAATCTCATCGTTCCCGAGAGTTTGGCGGCGATCATCCTGGAACCCATTCAGGGCGAGGGCGGCTTTTACGCCGTGCCGCAGCGTTACCTCGAAGGTCTCCGCGCCTACTGCGATCAGCACGGCATCATGCTCATTCTGGATGAAGTACAAAGCGGCTTTGCCCGGACGGGCAATTGGGCCAGTTGGCAGGAATACGGCGTACAGCCTGACCTGAGTACCTACGCCAAGTCGATGGGTTCGGGCCTGCCGATCGCGGCGGTCGTGGGCCGGGCCGAAGTGATGGATGCGGCCGGGCCGGGCACCATCGGCGGCACCTACATCGGCAGTCCGATCTGCTGCGCCGCGTCGCTGGCGACTATCAAGTACATGAAGGAAATTAACCTGAACGCCCGCGCTAAGGAAATTGGCCAGATGTTCATGGAGCGTTTTGAAAAACTTCAAAAAGACGTCCCCGCCATCGGCGATGTGCGCGGCTTCGGCGCTATGAATGCCATCGAATTTGTCAAAAATGGTGATCCCACTCAACCCGACGGCGACCTCTGCACCGAAATAGTCAAAGGCTGCGCTGAACGCAACCTAGTCCTCATCAGCGCCGGCACCAACAAAAATATCATCAGAGTCCTCTCGCCGCTAGTCATAACGGACGAGCAGTTTAGAAAAGGACTCGACATAATGGAAGCCGTGATTTTAGAGAAAGCGGGACATTGAAAGTGATAGAATAAGTGGGGTTTGCTTATTTATTCTATCATTTACTCATTCACTCATTCAAAATTAAAACTTGAAACCATTCGCTATTGCCGGAATACAAATGCGCGTGTCGGCCACGCACACCAACGTCGAGTTGATGAAATTGAAGTTAGACATCGCCATGAATCTTTACCCCTGGGTCGAGATGGTCGTATTCAGTGAACTATGCGCCTACGGGCCGCTGCTGCACAACGCCCAGGAAGTGCCGGGATTTTTTGAGCAGGAAATGCGGGCCGCCGCTAAAAAGCACGGCGTGTGGTTGCTGCCAGGTTCTATTTTCGAGAAACGCGACGGGCTTTACTATAATACCGCCTCGGTTATCAACCCAGAAGGCGAAGTCGTGCAGCGGTATAGCAAGATGTTCCCATTTTATCCATTCGAGGTCGGCGTGACGCCCGGCAACGAGTTTTGCGTCTTCGACGTGCCGGAGGTGGGGCGCTTTGGCGTGTCGATTTGCTACGACATGTGGTTTCCTGAAACCATCCGCACCCTCACCGTCATGGGTGCCGAGGTCATTTTGCACCCCACGATGACGGGAACCATCGACCGTGACGCCGAACTGTCGATTGCCCGGGCGATGGCCACCGTCAATCAGTGTTACCTATTCGACGTGAATGGACTGGATTCCGGCGGCATTGGCCGCTCGATCGTTTGCGGGCCGGACGGACGCGTTATCTACGAAGCCGGCGCAACGGAGGAGATTTTCCCCCTCGAACTCAACATCGAACGCGTGAAGCGTAGCCGGGAATTGGGTGTTTTGCGCCTGGGTCAACCGCTCAAAAGCTTTCGTGATCACATCGGTGATTTCAAAATTTACCAGCCCGGTGTCAAACACGAGTACCTTGAGTCCCTCGGCCCGCTCATCAAACCCACCAAACTGAAAACTTTGACCGAACTAAAACAAAAAGAAGCCGATCTGGAATTGCCCATTAGCGGAATAGGATACAAAGGCGACGAAATAACGATGCCGACAGGAGAGCAAGTTTTCTGATTATCCATGCATGAGAGTCTTTCGGGCGACTCGACCCCTCTGGGGTGCTTGACGCCGAATGCTTGACTTTTTCTATTGACCCCTGTCTCTTCCGGGGCATTTGGTAATCCCTGCGAATCCCTGTTTCAACACTTTGTGCCTATCTGCCCTTGTGCCATCATAAACTAAGCCCTAAAATGAAACCCAACAAGCAACAATCCTCCTCCTATTTCAGCATTGGTCAGCTACGGCTCGACCATTGGAACGAATTAAAAAACGAGTGCTCTTTTCTGGCGCGGTGCAAGCCCGACTCGAAAGTGGCCAAGCAGCACATAATCCGAATAGAAGAACTTTTGGATCACCTCAAAACGGTAGAACGGTACTACACTTTTCCGGGAAGCGGGAAGGTGGAAAAGCTGCGCCACATGCTGACGCGCGAGGAATACACGGGTTTGGCGCATAACGTGGCCGTTACCACGCGTCAGTTGGTGGGCGACGCCTACCGCAGCCATCCGCTGTCGGCTTTGGAGGAAGAAAGCGAGTATGGTGGCGTGCAGGAAATCCGGGAAGTGGGCAATGGCACGGCAAGAAATTACTTCGAGGTGCTGTTCGTCGAGGATATGACACCCATCGACGAAACGGCTCTGCACGAAAAATTGCAGGACCTGCGCGACCCGAACGAGCAATTTGTGTACGACGTGCTGGTGCAGCATTCGTTTCAGGATGCGCTGATTGCCTTGATTTTCAATCATAATATTCAGGCGGTCGTTGTGCGCTACGCGCCGCCATTTTTGTCCGAAAATATTTCGCCGCTCATTAAGCCTTATATTCAAAATGTCCTCAATATTGATTTAGAAGAAACACCAGAGGCTGAGCTTGGGCCATTGTTGGGCGAATATGTGAAGCAATTCCGACCCGAGTTGGATACCTACTACGTTACGGACACGTCTCTGAATGACTTAAAAGACAGCACTTTACAGACTTTCCAGCGAATCTATTATCGCCGGGAAGATTTGCAGGAACTGCATTTGGGTATCATTCGAGGCATCCGCGAGCGCTACGAAACGCCGTTTTTCAGTGCTTTGAAAGAATACAGCCAAAAGCCGACGGGCGTCTTCCACGCCATGCCTATTTCGCGCGGCAACTCGGTTTTCAAATCACGCTGGATCAAGGACTTCGGGGATTTCTACGGTCGAAATATGTTTTTGGCCGAAACTTCCTCTACCACAGGCGGCTTGGATTCGCTGCTCCAACCGACGGGTTCTTTGAAAAAAGCCCAGGAAATGGCCTCGGCGGCTTACGGTTCTCAGCGTACGTTCTTTGTTACCAATGGGACCTCCACGGCCAACAAGATTGTTTTACAAGCACTTGTAGAGCCGGAAGACTTGGTACTCATAGACCGCGACTGCCACAAGTCGCACCACTACGGCATGGTACTGGCGGGGTCGTACCCGGTTTATCTCGATTCCTATCCCATCGAAAAATATTCCATGTACGGCGCGGTGCCGCTGGCTTCGATCAAGGAAAAATTATTGAAACTGAAAGCAGCCGGGCAACTGCACAAAGTCAAGATGCTGCTGCTGACCAACTGCTCGTTCGACGGGCTGGTCTATAATGTAGAGCGCGTGATGGAGGAAATTCTGGCGATCAAGCCGGACATGATTTTTCTTTGGGACGAGGCCTGGTTTGCCTACGCGGGATTCACTTACGTCTTTAAGCAGCGGACGGGAATGTACACCGCCAAAAAGCTGTACAACAAATACCGCACGGAGAAGTACCGCGCTCAGTACGTCGAACACATCAACAAACTCGGCAAGGACGAGGAACCCCGAATGCCCAATCCCGATAAGGTGCGCATCCGGGTGTATTCGACCCAAAGTACCCACAAAACCCTGAGTAGTTTCCGGCAGGGCAGCATGATTCATATCTGGGACGAAGAATTCCGCAAAAAATCGGAAAACACTTTCCTGGAAGCGTACATGACGCACACCTCCACCTCGCCCAATTATCAAATGCTGGCCTCACTCGACGTGGGTCGTCGGCAGGTGCAGTTTGAAGGCTACGAGATGGTGGAGAAAAGCATCGAGATGGCGATGGTCCTTCGCGCCAAAGTCAACGACGATCCGCAGCTCAGCAAGTACTTCGACGTACTGACGGTTAAGGATTTCATTCCCGACCAATATCGCCAAAGCGGCCTGGGTGAGTATTACGACAAAAAAACGGGTTGGAACCGCATGGAGGAAGCCTGGGAAAAGGACGAGTTCATGCTCGATCCGACCAAAATTACGCTCTTCATCGGTCGCACGGGCGTAGATGGCGATACCTTCAAGAATAAATACTTGATGGATCAATTCAATATCCAGATCAATAAGACCTCCCGCAACACGGTGTTGCTGATGACCAACATCGGCACCACACGCGGCAGCGTGGCCTACCTTACCAACGCCCTGCTGACCATCGCCAAGCAACTCGACGAAGAATTCGAGTCGCTCAACAATCGCGAAACCGAAATCGCGCTGGGCAAAATCTGGTCGCTGACCGAGGACGTGCCGCCGCTGCCCGATTTCAGCCGTTTTCACGATTCGTTCCGCGCCATTCCCGGTGTGCCGGGCGGCAACCTGCGCGAGGCTTATTTCCTGGCCTACGACGAAGAAAACTTCGATTATATTTCGCTCACCGACTGCAAGAAAGCGGTGGACGACGGGCAGGAATTAGTCGCTTCGTCGTTTGTGATCCCTTACCCGCCGGGCTTCCCGGTGCTGGTGCCGGGCCAGGTCGTCAGCCCCGAAATTATCGACTTCATGCTCGCCCTGGACGTTACAGAAATACACGGATTCCGCGCCGATCTGGGCCTACGGATTTTCACCAAAAAAATCCTGAACCGAAAGATCAAAACGGTAGAAATTAGCGCCAATGGTAAAAAGGAAACGAAACAGGCGATTGAAGTGGCGGAAGCGTAATCAGTTGACAGTTGACAGTTGACAGTTGACAGTTGACAGTGAGAAGCTGTTTTGTCACCATTTCGTCTCTTCAAAAAATTATATTTTTCAATTTCAAACCAATCTACAATTGACAACACAAAAAAATTAACTGTCGCCACGGGGCGCCCCGACCGTCCACTGTCAATTGTCTACTAAAAAAGCTATGTCACAAGAAATCAACCCTACCCCGACCCTCAAAGGAATTCCTGATCTACGTCGTTATTTCCATAAGAATGAAGTGCCGTTGTACTTCATCAGTGCTACCAATTTCAATTTGCTGGGAGCCGATGAGTGGATCAAGGGATTCAAATTCATTTGCCACATCGAGTGCTTCGACGGGCAGCACCCCAACGTGTTTTCTCCGAAGGAGGAGATGCCGCACGACGAGTTCACGAGCATCGAGGACATCAACAACTACCTGCTGATGCACCCCGAAGTGCAGAACTACATAAAGCTGCGCTCGAAGGACGGCGTGGCTGGCAAAGTGATGTTCCTGATGTTTGATGAAAAAACGGAGGAATTGGCCAAGAAGCTGGGCCTGGAAATTATGTTCCCGCCCGCCGAAATGCGGACGTTTATGGACAACAAGGTAAACACCAACCGCATCGCCGAAAAGGCGGGCGTGGCTTGCGTTCCCTATGTTTTGTCGAAAGTGAAGAATTATAAGGACTTGGGCAAAGTGTCCGCCGAAAAGCTGGGAACCGATCTGGTGATTCAAACGCCTTTCGGCGATTCGGGCCACACGACTTTCTTTATTTCCAACGAAGAAGAATACAACAAGCACGCCGAGGAAATCGAGGCCGAAGCCGAGGTAAAGGTGATGAAGCGCATCAACTGCAAGGGATCAGCCATCGAGGCTTGCGTGACCAAACACGGTACCGTGGTAGCCCCGCTGATGACGGAATTGGTGGGTTTCAAAGAACTCACCCCTTACAAAGGCGGCTGGTGCGGCAACGAGATTTTCCCAGATTCATTTTCGGAAGACATTCGCAAAAAAGCCCGAAAGTACACCCAACTCTTCGGCGATCAACTCCGCAAGGAGGGCTACAAGGGGTATTTTGAATTAGACTTTTTGATCGACCAGGACAACGGTGAGATCTACCTGGGCGAGCTGAATCCCCGTGTAACGGGCGCGAGTTCGATCACCAACCACGCCGTGTTTGCCCTGGCCGACGCCCCGCTCTACCTCTTCCACATTCTGGAATGGATGGATGTGGAGTACGAATTCAGCGTAAAAGCCATCAACGACCGCTGGGCGCGGCAAGAGAATTCCGACAGTTGGAGTCAGATGGTTATCAAACACACCCAAAATACTATAGAGTACGTCTCGGAAGCCCCGCAATCGGGCATTTGGCACATGTTCGATAATGGCCACATCCAGTTTGACCGCATGGATACGCACCGTCGCGCCGTCGAAAGCGAGAGCGAAGCATTTTTCCTCCGCATCACCAAAGTGGGCGACTATCTGTACGAAGGCGCGGATATGGGTATCCTCGTGGCCCGAAACCGCATGATGACCGAAGATTTTCAACTCACCGATCGCGCCAAAATGTGGATCGATGCGATTCACAGCAAGTACACCTCGACGCTGATAGAAGATAAGCGGGAGATGCCGGAGTTGATCGGAAGTTTGACGAAGTAGGCTTTTAAAGTATAGATTGGCAAAGGCACGGTGGCATAGAGAAATACTTTGTGCCACCGTGCCTTTGCCACTCTGCGCCTTTTTACCCAGATTACGCAGCCAAAAGCACCAATCACCAACTGAAAATTAGCTTGTTGTTGTTTCTATAGGGGATTTAGATTAGTTTGCCATAAATTTTTATCAACCTCTTACCCTAAACTCCTCAAATACGCATGGAACAACAACTGCCCCTTGAAAAAGAAATGCGCGACTTGTTCGCCAAATTTCCCGCTTTTCCCGAAAGCTTGATCGACATCCTCGTCACCCTGGCTCCCTGGCTTGCCGCCCTGGGGGGAATACTGGGCTTGTTGGGCCTGATCAGCCTGATGGGTTTGGATGCCGCTTTTGTGGGAGCGCTAGGGGTAGGTGCCTACGGTTCTTCATGGAGATTCTACGTTAGCATTATCGGCGGTGCCGTTGCGGCGGTGCTTTATATTCTGGCTTTCACACCCCTCCGGGCCAACAAAAAGCGGGGCTGGGATTTGCTGTACTATGCTTTCTTACTCAATCTGGTGATTTACCTGATCACATTTCAGATCGTCGCCCTGATCCTGGCCTTCCTGATCGGTGGCTGGGTTTTGTTCCAGATACGGCCGAAGTACGTTTTGATCTAAGTGAGTAAGGCGTTTTGAAAACGAGCGGAAAACATTCCGCTCGTTTTTTTTATTTACCATCTATCCCGATCTAGGCGACTTTGTACCAAAGCCCTTTGCACCGGGAGCTAATCCTTTGCAACTTTGAAGCCTGGATATTTTGACCTTCACAGCATCATTCTGGGCGGACACACAGGTCCGCCCCTACTATATGAATATACTTGAAACCCACCACATCGTCAAGGATTACGCCGAACACCGGGCGCTCGACGATGTGAGCATCAATATTCCCAAAGGCAGCATCTTCGGGCTTTTGGGTCCCAATGGTGCGGGAAAAACTTCGCTCATCCGTATTATCAATCAAATTACCGGCCCGGATTCGGGTCAAGTGATTTTTGATGGCAAGCCGTTGAATGACACCCACATTCAGCGCATCGGCTACCTGCCCGAGGAGCGGGGTTTGTACAAAAAAATGAAAGTCGGTGATCAGCTGCTGTACCTGGCGCGCTTGAAAGGCTTGTCCAAAAGCGAGGCGATGGACAGGCTAAAAATCTGGTTTACCAAGTTCGACATCAAAACCTGGTGGGACAAGCAGGTCTCGGATCTCTCGAAGGGAATGCAGCAGAAGGTGCAGTTCGTCTCCACGGTGCTGCACCAGCCTGACCTGATTATTCTGGACGAACCCTTTTCCGGCTTCGACCCCATCAATGCCAACCTGATTCGGGATGAAATTCTGGAACTGCGCGAGAAAGGCAGCACCATCATTTTCTCGACCCACCGCATGGAGACCGTCGAGGAACTCTGCGATTACATCGCCCTTATCCACCGCTCCAAAAAAGTGCTGGACGGCCCCAAGAACCAAATTAAGGAGCAGTTCAAAACCAACACGTTTTTTGTGGAACACAGCGGCCTGCTCAACGGCCTGGCCGCGCAGTACCAGGTCGAAAGCAGCCTCGCTTTACCCGCCGGGCTTACCCGCAGCGAAATTCGGTTGCCCCAGGGTGGTTCGCCCAATCAGTTGATACAAGATTTACTTCCTAAAGTAGAAATTCATTCCTTCGGCGAAAATATCCCCACCATGAGTGACATATTCATGCGGGCAGTCAACGAAGTACCGGAAAGCTAAATTTGGTTAAACGGTTAATGGTTAAAAGGTTAATGGCTTTGATATGTTTATCATTGAGATAGCAAAGAACGCCGTTTAGCCTCTTCACCATTGACCGTCTGGCCCCAACAACCATTTCCCATACATGAAAAACATTCTCCTAGTTTTACAACGTGAATACCTCGTGCGGGTGAAGAAGAAATCCTTTATCATCATGACCTTTTTGACGCCTTTTCTATTTGTAGGATTTTACGCGGCCATGATCTGGATTGCCATCGGCAGTACCGAAAGCAAAACTATTGAGGTACTGGACGAAAGCGGACTTTTTACCAACCAGTTTAAGGATACCGACGAACTCAAATTCAGCTATATCCACGAATCTTTAAACTCGGCCAAGGCGGCATTCACTACCAACAAGGAAAGCGGTATTAACGCTTTGGTTTTTATTCCAAAAGACGTTTTAGATAATCCGAAGGACGTCCGCATTTATGCCGCAAAAAATGTGAGCCTCGATCTGAAAGGTGACATCGAGAAAACCATCGAGCGACAAATCGAAAACATCAAGCTGACCGAGGCGGGCATCACGCGCAAGATCATCGAGGACGCCCGGGTGAACGTTCAGTCCGAAACCATCAGCCTCAACGAGGAAGGCGAAAAAAGCAGCAGCTCCGGCGCGGCGACTATTATTGGCGGTATTTGCGCTTTCATGATCTACATTTCAGTTTTTGTGTACGGGACGCAGGTTATGCGCGGCGTGACGGAAGAAAAAACCAGCCGCATCGTGGAGGTAATCATTTCTTCGGTAAAGCCTTACCAACTAATGATGGGCAAAATCGTGGGCGTGGCCCTGGTGGGTCTTACTCAGTTTGTACTATGGATTCTGCTCACGGTGCTGTTCGTCTCAGCGGCGGGCTACGCTTTTAAGGATAAGATGGGCGATAATCCACAGGCTAAAATTGAGCAAGTGCAAAAGAGTATGCCCGCTGGTGGGGCCATGAGCGTAGCCGCTTCGGCGGGCAATGACAACCCCGTGGCGGAGGTACTGGGCGCAGTCAATAGCCTCAACATTCCCTACATCATCGCTTGTTTCCTGTTCTATTACCTAGGCGGCTATCTCTTTTACAGCGCCCTCTTCGGCGCGGTCGGCGCGGCGGTGGACAATGACGCCGACACGCAGCAATTCATGCTGCCTATCACGATGCCAATCATCATTTCCTTCTTCTTTGCCCAATTCGCCCTGCGCGATCCCGACGGCCCGCTGGCCTTCTGGGCGTCTATGATTCCCTTCACCTCCCCCATTGTGATGATGGTACGGGTACCCTTTGGCGTACCCGGCTGGCAACTGGCTCTGTCGATGGTACTGCTGGTATTAGGCCTCATGGGAACCGTCTGGCTCGCCTCCCGCATTTACCGCATTGGCATCCTGATGTACGGCAAAAAGGTGTCTTACAAGGAGTTGGGTAAGTGGATATTTTATAAGATTTGAAAAAAGTACCTGAGTGCCTAAGTCTTCAAGAGTAAGCCTGAGATGTCATTTCTTTGGGCTATAATACTTTTTTATAAGTTGCTGTCATCGGCACACTAAGGTACTTTGGTACTGAGGTACTCTACAACCAAGCTGCCTTCGACAGCCGAAACGTTAACCTTTTTTAAGACCGCCGAAAACTTGCCGTTGGGGTTATTTTACTAATTTTGGCCCAAGGTTCAACTTCCTGAATCCAAGGATATACGAATAAAGGTGAATAATCCATTCATTCTCAACCGCACGGCGGCCCCGTCTCAACTCTCCATTTTCAACTAAAAAAAATGACCCGCTACAACCGCTTCAACAACCTCACCGGTTGGCTTGTGTTCGCGATTGCCTTCCTTACCTACGCCCTTACCGTCGAGCGCACCGCCAGTTTTTGGGACTGCGGCGAGTTCATCGCCTGCGCATTTAAACTACAAGTTCCGCACCCGCCGGGCGCACCGTTCTTTTTGTTGATTGGGCGGTTGTTCTCTTTGCTGGCTTTGGGCGATGTCACGCAGGTAGCTTATTGGGTCAACATGGTGTCCGTGCTGAGTAGTGCCTTTACTATTCTCTTCCTGTTCTGGACCATTACCTTGCTGGGCTTGAAGCTTTTGCGCAAAAAGGAAAGCGAACTCACAATGGGCGACACCATTCTGCTGCTCGGAGCGGGCGCAGTGGGAGCTTTGGCCTATACCTGGTCGGATTCTTTCTGGTTTTCGGCGGTCGAGGCGGAAGTTTACGGCATGTCGTCGTTCTTTACGGCCATCATCATTTGGGCGGTGTTCAAATGGGAGCGCATCGAAGATCCCGCCGCCGAGAACCGCTGGCTAATTTTCATTGCTTATCTGATCGGCCTTTCCATCGGCGTCCACTTGCTGAATTTGGTAACCATTCCCGGTTTGGCCCTGGTTTATTATTATAAGAAATACGATAAGATCACCGTCTTCGGTGGCTTGCTGGCCTTTATCGCGGGGGGCTTGATTCTCGTGATTATCAACTCGGGCATCATTCCCGGTCTGCCGAGTTTGGCGGGATGGTTTGAAATAAAGTTCGTCAACCTGCTGGGATTGCCCTTCGGCAGCGGTACCATCTTCTTCATTGTGGCCTTCATTGCTGCCTTGATATACGGCGTTCGTTATTCCCAAATTAAACAAAACGCTTTGCTAAACACGGCCTTACTGTCGTTTGCTTTCGTTTTAATTGGCTATTCCTGCTACCTGCTGGTACTGGTGCGGGCCAACTACAACCCGCCCATCAATGAAAACAACCCCGACGGGACGCTGAGCTTCGTGTCTTACTTGAAGCGTGAGCAGTACGGCAGCCGTCCGTTGCTGTACGGCCCGACCTTCGTGTCGCGGCCCATCAAGCAAAATCGCGGCGAACCCATTTATCGCAAGCAGGGCGGCAAGTACGCCATTATCGACTACAAGCCGGAGTACGAATACGAGCCGGGAACCAGTATGTTGCTGCCCCGGATGTACAGCACCCAAAGCAATCACCCGCAGCTCTACCGCCAGATGGAGAACTTGGCCGAGGGCCAAAAACCGTCGATGGCCGACAACCTGGGCTTTATGTTCAAATATCAGATCGGCCACATGTACTGGCGGTACTTCATGTGGAATTTTGTGGGACGTGAGAGCGATGAAGAAGGCGCGGGCAATCTGCTCCCGCTGGACGCTTTCAAGCAATTCCCCTACTCGATTTCCCATAATAAGGCGCACGATAATTTCTTCATGCTGCCGTTTTTGCTCGGTCTGCTAGGCATCGTGATCCAGTACTTCCGCCGCCGTCGCGACCTTTTGGTGCTGGGACTATTGTTCTTTCTGACGGGTGTGGCGCTGGTCGTGTACCTCAACTCGCCGCCCACCGAACCGCGCGAACGGGACTACATCTACGTGGGTTCCTACTATATTTTCTGCATCTGGATTGGCTTCGGCGTCATTTCTATCGCCGAGGGAATCGCATCTTTTGTCAAAAACTCCACGGCGCGGGCCGGGCTGGCGACGGCTATTGGGCTGATCGTCCCGGCGATTATGGGCTTCAAGGGCTGGGACAACCACGATCGCAGTCATCGTTATCACTCCGTCGATTTTGCCAAGAACCTGCTTAGTAGCTGTGCGCCCAATGCCATTCTGTTCACGGGCGGCGATAACGATACTTTCCCCCTCTGGTACGTGCAGGAAACCGAAGGCTTCCGTACTGATGTGCGGGTCTGTAATCTCAGCTTGCTGGGTACCGACTGGTACATCGACCAGATGAAGCGGCAGACCTACGAGTCGGCCCCGTTACCGATTTCGCTCGAACACGACAACTATATGTACGGCAAAAATGACATTGTGCCGTTCTACGAAATTCCGGGCGTGAAGGGTGGTATCAACTTGAAGGAGTACATGGGGCTGGTGAAGTCCGAGAACAAGGCGATTATGGTGCCGCTTACCAGTGGCGACATGACCTCCATCCTGCCCTCGTCGGTGCTGTTCCTGCCCGTGGATGTGGCAAGCGTCAACAAAATGGGTATCCTGAAACCCGACATGGTGCCTTTCCTGCGCGACTCCATTAGTTGGACCATCGGCAAGAGTGACCTCTACAAGTCGGATCTCATCATGCTGGACATCATCGCGACCAACAACTGGCAGCGACCCATTTACTTCTCGTCCACGCTGGCCGGTTCCAACTACCTCAGTCTGAAAGAGTACATGCAGGTCGAGGGTTATGCTTACCGCTTACTGCCCGTCTTTGTTCCCAACGCCAGCGACGGCTACGTGAACTCCGATATCATGTACACCAACCTGATGACCAAAATGGCCTGGCGGGAACTGGACAACCCGAATACCTACTACGACAATACGTTCCTGGGTTCGCCCGTCGCTACGGCCCGCATCGCATTTCTGCGGTTAGTCGGACAATTGATTGCCGAAAACAAGCTGGACAAAGCAAAGCTGGCCATGAATAGAATTTTGACCGTCATGCCGGACAAAAGCATTCCTTACGACGTGTTCTCCTCAAACTACGTGCGTCCTTTGCTGCAATTGGGAGAAGACAAGCGGGCGATGGAGATTGCCGAAACGATGGTGACGCGGGCCGATGAAAACCTGACCTTTATCAAGGAAAATGGCAACAACAACCAACGTGACGTCAATAACGATCTTTTCACGTTGCAGACCATTGTTAACGCCCTGCGCCAATCGGGCAAGGAGAAAGAAGCCACTAAATACGAGGCGGTTTTCCAAAAACATATTGCAAACTTTAATCTTCAATAAGGTTCAGGCGGCGGGGTGCCCCGAGGCGGCCGCCCATGCGGTTCATGGTTCTTTTAAAAAGTCGAATCCCTCTGGTTTGCTACCAGAGGGATTCGACTTTTTCTTAAATGAACAAACACTGAGTCTGAGTCCCGCCAGCCCTGAAAGGGCGCAATATCCAATGTTTGCGAGCGGCTTACTCACGAAAAGAAAAGCTTCGCAGCTTCTCCCGTACTTCCTGAATTTCCTTTTCTACGGAAATTCTCCCTTCCAGGCCCTGCAGCTTTTCCAGCGAAGCTTCCAGATGTTTTTGGTAAGATGGCGTTGGGGCTTGAAAAGGCCGATGCGCCAGCATTTTTTGCACGGCGCGCCATTCGTTTATTGATTCGCGCGAATCCTCCGAGAGATAGGCGTTCGAGAATTTTTGAAAAATGATTTTCTCCGCCAGTTCGCTGGGATGAATGAGATCGTCCTTATAAAAGCGGTAGTCGCGTAGTTCGTCCATCATGATTTCATAGCCGGGAAAGTAGCTGACGTTTTTGTACTGCTCCGACAGGCGGTGGCACAACAAATGAAGTACGGACTTGCTCACCTGATTGAGCGGCAGCGTGTCGCGCGTGTGTCGCACCGGGCTGACGGTTAGAATGATTTTGCGGGAAGTTTTCAAAGTGCGGATCAGATCACCCCAGGCATTTTGCAATTGCTCGTAGCCCAGCAACTCCTTCACAAATTCGCTTTGGGGCGTCTTGTGGCAGTTGGCGACCAGCGAGAGATTTTTTCGGTAACGGTACACATAAGCCGTCCCAAACGTGACGACCAGCACCTCGGCATTATCCAGAAATTCCTGCACACGGGATAAGGCCTTTTCCAAACTTTGCGCTAATTCTTCTTTGCTATTCCCCCAGAAGGCGGAATGAAAGTCATAATGTCGCCAAATCCCGTCGGCGTTCTGCGTGTAAAGTTCTTCATTTGGTTGGGTGTTTTCCAGAGCCATCGTCAACAATTTGGCGATGGAGTAAGGATTGAACATCGTGCCGAATGGATTGCTTAATACCGGAAATTTATTTTTCAGCAACTGCCCGCCCAGTACCTCGGCGAAGCAGGAACCGACGGTCAGCACGGGAGTTTGGTGGTCTATTTTCCAGTCGGAGGGTATTAGTGATACTTCGGTGGTTATTTTTAGGGGTGTGGACATATCTTTTTGTATTTTTGGTAAAAGTCTGGTTTGAAATAAAATACCTATCAACAACTATGCGCTATCCCACCTTGCTGTTACTCGTCACCTTCTCCCTCAACGCCTCTTGCCAGCAGAAGCAGGAAGCTGCGCCTGCTCCAGTGGCCATCGACCCGAAACCCCCGACGCCTCCCAAGGAATATACATTCAGCGAAAAACCAGTTTGGCAGGATGAGTTCGAGTACAGCGGCAAACCCGACCCCGCCAAGTGGGGCTACGACCTGGGCGGCAGCGGCTGGGGCAATAACGAATTGCAAAACTACACCGATCAACTGGAAAATGCCCAGGTTAGGGACGGCCATCTTGTCATCACCGCCCGCAGGGGATCTTCCGGGGAACGCCAGTTTTCCTCGGCGCGGCTGCTGACAAAGGGCAAGGGTGATTTCCTCTACGGCAAAATTGAGGTGAAAGCGAAGCTACCAACGGGCGTAGGTACCTGGCCGGCCATCTGGACGCTGGCCACAGATAGTAATTACGGCACCGACTATTGGCCCGACAACGGCGAGATGGACATCATGGAACACGTCGGCTTCGACCAGAACCGGATTCACGCCAATATCCACACCAAATCTTTCAACCACAGTATCGGCACTAACAAAGGTTCTGATGTTGAGGTACCGACGGCTTCCACTGAGTTTCACGTCTATTCTCTCGAATGGCAGCCGGGCTATGTAGCCTTCGCCGTGGACGGTAAGGTTTTCTTCCGTTTTGACAAAGTCTCAAGCTTCAACTGGTCACAGTGGCCCTTTGACCGCAAACAGTTTTTGCTGCTCAATATTGCCGTGGGTGGCAACTGGGGCGGTCAGAAGGGTGTGGACGAGAACATTTTTCCGCAGAGTATGGAAGTGGATTACGTCCGGGTGTACGGGCTGGTAGAGAAGAAGTAAAGAACCTCTGAAACAATATTCCCCAACCACAAAATAGCCGCTCGAAAACTCCGGGCGGCTATTCAATTTACTCAACGTTATGAAAAACTTCTGACTTAGGACGCCTTCGGCACCCGGAAGTCACACAATGATACCGATTTTTTAATAAAATTTATCAATTCTCCATTAATCCGTCCCGCATCACCAGGCGGCGGTCGGCCATTCCGGCCAGATGCTCGTTGTGGGTGACGATGACGAAAGTCTGGTTCAACTCGTCGCGGAGGGTAAAGAAAAGGCGGTGCAGGTCCTCGGCGTTGTGCGAGTCCAGGTTGCCGCTGGGTTCGTCGGCCAGCACCACGGCTGGGCGATTGAGCAAAGCCCGCGCCACCGCCACTCGCTGCTGCTCGCCGCCCGATAGCTGAGAGGGAAGATGGTCCAGGCGGTCAGCCAGTCCCAGCAGTTCCAGCAGTTCGACGCCTCGCTCCCGTAAGGCTTTCTCATTAAGCTGGTTGCCGATGAAGCCCGGCATGCACACATTTTCCAGGGCAGAAAACTCGGCCAGCAAATTATGAAATTGGAAAACAAACCCGATGCGCTCATTGCGAAACTGCGCCAGGGCTTTGTTACCTAATTTAGAAACGTCGGTATCCTGAATCGTAACTTGGCCGCTGTCGGGACGGTCAAGGGTACCTATGATATGTAGCAACGTGCTTTTGCCCGCCCCCGACGCGCCGACGATGGCGACGATTTCGCCAGGTTCTATTTGGAGGTCGATGCCTTTGAGAACCTGCAGCGAACCGTAGTTGCGGGTGATGCCAGTGGCGGTGAGTAAAGACATTTATTTAGTGGAGAATTGAGAGTTGAGAGTTGAGAGTTGACGTTCGTGATTTTATAAAAGGTCTTTGAAACCGCTACTCGTTATGAATTATTCGCTAATTTGCCGTGAAACTACCCAATTACGAGCAATTTTTGACTTTCTGTGATTGGCAGTCCACTTCTACCTTTTTGTTAAATTTCTAAATATCAGTCTTTTACAAAAAATTAATTTGACTGCCTAGGCAAGAAAATTTAAACCACCAGACGGTTGCCTCGAGGTCGGTCCGCCGCACCGATGCTTAAACATTTAAACACTCAAACATTTAAAACAGAAAATGAATATTCACGAATACCAGGGCAAGAGCATTCTTAAAAAATACGGCGTCCGCATTCAGGAAGGCATTGTGGCCGACACGCCCGACAAGGCCGTGGAAGTGGCCCGCAATCTCAGTGAGCAGACAGGTACTAAGTGGTACGTGGTCAAGTCGCAGATTCACGCCGGCGGACGCGGTAAGGGCAAAGTCGTAGGCGGCGAACAGCGCGGCGTGGCCCTGGCCAAGTCGGTCGAGGACGTGCGGACGATTTCCAAAAATCTTTTGGGCAAAGTACTTGTCACGCACCAAACGGGACCCGAGGGCAAGCAGGTCAATAAGGTACTTATCGCCGAGGACGTGTATTATCCCGGCCCTAACGAACCCAAGGAATTTTACCTGTCGATTCTGCTGGATCGTGCTAAAAACTGCAACGTTATCATGGCCAGTACCGAGGGTGGCGTGGACATTGAGGACGTAGCCGAGAACACGCCCGAAAAAATTACCAAGGAATGGATCGACCCCAGCGTGGGTTTGCAGGGATTCCAGGCCCGCAAAGTGGCCTTTTCGTTAGGATTGGAAGGCGAGGCGTTTAAGGAGATGGTGAAGTTCATCACCGCCTTGTACCGCGCCTACAGCGAAAGCGATGCCTCGATGTTCGAAATCAACCCGGTACTGAAAACCTCCGACAATAAAATCCTGGCCGTAGACGCTAAGGTGGATATCGACGAGAACGCCCTCTTCCGCCACCCCGAACTGGCCGAAATGCGCGACGTCAGCGAAGAAGATCCCCTGGAAGTAGAAGCCGGGGCTAATAACCTCAATTACGTGAAGCTAGACGGCAACGTGGGTTGCATGGTCAACGGCGCGGGGCTGGCGATGGCTACCATGGACATTATTAAGCTGTCAGGTGGTGAACCCGCCAACTTCCTCGACGTGGGAGGTGGAGCTAACGCCAAAACGGTGGAGGCGGGTTTCCGCATCATCCTGAAAGATCCGAACGTGAAGGCGATTCTGATCAACATCTTCGGCGGCATCGTCCGCTGTGACCGTGTGGCGGCGGGCGTCGTAGAAGCTTATAAGGCCATCGGCGAGATTCCCGTACCCATCATCGTTCGGCTGCAAGGCACCAACGCCGAGGAAGGCGCGCGTATCATCAACGAGTCGGGGCTGAAAGTGTACTCGGCCATCGAGTTCAAGGAAGCCGCCGAGCGCGTGGAGGAAGTTTTGAAAGGAATGGCGGCTTAATTTATTTGGCGATTGAAAATTACAGTTTAGTAGTAAAGGTAAATTGAACCATTCAGTTTTGATTTTGCCAAAATCGGCTTTTAGTTTCAGCTTTCGTTTTTTTTCGGAATCGAACATTTAGCAGAAAAATAAACCCTTATGATTATAGGACTTTCGCCTATGTATCAAAAGCTTATGCCGTAGGCACTAGATGTGGGTAGAAAGCATTTTTACCCACATCTGTTCCTTAGCGGGAACGCGCCAGAAGACCCAAGCGAAAGTCCTAGATTACTAAACTGTAAGGTAAGCCATTAAATTAATTAAAATAGCAATAAACTTTCTGTCAACCACTTACAATTCAGCCAAACAACAGAATGGCCGCCAGCGTAATCGCGCTGGCGGCCATTTTCAAAGAAATACGGGGCCTACTCTTTCGTAAATTCCCCCACGCCCCTGATCTCCACTTCATCCCCCACGGTGGCGGTATTGTCACTACCCACTCCGAAGTCGGTGCGTTTTATTTTTCCGGTCACCTTGATGGCCGCCATCGGTTTTTTGGTACGGGGATGTTCCCTCGTGCCGAGCAGGGTCATGTCCATCGTGATGGGCTTGGTGACGCCGTGCATCGTGAGGTTGCCCACCAGGCTGTACTTTTTGTCCGCCACCTTTTTGATGGATGTACTTTTAAAAGTCATAGACGGGTGCGTGGCGGCATTAAACCAGTTATCTCCTTTCAGATCGCCGTCGCGGCGCTCGTTGTCAGTGTCGATACTATTGATGTCCGCTGTAAGTTCGACCACCGCGTCGGAAAGATCCTCCTTGGCGGAATTGATCGTTACGTCGAACTCTTTGAAATTCCCGTCCACTTCCGAAATGAGCAGGTGGGTTACCGTAAAGCCAAGCTTGGAGTGGGCTTTGTCCATTTTCCAATTTTGGGAGAATGCGCTTACTGAGCTGATGAGCAAGGCGAGTGTAAGCAGGGTTCTTTTGGTCATAGTAGCTATTGATTAGGATTGAGTTATGGTGAGTTTTTAAAAGGCAGTGGCAAACTTTGATCTACTTGATTATCAATTGCTCTCTCCACCCATGACGTCGTCGTTCTTCACACCGCGCGTCCGCTTTTTCTCTACCAAGGCCATCTTGCCAATCTTGTAGCTGAAGGTCAGCTTGACATTCTGGTTGTAGATATTATTGACACTTACCTGGTTGAAGAGCGGTGAGTTGAGGGTGCTGACCATCCTCATGCCGCCGAAGAAGTTGTCGGCGGCCAAGCCGATGCTGCCTTTCTTGTTGGGAAAATCCTTACGGACACCCAGCGAGTACATGCCCATACCACGCTGCGTTCCCTGCAACTGCACCCTGTTGCCCCGGAAGCCGCCGAAGGCCTGAATACCCCAGCCGTTGGGTAGCTGGATCTGCGACTGCATCCGTCCGCCGATCACGAAGCCCGAATTGCTGACCGTTTCCGACACGCCCGTCAGGCCGACTTGCTGGCCTTCGAGGTAGTTGTAGTAGAAGTCCATACCGCCGTTCAGCGTCCACTTGGAGGTGATGTAGAAATTGCCAAACACGTTGGCCCCCAGCGTCTGCTCGCTGCCGATGTTCCGATAGGTCGTGACCACCGCGCCGATCAGGGTGTCTGACGGCGTGGTAATGCGGGTGATGGCGTTGCTGGTCGAGCGGCTGAAGATCGACATGTTCAGGTACGTTTTCTTGATCGACGTACTCAGGCTCAGTTCCACGTTGTCGGCCACTTCGGGCTTCAGGGTCGGGTTACCGATATTGATGTTCTGTAGGTTGGCCAGGTTGAAGTTGGGATTTAACTGCTGCAAACCCGGACGCTGAATCCGCTTGTTGTAGGCCAGTTTAAGCGTGGAAGCCTTGCCGACCGGCTTGGAAATATTGACGCTCGGCACCAGGTTGGAGTAAGCCGGAATCTTGATGTCGCCCTTTTGGTCGTTGGCGTCGATCATTGTGCGTTCGAAGCGCGAACCAAGCTTGAAGGTGTATTTATTGGCTGTGGCAAATGTGTAGGACAAATAGCCCGCCCCGATGTTCTGGTTGTAATTCAGCAATCCGGCGGGGTTACGGGCGTCGGTGGCAAAGCTACCCGTCGGCCCGGCGAGCTGATACTCGAAGTTACTGTTCACCTCCCGAAAAATTCCCTTCACGCCGAATTCGATCTGCTGCTTCTTGCCGATGGGCTGCACGTAGTCCGTCTGGAGCGTTATTTCTTTGTTCACGTTGTCGTTCAGGTTTTTCTGCCGTCCGGTGAGTTCCTTGGTGCTTCCGAGCAGGTCGGCGTTGAAATTGTTGGTCAGATTGCTCACGCTGTACAGTGTCGAAATCGACCACTCCTGCCCCGGCTTGAAGATGCGGACGTAGTCGAGGTTCATATCCACTGAGTTGGACAGGTCGCGACTGTCCACGTTGCGGTACTTGGTAGAAGTCAGCGCGTCGTTGGTGAAAATATTGGTCGTGTAATCCTGATTGCGCGAGAAGTTGCGGGTACCGAAGTTGACCCCGGCGGCCAGGTATTGCTTTTCACCCAGGTCGTAATCGAAACCGATGTTATACCGTCCGAATAGGCCGTTGTCAAAGGCGTTGGCGCTCTGTTTGGTCAGGATGTCGTTGCCGTTCTGCACCGTGTTTTGATCCAGCGTCACCAGGGCTTTGTTGTAAAATGCCCGGCCGTGGCCGCCCATCGTCACGCCCAGTTTCCCGGTGCGCAGGCTGCCATTCAGACCGAGATTGGAGCCACGCAAACCGACGCCTGTATCCAGGCTAAGGGTCAGTCCCTTGATGGTCGATTTTTTGGTGATGATATTAATAATACCGCCCGTGCCTTCGGCGTCGTACTTGGCCGACGGTGAGGTGATGACTTCCACGGATTGAATCAGGTCGGCGGGGATCATCTTCAAGGCATCGGCGATGCTGCTGGCGATGATCGTTGAGGGCTTGTTGTTTATCAAAACCCGAATGTTGGAAGTACCGCGTAGCTGGACATTGCCGTCGAAGTCCACCGACAGCATCGGGACCTTGCGCAGCACGTCGGCAGCGTCGCCGCCTTTGGAAGTCAGGTCTTTCTCGGCGTTGTAGACTAGTCGGTCCACCTTTTCTTCGATCAAAGACTTCTCGCCCGTAACCGTCACGGCGTCGAGCTGAACGGCACTGACCGACATTTTGATAACGCCCAGGTCAATGTCCTTACCTTTTTCCACTTTAATCCCTTCAATGGTTTTGGGCGAATAGCCGATGAAGCGGAACAGCAATGAGTATTCGCCTTCGGCCACTTTGGTGAGCGAGAATTTACCCTTGTCGTCGGCGATGGTACCGTCCACGGGTTTCTTAGTAGCCTTGTCGATGAGGGCGACGGTGGCGTATTCCACGGCCTGGGTCAGGGCCGAGTCCACCACGAAGCCGCTGATTTTGGAGTTACCCTTGGCGGTGGGCATTTCAAAGTTGGTAGCAGTTTCAGTGCGCGGACGGCCGTTGCCGTCGCCCTGTGAGCGCCCGCCACCGGGAGGACCAAATTGCGCCTGGGCCGCCGAGGCGACCAAAGCCAGAATAAAAATGAGGGATAGGAGATTTTTCATGGTCTTTATGTTCTGATTGAATGCGTTGGGGCAAAAGGCAGGGTTGGTTTTTCCTGATTGCTGCACAAATGAATATCGAATATTCGAGACCATTTCACAAAATAGACGCGTTGTCCAAACAACTCGACCAAATGCCCCAAAAACCAGATAAACGGACTTTGGGGCATTTATGGAGCATATCGCATGATTCATCGAATGAAAAAGGCAAACGGTCGAAAAACTCCACTTTTCGGCCCTATCATTCATTAAAAGTCAGTTCTTTACAGAAATAAAATTCATCGATGCAAAATATCAATCAGCGCAGCCGCATCCGGCTGCTGCACCTCTCGTTCTGGGCGGTTTATTTTTCTTTTTTCTTTTACCAGATTACCTACGGTCGGCGGGGGCAGGAAGTGGTGCTGTCCCGCGCCTTGCTGGACGCTTCCCTGCACGTGCTGATTATGGCCGGGATCGCTTACCTGAATTACTTCTATTTCCTGCCGCGCTTTTTGAAGCACAAAAGTCCCCTCCGCTATCTGCTGGAATTTCTGCCAGTATTGGCTTTGGGCATACTGCTTCACCTGTACAGCAAGCAGCTCATCTACGGCGGAGTGGACAGTTCCCGTGCCAACTTCATACACAGCACCAAGTTTATTGTGCAGCACACACTCAATGTCATATTCATCGTCGTTTTCATCGCGATGTTGCGCTTTGCCGAAGACTGGTTTCAACTGGAAGCCCGGAAAAAGGAGATTGAAAACGAGAAACTGACCGCCGAATTACGGTTCCTGAAAGCCCAGATCAACCCGCATTTCCTGTTCAATACGCTCAATAACCTGTATTATCTGGCCTTTACGCAGTCGCCCAAGACGACCGAGGTCATCGACATGCTCTCGCAGATGATGCGGTACATGATTTACGACTCCAACCATGCGAAAGTACCGCTCAGCAAGGAAATCGAGTATATGGAGAATTACATCAGCCTGGAAAAACTGCGGCTTGACGACAAAGTGCCGATTACGTTCAATGTGATTGGCGATCCAACCGGCGTGATGATCGAACCGTTTCTTTTCATTACTTTTCTGGAAAATGCGTTCAAGCACGGCGTGAGTACCAACGCCGAAGATTCGTGGGTAAAATTGGAGATTGCCTTGGCAGGAAAGCAGTGCATTTATTCGGTGGCCAACAGCCGATTGCCCCAAAAGGAAACCGAAGATCAAAAGTCTGGCATCGGCCTGCACAACCTCCGCCGCCGCCTGGAACTGAGCTACCCGAAACGTTATCAATTAGAAGTCCGGGACGAACCCGAAACCTATTCTGTGCAACTGACCCTGCAACTGACATGACCTACACCTGCCTGATCGTGGACGACGAACCGATGGCCCGCAAGCTGATGGAGCAGTACGTGGTCAAGGTCCCTTACTTGCAGTTGGTTCAATCCTGCGCCAGCCCGCTGGCGGCTATCGAGGTTTTGCAGCAGAACGCCGTGGACATCCTTTTCCTGGACATCAATATGCCCGAAATCACGGGTCTGACGCTCCTGAAAGTTTTGCAAAAAAAGCCGCTGGTCGTACTCACCACGGCCTATTCGGAATATGCCCTCGAAGGCTACGAACTCGACGTGGCTGATTATTTGCTGAAACCCATCACCTTCGAGCGATTCCTGAAATCGGTGGAGAAATTGACCGCCCGCTTGCAAAATCCTTCACCGCCAACCACTCCCGCTTCGCCGACCATAGAAAGAAAAGAGGATATACTGCCCTACATTTTTGTAAAAGACGGGACTAAGCTGGTCAGGGTGATGATGAATGAGATTCTGTATATCGAGGGGCTGAAAGACTACGTGGGTATCTGCACCAAAGAAAAGAAGATCGTTACGCTGCAAACCATGAAGGCGCTGGAAGCCCAACTGCCCGAAAGCAAGTTCATTCGGATTCATAATTCCTACATCGTGGCCTACGATGCGATCGAGGCCATTGAACGCGAAAAAGTACAAATAGGGGGCGCTTTTCTGCCCATCAGTGAAAGCTACAGGAAAGCGTTTCGGGAGTTTGTCGAGAAGCATCAAGTTGGGTGATTCTGATGGTTGCCAACCGGATGAAGCAAGAACATGCGTCAGTGCTTTTTTACACCGTTTTCTTGATTCCCACTAATGACTCAACTCATAGTGCTATTGACAGAGACCCCGTTAAATTGGGAAACTGTATTTAGTTTGTCCTTTCGAGATAAATTCGTTATCTTTGAATTATACTATTTCAAAAAGCATTTCATTCAGCAAATACGATGCTTCAATAGAAAATATTTTGAATACATTGAATCACCTGTCTATTTCTCAATTATCTGGTTTATTGACCATTCAAAATGTTTCAGTAGTTAATTTCAATAAAATATTAACAGTAAAGAAAAAGAATTTTCTTATATGACTAGTCAAGTATTAACTCCAAAAATTACAATTTCTGACAAAAAAGGCATTCGGATCGAAGACGTGTTGGCTCTCTATGAAGCCAACGGATGGAGTGCCGCTCAAAAGCCGACCAAACTCTACAACGGCCTGCTAAATTCGCATTCTCTGTACACCGCCTGGGATGGCAATAAGTTGGTAGGGTTGGGCAATGCCATATCGGATGGGCATCTAGTAGTGTATTATCCCCACTTTCTTGTCCACCCCGAATACCAGGGCATGGGCATCGGCAACCGACTGGTAGAAAAGATGCAGGAAAAGTACAAAGGTTTCCATATGCAGGTGCTCACTGCCGACGGCAATACCGTGGAGTTTTATAAGAAAATCGGTTTTGAGCGAGCTGGTGACACCGAATCCATGTGGATTTACGAAGGGGACGAGCATTAATCGACTGCTGCTAAATTTCTGATTGTGAATCTACTGCCCTCCCTTCGCGAACGCAACAAGCTGTTATATTACGTCGGGATGGCGCATTTAATTGGGGCAGTTGTTCTACTGATTCCGATGGCGATCGACGATACCCTAATCCTGGGCATCGGCCGCTGGATCAAGCCCTTCAAGTTTCTTCTTTCGTCGGGGATTTACCTGCTGACTTTCGCCTGGCTGTGCGGCGACCTGCCGCCGAGCCGCTTCGTACGCATTTTTGCGAGCCAAACTGCACTGGCTATCGTCATTGAGAACGTGGCCATCACGGTGCAGGCCGCGCGGGGTGTCAAGTCACATTTCAACATGGAATCGTTGAGCGGAGGTATCGTCTTTGCCCTAATGGGCTTTTTCATCGCCTACAATACAATTTGGGTGATGATTTTCACCTATCGTTACCTCAGAGCTAATCTCAGTGATCTTTCCAGACCTTATGTCCTGGGCGTACGTCTGGGACTCCTACTATTTTTGCTGGGTAGTTTTCTGGGCGGCTATATGTCGGCGCAGCCGGGCCACACTGTGGGGGCGGTCGACGGCGGACCAGGACTGCCGCTACTGAATTGGAGTACGGGCTTCGGCGACCTGCGCGTGGCGCATTTTTTTGGTCTGCACGGTTTGCAAATCCTCATGCTACTGGGTGTATTTCTGGCTACGCGCTCGTTAAAAACGGGTCAAAAATCCGCCATTGTTTGGACCGCTTTCGCGTTTATTTTGGGTTTTATTTTTTGGACTTACTGGGAAGCGACCCAAGGGGTTCCATTAGTAAGTGCTTGAGTAACATAGGGCAAAAACAAAACAGCCCTGGGTCAAAAACCCAGGGCTGTTTATTTATCCATAAAACCAAAACTACATTATAGTCTTCAATGTCATTATGCTCTTTGCGCGGCCCACTCGGCTGCGCCGAGTTGCAAAATTTTGATTACTTGTTCCTGGGCGTCGTTAAACGACGCTTCGTCGCAGGGGACGCATTCGAGGGCCGACAGCAGTTTGTCGTCGTAGGTCGTGCGCTCAACCGATGGATTAAATTCGTACAGACAGACGATTTTGACCCGCTCGCCTTCGCGCTTGAAATATTGCCCGCCGCCTTTACTCTTGAAAAATGCTGAATTCGTATTCATGATAATTTGCATAAAGGTTAAGTGTTTGATTATCCGGCCATTTTCTCGAACCACTTCGGTTCCAGTGGAATGACAGTCGCCTCTTGAGAACTCTTCGGCCCATCGCTGCCAAACTCTTCCCGGAGGTAAGCGGGTAAGGATGCTTTAAACTCGGCGTAACGCCCGGCTCCCATCGCCTTAGCTACGTAAGCTTCGTGAACGGAGTTGATGTAGCGCACCGTCTCAAACAAGCAGGTGTGGAACAATCGAAAATCGATTTCGGCCTCAATGAAGCGTTCGACCTCGCGATGCGTCGAGGATATTTTCAAGCGGGCGAATAAATCCAGGAAACTGGTCGGACTAACACTCTTCGTTACCTGCGCCCATTCCTTCGCGCCAAAGCGCGTCGCGATCTTGCCCGTTTTCGTGCGCACTGCCTTTTCAGGATCAGCTTGCAGACGTCGCCGCGCGTTCTGCATCTGTCGGGTGCGGGTAGTACGCAGAAACTGACCCACCTGCGCCTGCCACTCGTGCGGCGTGTCAGCCATTTGCAACGACGGCGTAGCGAGGCCCGAAGCCAGCCCTATCATTGTAAACTTGCCCGGATAACCCATCGCTCCAAAGGCCAGCGGGCTCGGATACCAGTTGGCGGCCATCAACCTTCCCACGCGGGCGCGCGCGACCCATTCGTTGCTGGCGGTGCCGCCCTGCACGGTCAGGAATGCTTTGGTGGCGAAGAAAATGCTGTAATACGCCTGGGGAAATGTCCAATAGAGCGCGTTACGATGGTAGGTTTCGTCACCATTTTCGGCAGTCTTGCGCAGGGCGTACTCCGTATTCCAGGCTTGCACCAGTAATTTCTTAGCGGCTTCTTCTTGCTGTCCGGTAATCCTCGTCTCGAACTCACGGAAGCGCCAGACCTGATCCAGGCTCCTCGTA
The DNA here is from genome assembly GCA_038235275.1 of Cytophagales bacterium. GTDB lineage: Bacteria > Bacteroidota > Bacteroidia > Cytophagales > Spirosomataceae > Persicitalea. The sequence goes on along the minus strand of JBBSUC010000020.1, from coordinate 33,538 downwards.
CGCCGCGCGTGCTGGATGTGCCGGTGCAATCCGAAGAAATGATTCAGGAAGACCTGCGCGGGGATCGAACGCCGCCATTCTTCTTGCTCCTTATATGATTTTTCCAAGTTCTGTTCCATAGCTGATTTGGGCTTTGCGCCTGTTTATATTAAACGCTATTCAGTACCAAATGATTCCTCAAATATAATATAAATATATACTATATCCAAGAAAAATATCAGGCCGCTTGCTGGTACTTTTCGGGCATCTGAACACCCAGGTAACGGTAGGCTTTTTCGGTTACTTCCCGGCCTCGTGAAGTGCGCTTGAGGTAGCCTTCCTGAATCAGGAACGGCTCGTATAATTCCTCGATGGTTTCGGCCTCGTCGGCTACGGCGGTGGCGATGGTAGAAAGCCCCACAGGGCCACCCGCAAACTTCTCGACGATGGTCGTCAGAATGCGGTTGTCCATCTCATCCAGGCCATTCTCCCCCACTTCCAAAGCCCGCAAAGTGCGCTGCACTACCTCGGTCGTAATGTCACCCGTCCCAAGTACCTGCGCGAAATCGCGGGCGCGGCGCAGCAGGTTATTGGCGATGCGCGGCGTGCCCCGGCTCCGGGTGCCGAGTTCGAGGGCGCCTTCCTCGCTGATTGGGCAGCCTAGTAGTTCCGCCGAGCGCTGAATGATGGTCGATAGAAGGCCTGGCTGATAATATTCCAAACGGCTGGAAATGCCGAATCTGGCCCGCAAGGGCGTGGTTAGCATCCCGGCGCGGGTGGTCGCCCCCACCAGCGTGAACGGGCTCAGGCCGATCTGTACCGAGCGAGCGTTGGGGCCGCTGTCGAGCATGATGTCGATTTTGTAATCCTCCATAGCCGAGTAGAGGTACTCCTCCACGACGGGGTTCAGGCGGTGGATTTCGTCGATGAAAAGCACGTCTCCGGGCTGCAAATTAGTCAGTAGCCCGGCCAGTTCATTGGGCTTGTCCAGCACCGGGCCACTGGTGGTTTTGAGATGCGCCCCCAGTTCATTGGCCAGAATGCAGGCCAGGGTGGTTTTCCCCAGGCCAGGCGGGCCGTGCAACAGTACGTGATCAAGCGGCTCCTGCCGTTCAAGGGCCGCCTGGACGAAGATGCGGAGGTTATCCAGCACCTTCTTCTGTCCCGCAAAATCGTTGAAACTCAAGGGCCGCAGGGCGCGCTCCAATTCCACTTCTTGCACCGAGTCGGGCAGCGTTTGTCTGACGATATTCATACTTACTCTTAGGTTTCTTGTACAACACAAATATAGGAAAATTTTTTAGATTATAATATAGTTGTATTATAAAGTTTCTATCTTTGTATAAAGGAAAATCGACCATAATCATGCGAGGAAAAGAAGGCATAATGTTGTACTTAAAGCAGTGGGCTGCCCAGCATGGCTCCCTCACCAGCCAATGCTACCAACTGGCCCAAACGGGAGGTCTCACCGCTCAGGAAATGCGCGAGGCAGTCCGTGCCGGATTAGCGCTGTACGATGAAAGGGTAAGAAGATACGAGGGACGACAGGCGGCTTGAATTAATTTTGAATGAGTGAATTGTGACGGGGCCGCCCGCGCGGTGAGTGAATGTTGCTTTTGCCTGCTTACTCCAGTATTCACTCAATTTCTCATTCTCTCATTCAAAACTAAAAAAGGTGGACATCTTCGATAAGCAAAAGCGGCGGGAGATTATGCAGGCGATCCGATCTAAGGACACGAAGCCGGAGTGGGTCGTGCGGAGATGTTTGCATGGGCATGGTTTCCGTTATCGGCTCCACGACCGGAAGCTGCCGGGATGTCCTGACCTTGTTTTGAAGAAATACGGCACAGTGGTCTTCGTGCAGGGCTGCTTCTGGCACGGTCACGAACCTTGCAGGATTGGTAAGATACCCAAGACCAACCGCGATTTTTGGGAAGAAAAAATTGCCACCAACCGCCAGCGCGACCAGAGGAATGTTTTTTTGCTGGAAAAATTAGGCTGGAAAGTATGGACAATCTACGAGTGTGAGTTGCGCACCGCCATCGACCGTGCCCAAACCATCGGGCGACTGCTCCGCTTCTTGCACGGACGCGAGAAAGCCGATTACGCTATCCTCGGAGACGTGCCTGGACGCTACGAAATGGTGGCGGAGGAATTGCCGGGTTATAAATGAAGCTGTAACAGGATGCAATTTTAACCGCTTACCAAATTGTCCTGACACCATCCTTTCTATAGGCATCATACCTAAGGTCAGGCGTTAAGATCGGCACACCCAAAACCAGTGCTTGGGCGGCGATGATTCTGATTGGTCGTTCGTCGGCGTTTAAGCGGGTGCTGATGATGTCCTCAGGTTTTCTTTCCCAGCTAATATCCACGAAGGAAGTTGCTTTCAACGAAACATATTTCTGATAAACTTCCGTCGTGGTCGTCACACTTTCCAGATCGAAGCGGTCGAGGATCGTGTCAAAAAAGCCGTTTTCCTTACTAAGCAAATAATGCCCTGCTCGCATTTTGTCGGCCCATTCCCGCAAACTTTCCATGCTTACCAGACATTCGACGCCTTCCTCGTTCAACACCAGTCGGGCGTTGTGTGACAGGCGGTCGGGACAGCGAAACAGATAATCCAACGCGGGCGTGTCGAGCAACACGCGCATCGGCAATTTCCTCAGGTCAGAAAGAAACTGGGAATTATGGCTCAATTCGGAAGCATGAATACTCCAAACGTCTGGGCTGACGGCCACCACGGTGGATTTTACCCATTTATCCCAACTGGCCTGGGTGGCTTTCTTCTTCTTTACGGGTTTTGGAACTTCTACGATTGTCGTTACTTTCTCAGCGACGGGTTCGGTCGCCTGCTTCTTACGCGGCTTCCTGGCTGTTGCTTCCATTCGTGGGGTTTAGGTATCCGAGAAACCAGCGCGCCGGCAGTTTCTCCTTAAAATCGTTAGGCCAAGGGTTCGTTTCCGCCTGATTGCGGGATTGGTGGATGGCTTCCAGCTTGCTTGCGCGCCATTCCAGGTAGTCGGTCATAACTTCCAGGAGGTCGTGGGCGTATGTACCTCCCGCCCGGCGGAAAGCGTACATCAAATCGCGCAAACTTTCGCAGGAATAGGTATCGTATAGCCACTCGGCGGTTTGGCGCAGCCGCCAGGTTCCAAACTTGGCTTCAGTATTTTTAGGCAAACGTTCAAAGTAGACTAGTACGGTTAGTCCGACCAGACGACAAACTAAATCTTTACCGTGTTTTTCGCCAAGCTGATTTAGCTTCGGGGAAGAAAGCGCCTTTTGCAGGTTCAAACCAAGCTCGGTGCTGCGGTACATATCCAGCAGACAGGGGTTCGCCCCCGTTGCCAATTCGTCCCAACTCATTTTCTGCACGGTTCGGAACAGTTCCCACTCAGGAGACACTTCCGGCCGCGTCCAATCCGAGTACTCTTTCACATTTTCCATATACAATTAATATTGGTTGAAAGTATATTTTAGAAATTAGTTATTGAAAACCGGGAACTATTCGATAGTTTTGTGAACCGCAGCAAATATAGCAATATTATATTAGATATGAAAGACACACCACTTGACATTCACCAGTGCATCGAATTTCTTTTAGAGGATAAAGGAATGACCGTTTACGGCCTGAGCAAGGAACTGGGCTTCGATAAGCCCGCTAAGCTCTATACCATCCTGAACCGCCGCACCAAACCCAGTTACGATACATTGGTAAGTATCACGAACCGCTTCGAGAATCTCAACGGCGACTGGCTGCTGCGCGGCACGGGTGAACCCTTTATGAGTCAAAACGGCGACTTGTCTAATACTCACTCCGACTTTCTCAGCGAACGTAATCGCAATTTGGAAAAACAAATTGCCGACCGAAACGATACCATAGAACTGCTCAAACAGCAAATTATGATTCTTCGCGAGGTCATCAATCACGCCCACCGCAATGGTGCTATTCGCGGAAATGAGGTGCTGTCTTGATTGAGTATGCTGCGGTCGGACCTGCGTTCAGGCTTCCAGCCCATTTTTGGATTCATTCTTTTAAACGGGCTGGAAGCCCGTACCATAAACAACTCAGAACGGGAGGTCATTCAACCTCGGATAGAGGTCGTTAGCCTCCTCTCCCTCCGTTTGAAAGCTTTCCGGCAGTGGCTCCTGACAAAGCGAACTCAGCGCCGCTATGTTGTAAAGCGTCTCCACTTCCAGCGTGTGGTAGGGGGTCACGATCTTTGTCTTCCGCGCTCCCATTTCTACCTCTTTAATGCTTTTCCGGTCCACCATGTGAAACGAATGCTGCCCCCGCAGGGCAATAAATCCACTATTTGTCATGACTTTAGTTTGTTTTTGATGAAACAAGTAAGAGTAAATTGACTGTCCGCGCCAAGAGCATTGTCAATTGCAATTGACCCTTATCAACTAATTTAAGCTGCCTGCTGCAACGAATAATCGTCTAGCGGGTCGATGGCCAGGTAATAGCCTTGCGACACCAGCTTATGTTGGGCGGCGACGGTCAGCGTTTCGTTGCGGTACACACGGTGCGTTTTCACAAACTCCCGCATCTCGGCGATGCGCTCCGGCTCAACGGTTTCATAGGAGAAGCGCGCGATGAACCACGCTTTATTGGGATCGCTCTTGCTCTGAACCCGCTCGGGCTTAATGGTCAGCGCCACGTCACAAAGTGACTTGCGCTCGTACAGAATAGGTTCCAGCAGCCGATACAGTTCATTGACCGACGTATTGTTGAACATGATGGACGACACGCAATTGTCGGCGTCCACGAAGAAAAGCTCAGCCCACAGTTCACGCAGGGAGCGGCCAAACAGGGCGTCCTCGAAAATACGATAGGCGATGGGCTGAAACGAAAAGGTCGAAACCAAACGTCCCGAGGCATCCGTCAGCACGCGGTCACCGTACAGGTTAAACTGGCCGTTCTGACCGTTGAAGCGGTACTCGCGGGGGCGTCCCTCGAAGTACAGGTATTTCTGCTCGCTGGCTGCTACTAAGGCACTATCGGTCTGCTGCATCACGCTCAGTTGGCAAGGGGCGACTGTTATTTTCTGATTTTCCTTATTGATCGTCTCCATATATTTAATGTTTGTTATAATCCATAACACAAATATAAGGCATAGATATGATATATTTATATCATACTGCAATTTTTTTTGCATTTTTTATTAAATAAAATTGGTACGGGGGATGGGGCGGTGTTTTGCTACCTTTGCTACGTCATCGGGCGAACACATAGGTTCGTCCCACCAGAGGAAACTTTATGCTAACGGACTTCGGAATCATCTTACTTTTCATCATCGCGGGCTTCGTGCTGCTGGGTGTCGTGCTGGGCGTGGGCCGCTTACTGCGGCCCAATAATCCGAATCCCGAAAAGAACACGACTTATGAGTCGGGCGAAGACCCGGTGGGCAACGCCAACGTGCAGTTCAATGTGCGGTTTTACGTCGTAGCGCTCATCTTTGTGCTGTTCGAAGTGGAATTGGTCTTCCTCTTCCCCTGGGCCGTCGTCTTTGGCCGGGAGGAATTGATCGCTCAGACCGAAGGCCGCTGGGGCTGGTTCGCACTGGCCGAGATGGCGGTGTTCGTGGGAATCCTGGCGCTGGGGCTAGCTTATGCCTGGGCCAAGGGCTATCTGGATTGGGTGCGGCCCAAGCCTACCGTTAGCCAAGTTGACTCGCCCGTCCCAGCAGAACTGTACGCGCGGGTGAATGAGAAGTTTCTTTCAGAAGGAGGAGAGAAGAGTTTACCGAAATAATGTAGTCTGCCTGGCTTGCAAAAACGTATGTAAACATCATGCGCCAACACTTTCTCTTTCTTGCATTCCTCGTTTTCTTACCCGCTTTGAGTTTAGCCCAGAGGATTGACAATACCGCCGCTCAACGAACCATTTCTGGGAAAGGCTACTTCCGATTCCACTACGACAACGATTTTTTCTCCCGCAATATCACCGATTATTACTACACGCAGGGATACAGCTTTGAGGTAGCGCATCCGGTTTTTGCCAAAAACCCTTTATCCAAAATACTTTTTCGATATCACGATAAGCCCGCTACCTACGGTTTAGCCTTCGAGCATTTCGGCTTCACGCCCACCAGCATCAAAAGCGATGAAATTCTGGGGAACGATCGGCCTTTCGCGGGTATCATCATGCTGAAATCATTCTCGATTTCGGTAGATACGGCGCTTAGGCAACGGTTGAGTTCGGTGCTGAGTTTGGGAATGGTTGGCCCGGCGGCCTTTGCGGGGCAGATGCAGGCGGCCATCCACCGCTGGTCGGGGGATCAGGAACCGCACGGCTGGCAATACCAGATTCACAACGATGTTGTCGTCAACTACGAAATAAATCACGAGCGGCAATTGGTCGCGGTCCCGGATTTTCTTTCGCTAAATACCAACGCGCAAGTTCGCTTGGGAACGCTTTCGGACAAGGTACAGGCAGGCTTGACATTGTCGTTGGGTTATTTCGATTCGGCTTTTCCTTCCTCCTCAAATTCCAGAAAAAAGGATTGGCAATTATACGTGTACAGCCAGCCGCTCGGTATTTTAGTTGGGTACGACGCCACGCTGCAAGGCGGACTTTTTAACCGCAGCAGTCCTTATACTTTGGCAGCTAACGACATCAATCGCTTCACTTTCCAGCATAATTATGGCGTTGTGATGAAGGTCAGGAAGTTCTACGCCGAGTACTACCGCACTTATCTCAGCCGGGAATTCAAGTCCGGGCGGACGCACGTTTGGGGAGGAGTGAAGTTGGGTATTGCATTTTAGTGATGAATGATTCCCTAACTTTGGCGCTTCAAACTAAATCTTTGTTTGCCCCAATGAAAAAAGCCCTCTTCATCGACCGCGATGGCACGATCATCTTTGAACCGATCATCGACGAGCAGGTCGATTCGCTGGAAAAGCTGGAATTTCTGCCCAAAGCCATCTCCAATCTGCGCCGCCTGGCCGAAGAAACCGACTACGAACTGGTGATGATTACCAACCAGGACGGATTGGGAACCGATGCTTTCCCCGAAGACACCTTTTGGCCCGCCCACAATAAAATGATGAAGACGCTGGCGGGTGAAAATGTTCATTTTTCCCAAGTTTTCATTGACCGCACCTACCCCGCCGACAATGCCCCCACCCGCAAGCCCGGCACCGGGTTGCTGACGGAATATATGAACGGCGACTACGATTTAAAAAACAGCTACGTCATCGGCGATCGCCTCACGGACGTCCAATTGGCCGTGAATTTGGGAACCGAAGCCATTCTCATTGCTCCGAATCAGCCGGAGACAGGCGTTTCGCCAGAAATGAAAGCGGCAATTGCGCTGGTTTCCGACGATTGGGACGCCATTTTTGAAAAACTGAAACTCCCGAACCGCATCGCTACCGTGCAGCGTAATACTAGGGAAACCGAGATTTCCATTAAACTAAACCTCGACGGCAGTGGCCAATCCACCATAGACACGGGGCTGGGTTTTTTCGACCATATGCTCGACCAGCTCGCCAAACATTCGGGAGCCGACCTGGAAATCACGGTGAAGGGCGACCTGCACATCGACGAACACCACACCATCGAAGACACCGCCCTGGCGCTGGGTGAAGCCTACCGCCAGGCCCTGGGCGACAAGCGCGGCACCAACCGCTACGGCTTTTTGCTACCCATGGACGAGGCGCTGGCGCAGGTCGCCATCGACTTTTCGGGCCGCCCGTGGCTGGTGTGGGAAGCTGATTTTCGGCGCGAGAGAATCGGCGAGATGCCCACTGAGATGTTTCACCATTTTTTCAAATCATTTTCGGACGCCTCGCTCTGTAATTTGAATGTCAAGGTGGAAGGTCAGAACGAGCACCACAAGATCGAAGCGATTTTTAAAGCTTTTGCCAAGGCCATCAAAATGGCGGTGGCACGGGATTTAAAGCAAATGGACAATCTGCCCTCCACAAAAGGAGTGTTATAATTTTTTTGTAAAAGATTCGTCTAACTCGTTTTCTGTCCGTATTTTTGCCGAAAAGGACATTTACCCAAAAACCGCACTCATTATGTTCATGAATATTATTGCCCTGGTATTTTATTCCGCATTGCTAGGTTCTGCGTTTATCGTGGGCCGTTGGCTGGAAAGGCACGAAAAGGGCTATGATCGCTATAAGCGGTCAAATTGAGCAACAATTTTTGTATTTTTTGTGTTAGGTAGTCTCAAATTCACGAACTAACCTAATGAAATTAGGACTTTTCATATTTCTCTGGAGCCTTTGTCTCGTCGGCAGTCTAGCCAACGGCTGGGAATTCGCGCAGGAAAATGAAACTGTTCAACTCGAAGACTGTGAGCCTTCTGACACCGACGAATCGGAAGTGACACTCGCTTTCTTCCCTGCCCTTCTACCGGGCATTTCCTTTCCCAATTTACAGTCTGCAAACAGGGCATCTTACGCCTATCCTTTGCTTGCGGTCAGGCAGATCGCACCGGACAGCTTCTTCTCTCCGCCCGATTCTGCTATTTCCTGAGTCAACCTTGCCCTAAGTTTAGGGTATTCGGTTAACTTTCAGGATTTATTCACTGATTTGTTGACAGTTTACTAGCTTTACCTGAAAGATATTTTTGGGCAAAGTAGCCGTCGTTTCCGGCGTAGTCAGACGAATCCGGTGGTGGCTCAATTTCCTAACAGTATTTCCCTGCTCTTTCGCAACGTTTGCCCCTGGCTCATCACCGGGGTGATCGTGTTCCTTCGTTTTTATTCATAAATCCTCTAAAAGCCAATCATTATGCCTAAGTCCTATCAGCAATTATTTGAAAACAACCGCCAGTGGGTCGCCCAGATGAACGAAGAAGACCCCACATTTTTCGACAAACTCGCCAATGGCCAAAATCCTCAGTTCTTATGGATCGGTTGCGCCGACAGTCGGGTACCCGCTAACCAAATTACGGGTACTACGCCCGGCGACGTTTTCGTGCATCGCAACATCGCCAACATGGTCATCCACACCGACATGAATATGCTGAGTGTGCTGGACTATGCCGTCAACGTGCTACAGGTGAAGCACATCATCGTCTGCGGACATTACGGCTGCGGGGGCATCAACGCCGCAATGGGTAACAAGTCAGTAGGACTCATCGACAACTGGCTGCGGCATATCAAGGACGTGTATCGTCTGTACAAGGATGAACTGGATGCCATCGAGGATATGACTCAGCGCAGCAACCGGCTATGCGAGCTGAACGTCCACGAGCAGGTCATGGATTTGTCCAAAACATCCATCGTGCAAATGGCTTGGGAGCAAAATCGTTTCCTGGAAATTCACGGCATGGTCTATGATGTCGCCAACGGCCTGTTGAAGGACCTGAACGTCATGGCCGAAAATACCAAAGACCTGGAAAACTTCTATGTCTTCGATAAAAGCGAAGAAGTCTGACACTCCTGCAATCACTCACATTTGAATTTATAAACAAGAAATATGGCAGTTGACAAAAAAAATATGTTTGCCCACCTGAAATCCGACATTCCCGCCGGGTTGGTCGTGTACCTGGTGGCATTGCCGCTATGCTTGGGCGTGGCACTAGCCTCCACGGGCGATCCCAACCGACTTTTCTCCGGCATTATTGCCGGGATAGTGGGCGGTATCGTGGTGGGGGCTTTGAGTGGTTCCGCCCTCGGCGTGGCGGGTCCGGCGGCTGGATTAGTCGTAATTATCCTGGGTGCTTTGGAAACTCTGGGGAGCTTCGAAGCCCTTTTACTGGCCATCGTGCTGTGTGGTATCATCCAATTGATCGCCGGGTTTCTCAACGCGGGCATTATTGGCTACTACTTTCCTTCGTCGGTCATCAAAGGAATGCTCGCTGCTATTGGCATTACCTTGATATTAAAGGAAATACCCCACGCTTTCGGCTACGATAAGGATTTTTTCGGTGATGAATCTTTCTCGCAGCCTGATGGTCACAACACGTTTAGTGAACTCTATTACTCCGTGCGATACAGCAGCACGGGAGCCATTATTATTTCGCTCATTTCGCTGGGGATCCTGATTTTGTTTGAGCGACCTTTCATGAAAAAAATCCAGTTGTTCCGCTTTTTGCCGGGTGCGCTCTTCGTAGTAATTTTGGGAACAATTCTTAATCTGGCTTTTGCGGCCATCAAGCCCGAGTGGGCGATGGGTGGCGAGCATTTGGTAAAACTACCCGTAGCCAGCTCGGCGCAGGAATTCATCAGTTTCTTCAGTACACCGGATTTCTCTCTGATTGCCAATCCCGAGGTATACACTGTGGCATTTACCCTCGCCATCGTGGCTAGTCTGGAGACGCTGCTGTCGGTAGAGGCCACCGATAAACTCGACCCCTACAAGCGCACTACCCCAACCAACCGCGAATTAAAAGCGCAGGGCGTGGGCAATATCGTTTCTGGACTGATCGGCGGGTTGCCAGTTACGCAGGTGATTATCCGCAGCTCGGCCAATATCGACTCGGGCGGCAAGACTAAAATGTCCACCATCGTACACGGTACTTTATTGCTGGTATCGGCGATATTCATTCCCTATTTCCTCAATATGATTCCGCTGGCGGCGTTGGCAGCAATTCTGCTTTTGGTGGGGTATAAATTGTCGAAAATATCGCTTTACCAAAAAATGTATCAGTTGGGCTGGGATCAATTCGTTCCCTTTATCGTCACGATTGTAGCCATTCTGATGACTGACTTACTCAAAGGAATTGCCATTGGTATGGTGGTAGCGATTTACTTCATTCTGCGTAAGAACTATAAGCACTCTTACCATTACAAAAAAGAAGAAAAGAAAGAAGGCGAGGTTATTACGCTGCAACTTTCTCAGGAAGTAACATTTCTGAACAAAGGCAGCATCAACCATACGCTCAGCATGTTACCTCGTGACTGCACCGTTATTATAGATGGCACCAAGTCGCTGAATATTGATTACGATGTACTGGAAATCATCCAGGATTTCAAAAATCATACCGCGCCTTCCAAAAATATAACGGTGGAAACGGTTGGAATAAAAAAAGTAATGGCAATGGGTCACTGATTGAAAAAAGTTATATTTTTGTCCGTCCAATTTTTCAATCACATCTAAACTCGTTTCGTTTATGAAAAGAATCAAACGCCTAGCAATTTGCTTAACTATCGTTGGCGTGGGACTTTCAAGCACCCAGTGCTTTCCTGAAGACGACATGGTAACCGTCTGCTACTACGGGGTCACCCAAGTGGTGTCCAAAAAAATTGCTAAGAGGTACGTAAAGGTCGGTGCCACAATGGGTGCCTGCGGATCACAACCCGACCTTTCGGTGAAGCCCGACTAATTACACTTGAAACGCCCCCCGCCGATAAATCGGCGGGGGGCGTTCGTTTATTCGGCACGATTCCTTATCCGATCAATCCGTCTTTTCTAAAGATTGATTATAATTCGTAAAGACGTAACCTGCGCTTCGCGGTCCGCAATTCGTTCTGCAAACCATTGACTTTATCCAGCAAATTAAAGACCACGTCGATTGCTTCCAGATTCAGATTCAGGTCGTGTTGCATACGGATGATTTTCTCCACTTCACCGATCCTTTCGGAGGGGACATATTGCGTTTCCTCGATGGATTCCAAATTCAGCAGCCCGACCTCTTCCAGTCGGCTAAAAAAAGACATTTCGACCCGGTAATGGGTGCAAAGGACGGCGACGGGTACTAGGTTTTCAGTATTCATGACGCGCTCAGGTTGGCAAGTTCGGTAAACAATTCCTTCTGTTTTTCGGTAAGATCGGTCGGAATTTGCACTTGGTAAGTCAGGTACAAATCGCCAGAAGAACCCTCTTTTTTATAAACGGGAAACCCTTTTCCTTTCAACTTCACTTTTGTGCCACTTTGGGTGCCGGGCGGCACTTTCAGTTTTACTTTCCCGTCGAAGGTGTCCACCGTTATTTCTCCACCCAACACAGCTTTGTATAGATCGACATCTGCATTGGCGTACAAGTTGTCACCGTCGCGTTGGAAAGGAGTGCGGTTGTCAATGGTGAAGGTAAGGTACAAATCACCCTTTGGTCCGCCGTTGGCCCCTTCGCCGCCATAAGCGGTTATTTTAATAACCTGCCCATCGGCGACGCCTGCCGGGATGGTCAAACGGATATTTTTGCCATTGACGGTGATAGTCCGCTTGTGGGTTTCGTAAACCTCGCGCAACTCCAACCGCATCTGGGCCTGAAAATCCTGGCCTTTGAAGGATCGGCTTCCACCCCAGGAACCCGACGATGCACCGCCGAAAGAAGACGCCCCTCCACCGAACATCGACTCGAAAAAATCAGAAAAATCACCACCCGAAAAATTACCGCCACTGCCAGAACCACCGGCCTGGTTACTGCTGCTGTATTGCCGCTGCTGTCCCGCTTTCTCAAATTCCTCGGCGTGTTTCCAGTCTTTGCCGTATTTATCGTACTTTTTACGATTTTCGGGGTCGCTCAACACCTGATTGGCTTCGTTGATTTGCTGGAATTTTTTCTCGGCATCCTTATCGTCGGGGTTGATGTCGGGATGGTGCTTGCGGGCCAGTTTGCGGTAAGCTTTCTTGATTTCAGCCTCCGTGGCGTCTTTTTTCACGCCCAGCACTTTGTAATAATCTATATATTCCATTCCAATCTCATTCGGGTTTTAAACGCACAAATAGCGCTTCCAAAAGTAACGCAAAAATACCATACTCGATCATTCACGCATAAATGGATCCCAATTCTCGTAGCCACACGATCATGATGTGCCCCCGGCAGGTACGCAAAATTCAGGACGCACGATCAGGACACATGTCTGTTGAGCAGGTCCAATACCACATATTCTTTTGACGTTTCATTCTTATTTATTGCATTAATTACCACAATCTTCTTAAAAAGAAATGCAATATTTGCAAAAATAAATCACCAAAAAACTACAGTATAATGATGCAAGAAATCAGTTTTTTTACCCCCGAAGAGAACGTTGCTCCTAAAAAAACAACTGAGAAGGCCTCTAAGTCTTACAATACAGGCTACATTACGTCGACTGGTAAGATTATTATCCCCCAGAAATCGGCCGAAGAAGCAGGTATCGAACCACAAAACTCTGCTTTCAGAATCGGTAAACCCGAGAAGAAGCGTAAGTTGAAGTCCCTCTTTCTGGTACCCGCATCGCGCGGAGAAGAAGGCGTCTTTGAAATGGAAGAAAGCGGTCGTAATTTCTTTCTTTCGCTGGGTCCGATCCTGGATAAGAGTGGACTCGATGTGCAGAATAAAAAATATACTTTTGACATCAAGCCGTTCGAGTATGGCGATTCAAATGCTTTTGAACTGAAACTGAATACAGCAACCGCTAGGGGCAAGCGTCCGGGTCGCAAGACGACCAGCGAGGAGTAATCTCCAAGCTTGCTCTTTTTAAAAGGCGGGGCAGATTTGAATATTCAAATCTGCCCCGCCTTTTTTTTAGCTTCTAGTTCAGCCCTTTTTAGCTTTTATACTTGCGGCATTTTTTCCTGCATTCCTTTTTCTCCATAAATACGAAAAACATTTTTCATCCTTCAAAATGGATCGTCTTCCACGATAGCGTAGTGAAAATTATCCTTCCATTCGTTCCGAATCGGCAGAATTTTACGGTGCAGTCCTTCGCGACTCATGCCCGCCTTTTCCAGAACGCGAATCGAGCGCTGGTTCTCGGTACACACGCCGGCGTGGACCCGATGTAATTTCAGTTGCCTAAATCCAAATGAGATGAGACACTTCACGATTTCGGTCGCGTAGCCTTTTTCCCAGTGAGCGGGGAATAAACTGTAATGAATTTCCCCCTGCCGGAAGCGATCGCCGGACAGACTCATGCCTGCCTCCCCCGCAAATTCGCTGCCTTCGGCGAGCCTAATTGTCCAGGCATATTGCGTGCGCTCCGCCGATTCCCGGTCCTCGACCGCCGCCAGCATTACCTCAATGGTGTCGCCCTTGTGCTTCGGGATACCAATGGTGTTGAATCGCTCAACCTCCTCGGTGCAATGCAGACGATGGATGTCGTCCACATCGTCCAGGATCATTTCTTTCAACATTAAGCGTTTGGTACACAACTCCATGTAAAATCCTTTTTGGGTGAAAATTAAACGGACACGTCCGAAAGACAGTCGGAACCGTGCTGTCCTAATCATTGGTCGAAATAAAACATAATCGGCAATACGGACAAATTGCCTTATCTTCAAAGCCTGATTTTAATCAACATCTGAATGCAAAATTCAATCAGTCGCCGTCATTTCCTGCAAGCCGGAGCCGCTGCGTTAGCGGCGAGTCTGCCCTTACAAAGTGCGCCCAATATAAAGGTTTATCACATCGGACTGCAACTATATTCCGTGCGGGATGCTATGAAAAAAGACCCGGTCGGTACGCTGAAAGCCGTGGCGAAGGTCGGCTATAAGGAAGTGGAACACGCCGATTACCGCGACCGAAAGTTTTACGGGTTTTCGGCCCCGGAATTTAAAAAAAACCTGAAAGATGCGGAATTGACGATGCCCTCCTCGCACACTATTTTCCATAAAGCCTACTGGCTGGAAGCTCAGAACGACGTGACCGACGCCTGGAAACAAACCATCGAAGACGCGCTGACCGTCGGTCAGGAGTACCTCATTTCTCCCTGGTTCGAGTGGGACCTGACGCAGCCCGATGAGATGAAACGCGGCGTGGCAGCTTACGAGCGCAGCGGGGAAATCTGTCGGGCGGCGGGGCTGCGCTTTGGTTTTCATAACCACAAGGTGGAATTCGAGAATAATTACGCCGACCAACCCATTTACGAGTATATGCTGCGCAACTGGAGTCTGGCCAATATTTGCCAGCAACTGGACACCTGCAACATGGCCATCGCCGGGGCTGACCCCATGTACTGGCTGCGCCGCTACCCGCACCAATTCGAGTCGCTGCACGTAAAGGATCGCGCGCCGGGCAAGGAAGAAAGCACCTTGCTGGGTACTGGCTCGCTGGATATGGAGGAGATTTTGGCCTTTGCTAAGAAGCATACGCCGGTCAAGTACTGGATCATCGAGCAGGAATCATACGGCAGCAGAACGCCGCTGGAAGCGGTAAGCTACGATCTGCGAAGATTCAAAGATTACGGCTTTATCTGACCCGCCTATTCATAAATTTCCATCCTTTTTTCCGGGGTCGGCGGGCAAATTTCGCGTCTTTTCATTCAGCAACGGGGAGAAAATCACCTCCACTCTCTTTTACCCCGAATCCAACTAGCTTACCAAACCATTCCAAATGGCCGAACTCATCGAACCAAAAACCAAGACCTACCGCTGGACGGTCGTTATCCTCCTCTTCTTCGCCACTACTATCAACTACCTCGACCGCCAGGTGATCGGTCTTTTAAAACCGGCACTTGCCTTAGATTTTGATTGGACCGAAAGTGATTATGCCAACGTCGTCATGGCTTTCACAGCCTCTTACGCCCTGGGTTACGTTATTTTTGGGCGGATCATCGACAAGGTTGGCACCAAGATTGGCCTAGGTCTTTCCTTAGTTATTTGGAGTATTGCGGCTATGGGCCACGCGCTGGCCAAAAGCACCATGGGCTTCGCTTTCTGGCGGGCTACGCTGGGCCTGGGTGAGGCGGGTAACTTCCCGGCCTCCATCAAGGCAGTCGCCGAATGGTTTCCCAAGCGGGAGCGGGCCTTTGCCACGGGGCTGTTCAATTCCGGGACGAACATTGGAGCAGTGGTGGCTCCCATCATGGTTCCCTGGATCTTAGGAGCTTACGGCTGGCAGGAAGCATTTATCATTACGGGGGCCATCGGTTTTATTTGGTTGGTATTCTGGTGGTTTATTTATGAAGTCCCCACGCGCAAAAAGGGTATTTCCAGAGCCGAACTCGAACATATTAACAGCGATGCCGACGATGATTCGGACGAAAAACCCATTCCCTGGCTGAAGCTTTTCCGCGTGCGCCAGACCTGGGCCTACGTATTTGGCAAATTTTTGACCGATCCTATCTGGTGGTTTTTTCTCTTTTGGCTCCCCTCCTACTTCGCCGAGATTTTCGCTTTGGACCTCACGAAGCCAAGTTTACCGCTGGTGGTGGTTTATTCGGCGAGTACCGTGGGTAGCATTGGGGGCGGCTATTTGTCGGGTTGGCTGATCAAAAGGGGTTGGCCTGTGTTCA
Source organism: Cytophagales bacterium (assembly GCA_038235275.1). Lineage (GTDB taxonomy): Bacteria > Bacteroidota > Bacteroidia > Cytophagales > Spirosomataceae > Persicitalea. Next base: position 17,432 of record JBBSUC010000020.1, on the reverse strand, counting down.
AAGCCCGCAAGTCGACTATGCTGTTGTATGCCTTCCTGGTGATTCCCATCGTGTTTGCCACCCACGCTACCAGCATCTGGATGGCGGTGGCTTTCATTAGTCTCGCCTGCGCGGCGCACCAGGCGTGGAGTGCCAATATTTTTACCACGGCTTCGGATATGTTCCCGCGACGGGCAGTGAGTTCCATTGTGGGCATCGGCGGCATGGCGGGTTCGCTCGGCGGCGTGCTTTTCCCTTACATCGTGGGCCAAATCCTGGATACTTTCTCCGCTCGTGGCGACATCAGCAGCGGCTACAACATCATCTTCATTATGTGCGGCTCGGCTTACCTGATTGCCTGGGTAGTGATGCACTTCTTTGTGCCAAGAATGGAAAGGGTGAAGGTGTAAGGTTGTTTAACTGTGTAATCGAATTTACTCACTACAAACGATTTGGACAAATAACAAATCGACAAAAAACATCGATTACACGGTTCAAAAGTTCAACAATTCAACAAACCATTTACTTAAACAGCATCCTCCCCTCCAACTGCACGGCTTTGCCGAGGCAGAAAGCGGAGACGGCTACTAACAGGTGGTAAGGATCATGGGCAGCGGTGGGGCTGAGACCGAGACGGAGTTTGGCGGATAGAGCCAAGATCGTCATGGCGAATACCACCCAAAGAGCACTTTTTTGTCTTTGGAGCAACCCATAGCAGGCAATCAGCAGTGCGATGACGATGCATAGTGGCTGGACCACCTGAATGAGCGGATTTAACCGAAACCAGGCCAAACCTAAAAACAGCCCGGTACCCGTGCCGATGGTTGCCCAGAAGGTGAAGCGTGTGGCCACGAGGTGGCCCACCAACAACCAGGTTCCGACCAACATACAAAGCGGCCCCAAGGTGTCTTCGAGCCGACGTAGTGAACCTACCACGGGAGCAAGTCCTTCCCAGCCCAGGTACCAAAGCACAGTCAGCAGGGAGGTGATGGAAATAGTGACGAGAAAAACGCCCCAGATCAGGCGTCCGTAAATAGGCTGTTTTTGAAAAAAAATGAAGAATACGGCAAAGGCCGTGACGCTGAGTATCAGTTCAGATAAGCTGTGTAAGATCATGTAAAAAGTCGAGGAAATCAGGTTCGGAATAGCGGGAGGGCAATTTACAAATTCTCGCTACATTTTGCTACTTAGGGCTTTTCGTTCTACTTTTACCGGGAAGGTTATTAGTTTGTTGAATCGTGTAATTGTTGAATTGGGCGAACCGATCCAAAGTCTAATGTCCAGCCGCACCGGCGGACCAGTCCAACGTTTAAAAACCAATATCTAGCATTTATTTATGAGCGTTTTAGTCAATAAGCATTCCAAAATCATTGTCCAGGGATTCACCGGTTCTGAAGGATCCTTTCATGCCCAGCAAATGATCGAGTACGGCACTTCGGTCGTGGGTGGTGTTACGCCCGGCAAGGGCGGTATGATGCACCTCGACCGTCCGGTGTTCAACACGGTCGCGCAAGCCGTTGACAACACGGGGGCCGATGTTTCGATTATTTTCGTCCCTCCCGCTTTTGCCAGCGATGCCATTATGGAAGCGGCCGACGCGGGCATCGGTGTGATTGTCTGTATCACGGAAGGCATCCCGACTAAAGACATGATGATGGCCAAGGAATATCTCAAGGGCAAAAACTGCCGCTTGATCGGCCCCAACTGTCCTGGTGTCATTACGGCTGAAGAATGTAAGGTGGGTATTATGCCCGGTTTTATTTTCAAGAAAGGTACGGTGGGCATCGTTTCCAAATCCGGCACACTCACTTACGAAGCGGTAGATCAGTTGACGCGCGCGGGCTTGGGCCAGACGACCGCCATCGGCATCGGCGGCGACCCCATCATCGGCACAACGACCAAAGAGGCCGTCGAACTTTTGATGAACGATCCTGAGACGGAGGCCATCGTGATGATCGGTGAAATCGGCGGCAGCATGGAAGCCGAAGCCGCCCACTACGTACAGAATTCGGGCATAAATAAGCCCGTTGTGGGTTTCATCGCTGGCCAAACCGCCCCTAAGGGCCGCCGCATGGGACACGCCGGAGCCATTATTGGCGGAGCCGACGATACCGCCGAAGCCAAGATGCGCATCATGCGCGAGTGCGGCATCCACGTGGCCGAGTCACCCGCCGTAATTGGCGAAACGATGCTAATCGCGCTGGGTAAAAAATAACTTTTAATGGCAAAAAGCTGAATGCGAAAGGGCTGGGGAAACCCCGCCCTTTTTGGCTACTATGAAAAAAAGTCTGAGGCTGTTCGGAGCGATTTCCCTATTATGGCTGACGGGTTCTCTCTTTTCTGCTGCCTGGGCGGAGGGAGAAATAGGGCCGGACGGGCGCTATTTCCTGGTGCGTGACCTTAAAAACGATTGGTTGACTTACAGTCAAAAATATCAAAATTACGTCCCCTACTCACGGGGCGTCAACGAGACGGATATGTCAGCCAGTTTGCTGATTGATCTGCTGCAAAACCGCCGTTACGTTCTCCTTGTCTCCACAACGCGGCAAAATTATCTCTTCATCGAGGGAGCGTTACAGCGCAAACTAACGCCTAACGCCTGGTTGACCCTGGACATCGACAGTCTGCGGCGGGTATATCGCAAAAGCGAAATACTCCTTACCCTTTACGGAGCGCCTGGAATAGAAGACAAAAAGGTACTGATTGGCCATTCCCGGCGTGTACAAAATGCCAGCGTGGAACGGAAGCAGAACCTGCCCATCATCAACATTAAGCCCCTGCGCACTACACCCTTCGAGGATTTCTCAATTATTTTGCTGCTTTTTTTGCTGATTCTCACCCTGTTCGCTTACACAAGTTCCCCATCCATTTTCCGGCGTTTCGTTCGTCCCAACGATTTTTTCGACCGCAGCGATCGTAACGATTTTTACAATTTCACCAAGCCTTACACCCCTTTCGTGGTAATAGTCGCGCTGTTCGTCAGCGCAAGCATGGCCTACCTCGTATTGTTTCTTAACCACTTCAAGCTTGAACTGTTCTATGCCGTCGGGTTGCTCTCGGAAGGCGACACCCTGTCGGGGCTTTTGCTGGATCAATTGAAGCTCACGATCGCGTGCCTGGTTCTGCTTTTCCTGAAATATCTGTTAATGGGCTTGGTAGGGAGCGTATCGAATCTGGGGCGCACCGTCAACGCTCATTATATCAAGGCCCTCCAAATGTCTTACCTGTTCTATGCCTTCAATACAGTAGCTTTCTTTGCCCTGCTGCTTCCCAATCCACTCTGGCTCGAATTGGTGCGCCCTTATTTGATTTATGGGTTTGTATTTTACTATTCATTGCGTGTGCTGATGCTCTACCTGTTCAGCGATAACTCGGGTCGGCTTATAAATCTGTATTTATTTTCTTACCTTTGCGTCGTGGAAATCGTCCCCATTATCATCGGTGTGAAGTTCGCCGTCTAACCCTCCAAGGCCGTTTTCAATCGTAAATTAATTGGTAAGTTTAATGAGTGAAACCATCGAATTCGACCAGGATCGGCTCAACAAAGTGGCCAGCATCTTGGTGAGCCAGTCGCGACCCGACGAAAATTCCCCCTATTTCGAATTAGCCAAAAAGTACGACATCAAAGTGGATTTCCGGCCATTCATCCAGGTGGACGGCGTGTCGTTCAAAGAGTTCCGCAAGCAGAAAATCAACATTCTGAGCCACACGGCAATCATTTTTACTAGTCGGAACGCCATCGACCACTTCTTTCGGATTTGCGAGGAAGCCCGCATTGAGATGCCGCCTGGTATGAAGTATTTCTGCATTTCGGAACAGACAGCCAACTATTTGCAAAAGTATATCCTCGTCCGCAAGCGGAAAATCTTCAACGGCACCAAAACCGCTAGTGAACTCATCGAACTGATCCGAAAGCACAAGAACGAGAAGTTCCTCTACCCCTGCTCCGATGTCCGCAAGAACGACATTCCCGAGTTTGCCGGTACCGAAGACCTGCACTTCAGCGAGGCGGTGATGTACCAAACCTTATCGGCGGATCTATCGGATTTGGAAGACGTATTCTACGATGTCATCGCGTTCTTCAGTCCATCCGGCATCAAGTCACTGTTCGACAATTTTCCCGATTACCAACAGAACAAAACCCGCATCGCTGCCTTTGGCACCACTACCGCCAAAGCCGTTGAGGAGGCCGGGATGCTGGTCGACATTCTGGCCCCAATGCCCAATGCTCCCTCCATGAACGGTGCTTTGGAATTGTACATCAAAAAAGCGAACAACATTTGACGGCTGCCGGAAGGGGGAAAATCAATTTGGCCTTCTGCCCTTTTTTCAATTTTTTTACGGAATATGCGTTATTGAACAAACTTTCTGAGAGGGAGTTTGTACTGTTAAATGATTGTGGTTATTTCCCAACCCGTATGTTACGTAGAACTTATACTTTCTTTTTTCTGGTAGTTAGCACGATGCTTTTTTCTGCGGCTTACGCGCAACAACCGCCCCAATTCAGCCAATTTCAGTTAAACCAACTCTACTTTAACCCCGCCGCCGCCGGAGCCGATGGTGTGACGCGCCTACAGGTCATTCACCGCACCCAGTACGCGGGCTATCAGGGAACGTTCGACGCGGGTGGAGCGCCTAGTACCCAATTGTTTTCGGCCAGTACGGCAATTAAGAATTTTGGAATAGGTTTCACGGCCTTCAACGATAAAATCGGGGCCTGGTCGAATCAGAGCTTTCAGTTGGCAGGGGCTTACCGTTTTGCCTTGGCCAACGGCAATCTTGCCGTGGGAGCCAGTGCGGGACTTTATCGCTCGGCCATCGACTACAACATATTACGCGCCAGAGACGACGGCGACCTGCTCATAGGAACTGGCGTGGTGGGTGAAATTCATCCCGATGTAAATTTGGGAGTCCGCTACGAAACAGCGGGATATTACGTGGGATTTTCGGCCAATCACCTCCTTAATGCTAAATACAAACTCGGCCAGGATTTGGCGACGAACCCTTTGGTTCCCACTTATTACCTCAACGGGGGCCTAAACCTGGAAATCGGCTATCTTTTCGAGGTACAGCCGTTTGCTATTGTGAAGTCCGACTTTTCCTCGCCCATCGCCATCGAAGGCGGCGTCATGGGAACTTACAACCAGCGGTATTGGGCGGGCATTTCCTACCGGAATCAAGACGCCCTCATCTTTATGGGAGGAATCAACCTGATGGCTAATCAGTCGCTGCGGCTCTCCGGGGCTTATGATCTGGTAATTGGTGCGCCCAGCCTGAAAACACCCACCTCTTACGAGGTGATGCTTTCTTACCAACTACCCGCGCCGAAATTGGGCAAAAAGACCATCGTTCGTACGCCTCGCTTCCGGTTCTAAAAAATATCGACTCTAAAAGAACGTTAATCTGATTTTTGGCGTAGTTGTTGTTAATCTTTACCGAAACAAGGTTCTATATTTGGCCAATTCATCTAATTAGATGCTTTATCATACCAATCGAACACGTAATTCGTTAGGAAAAGCAAAAGTACCCCAATCCGAACCAGGCGATTTAAATGAGATTTATTACATATACTAGACTTGCCTCGGGCAACGTTTTCAAACCAATTATTACCAAATATCTAGCACAAAGCCCTATGAATCTTAATGCGTTCTATCGAAATGGCGCCAAGTTCCTGCTTTTTGCGGCTGCTCTCATGTTTTTGCAGAGTTGCGGCTTCATTAAGGAGAAATTCGGTAAGGGGGGAAAGGAAGAGGCAGGCGTAGCCAACGGTGAGATCGTGGCCACTGCCCGAAAGGGGTACCGGCAGACCACCCCGGCGGGAATGGTAGCGATTCCTTCGGGTTCATTCATCATGGGACAGGCCGACGAAGATATCGCCGCCACGATGGTCAACATGAACAAGCGCGTGACGATCAGTGCGTTTTACATGGATGACACTGAAATCACCAACAATGAGTACCGGCAGTTTGTGGATGCGCTGTTGATGGACTCCATCTCGGTACTTGGCGAAGAGGAAATCATGACCAAGTACTACCCCGACACCACGGTGTGGAAAAAAGACTTTGCCTACACCAATGGTGACCCAATGGTGGAGTACTATTACATGCACCCTTCGTTCGACACTTACCCCGTGGTGGGCGTGAGCTGGACCGCTGCCCAGTATTTTACCAAGTGGCGCACCAACATTTATAACGACTACCGCTCTCAGGAGGGCATGTTCCGGTCACAGTCGTTCCGGCTACCCAGCGAGGCCGAATGGGAATGGGCCGCGCGGGGCGGGCGTCAGGGAGCCAAGTATCCCTGGGGTAACCCTTATACTATGAACGGAAAAGGCTGTTTCCTGGCTAACTTTAAGCCGCAGCGCGGCAACTATGACGCCGACGGCTATCCCTACACGGGTCCGGCCAATGCCTACAACCCCAACGAGTACGGACTGTACAACATGGCCGGCAACGTGTCGGAATGGACCCTCGACGCCTTCGCCGACAACGCCAACACCATCTTGTGGGACATGAACCCCATGAATGACGACCCCACTGAACCCCGCAAGGTGATCAAGGGCGGTTCGTGGAAGGACGTAGCCTATTATCTGCAAACGGGCACCCGCTCCTGGGAAATCGAAACTCAGCAACGTGCCTTCATCGGCTTTCGCTGCATCATGGACAACCTCGACGGGCGCCGGGGAGCTACCGGAAAGCGTCGCTAATCCAAAATCTTCAAGCCGGAAGCAGCGACAACGCTGCTTCTTTTTTGCCAAAGTGTCTCCCTCGGGCGACCGACCTTTTACACCCCAAATTTTCCTTCAAACAACTTAATTTTTAACAATCGAATCTTTTATGGCTAAGAAAAGCGAGTCTAATTTTTTCTTCGATAAAGTGCTGCCTACACTATATAGTGCCGGTGCTGCGGTAGTGGTACTGGGTGCTTTGTTCAAGATTCAACACTGGGACGGCGGTAGCGAAATGCTCACCATCGGTCTGGGAACGGAAGCGGTCATCTTTCTGCTGTACGCGCTGCAAACCTTTGTACAACCCGTCGAAAGACAACCCGCCTGGGAGCGGGTATATCCCGAACTAGCGGAAGATTATGACGGTCCGCTTGCTTCCCTGCGCACGACCGGCCCACAGGCCAACGGCCTAACCGCCAACATGGATGCGATGATGGCAAACGCCAAGATCACGCCCGATATTTTTGACAACCTGGGCAAAGGCTTCCGCAGTCTCTCCGACAGTGTCAGTAAAATCGGCGACCTGACCGACGCCACGGTGGCGACTAACGATTACGCCAAAAACGTAAAAAATGCCTCTAATGCCATCAACGACATGAACAAGTCGTACGGTGTGGCCATTACGGCCATGTCTTCAATGGCCGATGCTACTAAAGACGCCCAGTCGTATCGCGAGCAGTTCCAGGCTATTACCAAAAATATGGGAGCTCTGAATGCCGTCTACGAAATGGAGTTGCAGGACACCACCAAGCACTTGAAAGCGATGAATGCCTTCTACGGCAACCTGACGACCGCGATGGCCAATATGCAGGATGCCACCAAAGAGTCGCAGGCCTTCAAGTCGCAGATGTCGCAGTTGACCAACAACATTTCTTCCCTTAATTCTGTGTACGGTAGTATGCTCACCGCCATGCGGGGCAGCAATGCCTAAGGCACGACCAACTCAATTAATAATCCTCACGCAATAACCGATCAATAAATTCTATGGCAGGTGCAAAAGAATCACCCCGTCAGAAGATGATTGGGATGATGTACCTCGTGTTGACTGCTATGCTTGCCTTACAGGTAAGTTCAGCGATCATCGAGAAATTCGTCCTTTTGAACAATTCGCTAGAATTATCTTCCGGGGCAGCCAATAAAATAAATCAGGAAACGGTTTTGAAAATCAAGGCCGCAGTGGAGAAATCGGGCAACCGGGCCGCTGACGTTTCCGTAATGAAACAAGCCGACGAAGTGCGCAAAATCACCGCCAGCATGGTGAGTGAATTGGGCGCGCTTAAAACGGAGATTGTCGAAAAAGCCGGAGACGGCCTGAAAGAAGACGGCAGCATCAAGAATCCGCAGGAAGAAGAAAAAGTGGCGGAATTGATGATTGGCGGCGGCTCGACCAAAAATGGTAAGGCTTACGCCCTGAAAAATCGACTTAACGAGTTTACGGGCCAACTTAATAAATACAGCCCAGAGCAATTCCAGCCCCTGGCCCTCGACGCTAAGGACGATCCAATTTCCAAGAACAGGGCCGATCAGCGCAACAAGGACTTCGCCGAGCTGAATTTTGCCCAAACGCCCGTCGCCGCCGCTTTGGCGGTGCTGAGCCAAAAGCAAACCGACATCCGCCGGATGGAAGGCGAAGTACTCAACTACCTCGCCGGTAAAGTAGGCGCCGCCGACATCAAGTTCGACCGGATTTTGGCCCGCATCAGCGCCGATAACAAGACCGTTGTAGCGGGTACCAAGTACAAAGGCGAAATGTTCATTGCGGCTTCGGCCTCGGGAATTTCGCCCCGAATGAGCCTCAATGGTTCTGCCGTGCGAGTAGAGAATGGTGTTGGCATAATCGACTTTACCGCGCAGGGGGGTCAGTACGGTAAAGACGGTCTGGTACGCAAAGTATTACAAGGCGTTATCTCTTTCCCTACCCCGTCGGGACGCGATACAACGGTACGTTTAGAGCAGGAGTATTTTGTGGCTAAGCCCACTTATCAGATTGAAACCGGAACACTGCCTCCGCTCTATTTAGGATGTGCTAACAAACTGAGTGTACAAAGTTTTGCGCTTGGTGCTCTTTGGGATCCTAAGTTCTCCGCTGATGGTGCTGAGATTATCACTAGTGGTCAAAAAGGGAAAATCACGATTGTTCCCAACAGCCGTGAAGTGTTGCTGAAAGTTAGCAATCAAGGGAATTTGTTGGGAACGGAGCCTTTTCGGGTTACCCGCGTTCCCAAGCCAACTCTCGAAATCAGGGTGAACGGGGCTCCTTATGATGATAGAAGAGGAGTTTCAGCGTCGAGTGCGCGATCTATTCAAGTGATCGCGATTCCTGATGAAAGTTTCAAAAATTTCAATCCGGAAGATGCCCGATTTAGAGTTTCCCAAATTCAGATTTCCTTAGCTCGTGGTTCTCGAAGAGTTGCTGGGCCGATTACACTCAATGGCGGGGGTTCTATCTCGTCTCTGGCCTCAAATGCTGAACCCGGCGATCGGTATGTCGTTGAAATTTTAGCTGTACAACGTCAGAATTTTCAGGGAAAGGTGAGCGAGGTAGAAATGGGAAAGCCAACGCTTCCGGTGAACCTCAACTGATTTAGTTGACGTTATACTGATTCATTGCCTGAATCGTTATAAATAAAAAAACGCAGAAAATAAGTAAAGCTATGAGGATATACGGAAAAGTGATGGCCCTGTCTATTGTGTCGCTGGCCTTGGGGGCCACAGCAGCACAAGCTCAGGAGCGCGACGAAACGAAGATGAACCAGCTATCGGCTCGCCCGATTGATGACCAGGATGTCTTGATGAAAAAAGCGCTCTGGCGCCGGGTGGACTTGAATGAAAAGCAAAATCTGCCGATGTTCTCCAAGAATAACGAGATCACGCGTTACCTCATTGAGGCCGTCAAAGCGGGCTTGCTCGACGCTTACGTGAACGACTCCTGTGTCACTAAGCTTACGCCCGAGGAATTTCACAAAAAGATGTTGATCCCCAATCAGGTAGCCGGTCTTTCCGCCGAGGAAATCGCGGCAGGTTTTGGCCAGCCAGCGGCCACGGATGGTGGCTGGGGGGACACGCCTAAAAAAGAAGCGCCCAAAAAAGAAGCAGTAGCTGACGATGGCTGGGGAACGCCGGTGAAGAAGGATACTAAGAAAACCGCCGCTGTGGAAGACGACGGCTGGGGAGCACCCGTCAAAAAGGCACCAAAGAAAGGTGCCAAAAAAGATATGGCTCCCGCCGAAGCTGCCAAAGATACCGTAGTGGCCCCCGATCCGTTCGACCAGCAACTGGCGGTCATTACGACTGAGGAAGAATTCTTTCCCGATCAACTAAGCTTGCTGGAAGTAAAGGAAGACTGGATTTTCGACAAAAAGCGTTCGCGCCCTTACTTCGATATACAGACGATCACGATGATGCTACCCGCCGATCAGAATACGTCCACGGGTCTGGAAATTCCCGTTGCGTCTTTCAAGTACAAGGATTTAGACCGGCTGTTCCGCAGTGACCCTAAGAAGTACATTTGGTATAACACCATCAACTCGGCTCAACATAAGAATTTGGCTGATGCCTTCGATCTTCGCCTTTTCTATGGTCGGATCACAAAATACTCTAACCCGATGGACAAGTCGTTTATCGACATTTACAAGGGAGAGAAACAAGGTCTGATTAAGTCGCTTCAATACGAGCAGGAATTGCTGGAACTGGAAAGTGGCATGTGGGAATACTGATTTAGTTGACACGGGATCGCCCGTGCGGTTGGAAAATAACGAATTTGAATTTTAGGGATGCTTTGGCATCCCTTTTTTTGTTAATAGATTTTCACCTTGCCCCCCACCCTATGGATAAAATATTCTTCGATAATTGGGAAAGTATTGTCCGCATTGCCATCAACACGGTTCTGGCTTACGCGGCGATGGTCATTTTGTTACGCGTATCGGGGAAAAGGACTCTGTCCAAAATGAACGCCTTCGACTTTATCGTGACTGTCGCACTTGGGTCATCGTTAGCCACAGTGGCGTTGAGCAAAAGCGTTCCGCTGCTGGATGGCGTGTTGGCCTTCGTTCTGTTTGTTTCTTTGCAATACTGCCTGACCTGGCTATCGGTGCGGGTCAAGGCGGTGAAACAAATTATCACCAACGACCCCGTACTGCTGCTTTACCAGGGAAAGATGCTGCGTGATGTCATGAAAAGAGAGAGGGTTACCGAAGAAGAGATTTACGTCGCTGCCCGGGAAAGTGGCACGACCGACTTGCAGGACATCCACGCGATTATCCTCGAAACTACGGGCACCATAAGCGTACTTTCCGAAAGGAATGCCCAGGTCGCCGATGCTATGCACGACATCAAGAACTATCCCGGCACGGCATAACTTTCTCCTCAATTTAACAATTCGCCAGTGTAGTCACGGATAAACTGCTCGAAAGTAATGGGGGGCTTTCCCGTAATCCTTTCCACCCAAGGCGAAAGTGGCGGCGTTTTCTCAAAGCGTGGCAGATAATGCAACAAGGCCATTACGAAGATAAGCCCCAGAGGTCTGCCCTCACCTCTTTTTTTCCAGAAAAATTCCCAAAGGGTCGGTGATTCAAAATTGATTCTGTGGCACAATCCTTGACTTAGTTTATTGCCCATTTGTATAAAGGTGAGCGGCTCGTCGCTGGTCAGGTCGTAGGCTTGGTTTGCGTGTGCATCAGGATTCAACATCACCCGCGCAGCTACGGCCCCAACATCGCGAACATCGATGAGCGTGAATTGGGTGTTGTCAGCGGGCAGGTAAATCTGCCTTTTTTCCTTTAAATCTTCGCGCAGAGTGGTTGTAAAATTCTGCATGAAATAAGCGGGCCGTAGAAAAGTGTAGGGAATATTGCTTTTAGCGATCAATCTCTCAATCCTATAATGCGGAATGAATTGGTTACCCGATGCGCCTTGCACCGACAGAAAAACAATATGTTTCACGTCGGCAGCTACTGCCCGTTTAATGAGGGGCTTGAAGTATTTTTTAACATTAGCCAATTGGGGTGGACGCAGCAGAAACAGTGTGTCACAGCCCGCCAGAGCAGCTTCGTACGTACCAGAATCGGCGAAGTCAAATTTTACAAAATCCAGGTTGTAGCCCGCTATTTTACTTTCATCTTTCGCCACATCCCGTACGCCAGCTACCAAACTACCCATCGGTTCGAGTTGACGAAATGCTTTGATCGTTTCGAGTCCCACAGTACCCGTGGCACCCGTGATAAGTATTTTCCGCATGTGTGATTACTAGTAGTGTGTGTAGAAATATATTGCTGAGTTCTGGAATTCCCCAGAGTCAACTCAGTCGCTGAATTTCTCCGCAATGATGGTTGCTTTTTCTTTCCGTAGATATTTTAAAAAAGAACGGGCCACCGGCGAAAAGTTTTTCTGCCTCATCCAAATCAGCCGCCAGGTCGAGGTAATAGGGAAACCTTTCACAGGAATAATTTGCAAGTTGCCATTCTTTAAATCGTTCCTTATGCCAATCAGCGGCATAATCGAGTAGCCCAGCCCGGCCACGACGGCCTGTTTTACGGCTTCGTTGGAGGTTAATTCCATCTTTTTGCGAACGGGCAACTTATTTTCTTCGATAAATTGCTCCATCACGTAACGTGTTCCCGAACCCGGTTCGCGATAGATCAGCGGCAGGGTTTCAAATAGTTCGGTACCGTACGATTTTTTGGGGAACGTATGGTCTGTATTTCCCACCACGTAGAGTTTATTCTGCATAAGTTCTTCGGACTCGACCTGCAAATTGGGGGGCAACACCGACACCAGCGAAAAATCAACCTCGTTGCGTTCCAGACTACCGATGACCTGCGCCTTGTTGGTTACGTCGAGGGCCAGTTCAATGCCCTCGTGCTGCTTTAAGAATCCCGCCAGAAAGTAGGGTATGATGTACTTGCCCGTTGAAACCACCGAGATTTTCAAACGTCCGCTAAGCTGTCCCCGATAGGCCAAAGTTTTGTAGTTGATGGCGTACACTTCATTCAGGATATTCTCGGCGGCGGCCGCAATCTCTTTACCAAAATCTGTCACATACAACTTGCGCCCCACCACCTCGGTGAGCGGAATATCGAACTGATCCTGAAAGTTTTTTAATTGAATTGAGACGGCGGGTTGAGTCAAGTGCAACTCCTCCGCGGCTTTGGTAACGCTCTCATTCTCGGTGACTTTAAGAAAAACCTGTAATTGGTGAAGGGTATAGTTCATAATAATGATTTATGTTTATCATCGCAAATATAAATAAAAACTTATGAATATCCCTTCTTAGTTTTGCCCCTGTCAAACCAAACAACTACCACAATAATGACCCGAATTACAGTTGCCAAAGGGGACGGCATTGGTCCCGAAATCATGGATGCCACGCTCGACATTATCAAAGCAGCCGGCGCCGAAATTGAAATCGATGAAATTGAAGTGGGCGAGAAGGTGTATCTGGCCGGGAACTCCGCCGGTATTTCACCCGAGTCCTGGGATGTCATCCGCCGGAACAAGATTTTTCTCAAAGCGCCCATCACCACGCCGCAGGGGGGCGGCTACAAAAGCCTGAACGTAACCACCCGCAAGTTTTTGGGTTTATACGCCAATGTCCGCCCCTGTATGAGTCTGGCTCCATTCGTCAGCACCAAGCACCCCGAGATGGACATCGTAATCGTCCGGGAAAACGAAGAAGACCTTTACGCGGGTATCGAACACCAGCAGACCGACGAAGTAGTGCAGTGTCTGAAGCTTATCAGCCGTCCCGGTTGCGAGAAAATCGTCCGATATGCCTTCGAGTACGCTCGCCATTATGGTCGTAATAAGGTTACCTGCTTTACCAAGGACAACATCATGAAGCAAACCGACGGCTTGTTCCACAAGGTGTTCGACGAGATCGCAAAGGAATACACCGACATCGAAAACGAACACTGGATCATTGACATCGGCGCGGCTAAGATGGCCGACACGCCCGAGATTTTCGATGTACTCGTGATGCCCAATTTGTACGGCGACGTACTATCCGACGTGGCGGCGCAGATTGCCGGATCGGTCGGTTTGGCGGGTTCGTCCAACATCGGCGAAGAGTGCGCCATGTTCGAGGCCATCCACGGGTCGGCCCCACGCCGTGCCGGACAAAACATGGCCAATCCCTCGGGACTATTGCAGGGCGCGATCATGATGCTCAGCCACATCGGTCAGCCCGACATCGCCGAAAAAGTGCAGAACGCCTGGCTCAAAACCATTGAGGAGGGCATTCACACTTACGATATTTTTAAGGAAGGGGTCAGCAAGCAGAAGGTCGGCACCAAAGAATTTGCCCAGGCGGTCATTGCCAATTTGGGAGAAAAACCCAGCACGCTCAAGCCCGTTTCCTACGCAAAAGACGCCGCTCTCATTTTGCCAAAATACAAAAAGAAAACTCCCGCCAAAAAAGACCTGATGGGGGTGGATATGTTCGTCCACTGGAATGGCACCGATCCCGATGAAATCGCTGCGAAACTGCAAAAGCTGGATGTGAATGGCACCGAACTCACAATGATTACCAATCGGGGCATTAAGGTGTGGCCCGAGGGATTTTCCGAAACTTTCTGCACTGACCACTGGCGCTGCCGCTTCAAATCGACCGATGGCAAGGGCATTTCCAAAAAGCAGATTATCGGCCTGCTCACCAACGCCGAAGCGCAGGGAATCGACAGCATCAAAACCGAAAACCTCTACGAATTCGACGGCAAGCAGTCATACTCAATGGGACAGGGCCAATAATTTAACCAACCAAAAATCATGGAATTACAACTTATCAAAGGCCATTTCAGTGCCCAGGATGCCGTGGAAATCATGACGCGGATGATCGATGTGAAAATCAAATATCACGAGGGAAAGATTACCTCCGAGAGCACGATGGAGGACATCAAAATGCGCGAACGGCGCATCAAGCAACTGCAAAAGGAGCTCTTCGAGCTGCGACAGCACATCGACAAAAAAGCGGGCAAAATAAGCCTGAACAGCACCGTAACTATAACCGACTGAACCATGAAAGACCAACTCGAATTCAGACTGGTGAAAGGGGAGTTTACACCCGAGGAAGCAGGGAAAGTTTTGTTTTCGTTGATTCAAAATAAAATAAACTACCACAACGTGGAGGTACTCTCCCGGCAAATCCGCTTTGGCTTCGACGACGATGTGTCGCACTCGGAGAAGCGCGTCGCCGATTTGAAGAAAATCAACCAATCTTTGGTTGCCTTTTTAAAAGAAGTCGGCGCGGAAGGAAAGAAGCTGGAAATCAACGGAACGTTTGCGCTCTCGGTGGTGGATTAGCCATCTTCCGTTGCAGGAAATGCCACTTAGCCGCCTCGTTGAAGAAAAAGCTTCAACGAGGCGGCTAAGTGTTTTATCGCGGTTATTTAACTAAAATTGATTCTTAAAAATCAACCTCCAACGGGCAGAATTCTTATATTTGACAAACTTACAATCAAAATAAGCCGCCTGATGACTGCACTTCTCCGAATTGCCCTGTTACTTGTCTTATCCCTTACCTCAATGACCGTCCTGGCCCAGGACGAAGAAAAGGACTCTGCTAAACCAGAAAAAGCGGTAGCGGCCGGGCAATACACCGACGAAATCCAGGCTGTATCCCAAAACCCAAACGTCAAAAAAGCCCTCGCCATGTTCCCCAAGCGCGAAGCCTGGACGCGTCAGAACCTAATTACGCTCACCGAAATTCCCGCGCCGCCATTTATGGAAGAGGTACGGGGCCGCGCCTACGCCAATATGCTCCGCCAGGCCGGGGCCGACTCGGTATGGATCGACGAAGTGGGCAACGTACTGGCGAAGCGGCGCGGCAAGTCGGGCAAGAAAACGGTGGTGCTGGAAGCGCATCTCGACACGGTTTTTCCCAAAGAAACGGACGTGAAGATAAAAATGCGCGGCGACACGCTCTACGCCCCCGGCGTGGGCGACGACACGCGCGGCCTGGCGATGGTACTCACCATTCTTGACGTGATGGAAAAAACGGGCGTCGAAACCGACGCCGATGTGCTGTTCATTGGCACAGTCGGGGAGGAAGGACTCGGCGACCTACGGGGCGTGAAGAAGCTTTTCAATACGCCCGGCTTGAAAATAGATTCCTACATCGCCATCGACGGGCTGGGTTCCACCAGCATCACCCACCGGGGCCTGGGTTCGCACCGCTACCTGGTGACCTTCAAAGGGCCGGGCGGGCATTCGTCGGGTTCATTCGGGTTGGTGAATCCGCACGGCGCACTGGGCCGGGCGATTTACTACTTCACACAGGAGGCCGATCAATTCACGAAACAGGGCGTCCGTACGACTTACAATGTGGGCGTCGTGGGTGGCGGCACGTCGGTCAACGCCATTCCTTTCGAGTCGTACATGCAGGTTGATATGCGCTCCGAAAGCCCCGAGCAACTTACGGGCATCGACAAGCTCTTTAAGGCTGCCGTGCAGCGCGCCTTGAAAGAAGAGAACGCCATGAAACGAATTGGCCCCGATCTCACCGTAGATATTGAGATGGTTGGCGACCGCCCGTCAGGCAGTATCGAAACGAGCAATCCGCTGGTGCAGCGGGCCATCGCGGCCACGAGTTTCGTGGGAGCTTCGCCCGCCCTGCGGGTGGGTTCCACTAATTCCAATATACCGTTTTCCAAGGGCGTCCCGGCCATTACGATGGGGGCGGGTGGCAGGGGCGGCGGAGCGCACGCGCTCAGCGAGTGGTGGCTGGACGATAAATCGCATCTGGCGATGCAGCGGACGCTGCTGGTGTTACTGGCGGAGGCGGGAGTGCGTTAATGGTCTGATTTCCATACTTCGTGTGTTGCAAACGCACTTTTCCGAGTTAAACTCATAAACAGTCAAGTTCCTCCCTGTTGAGTTTACCTCAGAATTCCGATTTCGAATCTTTCGGAATTAGAATTCCGGAATTTGATATCAAAAATAAATAGATTGCCCTTCAGAGTGAGTTCTAATTGGTGCCTTAGTGAAAGTCGACTTGCTTTTTGGTTAAAAAATGCTCTTATTCCATTATATGTGTAGTTGTCGTCCAAGCTAATGGTTTCCAAAATATCGATTGAATCAATTAAATCCCCGAAATCATCTTTGTTGAAAGACTGTTCGATGATTTCCAATGAAATAACAACTGTTTCTGTTTCTGTTTCTCTCTCCTTGTCTTCTCGTAAATGAATTTCTCTACAATACAGGTTATTTGTGTAGGCTCCATTCAAATACGTAATTGAAATTAGTACTTTCCCCTTTTTTATCTTCATCATTTTAGGATTATTCTGAAATTCTACTAATAACAGATGATGTTTTGGAAAATTATAGCATCACGTTCACAATCCGCTTCGACACCACAATCACATTTTTAGGCGATTCCCCATTAAGCCACTTCTGCATGGTTTCATTAGCCAAAACTTCTTTCTCGATGTCGGCGGGAACCGTGTCGAGTGGAAACGAGATGGTCGCCCGCACCTTGCCGTTGATCTGAATCGGGTACTCGAATTCGTCGTCGGTCACGTATTCCTGCTGCCAGATCGGGAAGGTGGCCTGGGCCAAAGCACCCGCTTCGTGGCCGAGGGTAGCGTACAATTCCTCGGTAATGTGCGGCGCGTAGGGCGAGAGCAGCACGACCAATTCGCTCAGCACGGCTTTCTTGTGGCATTTTAAACTACCCAGTTCATTGACACAGACCATGAAGGCGCTCACGGCAGTGTTGAAGGAGAAACTCTCGATG
>JBBSUC010000019.1:0-95269 GCA_038235275.1 Cytophagales bacterium | reverse complement strand
TTTATTAGATTGGCAGGATGGGACCTGCTTCTTGGATAGCTAAATGGCCTTTGATTTGAGTGAGGGAGGCAGGTGGCTGAATCGGCAGCCTGAATTCGTATTCGGTTGTGCGTTTAGGGTTCACCTGCTTCCCACTTAGGATATTTTTTTACCCTAAGCACTCGTGATCTGCAATGTTTCTTGGTTTTGTCCTGGATGGCAAACTTAAAGGTTGTGCGTATGTCTTCCGAAGGGAGACTACGTACTGAAAATAACAGGCCATTTTTAACGGCCAGCGTGGTTAAAAGCTTCTTTCATAGCACTTTCGACGAAGAGAGGCTGTGAAGACGCCGCCCACGGACTAGGGGTTTGGAATCCACGGTGAAATTTCATCAGCGGCGTTTTTCTCCTCAAAAGTTGCAGAGATTTGTGTACGTTCCTGGCTTAGAAGTTCATCGTTAAATTATTGGGACATGAAAGTATTACTGGACATACCGGATGACAAAGCCGGTTCGCTCATGGATGTTTTAGGCAGCATTTCTTACGTGAAGGCAAAGCCCCTGACCGATGCCAAAGCCTTGCTTTTATCAGAAATTCGTTGCTAGTGCTGTGGGCACATAGCTCACGGAATTGGACATCTAGGTCTAGTGGCTTTGACTTGTGTATATACTCTTGGTGGAGATACAGCCCACGGACTAGAAGCCAAGCTACGGATGCACAGCCCATGGATCAGGAAGATCTACCCTAACGAGTAAGTCACTGCATTCACCGGGCTGATGTCGTGTACGTTGGTACGTCAAACGAAAAGCTAATTTCCTCTTCAGACAGTTGCCTAACCTGCAACCGGGAATCATGCAGAGTTAGAATTTTCATGACAATCGCTAATCCCAGGCCCGAATTAGGCGGGCGAATGCTGCTATTTACGGAATCTAACTGATTGATATTCAATAAATAATCCAGAATAGGTTTGGGTAACGGCGAAATGCGGTTGATGATGGAAACGGTCACGAATTGATCCGTACTGGTTGACTCAAGGCGTACGTAGCCTCCTTTCGGTGAATAGTGCATGGCGTTTTCCACTAAATTCTGGAGTACATGCTCAATCAGGCTGATGTCGGCATAACAGACCAATGCGACCTCACAGTTGACACAGGTAAACGCAATTCGTTTCTGTTGAGCGATCAGCCGGAAATTGGTAAAGGTTTCGGTCAGCAGGTCGGCCAAGAGGAACGGCTCTTTGTCGGGCTTTCGTTCTTTGGCCTCTAATTTCGAGAGTTCAAATAGCTCATTGATCCTTTTGGTCAGCCGTTGGGTACTTTGCAGAATAGCCCCGACGTAGTGTTTTTGGGTCGGATCAAGCGAAGCATCAATATCCAGCGTTTCGGCATAGCCCCGGATAGACGTAATGGGCGAGCGCAGATCGTGGGAGACATTAGCGACCAGATCGCGCCGGAGTTGCTCGGAGGCTTGCAGCTGAGCCAGACTGCGGGCTAACTGATCGGCCATGGTATCGAAGGCATTAGCCAGTGGCATCAAATCACTGCCTGGCTTCAACTGGGTACGGGCCGTCAGATCGCCATCCCGGAAGTGCCTCACCGTTCGGATGATTTGGGTCAGGTCGCGGGTAAGTAGGTAGAATACGGCAAAACCGACCGCAAAAGTGGCCAGTAGCATAAACAGGGTTATTTTAAGGCCCCATTCGAGGGAGTAATCCTGAAATAACTGGAACAGCGTTGCGCTATGTGATTCGCCTAGCAAGACAACATAGACATACCCCTGAAGCTGTCCCCGGTCAAGTACCTGAGCGGCCGAGAATACCTGTTGGCCAACGGATTGCTTCGGGTCGTCACCCTCAATGAAGCCCAGGCCCTGCGTCTGAATAAACTGCCGGATAGGAGCCAGATTCACCCGATGCCGTTTGATTTTTTCGGGTGGTGCCTGGTAAATTATCACTCGACCCGTCGTGTCCAGCAAGTACACTTCGACACTGGGGTTGGTTACCATCGCATTGAAAAAAATCTGCTCGGTGGCCTTGTCATTCACTTTGTTTCTACCCAAAAAGGGTTGAGAAAACTTAGCAATATGCGTCGCAACGTCCCGGTTAAGTTGTTGGTTAGAGGCTTTAAAATAACGGATGGCTATAAAACCGGTCAGCAGACTATAGCCCACCACCAACAGCAGCATCAACAGTGACAAAATACCCGCCAACCGACCGTAGGTAGCTGGATATTGCTGGATACGTTTCAGTTTAGTGCCTGCTGAGGTCATGTAGCGATAATCTTTTCAGGTTCGGCAAATCGGTAGCCAACCCCCCAGGAAGTCAGAATGTAAGTGGGTTGGCCAAAGTCCGATTCGATCTTATTGCGCAGCCGGTTAACATGGGCCGTTACGGTATGCTCATAGCCCACTATATGATAATCCCAAACCAGCTGGAGTAATTCTTTCCGGCTATAACTCTTGCCCGGATTTTGGGCCAGCAGAACCAGCAGGTCAAACTCTTTCGGAGTCAGTTCGACCCGGTTGTCGTTAATCGTCACGATCCGGTCGGCCGTATGAATCCGCAGCGCCCGGTGGGTAATAATCGCCGGGGATACCGGCGTGGTTGCCTGCCTCAAACCGGACCGGCGGAATATGGCCCGAACCCGGGCCATCAGTTCCTGAATGCCAAACGGTTTTGTCAGGTAATCATCGGCTCCGGCTTCCAGACCGGCTACTTTATCGGCTTCCTGGGCTTTGGCCGTCAGCATCAGAATCGGGGTAAAACGATTTCGCTGACGAATCTGTCGGCAAATCTCAACCCCATTCATATCCGGCAGCATTATATCCAGAATACACAGGTCAACAGATTGCTGAGTCAGTTGGGCAAGTCCGTCCCGACCAGTGGTCGCCGTCAACATATCAGCCGGGAGTGTACGCAGATGGATACAGACTAAATCAATAATAAGGGGGTCGTCTTCAATGATCAGGATTTTCTTTTCCGACTGATTCATACAAGTAGGCTGAGTAGCCTGACGGCAAAACTCTAGATTATGGATGAATAGAAAAATCTGATTATCAAAACGTTATACTTCTGTGATAAGTATTCTGCCAGGAAAATCTTTTACCAAATAGAACATTTGCCGGGTATGCAGCCGTCAGCGTTGCTGCTCGTGGCCAACATTTCACTTGTTAAAAACAAACCATCTCATGAAAAAAGTAATTGCACTGGTTTTTGTAACGGCCTTTAGCCTGTCCACAGCGGTACTCGCGCAGGATAAAATGCAGGACGACAAAATGTCGGGCGGCAAAATGTCGAGCAGCACCTTAGGCAAGTGCTTCGTTAGGACATAAAATGCGTGTGTGTAGCATGGAAAAGCCTGGAAGGCCTTGCAGTACCTTAGGCAAGGGCTTCGTCTAGACATTGGTTGGGAACCGAGTTGTCCTACTTGTAGCCCGATGATATAAAAAAAAGACTCCGCTCTGGAGTCTTTTTCTTTACCCTGAATAGCTTCCTTATCTAGTCTTTTCAGAAATGGTGGTGATTGGGCAGTTCGAAATTGCACCAAGGGCTACCAAACCCTTGAGACTGGGATTGCTTACTCCGCTGTTTGGGGTACCACTGACTAACAGCCCTTGCTGAAATGCATCCGCGATCTCATCCGCATCAGTCAGTAGCCTGCGCTTACCCGCGTCGATGGCCGCCTGAGTCCAGACCACCAGGTGAATATCCCAAACGGGGCTGTACTCTTTGTCGCCTGGTTCTTCCTGCGTTACGTTGAGAGGATCTCCCTCGCCTAGTAAGGCTGACTGCAGGCCCTGGCGGTCAGGGTTATTTATACCCCGCTCTCCGTTAACCACCGGGATGATGGCCTCGCGAGCCGATGTTTTTTCATCATCTGAACCTAGCCCTGGGGCTGCATTAAGATTTGGTGCCCAGGTAGAACCCTCGATGGCGGCAACCAGCTCGATCGACCCTTCCTGATGGAGATACAGGATTTTTTTCTCATCATAAAAGCCATTGAACTGCTCAAGCGTCACCTGGCGCTTTTGGTAGTCGATGCTCACCACCGCATCATGTAGGCCCGACGCATTGGCCACATGGGAGGCGTTTAGCACTACTCCCTCGCCAAAGGTTACCAGCGGACTATACTTCGCGTCGCCCACGGCACCTGCCTGAAACCGGGTGGGTGGGAATCCGTCAGGACCGGGTACGACAATGCGTTCGGGGCTAAAATCTACGGTGCCTTCAAAATCAAGCATCACGTTCTGCGCACTTAGCCCTGAGGATGCAGGCATTGATTTGCCGTTCTGTACATTGAGTAGCCGGGCCTGCTGGACTGCGGCCGTACCTAAGGCGTTGGCCAGCTTGGGAGCGAAGATGACGCCCAATCTGGCCGCGTTGTTTTTATCGGATGCATCGGTCACGATATACCAAACAGTTTGCCCGTTACACTGGCCTTTGAAAAGGGGCAGTGTAACATGTCCCGTCTGTGGGTCAATATGAATGACGCTCCGGATAAACACTTCCTCAAAGCCACTATTCTTCAATCCTTGGTCACCCAACCTTGCCCTTTCCGCTCCCGCTTCCGACCCTAGTTGAGGTTCGGTCAACTCTGTATTACAACTGGTCACCAGGAACGCTATGCCGAACAGCCAGCAAGTTGCCATCAGGCGGTTGCGTAATCTCCTGGTCATGGTAGCCAATCCTGGAAGGCTCCGATTTTCTTTTTGAAAGATAGTTCTCATGTGCTTTAGGAATTTATGTTTAGAATTTGTGTACGGACAAAGGTATTTCTTTGCCAGGATACAAATTACCGCCTTCTCCAAACGTTAGACTTTTGTTATACTTTCGCTTGTCAAACGTTATGCCTGTTTGGCAGAGATGAGTCTAACCTTACCCGGAGCATTAAACATAGGTTGGTTTCTTACCTGGAAGGAGACTAAGCCGTTGAAAATCCCAACCCTCACCAACTCCGCAAAAGCCAAAACTGGCCTGTAGCCAGACGGTAAGTCCGCTGGCGGTTTGGCTCCCCTGTTAGAGGGGTAATCTGGGTTTCTTCTTCCAAACGGATACTGTTGGCGAATTCAAGCAGTGGCAAATTCTTTGAGGGATTAATCGCACAAGAGCGGCCTGACGCGTCATAGCCTTAGCCAAAGGCACTTCGTTCAGCAAATCTGCGATACGCCAAAGATTCTTCGCCGTAGAAATAAATATATGTTGTAGATGCGTATTCTTCTGCCCAACTGGGCAAGTCCACCAAGATGAGCCGTTGTGAGGAGTTGAGTTATGCGGGTGTATTAAAGCGAATCCGCGTTCAACAGCAAACTGGAAAGATCTCTTGTTACTTTGGTGAAGCCAATTATCTCGCCGTTATAACCATGAATGGCCGTGATAATGACACTGCCCCAAAATCGAGAGCCATCCTCACGAACCCTCCATCCCGTGTCACAGGCAGACCCCTCCCGGGTTGCTTGCTCAATTAATCTTTGTGGAAGCTTATTTCGCTGGTCCTCCTCTGTATAGAATATGCCAAAATTTTGGCCAACAATATCTTTCGCCTTATATCCTTTGAGGGCTTCGGCCCCTTTGTTCCAGTTTTCAATAGTTCCCATCTGGTCAAGAATCAGAATGGCATCATCTTCGATATCCTCAACCATTTTTTGATAACTCAAATACCTGAAATCCTTGATTTCGAGCGAGTCAGTTACAATCTCATTTATTTTGACATCTAGAATATGTGCTTCGTCGACCAACATACTAATCCAATCTTCATCGGCAGTTAACTGGCCCTCCTTTAATAGATTCACCAAACTGAGGATATTAGTAAGCGGGTGCCTAATTTCGTGAGACTGCATAAATGAGATTTTCTTGAGTTGCTCGTTTTTAGCCAACGTTTCGGCAACTTGTACTTCGAGAAGGGACTGACTTAGCTGCAGTTCCAGTAACAGGGTTACCTGTTTTGAAAGAACCAATAAAGCTTTGGTTTGCAAGGGGCTAAGCCTACTCGGTTTTAAATCGAACCGACATAAGGTTCCCAATTTCAGGCCATTTTGCAAAACAAGGGGAGCACCCGCATAAAACCGTACGGCCGGATCGTCTTCAACGAGCGGGTTGTTCTGGAAACGGGAGTCTTCGGTGGCATCAGAGACGATCATTATCTCATCCTGCTCGATGGCATACTGGCAAAACGATGTCTCCCGGGGCATAGGTTTGGCCTCATAACCTGTGGTAACTTTCAGCCAGTTAGATTCATCGTCCAGCATCGTCAGTAATGCTACGGGTTTCTCACATATTTCGGCCGCGAAGTCAACAATCTCTTGTAGTTCGGGATGCGCATTCAAATCCAGGCTTAGGAACCTTTTCACTTCCTGTAACCTTGACTCTTCATCATTTGGTATTACCATAAGGACGGTTAGGTTTTTATTTCTGTCGCAATGCCAGCTCAGCCTGAATTGTTTATCTCAAAGTTAAATTTGGGGAAAGGAGGGCAGAAACATTCAATGGGAGAGTCAAAAGCGTTATTCGGATTCAGAAAAGAGGGCTTTGATTTCGGCCATTTGTAAAGGCTTGGTCAGGTATCCCTTGATTTCGGGGTAGGATGCCGCAGTATCGATATCTTCCGGATCATTTGAAGAGCTTACGATATAAATGGTGGGTCGATACGAAGATACATTGACCTTTCTCAGTTCGTCTAGAAATTGCCATCCATTAAGATTTGGCATATTAATGTCCAGTAATACCAACTCAGGTAATTCTGATGGCTGGTCGCTTTTAGATACCATGAAATCAATCGCCTGCCGACCGTCGTGAAACTCAATTAGGGTGGTCAGCGGTGCGGCTCTTTGGATCATTTTTTGGGCAATGAATCGATAAACTCGACTGTCGTCGATTATGGCTACTATTTTATTTGGCTTCATTCTAATTCAAATTACCAGGGTGTTTTTGACTTCCAGGTGGCTTCAAAGGCCAGCGATCAACATTCGTTTTGACAAATTGCGGAGCCTGTATATCGCACTCTATTCCAAATTCCATGCAAAGTAACATTTTTTTATCGTAGGCCGTTAGAAGCCGTTTTAAAATTGTATAGGCACAAAAAAGTAGCCGAAATAAGTTGAGAAGGTATGTGATCAGTGCTACCCTATACGTGCTACGCGGCTACAACGCGGATAAGTCAATAAAAGGGCGCAAGAGGTTTATTCTGGTGGACACGATGGGCTGCTTGTGGCCGAAGGTGACGGCGGCCAACATCCTGGGTAAGGGCGGGGCGCAGTTGCTGCTGGCCAATGTGCTGGTCACCAAGGGCTGGCTACCGGGGCCAGATTTGGCTGACTGGGTCAAAAGCATACTGGGATGTACTTGGAACCAAGGTGATCCGGGACCTGAAAGACACGGCCTACCGTCAATTGGGTACTTCCGGCACGGGCAACCACTTTGCGGAATGGGGCATCAAGAAGGTGTATTATGCATCTCGAACGCAGCAAGGGCGACCTGAGCCGTCGGGCGGTGATGTACACCCTGCACGGTCTTTCCTTCCGGGAGTTTCTGCAAATTCAGGGCATCGCTTCCTGGCCAAAAATAGCGTTGGACGACCTACTGGCCCGCCATACCGAACTAGCTACCGAACTTACCGCCGAAGTAAAGCCGCTGGCGCACCTGGGCGACTACTGGAAGTATGGTTACTACCCCTATTTTCTGGAAAACACGGAGGTGTATGCTCAAAAACTCACTGAAACGATTCGACTGATTCTGGAACTGGACTTACCCGCCGTGTATGGCGTCAGCTACGCCACGGTGGATAAAATTAAGCAGCTTCTTGTCGTTCTGGCGGAGAGCGTTCCTTTCAAGCCCAATGTCAGCAAACTCAGCAGTATGCTACAGGCCACCCGGGGTTCGGTGGAAGTGGGCGGTGCAAATAAAAGCCGCCGCCAGATCGCCAGGATTGAAGAAGCCTATATAGCGGCGGATGATATTGAGATAGGTTACGGTCAGAAGGTGCCGCTGTGGATGTTTGGATTGCTGTATTGAACTTTATTTTTTCTTTACCTTGAGCTGTGGCACAGATATTTCATAACGGGAGGCTGCACGAACTCAATTTTACCTTAAAACAAACCCCCTTTTAATGTCAACCGGACTTCTGGCCCTTTTGGATGATATAGCCGCACTCGTAAAAGTCAGTGCGGCAAGCCTCGATGACATTCCAACGCAAGTAGCCAAGACAACCGGCAAGGTTTCCGGCATTGTGATCGACGATACGGCCGTAACGCCAAAGTACGTGGTAGGCCTCGATCCGAAGCGCGAACTGTCCATCATTTATCAGATTGCGAAAAAATCAATCGTTAACAAAGTAATTTTTTTAGGGCCGATAGCGCTGCTGCTCGGCTACTTTGCCCCGACACTTATCCCGTACGTACTCATGGTGGGCGGGGCCTACCTGTGCTTCGAGGGCTATGAGAAAATCCACTCTATATTTAGTAAATCCGCCCACACAACGGATGATCAGCCCACCGCTGAGATGGAGGTAATCACCCCGGAGGGACTGGAAAAAGAGCGGGTAGGCAGCGCCGTGCGCACCGACTTTATCCTTTCGGCCGAAATTATGGCCATTGCCTATTCCACGGTTGCGGAAAGCCCTTTAATCAACCAAATCGTGGTGTTATTTATCGTAGCCATATTTATTACCGTTGCGGTGTACGGCTTTGTGGCCCTGATCGTGAAAGCAGACGACATTGGCGTGCACATGGCCAAGACGAGCGCTAACCCGACGATTCAAAAGATAGGGCGTGGTCTTGTGAAGTCGATGCCCAGGTTCCTGATTATCCTGGGTTACGTGGGTACGGCGGCCATGCTGTGGGTAGGGGCTGAAATCATTGCACATGGGATTCCCTTCTTGCACCATCAGTTAGAAGCGCTGGAGAGTGCCCTGGGTGGCGTACCCGCCGTAGCGTGGCTTGTAAAGGTGATAATGCTTGCGCTGGGCGGTGTAGTGTTGGGGGCCGTAATAGCGCAAGTGATAACCCTGGGCCAAAAAATCTTCAAACGCCCCGCAATGAAGACTGGGCATTAAAATTTGCATTTACCGTGGGCTAGCCCGGCATCGGGTGTAAACTCCCAGCGCCATTTACTGTGGGCTGTGTCTTCAAATCCCAGGTACTAGCGATCGCCTACACGCCCTCACGTTCAAACTACCTCCAAAACTACTCCCTTACTCTCCGCATAACCCGTACACGTCAGCACCCAACCCTGGGAAATATCCCGATCGGTGAGGACGTCGTTCAGGCTCATGCGCACTTCGCCCGCGTGGCAAATGGCGGCACAGGTGCCGCAGCGGCCGCCCTGGCAACTGTACGGAATCGGGATGCCTTGATTCAAAGCAGCTTGCAGGATGTTGGTGTAGGCTGGTATTTGCAGCTTGTATTCTTGGCCGTGAAAATTTAGCAGAACGGTATGCGGCTCCGACTTTTGGGGCGGCGGCGGAACGCTGTCGATCACAAAATTTTCCTTACGAATCTGGGCGGGAGCAAAGCCCATGAACAACAGCGTAATTTCGGCGATGCGCATGAGCTCGAACGGGCCGCAGAGAAAGAATTTCGCCCGCTCAGCGGGGAAGTGTAGTCGCTTCTTGACGATATTTTCTAATCTATAGTTGTTTATTCTTCCCCTTCGTCCGAGCCATTCGTCGGCTGGCTGGCTGAGAATGTGAATGATTTCCAGGCGTTCGGGGTAGCGGCTTTTCCATTCTTCCAATTGGTCGTTGAAAATGATGCTCTGCTTGTGGCGGCTGGCGTAGAGCAGCGTCACTCGGCTTTCGGGTTCGTCGGTAAGAACGTATTTTAAGATCGAGAAGAGGGGCGTGATACCACTGCCCGCCGCGAATAGAAAAATATCGCGGGGTTGGCCATTCGCCTGGTCTAAGGTAAATCGCCCGGCGGGCGGCAGGGCGTTCAGTGTCGTACCCACTTTAACCCGGTCGTGCCAGTAGCGCGAGACCTCGCCGTTAGCAACGCGCTTGATGGTGATGGCCGGGAGAGTGTCGATGCCGGGGGCCGAACTCATAGAGTACGAACGGCGCAGATCTCGGTTTTCCAGGTTCAGCAGAAAAGTCAGGAATTGGCCGGGTTTGTAATGTAAAGTTTTCTCATTCTGAGGGGCCAGCACAAAGGTTCGGGTATCGTCCGTTTCATCGATAATCCTTTCGACCCGCAATTCCAGTAAAATATCCTGCATTATTATTTTCCTTTTTCTAAAATCTGAATGGGTAATGCCCAAAAATAGTGGGTGAAATTACAGAAAGGCTTAGTTATGGTAAGTATATGAGTGCTTGCCCTGCCCTTTGTCACAATGATAATGCTATTAAAAGTGGATCAATGTTTTTCCGCCTATTTTCTAGGCTAACCTGGTCCAAAAAAATCTAAATCCCTTTAAATAAACCAATTCAATCGTTATGAAAAGATATTTTTATCTTAAAAGCAGGAGTCCGCACAGGCTAATGGTTAGTGTCCTTTGCCAATTCCTGTACTTGGGATTGCTATCGGCGATGTCGTACGCACGTCCGTTGGATGTCTCGGTTGGCGGCACTGTCATGGGGACCGATAACAACGCTCCGTTACCGGGCGTAAGCGTGGTAGTGAAGGGCACTGGCCAGGGTACCACCACCAATACTTCCGGAGAATTCAAACTCAACGTACCCAGTCCGGCTTCGGTGCTGGTGTTCAGTTTTGTGGGGTACCTTTCCCAGGAAGTTACGGTAGGCAATCGCCAAATCATCGACATCCGTCTCGAGGCCGACGTTAAAGCCCTAAGCGAAGTGGTGGTCGTGGGTTACGGCACGGTCAAGAAAAGCGACATCACGGGTTCGGTGTCTTCGGTAAGTGCGGAAGAAATGACGGCCTATCCGGCCACGGGAGCGGTACAGGCCTTGCAGGGCCGGGCCGCGGGGGTGCAGATTCAGGCCAATAACGGAGAACCGGGCGCGGCCTACAAAGTCAGGATTCGGGGCGGCACTTCCATCAACGCCAGCAGTGACCCCATCTACGTGGTGGATGGCTTCGTGGGCGGGGCCATTCCGCCTCCCGAGGACATTGCGTCGCTGGAAGTACTCAAAGACGCCTCGGCCACGGCCATCTACGGATCGCGGGGAGCCAACGGCGTTATTATGATCACCACCAAGCGGGGGAAAACCGGCAAACCACGAATCGAACTCAACACTTCCATCTCGAGCCAGAACGAAATCAATCGACTGGATTTGTTGAGTCCTACCCAATTTGTTACCTATATCAAGGAGGCGCGGCCCACCTACGTGACGCCGGGGGCCAGTACCGACTGGCAAGACCAGATTTTCCGAACGGGCGGCATCCAAAATCACCAGCTTTCCATTTCGGGCGGCAGCGATGCCGTAAGTTACTATCTATCGGGCGCTTTGTACGATCAGAAAGGCGTTATTTTAAATTCGGGTTTTAAGCGGTTTTCCATCACCAGTAACGTCGAGGTAAAGGCCAATAGCAAACTCAAAATCGGCCTCAATCTCTTCGCGCAGCGCAATTCCAAGCAACAGGCCTACACCCAGGAAGGCTCCGGGGGCCTGACGCCGGGCGTGGTGGCATCAGCCTTCAAGTTTGAACCCGACCAGGCCATTCGCGACCCGCAGACTGGGCGCTTCACCATTTCGCGCGTCAACGACCCGACCGACAACCCTTACGCCATCGCCACCCAATTACAAAATGAATCGGTGAACGACCGAGTCCAGGGCAATCTTTTTGCGGAATACGACATCATCGATCATTTGAAGTTTCGCACCACCCTGGGGGCCACGACCAACAGCGGACGCTCAGGATACTTCGCCCCTACCACCCTCAATGTGGGCCGCTCGGTGGGCGGCGAGGCCTCGGTCAATGGTTCCAAGAGTACGCAGTTGCTGAACGAAAACTACCTGACCTATTCCAGAGTCTTCGGCGGAATCCACGACTTTTCGCTGATGGGCGGTTATTCTTACCAAAGTTCATCGAGCGAAAGCTGGGGCGGCACCGGGCAATCGTTCATTACCGACGCCGTGTCGTACTGGAATCTGGACGGCTCATCGGTTTGGCAAAGTCCCAATTCCAGCCTGGTCGAGTCGCAGATCAAGTCGTTCTACTCGCGCCTGAATTATTCCCTGCTGGACCGCTACCTTTTCACGGCTAACATCCGCCGCGACGGCTCGTCCAATTTTAGCCGGAATAATAAGTTCGCCACATTTCCCTCGGGCGCTTTTGCCTGGAAAATGTCCAACGAACCATTCATGCAAAACAGCAACCTCATCAGCCAATGGAAGTGGCGCGTCAGCTACGGGTTGACGGGCAACCAGGCCATTGCGCCTTACCAAACCCTGGCGCGATTCTCCAACGTGTTTACCGTCATCGACGGCGTACCGGTCAACGCCGTGCGGCCTACTACCGTCGCCAATGACGACCTGACCTGGGAAACGACCGCGCAGTTTGACGTGGGGACAGACATTAGCCTTTTCAAAAACCGAATTAATCTGGTGCTGGATTACTACCGGATGGTCACCCGCGATCTGCTGTTCAGCGTTCAGTTGCCCCAGTACTCGGGCTACGCCACCCAGTTGCAGAACATCGGTTCGGTGGAAAACAAAGGTTTTGAATTTACCATCAACACCCGTAACCTGGTGGGCGACCTGAAATGGAATACGGACTTCAACTTCTCCATGAACCGCAATAAAGTGCTGACATTGCCGGGAGGTACCGATCTGGAATACAGCGCCTCCCCCGGTCACCTGGTGGGTCTGGGCAGTACGCATATTCTGCGCGAAGGCTACCCGGTAGGCAGTTTTCTGGGTTGGATTTACGACGGCGTGTACCAGGAAGGGGATGATTTCCTGCCGGGCGGCGGCTTCGAGCGCACGCCCGGCGGCGAGAAGTACCGGGACATCAACGGTAAAGATGCCCAGGGAAATCTGACGGGCCAGCCCGACGGCAAGCTCAACAGCGACGACCGTACGATTGTAGGCAATCCGAATCCCAAATTCATCTGGGGACTGAACAATGAGTTGAGCTACAAAGGATTTGACCTGAATGTATTCTTTCAGGGTTCGCAGGGTAACGATATCCTGAGCTATTCACTCATGGAGCTCAATCTGCTGGCTGGCAATAACAACGCCACCACGGAAGCCCTCAACCGCTGGACGCCCGCCAACACCAACACCAACGTCCCCAAGGCCTCCGCCGGGCGTTCCCGACGGGTATCGACCCGCTGGATTTACAACGGCAGCTACGTGCGCCTGAAAAACCTGGCCCTGGGCTATAATTTCCCGTCGGCCTTGACCCAAAAACTGGGCATGACCAAGCTGCGCCTTTACGCCAGTGCCCAAAATATCCTGACCTTCACCAAGTACCCCGGCTACGACCCGGAGGTCAACTACGCTTCGTCGGGTGCCACAGACAGTAACCGCAACCTGGGCCTGGACTATGGTAGCTATCCCAACGCTAAATCCTACACTGTAGGCTTGAATATTGGTTTTTAAAAAATTGATACGCAGAAAATTATCATGACAAAAATGAAAAATCGCGCAACAAAATATCTCTTGTTTTCCCTACTGGGTACGCTATTCCTGGGCTGTACCGATCTGGAAGAAAAACCCGTCGGCATCCTGGCCCCGGAGTCTCTTTTCAAAACCCCGAAAGACGTGCAGACGGCCATTTTTGGAGCCTATGGCTGGATAGCCACCGAGCGGTTGTACGGTCGGCAGTTTGTCACGGCTCTGCTGCTGCGCAGCGACATGGCCGACATCGGCGACCGGGGTACTCCAGCCGAGCGTCAGCAGGTCAACGACTTCAACATGGACGACAATAACAACATGGTGAAAGTTTTTTGGCCCTACTGGTACCAAGTAATCAGCTCAGCCAACGCGGCCATTTCGGGAGCAGAGGCGCTAAAATTACCCGAAAACGAGGGCAATCCCCTAATCGCCGAAGCCCGTTTTATTCGAGCCTTCTCCTATTATCATTTGGTGCGGACATTCGGCGACATTCCTTACATCGACCGTTTTATCACCGATCCCAATTCGGTGAAGGAAATCTCCAAGACACCCGCTGCCACCGTGTACCAGAACATCATCGCCGATCTGCAATTCGCCAAGCAGTGGTTGCCCGACCAGCAGCCCAACAGCGTGCGGAGCCGGGCTTCCAAAGGCACGGCGACCTCTTACCTGGCCTCTGTCTATCTGACGATGGCCGATTATCAGAAATCCTACACCGAAGCCAAGTTCGTCATTGATAATGAGGCTAAATTCGGTTACGGTCTGGTGGCTGACTTCCAGGATCTCTTCCGGGCCCCCGAACCCAACAATTTGAAGGAGCACATCTTTGCCATTGATTTCCTGGGACAGCAGAACGGCGGCGGCGGGGCCAATGACGACATCATGCCGCCCATGACGGGCGTTCGGGGGGGCGATGCACCCCGCAGCGGCTGGAGCGTGGCGGTGCCCTCGATGGCCGTGTACAATACCTGGGATTCCCGAGACTACCGCAAACAGGTGAGTTTTACGGATTCGCTCTTAATCAAGGGAATCCTGCAGCCCTATACTGTATTTGATAACACCAAGCGTCCGCACATTGCCAAGTACGCGCGCTACGCCGGCAACTCCAACGCCGAGGGCCGCTACTCCGATCACAACTACGCCGCCATGCGCTACGCCGAAGTGCTGCTGATAGCGGCCGAGGCCCTGGCCGAAACCAGCAACGGTTCCAACCCCGAATCTATCGGCTACTTAAATAGGATTCGCGCCCGTGCCCGGAACCGCGCCGGGAAGCAGACCAATTTCCCCGAAGACGTAGCCGCCGGATTGGGTAAAGATGCCTTTATCGATCTGGTCATGGAAGAAAGACGCCTTGAACTGGCCTTCGAGTACCATCGCTGGTACGACATTAAGCGTCGTAAACTCGGCGAAAAAGCCTTCAAAGGTTCCAATGCACTGGAACCCCACGCTAATTTCGATGCTAACCGCGACTATTTGATGCCGCTGCCCCGCGTTGAATTACAGGTGAATCCGAATCTCGCTCCGCAAAATCCGGGCTATTAAGAATGCTTTAAGTAAGAATACAGAAATGAAAAATAGCTCTTCAAGACGCGAATTTATCAAGAAATCGGCCCTGGCTGCCGGAACCCTGCCGTTTTTATCGCCAGGGTTATCGGCATCAGGCAAAGCGAATATGGATTCGCCCCTTCCCAAAATCCACGTTTTCTCCAAGCATTTACAATTTCTGGATTATAACGAAATGGCCGAAGTTGCCGCCGAGATGGGCTTCGATGGTGTTGAATTGACCGTTCGCCCCGGTGGCCACGTGCTGCCCGAACGGGTGGAGGAGGATTTGCCCAAAGCCGTGGCCGCGCTCAAAAAGCACAAGCTACCGCCGCAACTTTTCTGCACAGGCGTAAAGGGCGTTGGGCCTTTGGATACCAAAGTATTGCAGACCGCCGCCAAGCAGGGTTTGAAGTACTACCGCATGGATTACTTCGATTTTGATAAAGATAAAACGATGCCCGAGTCGCTGGCAATGCACAAAAAGACGATGCATGATTTGGGAGAGTTGAGCAAAAAACTCGGTCTCATCGGCTGCTACCAAAACCACGCCGGACTACGTGTGGGCGCTTCGCCATGGGAGATATATCAACTTCTGGAAGACGCCGATCCCGCCCACATGGGGTCGCAGTACGACATCCGTCACGCCACCGTTGAAGGGGGACTTTCCTGGAAAAACGGGCTGCGTCTGCTACAACCGCACATCAAGACGATCGTTTTCAAAGATTTCCGCTGGGTTGAAAAAGACGGCAAATGGGACGTTTTAAACACGCCCCTCGGCGAGGGCATGGTGGACTTCAAAACTTACATCGGGCTGTTGAAAGGCTACCAACTTCAAGTCCCCGTTTCGCTGCACTTTGAGTACCCGCTCGGCGGGGCCGAACATGGAGACAAAGTCCTGAAAGTGGAGCAAAAGGTCGTCTTCGACGCCATGCGTCGCGACTTGAAATGGCTGAAAGATACGTGGCGCGAAGCCTGAAAGTGAACCGTTACTGAAAACCCAATTCTTTTAATCCTTTCTGCACCTCGGGCGCACTCATCAGCAAGTCCCAGACTAGGCCGCTACGGTGGTTCTCGATCATGATGATGATCGGCCCCTGGTCGATGGCGAGGTAAGAGTCCGCGAACCAAGGCTGATCCAGCGAAAAGGCGTCGTGAAAGCCGTATTCGCCCCACAATTTATCCCCTAATACGTAGTAATAAAACTTCAACGCCCGCATAGATTCCTCGGGCGTGTAGGGCATCGACGACAGCGCGGCCGTAGGTGCGATCACGCCCCGGTCGTTGGTGGGTGAACTGGCCGTGTAGCCGCCGGGTATATCACTCGCCGTCAGGCCCCAGCAACGATTGCTATAGCCGTAATATTTCTTCGGATTGTCCACGCAGTAGTTATAATTGATGAGCGAATGACTGCGGTTTTGGGTGAAATAATCCGCGTAGCCGTCCTTCATTTTTTTGGGGTTCAAGCCCAAAAATGAGTAGTGCGAAAGGAAAAGCGGCCCACCCAGATCGGGGCCGAGCGGCAGCGTGACGCCGTAAAACGACTTTCCATTTTTAAAATTTCCGTTGCGCGTCCAACCCTGATCGTACACCACTTTGGGAACGCCGTGTGTGGGCGAGGCCGCCGCCAGCACGTAGGTGACCAGGCTCTCGTTCCAGCCCGTGATGGGCTGGTTGATCGCCCAGCCCTGGTCAGGACTCCAGTGCCAGTAAAAGACGTTCTGCTGACCCTGCCGGAACCAGTCCCACTCCACACCCTGCCACAGGGCGTC
This sequence comes from Cytophagales bacterium, assembly GCA_038235275.1. Lineage (GTDB taxonomy): Bacteria > Bacteroidota > Bacteroidia > Cytophagales > Spirosomataceae > Persicitalea. The sequence continues at coordinate 78,465 of JBBSUC010000019.1, read as the reverse complement.
AATGTCCTTTCTTAAACTCATTTCGGCGGCGCCGCTGCGATTGAAGTATTGCCGCGCCACGAGCAGGCCCTGCATCAGGAAAGAGGTTTCGACCAGGTCGGCTCCGTTGTCTTTGGCGCTGAACGGGACAGTTTCGCCCGTGGCTCCGTTAAGCCAGTGCGGGAAGGCCCCGTGGTAGCGTTTGGCTTTGGTAGTCAGGAAAGTGACGATCTTCTGCGTCCGTTCCAGTCCCTGGTTACGGCTAATGAAGTTGCGACTCACGGCCACCGGAATCGCCATGATGCCGAAGCCGCTGCCGCCGGAAGTCACCACGTCGCCGGAGGTGTTGCGCTCCCGCGCCAGGCCGCTCACCGGATGACCGAATTCCCAGAAATAGGAAAAAGTTTTGCGCTGCACCAGCGTCAGCAGCGAGTCGTCAGAGATGACGGCAAACTTATTGGTCGAGTCCAAGCCCGTCCGCAGCTCTACCGTGATAGGCACCTGCAAGTTGCCCCCGCCCTGGGATTTTAAGTCCGTCGATAGCTGCAAAGTGTAGGACGTTAGCCCGCTCAGCGGCGATTCCGGCTGCAGGGTCAACTCGCGGTTTTCGTCCTTGTAGGTAACTTTATACGCTACGTTATCGCCCGCCGCGCTGCGCCATTGTACGCCCACCGGGACGGTAGCCGGATCTATTTTGGCCGGGAAAGCCAGTGTAATGACTGGGTTGGGGCCGAAGTTGGTGTACTTGAAGCCATCGTTGACGCCGTTGACTTTCACAGAGTTCAGGCTGAAAACTTTGGGTTTTTCGGGCTTTGTGTCGACTTGTTTGCAGGTTGTCAGAAAAGCTGTCAGGATGACAAGGCAGGTATTGAAAAGAGATTTTGACATAGGTAGAGGAATCTTGATTCGGTACGTTTTTTGGAAAGAGAAAGAATCTTGCCAACACACCAACGGTTCATTTGAACAATTCAGATATGAAGATTCAATTTTCAAACATATTTGTTTTTAATTGTTCTAAATAACAATTGATCCTTACCTTTGCCTTAGTTCAAATTTAATTCAAACTGTAAAATCTGATGAAATCTACCAGTCTCCTTTCTCTGGCACTCGCCGCCCTGCTATTCTCTTGCACGGACAACACCACTGTCGATCCCGACGCTCCCAAAGAGTACACTGTTCCTGCTACCTATAATTTCGCCAACGCGGATTATAAAGAATCTGCGTCCCGCATCAGCATGTGGCAGGGCTTTCAGACGTATTTGGGCAAAGGAAGTTCCCGCGTCCTTAGCGCCGATACGATCAATTATCTGTGGAACAACACGAATAGTGCCTTCACGAACGAACTGGCGAGCAATGTTCCCTATGCCGCCAATGACTTGAACGGGTTGAACTACAACCTAGTCGGCAAAGTGGCCGACGCCGCGGCTTTCAAAGCCCTCGCCGACTCGGTGGTCGCCGTCAGCAAGTTCAACCAGCAAGCGGGTTCCAAGGGAATTCCGGGCAAAATTGGCAACCGTCTGCTGAGCGCCAAAGGCCTGGAATTCAATCAGGTAGTAGCCAAAGGCTTGATGGGTGGGCTGATCCTGAACAACGTGAACGCCATTCTCGACAAGATTCCCACCGATAACAACAGCACGGCTACCGACGGCAAAGCCACCGAAATGGAACACAACTGGGATTTGGCCTTTGGCTACGTGGGCATTCCAATGGACTACGACACGGCCTATGATTATCGTTCTCAACCAGTAAAAGCGGATCGTCCTCTGGCTATAGGCGGCTACTTTACCGAGCGGGCCAGCTATATCCAGGCCGGAGGCCGAACCTACGAAGCTTTCCGCACCGGACGGGCGGCCATCGCGGCCAAGGACTATACAGCCCGCGACAAAGCCATCGCCACGATTGAGGAATATTTGGAAAAAACCTTGGCGGCATCGGCCTATTATTACGTGACTGCCCCCCAATCCACCACGACGCTGGATTCCAAATTCCACGGGCTTTCCGAAGGCGCGGGCTTCGTGACCGCCTTGAAATACCGCCCGGCCAATAGCAAACTGACCGCTGCGAAATACCAGAAGTTGGTGGACATCATGAATACCAGTTACTACACCTTGGCCGAAGACGCCAACAACACGAAGTTGAAGGAGGCCCAGGCTATTCTGACCGAGGCATACGGCAAGCTTCAACCGTAATTTTCGATTGTTTTTTCTCGAATGGCTTAGCAAAATTCCGGCTCCCAGAACTTGCTAAGTCATTTGTAATAAGTTTCTTATCCCAAATATTTAAAGATGACCCGCTTCCGTTCCAACCACCTTGTACTTTTTGTGCTGGCAAGCGCCGTGTTCTATTCCTGCACAAAAAAGACCGACCCCACCGATCCCCCAGCCAGTAGCAATGATGCCTTCAAAACCGCCATGCTGACCAATTACGCGGATCGGATCATTATTCCGGGCTACAGCGAATTGAACACGAATTTGGCGACGCTGGAAACGCAGCTCAATGGTTTTTTGGATAAACCTTCGTCCGCTACTCTGGAAGCGGCGCGGCCCGCTTACAAAGCGGCTTACCTGAGTTATCAATCCACTGCTGCCGCCTACTTTGGCCCGGCTTCTGCCTTATTGTACAACAACTACCTCAATACTTTTCCCGCCGCGCCAACCAAAATCGAGCAAGCGATTACGGCGGGAAATTATAATTTTGAACTACCCGTCGTTAACGACAGTATTCAGGGTTTTCCGGCTTTAGACTACCTGCTCTTTGCGCCCGATGCCGTCGAGAAGTTTTCGGGTACGCAGGCGGTGGCCCGTAAAAAATACGTCGGAGACGTGCTGGCCAGGATGAAATCGCTGACCGCCAACACGCTTGGCCAGTGGAATGGTGCGTACAAAACGACCTTTGTCAATTCGTTGAAAACCGACGTCGGGAGTTCGATTGCTTTTCTCGTCAACCAGTTTGCCTACGAAGCGGACCGGATGAAAGGGCCGCGCATCGGCTGGCCCTTTGGCAAACTGTCCAACGGCATCGTCTTTGCCGATAAATCCGAAGGTTACTACTCGGGATTGACCAAGGAGTTGGCGGTCGCCAATCTGACCAGCCTGAAAAACTACTTCACGGGGGGTTCAGGCGACGGCATTGCGGACTATTTGGTTTTGTTGAAAAAAGAAGCCCTCGCCCAGCAAGTACTGACGCAGTTCGATGTCGCGATCAAAGCCATCGACGCCATTCCGCAGCCCATGTCCACGTCTTTTTCCAAAAATCCCACCCAGGTGGACGAAGCCTACCGACAGGTGCAAAAACTCCTGACGCTGATCAAAACGGACATCGCCTCGGCCACCTCCGTCCAAATCACCTACCAGGACAACGATGGCGATTAAGGGACCGGACATGAACCGTCCGGTTTCCCTCGCGCCGTTGGCGACGTTTCGGATAACCTTCGGGTTGCTCATGTTCGGGAGTTTGCTGCGGTTTTGGGCAAGAGGCTGGATCGAAAGTAGTTACGTAACGCCTGCCTTTCATTTTACTTACTGGGGTTTCGGGTGGGTACAGCCGCTGAGACAGACCGGGATGTACGTGCTCTTTGGCACGCTCATCGTAGCCGCGCTGCTCGTCGCTTTGGGGCTTTTTTATCGCGTGGCGATCGTCGTCTTTTTCTTGGGTTTCACCTACGTGGAACTGATCGACGTTACGACCTACCTCAACCACTACTATTTTATCAGTCTGGTCGCGTTCCTGCTGGTTTGGCTGCCCGCGAATCGCGACTGTGCGCTCGATGCCCGTTTTGGTCTGGTGCAGCGCCGTAGCCAAACGCCCCGCTGGACGATCGGAATCCTGCGGTTTCAGATGGCCGTCGTGTACATTTTTGCCGGTTTCGCCAAGCTCAATGCCGATTGGCTGCTACGGGCCGAGCCAATGAAAACCTGGCTCCCCGCAAAGAGCCACTTGCCATTTGTTGGACCGCTGATGTACGAAGAATGGGTCGCCTACCTATTTTCCTGGTTCGGCGCGGGTTACGATTTATTCATCGTCTTTTTTTTACTAAACCATAAAACCCGACCCGTCGCTTACCTCTTCGTCCTGATTTTTCACGGTGCAACAGCCCTGTTTTTCCCAGCCATCGGGATGTTTCCTTACGTGATGATTTTGAGTAGCTTAATCTTTTTTTCGGGAGAATTTCATACCCGGCTGTTGTCCTTTCTGCGCTTTGGCAAAAACTATCTGACTGAGAAAGCTTACGAATTTAAATACCAAAAAGCGGTCGTCTATTTCGCCGCTTTGTACCTGGCCTTCCAGCTTCTTTTCCCGCTGCGCTTCGTTTTGTACCCCGGAAAACTATTTTGGACCGAGCAAGGCTACCGTTTTTCGTGGCGGGTGATGCTCATGGAAAAAGCCGGAGCCGCCTACTTCACGGTGAAAGACCGGACTGGGCAAAAATCCTACGTGGTGGATAACAAACAGCACCTGAATCTTTTGCAGGAAAAAATGATGAGTACCCAGCCCGATTTGATCCTTCAATACGCGCATTATTTAGCCAAATTATTTAAGGCCAAAGGCGTAGCAGAGCCTAAGGTATACGCCGAGGTGTACGTGACGCTCAACGGCCTGCCTTCGCAACTGTTTATCGATCCGACGGCCGATCTGGCGGCCAAAAAACTAAGCTGGCGGCCTTACGACTGGGTTTCACCCTACGAAAATAAAATACCATGACTCGGAAAATTCTTCTTTTAAGTTTCTTTTGTTCGCTGACTTCGCTGACATTTAGTCAAAAACTAACTTCCATGGAAGGTACCGTTCGGGAAGGCAACGAAGTCATTCCCGGTGCCATTGTGCGGCTATCGCCCGGCGGCGGGGTAGAAATCAGTAACGACAACGGTTTTTTTCGCTTTGGGAAAATTACGCCGGGACGATACGTGCTGGATGTGACTTTGCTGGGCTACAAAAAATACACCGATACGCTGAATATTAACGAAGTGGGTTTGCGACTGGATATTCAACTTGAAGAAGCGGTCAATGTGCTGACTAAGGAAGTGGTGGTTTTTGGCCAAAATACCGAAACCATTTCCGGCAAGCTGAACGACGTTTCGGGTACGGCGATTTACGCCAGCAAAAAGACAGAACTTATCAACGTCCGCAACCTGAACGCCAACCTGGCGACCAACAACACCCGCCAAATCTACGCCCGCGTTCCCGGTCTCAATATCTGGGAATACGACCGGGGTGGGCTACAACTGGGCATCGGCGGGCGGGGGCTAAGTCCCAACCGTTCCTCCAATTTTAACATCCGACAAAATGGCTACGACATCAGCGCCGACGCGCTGGGTTACCCCGAAAGCTACTACACGCCTTCGGCGGAGGCGCTCGATAAGATCGAAATCATTCGCGGCGCGGCCAGTTTGCAGTATGGTCCGCAGTTTGGTGGACTGGTCAACTTTATCATGCGCCAGGGCCCGCGTACCAAGCCGATCGAATTTACCACGCGGCAGACGGGCGGCTCGTTCGGTTTCTTCAATTCCTTCAACAGTTTAGGCGGGACGATGGCCGACGGCAAGCTCAATTATTACACTTTTTTTCAGTACAAACGCGGCGATAGCTGGCGACCCAACAGCCAGTACACCCAGCAGAATGCTTACGTGCATTTGGCCTACGACTTCAACCCAAAGTTCAAAGTGACGGGTGAGTACACCCGCATGGGCTACCTGGCGCAGCAGCCCGGCGGTCTCACCGACGCGCAATTCGCAGAGGATGCATCGGTGTCGGTGCGGGCCAGAAACTGGTTCAGGGTGGACTGGAACCTGCTGAGCCTCAAATTCGACTACCTTATAAAAGAAGGCACCAAAATTAACTGGCGGAATTATATGCTCGAAGGAGGGCGGGAAGCCATCGGGGCGCTCACCTACATCAACCGGCCCGATTTCGGCGTCAACCGCGACTACATGGCCGACCGCTACCATAATTTTGGCAGCGAATTGCGGTTTATTCACCAATATAAACTGCTCGGCTCATCAGACAATACCTTCCTGATTGGCAGTCGGCTTTACAAGGGTTTGACCGTGCGCAAGCAAGGTGACGGCAACAACGGCGACGGGCCGGATTTCGAGTTTCTGGACGCTGAACCCAATAAATCCAGTTTCCGCTTTCCGGGGAATAACCTGGCATTTTTTGCCGAGAATATTTTTCGTTTGGGCAAGAATTGGAGCGTCACGCCGGGGGCGCGCTTCGAGTACATCAATACCAAAGCTGAAGGCTACTATTTCAAGCAAAACAAGTTCATCCCGAACGAAAAAATCCTTGAAACCCGTACTAATCCACGTTCCTTCTTTTTGCTGGGCATCGGCACGAGTTGGAAATTCAAGAAGGGGGGCGAGTTTTACGCCAATATTTCCCAAAACTACCGCTCCATCAACTTCAACGACATCCGGGTTATCAACACCAACGCCCGCGTCGATCCCGGCTTGAAAGATGAAACAGGATTTAATGTGGATCTGGGTCTGCGGGGAACATTCAAAAACTGGCTTTACGCCGATGTGAGCCTTTTTTACCTGAAATACAACGACCGCATCGGCTCCATTTTCACGACCGACAGCAGCTACATGACCTATCGCCTGCGCACCAACGTGTCGGATAGCCGCAACCTGGGTCTGGAATTGTTGTTGGACGGCGACATTGTGAATGCCCTCACGCACGGAAAATCGAAGTACAAGCTGAATCTGTACACGAGCCTGTCGCTAATCGATGCCCGCTACGTGAATACCAAAAACACGGCTATTGCCAACAAACTGGTAGAAAATGTGCCGCCCGTGCTGCTGCGTACCGGGCTGAGCGCGGGCAGTCCGCGATTTAATCTGACGTACCAATTCGCCTTCCAAACGAAACAGTACTCCGACGCCACCAACACCGAACAAACGCCCACCGCCGTGGATGGCGCGATCCCGACTTTTTCGGTCATGGATTTGAGTTTGAGCTATAACTGGCGGCAATTCTTAATCGCAACGGGCATAAACAACCTGGCTAACGCTAAGTACTTCACCCGCCGCGCCGACGGCTACCCCGGCCCCGGCATTCTGCCCGCCGACAAGCGAAATTTTTACTTGACGCTGCAGTTTAAGATTTGAAGATAGCAGCAAGTAGGTCAGCTTATGCTAAACGATCTTCTCTGTCAACCTAAATAGCATTTTGGTGATATGAAAAAAGCAACCAGAGTAGCTCCGGTTGCTTTCGTATGGGGGACAATGAGAATTAGATTGAAGAACGTATCAGGTTGATTTTTAAGCCAACGCCAGACTGATGCGCTTAGCCTGATTCAAACCCAGAAAAACAAAAAGACAGGAAAAAACTGCGAGGACGAGCAGGTTCAGCACATTGGGTAAACTGAACAGATCCGATTCCGGGGCCTGGTACTTAAAAGACGGAATTTGGGCAAAATCCGTACTCGTCATCTTCTCCTGCCGAAACACTTTCTGCCGGAAATATTCCTGAAAATCGGCGTAAAAAGAATCCACTTGCCGTTCAAACTCCGAGTAGCGGTCTTGGCCAGTACCAGCCACAGCGTTTAAGGCCTGCTGGGTGAAAATGGCCGGGGAGAAAAATCGGTAGTAGCTAATGAACTGCTGCTGCTTTTCCCGCTGCGCCGTGAACCCGGCTTCGATGGGCTTGATGGCCTTATCGACTTCCATTTGGGTTTGCAGGTAGGTCAGGGCAAAGTCGTTATAATCCACTTTTTTGCCTTTGGGGACGAGTTCGGGATGGTCATTATAGTACTGATCCAGCTTCTTACTGCCCGCTTTGGTCACCTCATCCGACACATCCCTACTCTTGGTGATCTGTAGCATCCTTGAAGGAAGCGGGTGGAGGGCAGTGGCCGATACATTGAGCAAAGCCGGAATCAGCAGGGCGAAAACCAGCCAAGAACCTACCAGAATGGCCGCGTTGTAGCCCGAGTTTTTACCGTAGCTATTCACCAAAAACGATAGCCCGAACCAGAAAGCAGTGTACAGCAGCGTTACCAGAAAGAGGTACAGCAAACTCCCCGCCGTCTGAGCCAGATTGACCCTCGCAATGAGCAGTCCGAGTGCTATCACAATAACAAATGTCGCGTTGAACAGCAAAAAGCGGAAGATGTATTTATCCAGAATAATCCGGCGGAAATCCGTGTCAGCCGACAACAGTAAGGCGAGGGTGCCCTGTTCTTTTTCCGAAGACACGATGTTGTAAGTCAACGCCATAATCAGCAATGGCAACAAAAAGATGATCACGAAGCCCAAGTCAAAATTTCCGTTGTAGAGAATTGATGGATTTTCAATTTCCTCGCCGTGATACAGGGCTTGTTTTTTGTTCATCGTAACTTGATGGTAGTAGGGCATCAGGTCACTCTGCCCAAAAGAGATAAGTGACAGTGGAGCGTTGGGCAAAACCGGGTAGCGGCTGCCTTTGCTATAACCGATGGCAAAAGGCGTAGTCGGGTCAAGCCAGTACACTCCTGCGTAGGTTTTGCCCTGTTCAATTTCTTTTACGTCCTGGAAAATCTTACCATAATTGGCAGCTTCGGTTTCCTGAATAGCCTGCGCGGTCTGCTCCTGAAAACGGACATGGGCGGCCCCGTTCCAGAGCGCGAATCCGACAAAAAATAGCAATAAAAGAAAACTGAATAGCAGCGTCCTGTTGGATTTGAGCAGCAGCCAGTCGTAGCGGGTGATGTGCGTAAACATAAGCAGTTCAGGGTTTAAGGTTAAGGGATTTTTGCCACATAAAGATTGAGACACCAGCCAACCAGGCCAGTAGAATCAGAATGTTCATAGCTTGATTTCGCAGCATCTCGCCGACAGCGGGCATGGTGTAGCGGAAGGAAGGAATCTCATTCCAGAGTTCCTGGTCCGCTTTAAAGTCGTTGGCTTCGGGGTTGTCTCCAACCCCATGCTCCCGGAAATGATCGTTAATGGTCTTCTGCATTGAGCGGCGCGATTGCTCGGCGTGGTTAGCGAAATCAAGATGCTTGTCAAGATCGGTACCGGCCAAAGCCCGCGAAATGTTGCGCATGGTCAGGATAGGGGAGAGCACATCCAAAGCATCCATCAAGCGGTCCTGGGCTCGAAAAGTCTGGAACAGAGAACCGTAGTGCTTATCGAATATTTTCCAGTCTTTATTCTCTCCCGCCTGTAGCAAAATGGCGGCGAAATTCACTGGTAGTTGCGACAAACTATCGACCCCGTATTCTTTGAGCGTGCGAACTTTAAGCTCTTCGTTGGCTTTGTCGGCCGGATCGTGACCATTAACCCCCTGGCCTTTTTCAAAGGAAACCTGCTCCGTAAAAACAAAGGCGGAGGGTGTCTGGTACAGCGAGCGCGCGAAACCACCACTCATGCGGGGAACGAAAAAAGCGCCGAAAGTCCAGATGCCCAGCAGCAATACCAAAGCCAGGCCCGATTGCCGGACCTGCATGGAAACCGTTACGCCGAGTGCTAAAAAGATCGCCAGGAAAAGTAAGTAGAAGACGGCCATAAAACCCAAATTGGGCAAGTTAACCGCGAAAGCATCATTCCCGCCCGCCAGCCACATCACGGTGGCGCTCAAAAGAAAAGTGGGCAAAAACAAAAGCAGAAAAACGGCCTTGGCGATGGCCAGCGCTTTGCCCAGTACCAACTGACGGCCGGAAACTCTGGTGGACAAAAGCATCCTAAGCGTGCCGGATTCACGTTCTTTACTGATACTGTCGAAAGTCAGCAAAATGATGACGAGCGGCAGGATGTACTGCCAGATGAACCCCACTGTGAGGCTACCAAAGCGCGACAGATCGGGTGAATCCACGGCGGCCCGGTGGCGGACATCATTCTGCTTGTGCGCTTCCAGCCACACGGCGTTTCCCAGGTAGTCGTCCATGCCCTTATCGATGACGGACAAAAGCGGCACGGGCTTATAGGCATAAAAACCGTAATGGGCGGCTGAGTGGGGTTTTTTTTCTCCCTGATCCAGCCATTGCCGGTAGGAAGCATCCTGTGCTTCCTGATGCTGTCGGTGCGTTTTGGCGTAGTAATCGTAGCCCGTAAACAGGGCCACTGCAAACAGTAGGTACACCGCCACGGCCGACCATCGCAGGCGATCCTCGGCCAGCAATTCGGTGTATTCTTTGGAAATTATATTTCTCAGCATAGGAGCGGGAGTAAAAAGATGAAAAAACCCTCCTGCCGACTTTGGACCGACAGGAGGGGAAGCACGGATTAATTATTAAATGTGCGAATCCCCCAAGGGAAGTTCTGGACAGTCACGACGGGTCCCTTGCTGGCTTCGCCGGAAGCTATATCCAGCGTGTAAAGACCGTTGGCGTCTTTGGACGAAGTACAGAACACCACTTTACCTTTGTAGACGCACAAATCCGAAGCATAACCGGTTGAATTAGGAATACCACTGACTTTGGTCAACTTCTGGTTATACACGTCGATTTTCAGGGCTTCAAGATTACGGTCGTTGATGTAGTCGGGTACTGAGCTGAACAAAGCCGGGTTCTCACCGCGTCCATAAGCTACCCCGTTGCCAGCATAGATCATGGTGTATATATAGTTTAGACCGTCGCCTACCACACCGTCGATTTTAAGGTTGGTGAAGTCGAAGAAGTAGGTTGGGTCAAATTCCGTTTCGCCCGCTTTGATACGCAGCATTCCCAGGTGCTGGCCCGGTACCTGTCCTAAACTCGCTATGCAATTGATGTATAAATCGCCCTTTTCATCGGTAAACATACTCCCAAAGTAACCAGGATGACCTCCCGTCGTAGTAGCTCTTTTATCGACGATCATCTTGTCAACCATGTCCGTGGCTACATCCACGATGGCCACGTAGGCCCCGTCATTGGATATCTCGTCTACTTTGAACTGTTCAAGGGATACATACAATTTTCCCTTGCGGAGATGCATGTTGACAGGATCGGGGTTATTGTCGCCCACGGAGTATTTAGGTCCGGTCAGGTCGATCACTTTGGTCAGTGTGAAGGCGGTGGGGTTGAACACCTGTATCTTGCCCAGCCCGGTGTAATTAAGGTACGCTTTAGTATCATCCACAAAGACTATATTGCTGGAGTTGGCTCCCGAAGGCAGCGTGACTTCTCCGTCGGGAACCAGCCCGGCGGTGGTGCGTTTGAAACGTTTGAACACGTCACTTCTGCTGCGCGGAGTACAAAAGACATAATCTTTGTACGTAAAGGCAAAGGAGCGGGTCGCAATCTGGTAAGCGTTTTCATTGGCGTAATTGCCGACGGTCAGGTCCTTGAGTGTTCCTATAAATGCCGACCTATCAGCCACAGGAACGGTCATTATTGCAAAATCGCCCAGGCTACCCTGATCGATGGGCGTTGTCGTATTGTCCTTGGTGCAGGAAAACAGGGCGGCGGTCAGCGCAACGGCGGCCATTGAAGTAATGCTTTTTTTGAACATGGAATTGGGTGGTTAAATTGAAAAATTGATTTACGATTGATTGTCAAAAGCTTTTTTCCAGAAGTACCTGAACTTAACCCGCCAGACCCGGCCCGGCAGGGGGTTGTTTAGATTGTTGATAATTAAGGCATCGGTCAGGTTATACGCTTCCACTCCCAGCGAGTACTTGCCGTTTTGAAAGCTCTGCTCGACCGAAACCGTGTGCGCCATGTAGGCTGGAATGGCGTAGGTGGTGAACGTTTTGGGGATTTCGAAATCGTAGGTAAAGCGGCCCGTGTAGGCGTTTTCGTAGATCAGGCGGGTGTTCATGCCCGTTCCGCCAAAGAGATTGGCCTTATGAAATTCGGCGCTGAAATTGGTAAAGAAAAAAGGGATATTGGGAATGCGCAGCCCTTTGCTGAAGTTGGGAACGGTTGACCCTAAAATGAATTCCGACTCATCTCGTAGTAACTGATAGGTGGTGTTGAACGAGGCAAAAAGGTGCTGACTCACGTCGGCCTTTATTTCGAGTTCAGCGCCTCGCAAAGATGCCTTCGGGTAGTTGACATAACTGCTGATTACGAATGACGGACCGGGTCCAAGCTGAATATAGTCGGTCAGGTTGCTGGCAAATCCGCTGAGTTCGACCTGCAAACGACGATTGCGCGCAAAGGTCTTATCGAGTTGGGCGCTCAGGTTCAGGTTAGCGGCCTGTTCGGGTCGTAGTCGACTGTTGGCCGCGATAGTCAGGCCGTTTCCAAAAAGCTCCGAAGGTTGCGGCATGCGAAAGGCCCGCTCGAAGGAGGCCCGTACCAACAAGTCCGGCGTAATTTTGTAGCGCAAAGCCGTGCCATAACCCGTTTTTGACAACTGATTGGTTATTAAATCGGGAAGGCTATTTATTTCCGAGCTGAACTTATATGTGGCGATCCGGGAAGACGAGTAAAAGTCGTAGTACTTCCCGATCAGCAAACCTTGCAGTCTTTCGTTCAGCCAGTTGGCTTCGTACGTGAGCCCGAAAACTGTACTACGGATTTCGCCCGGAAAGTGGCTGACATTGCGGCCCGCCAGCGCATTCAGTACTGGATCGTTGGGGTCCAGTTTGGCGATTCGGGTGACGTTATTAAAATTCAGTGACGTTTTTTCGGTAAGCTGATACTGGAAGTTGGTGCGCGCCCGGTAATCGTCCTGGAGGTTGGTCGCATTCTTGCGGTAGGGCTGCACTTCTCCCATCACCTCCACCCGCTGGCCGTAAAAATCGACCCGATAACTGGCGGTGTCTATGAATCGGGCCTGGGAATGCGAGCCGATCAGAGAAAAACGAAAATCCAGTCCCTTCTTAAAAAAATCCGTCTTTTTCAAATTCAGTACCTCCGCCCACACGTTGCTGGTGGTGAAGGCGTGGCGGATGTTGGTCGCTACACCCTGAATCTGCTTCTCATTTTCGTAGTGCGTCAGGTTTATACTGAAATCGTCGAACCACGCCCGGGTGAATTCCACGCCCGCCGTGCCGATGAAGTTCTTGTAGCGGTCGTGATCTCGGACAATCGATAGTCCGGGCTGCAGCTCGCCCCGGCTTTTCATCACGTAGTCGTTCTGCGCGTAGGTGGCCGTTGCCCCGACGGAAAAAGCGATACCCGCATTCAGCAGGTTCTTTTTGTAGTAGCCCGTGACGTTGTTGCCGTTGTAGCTGCTGCGCGTCGCGGATAGTTCAAGCTGTTCCTGGTAGCGTTCCCGACTCACCGAATTGATGGCTCCGCCCAAGCCGTCGGCACCGAGGTAAGCGGGCACGAAGCCCTTGTACACTTCGATGCGGCTGAAATTGCTGATCGGAATATCGTTCAGGCCCAGACTGCCGTCGGGCGCGTACACCGGGTTGTCGTCGATGTACAGTTGCACCCGTTTCCCTTCCATGCCCCGCAGCGAAATCTGGGTATCTCCCCCCAAACCGCCCGTCTGCCGGATGCGCATGCCCGCCTGCTGATTCAGCACTTCGCTCATCGTGACCGACCGATTGGCAAACGCGCGGGCATCGATCACCGTCACCGACAACGCGCTTTTGCGCAGGGTTTCGATCTCTTTCGTTTGGCGGGCCTCGGTACCCTGCACGGCCAACTGTCCGAGTTCGACGACTTGGGTTTGCAGACTAAATCCCTGCGTTTGGGTCTTCCCAGATTTGATTATCAACTCGGACGTGAATGGCTGATAGCCTACGCAGCGGACGACGACCGGGTACTTGCCGGGTGCCAGGTTCGACAGCCCGTAATAGCCTTCCTCATCGGCGATAGCGCGTTGCTTACCTACCTCGACGCTGGCCCGGCCAATCGGCTCGCCCGTTTGGGTGTCCGTAACCCGGCCCCGGAGCTGGGCAAGAGCCGCTGGGATGGAAAGTGTGAAGAAGAGCAAGAAAAGATAAAATGATTTCATCGACATTTGAGGGCTAGGAAACTACTTGATCTTGAACTGTCTGCAGATAAATAGCTTCCAGTTCTGTGTGCGTGATTTCACCCGCGTTCATCACCCGTAACAGTTCGCCGCCCCGCATGATGCCTATTCGGTCACCTACTTCCTTGGCCCGAAACAGGTCGTGCGTCGCCATGAGGATCGCCACGCCATCCTGCGCCAAACTACGTAGGATGGCCGAAAATTCGTTGCTGGCCAGCGGATCCAAACCGGAAGTGGGTTCGTCAAGAAAGAGAGCCTTGGCCTGCTTGGCCAGTGCGATGGCGATCCCCACCTTCTGCCGCATCCCTTTGGAATAACCAGCGATTTTTTTGGTAAAAGCATCCGACTGCAATCCGGCCCGTATTAGAAATTCCCGCAGCTCAGGATCGGAATACGTTTTCTGCGACAAGCCGGAGAAGTACGCCAGGTTCTGTAGCCCCGTCAGACCGGGATACAGCATCACGTTTTCGGGAATGTAGGCGATGAACTGCTTGGTTTGCTGGGCATGCGTGGCTACTTCCAGCTCATTGACCAAAGCCTGTCCTGATGTGGGTTCGATAAAGCCCATAAACAGGTTAATGGTAGTAGTCTTGCCCGCGCCGTTGGCGCCTAGCAGACAGAACACCTCGCCCGCCTTAATATGTAAATTCAACCCGGCCAGCGCGACGTTACCGGGGTATTCTTTGCGTAGTTGTACAGCCTTTAGCATAGCTCTGGATAAATAGATTTTGGAAGGATAATGACTAATTAAAAACTTAGCGGGAAGGGTAGCTTATGGAAGCAGCCTTTGACAGAACACGCTCATCGGGTGTCTTGCAAGAAAGCATCTTGCCGATTGTGGAGGCAAATTGCTGTCTCTCGAAGGGGGCTAGCTTAACCGGATGGAACGGGGAGGAGTAAACGAAGCGCGCGGTAGTGCCGCGCTACGTAGTTCCATTCTTCTTTTTCCTGAATAAAAAGATTCAGATGTGCGGGAAGATCTCGAAAAAAGAACTCTTCCGATCATTTATCCTTACGGACAAAGTGACCCGTACCGACAATCAGCAAGAAAAAGCAAATGAAAAATGCGGGTTGATCGTGGAGAACAACCCAGCCCGTTCAGACGAGCTTAGGCGGAGCGTCGATAGCGAAGGCCATCGTTCTGATGCGTCCGGCTTCGTGGCTACTGAAAGAGGAGGATTTTTCAAGAAAAGAATCCGCATAAGCAGGATCCTCAGAATCAGGCAGGAAATGTGTATCCACGCCAGTGATTACGGAAATAATGTGCGGACTGTGGTCGTCCGAAGCTTTTTTGTAGTTGGTAGCCAAGGCTTCGGCCATAAAAGCTTCCAGAGCGCTTGTTCTGAGATAGCGGCTCGATTCGTAGTGTTGGCTCGCATCCGCCTTGGTCTGGATTAGCACCAAGAACGGATCCTGATCCGGGCGGCTAATACAGCCCATCCCGGCCAGAAAGATATAATTGGCCAGCACCAGTAGCGCTATGAGAGATTTGGGATTCATTTCCGCAATACTACAAAAGATCTTGTTCGATCCAATCAATTTTACAACAATTGATTATACCGGACCTACGATCCAAGTCTCCTCCTAGATCGTTGACATAAAATTGTTTTTCGAAATCTGAATGCGACGAAAATTAATCATGGGGAGCATTAGAAAATATTTTATGCAACAATGTTGCAAATTTAAGAGTTTTTATTATACTTGCAACATTGTTTCATAAGCACTTTATTGTATATAATGAATGAAGGCCCGGTTTCACTTTTTTTCTCCCAAAACCAATACTACTATGTTAAGATTGACCATAGGTTTGTTTTCCCTCATTGCCTTTATGGCCTGCTCGTCGGGCGGCGACCAGAAACTGACTTCCCTCCGGGAAAACTTCGATAAGATGAAAGCGATGCACCAGGATATGGAAGTTCGGCACGATAGCATCGACAAGGAACACGAGCAATGGGTGCAGGAGCACCAAAATGTTTTTACCGGAAAAGAGGACACGCTGTTCTTGGCTATCCGCGACGAACACAGTAAGATGATGGAAAAGCATCAGGCCATTATGGACGACCACGCGGCCATCATTAAAAAGGATGAAGCTTTTTTAAGCGAAGCCGCCAACAAGGAAATGTCGGAAAAGGACCTGGACGCAGAGGAGAAGGTTATGCAGACGGAGTATGATCAGATGAAGCAGGAACACGACCAGGTGCTAAAAGAGCATGAGAACATGAAAAAGGAGCATCAGGTGATGGTGGACGGGCGGAAAAAGTAGAACGTCTGGTAGATGTCCGCCTGGTTTTTACCGATTCTTGATTTACTTTCTCATGGCCGACTCGGAAAAGGAGAAAAAGAAGAAAGACTGGTATTCTAAAATGTATTTTCAAATAAAAGGAAGCTTTGATGAATAGCGGGGTATATTTGCAACGTTGTGGCATATACATTGGCCCTCTTTAAAAAAGATACAATATGCGTGGATTGACCCAAATCGTATGGTTTGTAGCAGGTATCGCTTTGGTATTACCTCTAAGTGTTTTGGGACAGGGTACGGAATGCCAGTGCTTTATCAAAGGCGTCGTGCGTGATGACCACAGTGGGCAACCCATCGTGGGTGCGACGCTGGTTCTGCTGAAATCCAACCAGGGCGTGTTCACCGATGCCGACGGACGCTACGAGTTCAAGAGGCTTTGTCCCGGCAAATACGAAATAGAGTGCCGCATCATCGGGTACCAGGCCAGCCGCGACACAGTGGATCTGGTGGCAGGTCACGAAGAAAATTTCCGGCTGTCCGAAGCGGAAATTCACTTGAAGGATGTCGAAATCACCGCCCACCGCACCGACGCCCCCACCACGCAGCCTCTTACGACCCTAACCGGCAGCGATTTGGCTAAAACGCGCGGCCAGTCGCTGGGGGAAAGCCTGCAAGGTATCACGGGCGTCACCATGCTGCAAACGGGTTCTTCGATCGCCAAGCCTATTATACACGGATTGCACAGCAACCGGGTTCTCATCATGAACAACGGTGTGCGGCAGGAAGGCCAGCAGTGGGGATCGGAACACGCGCCCGAGATCGACCCCTTCGTGGCTACCCGATTGTCGGTGGTGACGGGCGCGGCGGGTGTCCGTTACGGCTCCGACGCCATTGGCGGGGTGATTTTGGTCGAGCCGGAGGAACTGCCCATCGACAAGCCGCTCAGCGGTGAGGTGAACCTGGCGGGCTTTTCCAACGGGCGGCAAGGTGCTGCCTCGGCCACGTTGCAGGGTGGAATCAAAGGACTGAATGGTTTCGGCTGGCGGGCGCAGGGGACGCTCAAGCGTGGTGGCAACATTCGCACCCCCAACTATTATCTTGACAACACGGGCATTTCCGAGAAAAATTTTTCGCTGGCGGCGGGCTACCGCAAGGGTGGCTTTGGGGCGGAAGTGTATTTCAGCCAGTTCAATACCAAAATAGGTATTTTCTCCGGCTCGCACATCGGCAGCGTCACGGACTTGCTTAACGTCATCAACAGCGGCGAGCCACTCATTAAGGCCGATTTTTCCTACCACCTCGGTCGGCCCTACCAATTGGTCAAGCATAATCTGCTCAAAGGCGAGGTACATTATCAATTTCCCGACGGCAACCGCTTGAAATTAGTGTCGGCCATGCAATTCGACAAGCGTTTCGAGTACGACCTGCACGCCCCGCGCAACGATTCCTTGGCCGCGCTTAACCACGCCGAGATATCGTTTCGGCTCACCACGCTGACCAACGACATCATCTGGGACCACAAGCCGCTGGCGGGGAAATTTTCCGGGCAGATCGGCTTCAGCACATTGTACCAATACAACCTGATGGACGGCCGACCGCTCATTCCCAATTTCGACCAATGGAACGTGGGTGTTTTTGCCATCGAGCGACTGGCCCAGAATGGCTGGGAGTTGGAAGCAGGTCTCCGCTACGACTACCGTCACCTGACGACCTACCGCTACGTAGGCCAAAAGAAGACAACGGATGAATTCGATTTTCATAATGCTTCGGGGACCCTGGGTGCAGGACGAAAACTGAGTGAGCGCTGGTCGGTGCGGGCCAATGTGGGTTCGGCCTGGCGGGCCCCGAACGTGAGCGAATTATTCAGCGATGGCGTCCACCATGGCGCGGCGGCTTTTGAGCGCGGCGACGCCAGTCTAATGCCCGAAAAAGCACTCAATACCATCGGCAGCGTACGTTATGAGGGCGAGCGGTTGACGCTGGAAGTGGGCGGCTACTACAATTATATCCGTGATTTCATTTATCTGAAACCCCAACCTAAGCCGATCCTGACCGTGCGCGGTGCCTTTCCTTACTTTAAATACACCCAAACCGATGCCACCTTCCGGGGTATCGACGCCACCGTTACTTACAATTTGACCCGTCACCTCAGCGCCACCAGTAAACTGACCTACCTGCGCGTGACCGACGTCCGGAACGACGCTTACCTGGTGTCAATCCCTTCCAATCGCTGGGAGAATCAACTGAAAGCCGCTTGGGAAGAAGTGGGCGCGTGGAGCAAATTGTCCTTGTCGGTGAGTAACCGATTGGTTGGGCAGCAGAAGCGCGTGCCGCCCAAAAGTGACTATGCGCCGCCGCCCGCAGGCTACTCGCTGTGGAGCGCGCAAGCAAGCGGGACGTTCCCGATGGGTAAGAAAAACTCTTTGGAACTGACCGCTACCGTCGAAAATGCCTTCGATACCGTGTACCGCGACTACCTCAACCGCTTTCGTTACTACGCCGACGATATGGGGCGCAATGTATCCTTGCGGGCGCGGTACCTATTTTAAGAATTTACCAGTTTAATAATTGTTTACTTAAATAAATATGAGAAAGATGAAAAAGAACAAATTTTGGGTGTCTGCTCTAGCGCTTGGCCTGGTGGCTACGCTCACGCAATGTAAAAACGCCGAAAAAGTTACGCCCGCAGATGAGAACGAGTTGATTACCACCGTACAGTTAAAGTTTACGGAGTCCGGCACAACTGCTCCCCTGACCTTTACGTTTCGCGACGTTGACGGGGACGGGGGCAATCCTCCATCAAAATTCGATAGCATCGTGCTGAAATCAAATACGACTTATACCCTGGCGATCGAATTGATGGACGAAAGCAAAACCCCGACCGTCAACACTACAGAAGAGGTCAGGAAGGAGTCAGACCAGCACTTTTTTATATACACTACCAGCCCACCGTCCTTGTTGACCTATACTTATGGGGATATGGATGCGCGCAATTTTCCTGTTGGACTCACCGGAACGGCAAAAACTGGCGTCGCCGGAACGGGAAAGCTCAAGGTACAGCTTCGTCATCAACCGCCCATCAATGGAAATCCCGTCAAAGACGGAACAGCGGCCCCTGGCAGTGACGATGTGAATTTGGATTTTAATTTGAAAGTGAAATAGAAGAAGGAAGGGAGGAGAGGAAAAAAGGATTGTTTACGCCAGTCTGTCTTGGTGATCCCATCCTTTTCTTCCTCCTCCCTTTCTCCTTTTTCATGAACATTTCTCACAAAGTCCCTGAATGAGCAGATTTATCTCCTGGGCTTGGTAGCCCTCGGGTAAATTGATAGGGGGAACAAGAAGGTCTTCCAGGCAATTGGTTTGGCCGCACTCGTTGCATTTAAAATGCACGTGGTCGTGGTGGTGGTCGGCCTCGACG
The DNA here is from genome assembly GCA_038235275.1 of Cytophagales bacterium. GTDB lineage: Bacteria > Bacteroidota > Bacteroidia > Cytophagales > Spirosomataceae > Persicitalea. The sequence continues at coordinate 58,994 of JBBSUC010000019.1, read as the reverse complement.
CACTGTTCCCGACAGAGTGCGTAGCGAAGCCCTTCGTCGTCGGGTATTTTGTGGATGATGCCTTTTTCCAGAAAGGTTTTTAGCGTTCGGTAAATCGTCACCCGATCGAAGTGCCGGTCCTTCAGCGCTTCTTCCAAATCGCCGTGGGAAAGGGCAGTCTCTCGATTTTGGAACGTTTGCAACACGTTCTCCCGACAGGCGGTCGTACGGAGCTGGTAGCTTTTCAAGGTATCACTAACGAACTGTTCCATATTTTTTGGTAATAAATGACAAAAGTGCAGAGACAAAGATACGATGTCTTCAAAACTTCCGTCAGTCCCGTATTTTGAACCATTTTTTATGCAACTAGGTTGCAATCCATAAAGTTTCCCGTTACTTTTGTACGGTTCAATGCCCTTAAGTATGAAAATCAAGACTTCCCTTTCTACTTCTACGCCGCATACGCACGGTAAAGCCGATTACATCGGGGTAGCCGGGTCGGTGCTTTGTCTGGTGCATTGCCTGATAACCCCAGCGCTGGCGTTGGGGTCCTCGCTGTCGATAGACCACCACGCGGCGGGTGGCGGGCTGGATTTTGTTTTTATTCTGATCAATGGGCTGGCCGTGTTCTTCGCCACGCGTGATCATCGTTCCCCTGCCCTACGAATGTTCCTGTGGGGTTCCCTTGCGTTGTTCTCCGTCTCCCTGCTGTTGGAACATAATAATGACGGGTTCAGAATCCTGGGATACGTCGGTTCCGGGCTACTCATTTTGGGCCATCTGTACAATCTGATCTACTGCCGCACTTCGCGCGTAGCATTGAAGTAGGTCGACAACCCTCTACTGTTTTTATGGAATCAAACCGCCTGTTTCTCGTGGAAGGCGATGACATCCTCCACTTGCTTCGGCGAAAGATTGAAACGCCGGGCTAGGTCGGTGATGGAATGGCCTTGCAGAAAAAGGTCGAAGACTGAGCGCGCCAGTACCTCGGTTTCGCCCACGACGGGGCGTCCCGCTTGGCGGCTAGGGTCAATTTGGATGGCCGACTCGCGTCCCTGCGGGTAGAGCTTGGTAGCCAGCGAGTCGTCGCCAAACTCGATGCGCTTGCAGAAGGGTGCCACCACCTCACGAATCGTCATTTGCAGCGTCTGGTCAGCCTTGATGAGTTCGCCGACTTCGGCGTGATAGAAAATATTTTTGCCGTCGGTCAGGATGCTGGCCGTAGCGAAGGGGTACTGCGTGTGCAGCATTTCGGCCAGGATTTCGTGGGCGTTATTGATCCGCGACGGCCACACTCCCTGCGAACGCAGTTGATAGAAAGTATAAAACTCGATTAGCGTGTGGAAATCGGCGGTCAGGCTTGTTCCACCATCCGGCTGTTCATCAGACAATTGGCCTTTTTTGTACTCTTTCAGCCATTGTTTCACCTGCGCTTCGGGTAAGTCCAGAATTGTGGCAATATCGGTGACGGAGTAGGCAGTGTTTTTTCTCTGGGTGGTTGGGGTGGCTTTCACGCGGCTTGGTTTTTTCTTGAAAGTCAAAGGTAAGAATTCCTCCAAATCAAATTCCCGAAAGTTTAAGCGCCAGATGGCAAATCCATTGGGCCTAGTCTTTCGGAAAGTTCTACAATCCAAACAATCCGCCGCTTTTCTTCCGCGACCGCGAACTAGAACTAACGCTTTTGCCAAACAGCATCCCGAACACGCCCCGCACCAGTTCGCGTCCGACCTGCTTGGCCAGGGGCGACGAAATGGCTTCCTCGAACATCCCTTTTTCCTGTTTTGTACTGGCGCGTGGAACAGCGGGTCGTGGCGCAGCTTTGGCGGCCACCTTTTCGGCTTCGACTTTTTCGGCGGCGCGGGCCGTTTCCTCCATGCGACGCGTCAGGATTTCGTACGCACTTTCGGGATCGATGGGATCCTTATATTTTTTGTAAAGGTCGGAGCTACGGACGTGAGTTTCGTAGTCCGCCGTGGTGAGCGGCCCCATCACCGAGCGGGGCGGCACGAGGTGCGTAGCCGCGACTTCGGTGGGGATACCCTTCTCGTTCAGCACCGTAATGAGAGCCTGCCCGATGCCGAGCGTAGTCAGGATTAGATCTATTTGGTAAAAATCCGAGCGCGGATAGGTCTTCACGGTTTGCTTCAAACCCTCGGCGTCTTTGGGCGTAAAGGCGCGCAGCACGTGCTGCACCCGGTTGCCAAGCTGCGACAACACGCTGTCGGGAATATCCTGGGCCATTTGAGTACAAAAGAATATCCCTACGCCCTTGGAGCGAATCAGCCGGATGACTTTCTCGATTTGCTCCATGAATGCCTTGGGAGCATCATTAAATAGTAAGTGTGCCTCGTCCAGGAAGAAAACCAGCTTGGGCTTGTCGAGGTCGCCTGCCTCAGGCAATGTGGCGTAAAGCTCAGCCAGCAAACTGAGCATGAATGTCGAAAACAGTGCGGGTTTATCCTGCACGTCCGAAACATTCAGCAGACTGATAATACCGCGACCGTCTTCCTTGGCGATTAGGTCGTCGATGTCGAATGATTTCTCGCCAAAAATACTCTCGACGCCCTGCTGTTCGAGGGCCACGATTTTGCGTAAAATAGTACCCGCCGTAGAAGTGGTGATACGCCCGTAGTCGGCCTTGATTTCTTCGGCCCCCGGGCCTTCGGAGAGGTAGGCGAGTACTTTTTTCAAATCATTTAAATCCACCATCGGCAATTTTTTGTCGTCGGCGTATTTGAACAAAATAGAAAGTACCCCTTCCTGCGTGTCGTTCAGGTCAAGGATTTTGGACAAAAGTGCCGGACCGAATTCCAGAATCGTCGCCCGCATCTGCGCCCCAAGCTTGCCACTAAGCGAATACAGCTCGATGGGGACAGCTTTGGGTTCAAACGGAATGCCCAGAGCTGCCGCGCGTTCTTCCAGCCGGGCATTGGTGGTACCCGGCTGCGCCAGACCCGACAGATCGCCCTTGATGTCAGACATGAACACAGGAACACCTGCGTCGGAGAGTTGCTCGGCGATGACCTGCAACGTCCGCGTCTTTCCCGAACCCGTTGCTCCGGCAATGAGGCCGTGGCGGGTCATCATCCGTAGGGGGATGTTCACGCGGGCGTCGGTGACGATTTCTCCGTTCAGTATGCCCGATCCCAAATGAATCGAGGGCAGGTCGGTGTTGTAAGATTTTTGGATGGCGGCGACGAAATCTTCTTTTTGCGACACAGGAAGGGTGGATTTTGGGTTTGAATTCCCAAAGCTAAAAAAATTATCCTTCCCGAATAATAGAGACGCGATTTATCGCGTATAGGCGTGCGTTAGCGCGCCCCGCAAGGCTATAAGCCAGGAATTTTGTCCCCGATTTAACCTTTAAGCAACGCAGATTCGTCGGCTAGACGCGATAAAACGCGTCTCTACTCCTAGCGGCGGATGTCGTTCGTGTCGCGACGCGTCGAATCGGGATGCAGGTTAGCCTGGTTGGCTGGGTAGCCGCCCACTTCGTCCTGATTGCCGGCACCAACGCCAATGGCCGCGTTGCTTTCGTCACCTCCGGTTTTGGTGACGTCGTTCATTTCGGAGTTGGGCGTTTTCTTCTGTTCGCCCGCACAGGACGTGAAAAGTGCTACTTGGGCGGTGAGTAGGGCGACAATCGCCAGAGATTTGATTTTCATGTTAGTAAATGTTTTGTGGTCGTCTTTTGAGTAAAAAATTAATACACTAAAATTGAATACCAATTCATAACTTTCACCCATTTCGGTTATTTTGGGGAATCTATTGCCTTGGTTTTGTGGCAAATATTCCGACTGAGGTTTGTATCAAATCCTCACCAAGATAGCTATGGAAGTAGAAATACCGCTTCTTGTGGCTTTCTACCGATAATAAAATATCTAGCATATGAAAATGAAACTGTTGATAATTGTCCTGCTGTTGGGTTCTGCTCTCAGCACCTTTGCCAAAAAACCCAACATCGTCCTCATCATGGTGGATGATATGGGCTACAGCGACATTGGCTGCTACGGCTCCGAAATCAGTACGCCCAATCTGGACAAACTGGCCGCCGGAGGCGTGAAATTCACGCAGTTTTACAACGCCGCCCGCTGCTGCCCGAGCCGGGCGTCGCTGCTCACGGGCGTCTATCCGCAGCAGGCGGGTATGGGCGGCATGGTTACGACGAAGCCTGATCATAGTGGCGAAACTCCCTACCAGGGCTGGCTAAGCCGCGAGACGGTCACCGTCGCCGAGGTTTTGAAGTCAGCGGGTTACCGCACCTACATGTCGGGCAAGTGGCACGTGGGCGAGGAACGCCCCGACTGGCCGCTGCAACGGGGCTTCGACAAGTACTTCGGCCTCATCAGCGGGGCTAACAGCTACTATCGTCTACTGCCTGGTCGTTTGATTCTGGAAGACAACCAGCCCTACAAAATCCCTGAGAATTTTTACATGACCGACGCCATTTCGGATTACGCCGTTCGGTACATCGACGACGCTACCAAAGCCGCCAAAAAAGATCCGTTTTTTATGTACGTGGCCTACACCGCCCCGCACTGGCCCATTCACGCGCCCGACGAGGAAATTGCGAAGTACCAGGGCAAGTACCTGAAAGGCTGGGATCAACTGCGCAAGGACCGTTACGCGCGGCAGCAGAAAATGGGACTCCTTCCCAAAAGTGCGGTACTCTCCGACCGAGACGACCGCATTCCGGCCTGGGAAGACGCGCCCAACAAGGAAGATTGGGACCTAAAAATGGCCGCCTACGCGGGCATGATAACAAGAATGGACAAAGGCATCGGCCGCATTGTGGACAAACTTAAAGCCGCCGGGCAACTGGACAATACGCTAATTATGTTCCTCTCCGACAATGGCGCCTGCGCCGAAGTCCTGACGGTCCGCGCCAAACGCGACCTGGAACCCGAAGCCTACGAACGTTCGCTCGTGACGCCGACGGGCCAGGAAGGATCATACGACGCCTACGGTATGGAATGGGCCAACCTCGGCAACACGCCGTTTCGGCTTTACAAGCAGTTCACCCACGAAGGTGGCATTGCCACGCCGTTGATCGTGCATTATCCGAAATTGATTAAGAAAGCCTTCCAAACCGATCAGGTTGGACATATTATGGATTTGATGCCCACCTGTCTGGAAGTGGCCGGGGCGACACATCCGACTACTTTCGATGGCCGTAAAGTAAAGCCGATGGAGGGTAAAAGTTTAGTGCCGATTTTTGCAGGCAAAATACGGAACCCGCACAACTTCATCGCCTGGGAGCATTTCGGCTGCCGGGCCGTGCGGCAAGGAGACTGGAAACTGGTATCGTCCAAACTTAAAGATCAATGGGAGCTTTACAACATGGCCAAAGACCGCTCCGAAACCCATGACCTGGCCGCTTCCATGCCTGAAAAAATGAAAGAGATGCTGGCAATTTATGAGGGCTGGGCCAAAAAAGTAGGCGCAAAAGAGGCACAATAAAATTGACATTTTACACAACTCCATGATTGAAACCCCTCGCCTACGCTTGCTTCCCTGCGACGACACCCTATTCGACGCCATGAAAATGGGCGGCAGCGTACTGTCCCAGGCCATCGGAGCCAATGTGCCAAAAAAATGGTCGCAGTACCGCGACACCTTTGCTCCAGCTTACTTACGCTGGAAGGCTCACCCGCCGTTGCGCGACTGGTGGGTACACCTCATCGTATACAAGCCGGACAATATTCTGGTGGGCTCCTGTGGCTACAAAGGCGAACCCGACGCCGAAGGAAGCGTAGAAATCGGCTATGAGGTTCGTGCTACGCACCAGCACAAAGGCATTGCCACCGAAGCGGCACAGGGGCTGGTGAGCCACGCCTTCGCCCACACCGAAGTAAAAAAAGTCATCGCCCACACCCTGCCCGAAGAGAACTACTCGACCAAGCTTTTGCAGAAAGTCGGCTTCACCCGCACGGGTGATTTCAACGACCCCGACGACGGCCTGGTCTGGCGCTGGGAGTTAAAAAAAGTGATGAATGATGAGTGATGAATGCATACTCTGCAAAATCAGCAATCCTTTATCACTCATCATTATCCAACATGATCGCTGCTTACCAAAAAGACGACGCCCTGCTGGCTGATATACGTGCCACTTTTGATGAACCTAGCGGTTTTCGGATTTGGTGGCTGGGGCAGAGTGGTTTTTTGCTCCAATGGCGGAGCAAGCATTTGTTGTTCGATCCCTACCTTTCCGATTCTCTTACTAAAAAGTACGCCGAGACCGACAAGCCGCACGTCCGCATGAGCGAGCGGGCCATCGACCCGGCTCGGCTGGATTTCCTCGACCTCGTCACGAGCAGCCACAACCATACCGACCACCTCGACGCTGAAACGCTGCGTCCCATTCTGGACGCCAATCACGGCATCGAGCTGGTAATTCCCGAGGCTAATCGCGCTTTCATCGCCGAGCGACTGAGCTGCGACGTAGATTTCCCCATCGGCATGAACGATATTTTTGTAAAAGACATCGGTGATTTTCGCTTTTATGGCATTCCGGCGGCACACAATACCGTGGAGCGTGACGATTTGGGCCAATGCAAGTTCATGGGCTACGTGGTGGAGTTCGGCGGCTACCGCGTGTACCACAGCGGCGATACGCTTTGGTTCAAAGGATTGGAAAATTTGCTGATGCCTTTTGCCGTAGATGTAGCCATGCTGCCCATCAATGGCAACCGTCCCGAACGCCGCGTGGCGGGTAATCTCAGTGCCGAAGAAGCCGCCCAACTGGGCAAAGAAATCGGCGCGGCTTGCGTCATCCCGCACCATTACCACCTTTTCGAGTTCAACACCGAAGAACCCGCACGCTTCGAGCAGGAAGCCCGTCGCTACGGCACACCTTATCAAGTGCTGCGCATTGGAGAAAAGTATTTGGTTTCCTGAACGTCCTAAAATGTAGTAAGCACTTAGTACCGAGGTGATGCAATTTTTTTTCTAAAATAGTATTATCTGAATATTTATTTAAATTGAAGGCGTGATATCACAGTTAAATAAATCAACGATTACACGATTCAACGATCAAACAAATGATGGCTATCACCCAAGACACCTATCCCTGGCTCAAATCCTACCCCGAAGGCGTTCCCTACGAAATAAACCCCGACGCCTATCCTTCCCTGATTAATTTAATGGAAGAGGCCTTCAAAAAATACGCCGATCAGCCCGCCTTTGCCAACATGGGCAAAGAACTCACGTTCGGCGACATCGACCGACTTTCGCGTGAGTTTGCGGCTTATCTGCAAAGCATTGGTCTGGAAAAAGGGGATCGGGTGGCCATCCAGATGCCCAATCTGTTGCAATACCCAGTGGCTATGTATGGCATTGTCCGCGCCGGGATGGTGGTCGTGAATACCAATCCGCTCTACACGCCCCGCGAGATGAAGCATCAGTTCACGGATTCGGGCGCGAAGGCCATCGTCATTTTGGCTAATTTCGCTTCCAATCTGGGAAAAATCATCGCCGAGACCGACATTAAGCACGTCATCGTGACCCAAATCGGAGATTTACTAAGCTTTCCCAAAAAGCTGATCGTAAATCTGGTAGTGAAGTATGTCAAGAAAATGGTGCCTTCGTACCATCTGCCGAAAGCAGTGGCCTTTAACAAAGCTTTGTCCTCGGGCGCCTCGGCCACTTACAAAAAGCCCGAAGTGTCGAACAAAGATTTGGCGTTTATCCAATATACAGGCGGCACCACCGGCGTGTCCAAGGGCGCGATGCTTACGCACCGCAACTTAATTTCCAACGTAGAGGCCAATACCGCATGGCTCAAACCGCTGCTGGGCGACGCTGCCCCCCAAATCTTCGTGGCGGCCCTGCCACTTTACCATGTATATGCCCTGACGGTCAACGCACTAACGGCACTAAAAAGCGGATCTATGAACCTGCTCATCACCAATCCGCGCGACATGAACGGATTCATTGACGATCTGAAAAAATACCAGGTCAATATCTTCACGGGTTTGAACACGCTCTATAACGGCTTGCTCAATAATTCCCGCTTCGGCGAAGTGGATTTCAGTCAGTTGAAGGCCACCTCCGCCGGGGGGATGGCCCTGCAAAAGGTGGTCGCCGAGCGCTGGTACAAGGAAACGGGCTGCCTGCCCGCCGAGGGGTATGGCCTGTCGGAAACCTCCCCTGTTCTGACATCCAACCCAGTGGTTGGTGAAAACCGCGTCGGCACCATCGGGATTCCCTGGCCCAGTACACAACTCAGGATCATGACCGAGGAGGGTAAGTGGGCTGCTGACGATGAACCCGGCGAAATTTACGCCCAGGGACCGCAGGTGATGCCCGGCTACTACAATCGCCCCGAGGAAACCGCCAATACGTTTTTCGAGGACGAAAGCGGCCGCTGGTTCAAGACGGGCGACATCGGCGTACGCAGTCCCGATGGCTATTTCAAGATCGTGGACCGCAAGAAGGATATGATCCTGGTATCCGGCTTCAACGTATATCCCAACGAAATCGAGGACGTAGTATCGCAGTGTCCCGGTGTGCTGGAAGTAGCCTGTGTGGGTGTGCCGCACGAACGCTCCGGCGAGGCAGTCAAGATTTTTGTCGTAAAAAAAGACCCCAACCTCACCGAAGCCCAAGTACAAGCTTACTGCCGCGAAAACCTGACAGCCTACAAATGCCCCAAATTCATCGAATTCCGCGACGAACTGCCCAAGACGAACGTCGGGAAGATTTTGCGGAGAGCTTTGCGAGATGAATAGCTCAACAATTCAAAAAAAAATGAAAATCCTCGTACTCCTTCACGGCCACGGCATGGACGACGCGCTTTGGGACGAGATCGTTCCGCTGCTGGATGATGCGTTTACTATCGTGCGGCCTAACGTATCGCTGCTGACGAACTGCCACACGATGGAAGCCTACGCCGACGAGTTGCATCGCCTGCTTTCGGCTTCGCAGATCGACAAGTTCATCCTCATCGGGCATTCGATGGGTGGCTATATTAGCCTGGCTTTTGCCGAAAAATACCCCGAGATGCTGGAAGGCTTCGGCCTCTTTCATTCGTCAGCTTTGGCTGATAATGAGGACAGGAAAGAGCAGCGCAACCAGATGGCCGCACTTCTGCGCGGCGAAGGCGCGGAAACATTCCTTCGTCGCACCGCCCCCAATCTCTTTGGGCAAAGCTACAAGGAAACCCACCCAGAGGAGGTTGAAAAGTTCATCCAGCACTATGGCAAACTCCCTGCCGAGGCCCTGGCTGTGGGCATGGAAGCCATGCGTGACCGCCCCGATCGGACCCACGTGTTAGCTACCCTGCCCTTTCCCATTGTCTTTATCGTTGGCATGGACGACCAGGTCGTTCCCTTCGAGACGGTAATGGAACAGGCACGGTTTCCCAAAAAGATTTATCCCTTCGTGCTGGCCGACGCGGGTCACCTGGGTATGATCGAGCGGCCCGAAGCCTCGGCCCGTATCCTGCGTTGGTACGCCGGGCAAGAGTTTTGAGCAGGGTGTGGCGCAACGAAAGCGCGGTTTGTTGCGTTATAAATTTCGTACGCAAACCACTACTTTCGAATCAATGAAAAAACGTTATGACTTCCTGCGGCTGCGTCAGCCGTGGCTGCTGCTTGCATTTAGCTTCTTTTTCTTTTCCTCCTGCGATCGCACCGAGCCGCCCGCCGATCCACAAAACCAATACCTGGTCGACAGTAGTATCGGTGTCGAGCTTTCCAAAGACCAAATTGCCACCCAACTATCGAGCCTTGGCCTTGGCCCTTTGGTTTCTGGCATTCTTAGGAACGGCATCAAAGGCTACCGTATCACCTACAAGACCAAGAATACGGACGGCAAGGAAATCATGGCCTCCGGGGCGCTGATTTTGCCCGTCACCTCCGATGCTGTTTCGCTGGTAAGTGTGCAGCACGGCACAATCACCAGCGACGGTGAGGCACCCTCAAATTTTAAAGACGGGGCCGACGCTTCGCTCAACTCCCTGTTCAGTTCGCTGGGGTACATCATTTCTGCCCCCGACTACATCGGTTACGGCGCTTCCAAAGACCTGCCCCACCCTTACGAACACCGCGCCAGTCTGGCATCGACTTCACTGGATATGTTGCGGGCGGCCAAGGAGTTTCTGAAAGGACAAAACGCGGTGAAGTGGAATAACAAACTCTACATCGCGGGCTACTCGGAAGGTGGTTTTGCCTCTATGTCTTTACAGAAAAAAATTGAAGAAGAGGCTTTGTCCGAGTTCGATCTGCGGGCGTCCAGCCTGGGAGCGGGAGCCTACGACAAGACCTCTTTCATGAAGTACTTGATTAATAATAAAACCCACGGTATTGCGGGCTACAACCGCTCCTACCTCTGGGTGACACTCACTTACGACCGCATCTACGGCCTGAACCGTCCCAAATCGGCTTACTTCAAAGAACCTTGGGCTACTCAAATCGAAAAAAATGGTCTGAACGTCGATATCGACGTTTCCTTCAACACGATTTTCACCGATGCTTTCGTCAAAGGCGTCAACGACGGCACCGATAAGGGCTTTTTGGATGCTGTGGCCGATAATAATGTGTACGATTGGAAACCTAAAACACCCACGCAGCTCTACCACGGCGACGCCGATCAGTTGGTGTTCTTTTTTAATTCCAAAAACGCCTTCGACGCCATGCGCAAGCGCGGGGCTACCAACGTAGATTTGATCGTAGTTCCCGGCGGCGACCATGGAACTTCAATACAAAGTTACCTTTTTGGCACGGTGAGCTTTTTCAGTTCGACGCCCTAATCCAAAAATATTTGCTTACATTTCACCCCATTGTATTCTGAGCAAAAGGAAAACGATGGGGTGCTTTTTTTCGTGATTGGCAAGATGCCGCAGCGGACACCCGAAAAAAATAGAACTAAAAATGCTTGGGTTTTTATTAGGATTTCTTCTGTTGCAGAACAAGCCCGCCATTGAAAAAGGGGCGGAAAAGATCAGCCGGGGTCTGCCACGAGAAATCCGACAATTCCTGGATTTCGACCTTTTTAGCATTAAAGGCTACGAAATAACGGTCTTCGATGTGCTATTGATCGTCATATTGATAACCGTTGCCCGTCTGCTGATCTGGGGCATATCGACCATTCTGCGGCGGGGTTTTTTCCGCCGCAAGCAGGTGGACAAGGGGCGGCAAGAGGCGGTGATTCAACTGATCAAGTACTTCATCTACGTCGTCGTTTTCGTGCTGTCCCTACAGGTTACGGGCATGGAGCTTTCGTTCCTGCTGGCGGGTTCTGCGGCACTTCTGGTAGGCGTTGGCCTGGGCCTTCAGCAGACTTTCAACGACCTGGTTTCGGGTCTGATCCTGCTCTTTGAGGGTAGCATCAACATCGGCGACATCGTGGAGCTGGACAATGGCCTGGTCGGCCGTGTGACGCAGGTCGGGTTGCGGACTTCCAACGTCGAGACCCGCGACTCCATCGGTATCATCGTGCCGAACTCCAAGTTTATCAACAATAATATCATCAACTGGTCGCACAACCGTTCCCTGACGCGCTTCATTATTACGGTGGGCGTGGCCTATCGTTGCGATCCCCGCCACGTAGAATCCGTGCTGCTGGATTCCGTGAAGGAACACGCCGAAATCGCCAAGAACCCCACTCCCCTAGTTCGAATCAACGACTTTGGTAATTCGAGCGTGGTGTACCAATTGCTCTTCTGGACCTACAGCGCCTGGCGCATCGAGCACATCAAGAGCGAGATTCGCTTCGTGATTTTCGAGAAATTTCGGGAGGAAGGGATTGAAATCCCGTTCAATCAGTATGACTTAAATCTTAAGCAAGGCTGGGATGGTTTTGCGGATAGATTAAAGGGGGAGGAAGGGAGAAAAGACCGTGCTGGCGAACCAGGAAAGGGTTAACGGTCAACGATCAACGAAAATCTTGATGACTACCCAACTCCACAAATCAACATCGATTACACAGTTCAACGATCACACGATTCAACAATATGTCCACCATTCTCGACCTCGTCGGCAACACGCCGCTCGTAGAACTCAAACGCATCAATCCCAACCCCAACGTCACTATTTATGGCAAGTTGGAAGGAAACAATCCCGGCAGCAGTGTGAAGGACCGCGCGGCTTTCAGTATGATCAAGGGAGCTTTGGATCGGGGTGAAATTGATAAAAACACGCGCCTGATTGAGGCGACAAGTGGCAATACGGGTATTGCTTTGGCGATGATCGCCAGCACTTACGGCATCGACATCGAGTTGGTGATGCCCGAGAACTCTACCCGCGAACGAGTGCTGACGATGGAAGCCTTCGGGGCCAAGGTGACCCTGACCGATGGCATCGAGAGCGCCCGCGACTATGCCAACGCCAAGTCGCAGGAGCCGGGCTATTTTATGCTCGACCAATTCGCCAATCCCGACAACTGGAAGGCGCACTACCGCAGTACCGGGCCGGAAATCTGGCGCGATACCGAGCAAAAAGTCACGCATTTCGTATCGTCTATGGGTACTACGGGCACCATCATGGGAACTTCGCGCTACTTGAAAGAGCAGAATCCCGATGTACAAATTGTGGGTTGCCAGCCGACCGACGGAGCCAGCATTCCCGGCATTCGGAAATGGCCGGAAGCATACCTCCCAAAGATTTTTGAACCCAAGCGCGTGGATCGCGTCATTGAGATTTCGGTCGAGAACGCCACCGAAATGACGCGCCGCCTGGCGCGGGAAGAGGGCGTGTTTGCCGGCATGAGTAGCGGCGGAGCGGCCTGGGCGGCCGTGCAGTTGGCGAAGGAATTGGACTCTGGTATTATTGTGACGATCGTCTGCGACCGGGGCGACCGCTATTTATCGAGTGATTTGTTTGCATAAAAATGGCCTTGAACCATATCGACAAGCCACTTACTGAATCAACTGCATCAGCTTCTGTGAAAAGGCGATCAACTGCTCGAACTCGCGTCGCTTGGCTTTTTTTAGTTCGTCGTTGAAAATAATGATCGACTCGCCGTTGCTTTCCAGGTGCTGGATGCTGCTGGCTTCGATGAGACGTTCCAAATCGGGATTCATAAATTTATCCATCGCGTGGGTGTCCTCGACCTTCACCATAAATTTTTTGGAAAAATTCTCGTAGTGGATGTAGTCGATGTCCTTACGCAACGAGGGATCGATGAGTTTGTCCAACAAATCTTTGCGTTCGATCGTGAAGCGGGGAATGGCGTCGGGAAACTTGATGAGGTCGATGGTGGTCGTAAATTCCTGATAGGCTTCGAAGGCCCCTACCTCGAACTGCACGTCGGAGATTTCCCACGCCAAGTCACGCGTTTGGCCCGAGATGCGGTTGTATTTGGCATCGACAGGACGGCTTCTGAAGAAATAAAACGTTTCCAGGTAATCCAGATCTTCCTTCGGTTCGGGCTGAAATTCGTAGTTGTTTTCGATGGCCATTGCTTTCAGGCGTAACTGCCGGGGCGACAGTTGCGCCTCGGGGTCTTTCAGCAGTTTCAGCGCCAGTTTATTTTTGGAAGTGGAAAAGTAACTGCCCAATCCTGAGAACGTAACCTTGCCCTCAGTGGCTACGTGCAGCCGCTGGAAATCGTACAGATGTTCCATAATCGAGAGGTCGATTAGCCGCGCCCGTCCGGTATTTACGTTCACCTTAGCTCCATTGGGAATTTTTGCCATGAGGTTGGTCAGCCGAATGGTCGTCAGGAAATTAGCGATGCCGTCCAGCGTTAGTTCGTAAGTGTTTTCGCCTTGCTTTTCCAGTGTGAATTTCGATTTGAAAATTAACCGGAAAAACTGCGGGACACTGACTTTGGCAATAAAAATATGCGCGACAAGCACCACGATCAGTCCGCCAAAAACGCCGACGAGCAGGTTAGTAAGCAGAGTTATGAATAACGTGCTTACGAAAAACACCAATTGTTCGAACCCCTGTTCATATACGAGCCGAAAAATCTTGGGCGAGGCCAGCCGGAAGCCAATGAAAACCAGCAGCGCTGCCAGTGCCGCCAGTGGGATTTTCTGGATGACGGGCGAGAGAACGAAAATGAAAAGCAGTAATAAAAGGCCGTGGTAGAAGTTGGCCCACTTAGTTTTAGCGTGATTCTGAATGTTGACCGTGCTGCGTACTATCACCGTGATGATGGGTAGCCCACCGATCAGGCCCGAGAGCATGGTGCTGAGTCCGACACCGACGAGGTCTTTATTGAGATCCGTTTTTCGTCTATAGGGGTCAAGCTTGTCGATGGCCTTGCAGGCTGCTAACGACTCGATGCTGGCGATCATGGTGATGGAAATGACCGAGGTCCAGAAAGGCCAGTCGCCAATTCGCGAAAAGTCGGGAAACATGATGGCATTCAACGGATTGTTGGGCACCGATACCAGCAAATGTGGTCCTACGAAATACTCCTTTCCCAGAAAAGTCATGATGTGCGTGTCGAAAAAATCGAAAGCATAGGCGAATGGAATTGACGCCAGCAGCAGCCACATGGGCGCGGGCAACAATTTGAAAAGACCCTGACTGGTGCGGGCATGGACGATGAGAATTGTCAGGCTCACCGCCGCAATGATCGTCACGAAGGGGTTGATCTCGGGAATCTGCCGGACAACGTCGCCCAAAATGTCGAAAACTTTAATTGAAAAGGTTTCTGTTCCCAAGGCCACATGAATCTGTTTGGCGAAGGTAATCACGCCCACGGCTGCCAAAATACCACGGATGACTGTCGAGTGAAACACCTCGGCTAAACGTCCCAGTTTGAGCAAGCCCAGCAATACCTGAATGCCGCCCGCCAACACGATGGCGGCAAAAATATAGTTCAGCGTCTGGCCGCTGCCGTCGTTCAGTGTAACGGCCGAACCCAGAATCACGGCGATCAGACCCGCCGTGGGCCCATTGATAGCAATGTGGCTGCCTCGATAAAAAGTAGTGACAATGCCCCCGATGACAGCGGCAAACACGCCCGACATAGGCGGAGCTTCCGAAGCGATGGCAATGCCCAACGCTAACGGCAGGGCCACAAGGAAGACACTAATCGCCGCCAATAAATCGCTCTGCCAGTTCTCTTTCAGGCCCGCCAGACCGGTCTTTGGTACAATTTGCATCATTTATTTTCAAGGTTTAGGAGGGAGCTAAAGCCGGGCATTCCATCCGTCTCTACACGCTTGGAAAGGAAAACCAAGCCGTTTTTTACTCCTTAGTAAGCAATTTAACCTTCATGAGATACAAATTTTATTGACCAATCTGTGGCATAGGGCATGGAGCGTCTTAGCGTGAGGGTATTCACGCTAAAACTAACTCATCAACCATTTAAGTTAAATCCGCTATAAAAACCGTGTGTTATTTTCCAAAAAGCTTCGCCCAGAAACCTTTGGCTTTGGTCTTGGTGGCTTCCAGGGCTTCGGCGGCGTCCTCTTTGATGTCGTCGAATTCTTCGGCGGCTTTGGCCGCAATTTTAGCGGCTTTCTCCTTGGCTACGGACAGTTTTTCTTCGGCTTCTTCCCGCAATTCGTCCAGTTCTTCGGCGGCTTTGGCGCGGATCTCGGCGGTTTTTTCCTTCACCTCGGCCATTTTTTCGGCGGCGTCTTCCCGGAAATCCTCCATTTCTTCGGCGGCTTTCGCGGTCAACGATTCGATCTTTGCTTTGGCTTCACCGGCTTTTTTGGTAGCCTGGTCGCGCAGTTCGCCCATTTCTTCGGCGGCTCGGTCGGACAAAGAGGCTATCTTCGCTTTCGCTTCAGTCGCTCTATCAGAAGCCCCTGCTTTCATTTCATCCAGCTTGTCAGCCGCCTTGTCGGCCAATGACTGGACTTCGGTCTTATTTTCTGAGATTTTCTCCGCCGCTTTATCCTTCATATCGTCTACCTCCGCGACGGCCTCAGCTTTGATTTCTTCGGCTTTCTCCTGGGCGTCAGCGGCTTTTTCGGTCGCTTCTTCCTTTACTTCGGCGGCTTTGTCGGTGGCCTTTTCTACCAGGGACTGCGCTTCTGCCTTAGCCTGGTTGGCTGTTTCGGCCGCAGCGGCTTTCATTTCGAGGGCCTCGGCTTCCGTCTCCTTGGCTTCTGCCGTAATTTTATTCTCGACTTCTTTGATAACTTCGTCAGCCTTGGCCTCCGCTTTGGTCACTTCTTTGGTTGCCAGGGTTTTTCCTTCGGCGGCCAATTCTTCGGCAGCTGCCCGCTTGCGATCCAGTGATTCGGCGGCTTCTTCGGCGGCGGGGTTTGGTTTTTCTTCCATAAGACTATAATAAGGGTTAGAGAGTTGAAAGCGAAATGTACGAAGTTGGGCATTGGCTTGCAAGCAGGTCGCGGGTCAAGGGACGGAGAAACAATGAGGAATTTGTTGCGCAGTGTTGCCCGGACTAGTGATTTAAGCGTCATGGCATTGGTTTTGTCCGACCTTTTTGGAAACCCAATACAATCCTCAAAAATTAACCTTCCGCTATGAAAAAGGTCGTTATCGCCACCGCTATTTACGCCTGCATCACCATGGCTTGGCTCCTGACAAGTTGTGATAACAACAAAGACAGCAAGGAACAATACGCCGAAGAACAAGCCGACGCTCTCGACGAAGCCGATGTCGCCCGCGCCGAAATTAAGAGTGCTGAGGATACGGCGGATTTAGCCCAGGTACGAGATGAACTTGCGGATAAAGCCAAAGAACTCGCCGCCGCAAAAAAGGATTACATGACGGAATTGCAGAGACGACAAAAGACCCTAAGCGAGAAAATCAGCGAGTTGGACCCCAAAGTAACCGACCCCAATCAACCCAACCGCGAAAAGTGGGTGGAAAAACGCAAAGGACTGGTAAGCGACCGCGACAAAGTACAGGCCAATCTGCTCGAACTCCAAAATCCTATGACTGACGAACGCTTCGTGACCGCTGAGAAGGAAATAAAGGAATTGATGGCGTCAATCGACAAAACCCTAACTGATAATTAAGATCTGGAATTTTACTCTAACATAAAAAAGGGCAGACCGTGCTGGTTTGCCCTTTTTTATGTCAATCTTCTGATCATCAACCCTTTGATAATCTCGTAAAAAACTTGGGGCGTCAGAGTGCGCCAGTTGACAAGCTGTAAGGTCCCACCGAAATTGAGGTAATAATCGAGCCGGAAGCGCTGCCACTCGCGCTCCACGTGTTCGCGGAAACTGACGGCAGCAATCCAGCCGTCTTCGATGTCGTCGAACCACTCGGCGTAATAGTCGTCTTCGGAGCCATGGAAGTCCATGACGTTTTCACCAATCAGGATGAACTGGTTAATGCCGACGGCCACGAACTCGTCCACCACGCGTCGCTTGAAGTACATGATGTCATTGTGCAGGGCGTCGTTCCACTCGCCGAAGAGTTCGATGATGACATAATTTTGTGCGTAATCAGCGTATAAAACTTTCACATATAGCGTCTCAGAACCGATTTCATCCCAGAACGGGTGAATGTAGTAACCGTAAATATCGTGTTCGTAATAGTCAATATTGGGTTCGCGGCCATAAAACGGCGAATTTTTATCGCGGTTGGCTACGTAGTGCTTTTCCCAGTTGTAAAAGGGTTCGATGTCTTGCATGGTGGGCAGTCGGCAACTTCTGGCTGTTTTTTCACGCTAACGAAAAAACACGGGTGGACATTCCCATTCAGACCAATTTTTATGCTTTTTATCCCAACAGCGGGCGTTACCTTTGCGGGCAAAATCACCGAAGGCTTTTTTCAACAAAACACCGGATCCCGCCGCCGCCTTGACTCAGCCGCCTCCCAACGACCCTTACGCCGCCCTCCGATATTCCGAATTCCGGTTTTTCATCGCCAATAGCTTCCTGTTCACAGTCGGGTTTCTGATTCAGGAAGTCATCGTGGGCTATGAACTGTACAAACTCACGCACGACCCACTTTCGCTGGGGCTGATCGGACTGGCCGAGGTGGTTCCGTTTGTAATGGTGTCACTATTCGGTGGTTACGTCGCCGACCGCTTCGACAAGCGAAACGTGTTACGCATCAGTCTGAGCGTCATTATCGTTGCCTCCATTATTCTATATTTGATTTTCCAGCCCGGCTTTTTCGACCACTATACTTTGCAGGGCAGGCTATTACTAATCTATTCTGTTTTCTTTCTGATCGGCGCGGCCAAGGGGTTTTACTCGCCGTCGTCGTCGTCCCTGAAACCCTTTTTGGTTCCCCGTGCCATTTACCACAATTCATCCACCTGGAGTAGTTCATTCTGGCAGGCGGGCTCGGTGGCAGGACCGGGAATAGCCGGGTTCCTCTACGTACTCATCGGCCTGACCAACACGCTGTTAGTCGTGATCGGGTGCTTTGTGGGATGTCTCTTTTTGATTTCTATGATTACTAAAAAGCCCGTCCCGGTGGCGACCAATCCCGGTACGATTTGGCAAAATCTGAAAGAAGGCCTGCGTTTTGTCTTTAACACCCGCATCGTGTTGTACGCCATTTCGCTGGATTTATTTTCAGTGCTGTTTGGCGGGGTCGTGGCTATCCTGCCCGTTTTCGCCGAAGACATTCTGCACGTCGGCCCGGAGGGACTGGGCGCGCTGCGGGCTGCTCCGGCGGTGGGGGCTTTGCTCACTATGTTTTTCATGGCGTATCATCCGCCCACGCATACCGCCTGGCGAAATATGCTGCTGGCCGTAGCGGGTTTCGGTCTATTTACCATCATTTTCGCACTCTCAGAATCCTTTATGCTCTCCGCCTTCGCGCTGTTTATGACGGGTTCCTGCGACAGCGTGAGCGTCATTATCCGGCAGACGATCCTGCAAATCTACCCGCCCGACGAGATGCGCGGCCGTGTGGCGGCGGTCAACGGGATTTTCGTGAGTTCGTCCAATGAGTTGGGGGCTTTCGAGTCGGGCGTGGGGGCCAAGTTACTTGGTACGGTGCCTTCGGTGCTGATTGGCGGTGTGGTCACAATTGGCGTAGTCTCATGGATTTACGCGCGGTCGCGGGATCTGTTCGGGGTTAAATTGAGTTAGCGCGACCGAAGTTTAAGTAGCTGCACAAATAATTGGCCACTTCACTCGGCCAAGTCTACCTAATGCGCGTCCTTTCTTTCTAGCTTGCGGAATATCGCTATTTTAGCCGCTTATTCGTAAAAACCTAATCCCAAACCTTCCTCTGCATGGCTCAAAATTCTTCCCTCTTTCGTAAGAAAACCGTTTCCCAGATCATGAGCGAGGCCCACAAAGCCGACATGGAATCGGGCGGCCTGGTCAAAACCCTCGGCGTGCGTGATCTCGTGTCGCTGGGCATTGCGGCCATTATTGGGGCCGGGATATTCAGCACCATTGGTTTGGCGAGTTTCAACGGTGGCCCCGCCGTGTCGCTGCTTTTTGTTTTCACAGCTATTGCCTGCGTGTTTACCGCCCTTTCCTACGCGCAGTTTGCCAGTACGGTTCCCGTGTCGGGCAGCGCTTACACCTACGCCTACGTGGCCTTTGGGGAGCTGTTTGCCTGGATTATTGGCTGGGCGTTGATTCTGGAATACGCCGTTTCCAACATGGTGGTGGCCATCTCGTGGTCGCAGTACTTCGTGAGTATGCTGGAGGGTTTCGGAATTCATTTTCCGGCCTGGCTATCCACCAATCCCATTGCGGCGGCAGATCGATTCGCCAGGCTGCAGACGGACGGCATCGACTCGCTCAATCTGGCCGACCAGAACTTAGCTTTGGCCTACCAAAATGCTCCCATGATCGGCGACTGGCACATTATCTTTAACTTACCCGCCGGGATTATCACGCTGCTAGTCACGGCTTTGGTTTACAGAGGTATCAAGGAGTCGCGCACGGCGAGCAACATCATGGTGATGCTGAAAGTCGGCGTAGTGCTGCTGGTCATCGGGGTTGGGGCATTTTATATTAAGCCTGTCAACTGGACGCCCTTTGCGCCCAACGGCGTCAGAGGCGTTTTGAGCGGTGTAGCGGCGGTTTTTTTCGCCTTCATCGGCTTCGACTCCATCTCCACTACCGCCGAAGAGTGCAAAGACCCGCAGCGCGATATGCCCAAGGCGATGATCTACACGCTGCTGATTTGCACCGTCCTGTATGTCCTTATCACGCTGGTACTCACGGGTATGGTTAACTACACCGAGCTGAATGTGAACGACCCGCTGGCCTTCGTCTTTCAGCGCATCGACATGAATTTCATGGCAGGCGTCATTTCGGTGAGCTCGGTCATCGCCATCACGAGTGCGCTGCTGGTGTACCAACTCGGCCAGCCGCGGATTTGGATGACCATGAGCCGCGACGGACTGCTGTGGAAGCGCTTTTCCAAAATCCACCCCAAGTACCACACGCCCTCCTTCGCCACCATTATCACGGGCCTGGTCGTGGGTGTTCCTGCTTTGTTTTTCGAGATGGATTTTTTCGTGGACTTGACGAGCGTGGGTACTTTCTTCGCTTTTATCCTGGTGTGCGGCGGAGTCCTGTACCTCGACTACTCGGGAATTTCCAAACAGTCAAAGTTTCGGGTGCCTTATGTGAACGGGAAGTATTTGGTGGGCTTAGGATTCATCGTAGCCGTTATTCTACTGTCTATCTACGGTCAGAGCGTAGTGGAAGAATGGCGCACGGCGTCGTTGATGTACATTATTGAGCACAAATTATTGACCATCGTCTTCTGGATCGCTTGGATTACGCTCTCGGTGATGAGCTACAAATACAATTTCTCGATTCTGCCCGTCATGGGAATTCTCACCAATCTGTACCTAATGACCGAACTCGGTTCGTCCAACTGGCTGATTTTCGTGATTTGGCTGGTAATCGGGTTGGTGATTTACTTTTCTTACGGGTATAGAAAGAGTAAACTGGCGCAGACTGAGGAAGTGTAAGTTTCGGAGTTTTGACAAAAAGAAAGCCGCATCGTTGCGGCTTTCTTCGTTCAGGGGTTTTGCTCTACTTTCAGCTTGATGTTGTAATCCTTTTTCTGCACGGGTTTGGTCGTGTTCGGATAAGGATTGACTTCCGTCAGAATCAGGCGGTACTTCGTGCCGTCCAGACTGATGTTTGCGGTATCGGCCTCGCGGAAGCCGCCTTTGGGATAAACCGTGATGCAATCCCCCAGGCACATTTTAACGATTTGAGTTTCGTTGACCGTCGGCAAACCACGGGTTTGCAGTGTCACGATGGCCTCACCCGCCCGAATGCACTGCACGTCTTCGGGACAGCGACTGTCCTCGATTTTGGCAAAAGTCAGGCTACCGCCCGTAAGGGTGAGCGTTTCTTCGTATTTTAAGGTCTTGTCGCTGATTTTGGCTTCGATGGAATCTGATTTGCAGGAAAAGAGCAGCAAACAGGCTGAGGCTATGATGGCAAGTTGTTTCATGGCGTTTTTGGTTTTATTGTTTTTAGGATAGACCCGCCCGGCAGCAGAATGGTTGTACGACGGCGAGAAAATTATTCAATGTCTTTCCGTTTTCTTACAATACTAACGAAAAAACCGTACCGATATTTACCTCGGAGTTGACAACCAGTTGGCCATTATGCTGTTGCAGAATTTGACGCGACAGACTCAAACCAATGCCGGAACCCGTTTTTTTGGTAGTATAAAAGGGAATAAAAATCTTCTCCAGCGCCTCGGGTTCGATGCCGAAGCCGTTGTCGCGGACGTTGATCGTCACCCGCTGATTGTCGGTCGAGTAGGCTTGCAGTTCAATAAGCGGGGCGGGTTGCTCGCGAAAGGCTTCGAGGGCATTTTTGATGAGGTTGATGAGGACTTGCTGCAATTGGTCGGCGTCGGCCGTGACGGTCAGTTGCTCGGGCAGTACCTCCATTTTGGCCAAAACCCCGGCGGCGGTGAGGTCGGCTTGCAGGAGTTGCAGCACATCCTGCAAGATTTCTTTGACCGAAATCGTCCGCATACTGGGTTTGGGCAAGGTCGTAAAATCGCGGTAGGCGTTGACGAACTTCATCATCCCCTGACTGCGCTTTTCCAACGTTTGCAGCGCTTCTTTCAAGTCGCCGACGGCCTCCTCATTTTCGGCATTTTGCTCAATGTCCTCGTTGACGATCAACCGCATCGTCCCGACTAGCGAGACGATGGGCGTCATGGAGTTCATGATTTCGTGGCGCAGTACCCGCGTTAGATTTTGCCAGGCTTCTACCTCTTTCTGCTGGAGTTCAGTGCCGATGTTCTGTAAAGCCACGATGCGCACCCAGGTACCGCGCATTTGGATGGTGGTCCCCTGCACGGCCAGCGGCTGGTCCTGCGGCGAGATGTACAGCTCGCGCACGCCCGTTTCCAACTTCGATAGCATATCGAAAAGGCGCGGGTGGCTTTCCTGTAGGTCCGACATCTGCCGCAGCCGATAAATATCCAGCATCCGCAACGCCGCACTATTCACCAAGTTGACTCCACCACCCGCGTCGAAGGTGATGAGGCCAGTGCCAATATGCTGAACGATAGCGTTGAGATACTGCAAGTTGGCTTCCTTCTCGGCCCGCGCCTGCCGGAAGGCCATGAGCACTTCGTTGAACTGCTGGTTGAGTTCCTGAAAGGTATCGCCCATCACGTTATCGGCCCGAAACTTGATTGTAAAGTCCGAGTACCGCACCGATTCCAGAAAGCGCACAAACTTGCGGTTAAACGACGTAACGTAAGTATAAAGCCCGTTTCCCAAAAAGAAAACGACCACCAGCATCATCATCACCAGCATCCAGTTGGGAGGTGTACGCGACACCAAATACCCCAACCCCAGCCCCGCCAGGATTAATAACAGGACACGCCAGAGAATACCTATGGAGAAATGTTTCATAAACCATATTTCTCCATACGCCGATACAGCGCGGCCCTACTTAAACCAAGTTCACGAGCGGTATCGGTGATGTTGCCACTGTAGCGTTTGAGGGCTTTGAGGATCATGGTTTTCTCCATGTCTTCCAGGTCGTAGGCCGTGGCAGAAGCGGCGTCGGGGCTGATGTTTTTCAGGAACATATCGTCGGGTTGCAGGACTTTTTCCTGCGAGAGGATGACGGCCCGCTCAATGGCGTGCTGTAACTCGCGGATGTTACCGGGCCAGTCGTACATTTGCATCTTTTTGAGAAGCGGCACGCTGATCGCGTTGACGGGGCGGTTGTATTTTTTTCTGAATTCTTTCAGGTAATATTCCGCCAGCGGGGCGATGTCGTCGGGGCGTTCGCGCAGCGGCGGGAGTTCTAGTTCGATGGTGTTAATGCGGTATAGCAAGTCCTGTCGGAAGTCGTTTTGGGCTACCATCTTGTCGATGTCCCGGTTGGTGGCGCACAATAGCCGTACGTCCACCATTACCGGACGATTGGAACCCACGCGCGTGACCTGTCGCTCCTGAATCACCGTCAGCAACTTCGACTGCAAGGCCAACGGCAGGTTTCCGATTTCATCCAGAAAAATGGTGCCGCCCTGCGCTTCCTCGAAGCGGCCGGGGCGGTCGTCGCGGGCATCGGTGAAGGCACCCTTCACGTGGCCGAAGAGTTCGCTCTCGAACAGGTTTTCGCTCAAAGCCCCTAAATCCACGCAAACAAAGGGCTTTTGATTGCGCTTCGATAGATCATGGATGTACTTTGCCAGTTGCGTTTTGCCCGTCCCGTTATCACCCAAAATCAGCACGTTAGCATCGGTGGGAGCCACCCGTTCGGCGGTGTCCAGCACGTAACGCATGGAATCGCTTTGGGCAATGAGGTTGTTTTTAGATGCCTTCGCGGCGGCCGTTTCCACGACTTCGCCGTCCGCCCCTTTGCCACTCAGCGCCTTTTCCAGCGTCGCAAGCAACTTATCGTTTTCCCAGGGCTTGAGGACAAAATCCGTAGCCCCGGCCTTGATGGCCCGCACAGCCATTTCTACGTCACCGTAGGCTGTGACCATGACGACGGTCATTTTGGACGAGTGGTCGAGAATGCGGTCGAGCCACTGAAATCCCTCGCGACCACTGCTGACGTCGCGCGTAAAATTCATATCGAGCAGGATGCAATCATACGCACCGTTGTTGAGCAAGAATGGTATTTTTTCAGGATTTTTCTCAATGTCTACTTGCTTTAAGTGGCGTTTCAAGAGCAGTTTGGCGGCGCTTAAGACGTCCACGTCGTCATCGACTATGAGTAATTTGGTTTCAGAGAGTAGCATTGGGGTGTATGATAGCTTGGAGGTGTTGAGGCACTAAGTTCCAAAGGCACAAAGTGATAAATACTAGCTTGCAGGCATCAATAAATATGCCGTTAAAATCAGCTTTCGCTAAGGTATTAATAAAGAAAGAGTTAGAAAAACGGTACTTTGTACTCACTGTCCGCTGCCGGACATCGGTGTCCGATAATGAACACTCAACGAGCATTCAAAAATAGCATTCTTGCTGAAAATCAGCAATTTATCCAAAACATATTCTTCTGGCATAAGGATTGAACATACTCTGGCAAACAAGAGGATTTAAACATAAGTGAAATCTCATAATTCATATCTCATATCTAAATAAATGGCCACCGACTTAAAACCCTCTCCCTTTGGCAAAATGCCCGACGCTGCTCTCAGCCAGTCCGGCATGGACAAGGGAAAAAAGAAAAAATTCTGGAATCCCAAGCGCATCGGCTACGTCGTGGCGGGTACATTGCTAGTGGGCTTCATTTTGTACCAACTTATTTGGGCCGACAAACGCTCCAAGTACAACGCCGATAAGGACAAGGTAACGATTTCCACCGTTAGCCAGGGCGAATTCGATGAATTCATTGTGGTGACGGGCGTCGTGCAGCCGCTTAAAACCATCCAACTCGACGCCATCGTGGGCGGCTACGTCACGCAGAAAATGGTAGAAGGTGGCAACATGGTGAAGGAAGGCGAGGTACTTTTAAAACTCGAAAACCAGAGTCTGAAACTCAACTTCCTGCAATCGGAAACGGAAGCCAGCCGCCTGGTGAACGATCTGCAAAACACCCGACAACGGCTGCGCGTCGAGCGATTTAATCTCCAAAAGACCCTCAGCGATCTGGATTTCCAGACCGCCCAGGCCAAGGACGCCCACCTGCGTAATGAACAACTCTATCGCGATAAGGTAATTCCCGAAGCGGATTACCTGAAAACCAAGCGCGACTACGAACGTCTGATACAGCAGCGCGACATCGAAACTGAATCGCAGAAGTACCAGGAAGAAAACGCCAAGATGCAAATTTCGCAATTGGAAGGCACCCTGGCCAACACCCAGAAAAACGTCGCCCTCTGGCGGCAGACGCTCGACAACCTGGTAGTGAAAGCCCCCGTACGCGGTTTGCTTTCGTCCATGAACGTGGAAGTCGGCTCGAACATCAATCAGGGCCAGAACATCGGCCAAATCGACGACCTCGATGGCTTCAAGATGCGCGTGGACGTGGATGAGCACTATATTTCCCGGATTTTTGTGGGCCTGGGTGGCAGCCTGGATTTCGACGGCCAACCTTATGGTTTGGAGATCGTAAAGATTTATCCCGAAGTCCGTAGCGGCCGATTCGAGGTCGATATGCGGTTTACCAAAGGCGCTCCCGAGCGCATCAAGCGTGGGCAATCGGCTCCTATCCGCCTGCAACTCGGCCAGCCCTCTAAGGCAACGCTGCTCCCCGTCGGTGGCTTTTTCTCCGACACGGGTGGCAACTGGGTGTACGTCGTAGAAAAAGAAGGCAACCGCGCTACGAAGCGCAACATTGCCCTGGGTCGCAAAAATCCTGAGTTTTATGAGGTGCTCGAAGGCTTGAAATCGGGTGAAAAAGTCATCACTAGCTCGTATGAAAACTTCGGCGATAACGAAGTTCTTGAATTTTAATCTCGCAAAGACTGCTCTGGCGTATCGGTCTCTGTGGTTCAAAAAACCAACCATAAACAAACCAACCTCCCAAACACAAAATGTTAGATATTAAAAATCTCCAAAAAGTATTCTCCACCGAAGAAGTGGAAACTACCGCCCTCAACGGCATTGACCTCGAAATCAAGGACGGTGAATTCGTGGCCATCATGGGGCCATCGGGCTGCGGCAAATCCACGCTGCTAAACATCCTGGGTCTGCTCGACAATCCCAGCGAAGGCTCCTACGGATTCTACGAAACCGAGGTGGCCAACATGTCCGAACGGCAGCGGGCGCAGATCCGTAAAGGCAACATCGGGTTCGTATTCCAAAGCTTCAACCTGATCGACGAACTGACCGTCTTTGAGAACGTAGAACTGCCGCTGCTCTACCTCAACACGCCCCCCGACGAGCGCAAGCAGCGCGTGGAAGCCGCCCTCGAACGCATGAGCATGATGCACCGTCGCAACCACTTCCCGCAGCAGCTTTCCGGCGGACAGCAGCAGCGTACGGCTATCGCCCGCGCCGTGGTGGCCACGCCCAAGATCATCCTGGCGGATGAGCCGACGGGTAACCTCGACTCCAAAAACGGCGAGGAGGTGATGAATCTTTTGAAGCAACTCAACGAGGCCGGCACGACCATCATCATGGTGACGCACTCTCCCTATGACGCGGGTTTTGCGCATAGGACGGTGAATTTGTTTGACGGGAAAGTGGTGACGGAGAAGGTGCACGTCTAGTTTGGGGCTCGGTTTTCGGGTTAAAGGTCAAGGGTTAAGGGTAAACGGCGTTTTTCAATCTCGTCGTTTTCTTTCCGTTCAGTTTTATACCGCAGTAGCTTGTTCTTCCTCTTTCCACAGTTGATTTGTCTTGGTTATTGTAAAAAAATATAAACCTCAAACCATGTTTTTTTATGTGGACAAACTATTTGAAAATGGCGGTTCGCAGCCTTTGGCGCAATCGACTTTACAGCCTGCTCAACCTTGTGGGATTGGCGGTGGGGTTGGCTGCTTCGGTGATGATTCTGCTGTGGGTGCAGAGCGAACTGAGTTTCGACAGCTACCACCGGGAGGCGAACCGGACGTACCGCGTTACGAATACCATACGCCTGGGAGACGGGACAATGGTGTGGCCGAACTCTTCGCTCAAACTGGGAGAAACTGCCTTGCGTGAAGTACCTGGTATCGAACGTATCGCTCAATTCAGAGTCGCCTTCCAGCCACTGGTCTTTCGGGTGGGCGAGAAACTGGTTAGCGAAAAGGAGGTAGCTTACGTGGATTCCACTTGGTTCGAGGCTTTCGACTACCAATTTGTGCAGGGTGATTCCAAACAGGTTTTAGATGATCCAAACAACCTGATCCTGACTGAACCTAAGGCCCGCAACTGGTTTGGCAGTGCGGAGGCGGCGATGAATAAGATTGTGCGTCTGGATTCGATCAATATGGTCGTGCGGGCGGTGGTGCGGGATAACCCAGCTAACTCTAGCTTCCGTTATGAAATATTACTGCCCATCTCTTCGACTCTTCGCGACCTTAACGTACGCCGCAGCGAATACGGGTGGAATAACTACAACTACCAGCTTTTTCTCCAACTGAAGCCAGGGATTGAACCCAAGAAAGTGGCTCCGCAACTCACTCAAATCTACCGAGCCTATAAAAAAGACTCCAGCGTGACGGCCGGTTTGATGCCCCTGCGCGACATTCATTTCAGCACTGATTTCAAGTCGGACTACCTCCCCAAGGGAAATTGTTCGACAGTGATTACACTCGGGCTGGTGGGATTGCTCATTCTGGTTATCGCCAGCATCAATTACGTCAACCTGACCACGGCCCTGACCAGCCAACGGGCCAAGGAAGTAGGGATGAAAAAAATTGTCGGGGCGGGAAGGATGCGGTTGTTCTGGCAATTTATGGGCGAGTCGGCGATCGTTATTCTGGCGGCCCTGGGATTGGCTTTGGGGCTGGTAAACATGAGTTTGCCTTTGCTGAATGATTTTACGGACAGCCACTTTGTACTTGACTTTGGGGATATTTCTTTATGGGTGCTAATTCTGGGCAGCACAGGACTGACGTTGCTGCTTTCGGGCATTTATCCTTCCTTACTGCTTTCTTCGCTCAAGCCGGTTGAGGTGTTGAAAGGGAGCAATATTCTCAATTCTCAAAATGCGGGTTTCCGACAGGGGCTGGTGGTATTGCAGTTTGGGATTTCGCTCGTACTGATTGTCAGCACGCTGGTCATTTTTCGACAACTTCGCTACACGCAACAAATGAATCCCGGCTATCAGCGGGCGAACGTTTTTTCTTTTATGATTCCCTACATCGGACTGTCTAAATCAGCCGATGCCAGCCAGTTTATCAAGACCCGCCTGCGGGAAACAAGCAGCGTAGCGGGCGTCACCTCCGCCGACCAGAACATTATAGATGTGTTCGGCTTTCACAGAGGTTCTCTGAATTGGGAAGGCAAATCCGACGATTTTACGCCCGAAATTACGCCTTGGTCCGTCGAACCTGAACTGCAATCGGTCTTTAATCTGAAAATGGTCACTGGTCGCTGGTTTCGCCGCGATATGAAACTCGATAGTGCCAATGTGATTTTGAACGAAACCGCAGTGCGCAATTTCGGACTGAAGAAACCGATCGTTGGCCAATGGTTCGAGTTTCAGGGGCGGCGGGGTCAAGTCATCGGTGTGGTGAAAGATTTTCATTTTCTCAGCCTGCATCAACCGATTGGGCCAATGGTACTTTACAATGAGCCCAATTTCCAATTGCGCCTCTTTGTCAAAACCAATCCAAAAAACACGCCGCGTGCGTTGGCCGGAACAGAAAATGTCTGGAAATCTCGTTTTCCCGATGTGCCTTTCGAGTACAGTTTTCTCGATGAGAGTTTTGATCAATTATATAAAGCCGACCAAAAAGCAGGGCAGTTATTCAATGTTTTCTCCGGCATCGCTATCCTCATTTCCTGCCTCGGCCTCTTCGGCCTCGCCACCTTCACCGCCGAGCAGCGCACCAAAGAAATCGGCGTCCGCAAAGTCCTCGGCGCGAGCGTGGCCAGCATCGTGACGCTGCTTTCCAAAGATTTCCTGAAACTCGTACTAATCGCCATCGTTATCGCGTCGCCAATCGCCTGGTACGCCATGAACGCATGGCTGGCGGATTTTGCCTACAAAATCGACATCAGTTGGTGGGTCTTCGCCCTGGCGGGTGGGCTGGCCGTGGGCATCGCGCTGCTGACGGTGAGTTTTCAGTCAGTGCGGGCGGCGCTGATGAATCCGGTGGAGAGTTTACGAAGTGAGTAGGTGTTTGTATTGAAGTTCAAAATCTTCGTAAGTCAGCACAGAAACGGGCGGGAAGCCGTCGGTAGTCAAGCCGCGAAAATGGCGGTCGTTGCTAACAATGTGGTCGGATTGGCTCGCCAGGTAGCAGTCTGCGAACTTATTATCGTCGGCGTCCGGCTCAATAAGTTGCCAGAAAAAGGAAGGGTTGATTTGAATGACGTTGGGCAGCAGAAGCAAATAGTCGAGCGTGGCGTCGGTGCGGTCGAGTCCGTACCGAATCACGATTTGCTCGGCGTATTCGGTGAGGATGTCGTTAGACACGGCTAGTTCGAAACGACCAGAAAGTAAACTTTGATAAATCCAATGGTACTTGTACTGCGGAGCCAGCGAAACCATAAAGATATTGGTATCCAGAACAAAGCGCAGTTTACTCATTCAGCCAGCGATCAAGGTCGGCTTCGGTGATTTGCTTCTCCTCGACTGCCTGGCTGACTTTGCCGATAAGTTTGTCGGAGAAGTACTTGGCTAGTAGGTGTCGTACCGCCAAAAGGTCTTCCTCGCTGGGTTGGAAAGAATAGACTTTCAGCAGATCCAATTGAAGTGAACTCAACTTTTGATTTTCCATTTTTGGTTCGTCTTTTTCCAAATATAACAAAAATAAAAAACCATGTTCAGCAACTACCTCAAAATCGCCCTTCGCCAGCTTTGGCGCAACCGTTTGTTCAGTCTGCTGAACATCGTCGGCCTCACGGTGGGGCTCGGTCAGTGCATTCATTGGCCTGTACGTTTGGCACGAGTTCCATTACGACAATTTTGAGCCTTTGTCCGACCGAACCTACCGGGCGGTGACGATGTCTACCTATGGCGGCGAGGATATGGCGACACTTAGCTTTCACGAGTCCTTCGCCACCGAAACGAAGCGGCAGATTCCCGAAGTGGAGCAAGTCGCCCGCTGGACGGACGGGATCGGCGAGGTAGTCCTGCAATCCGACGAAGCGCACCGCTTCAAAGAGAAAAATATCGGCTTTGCTGATGCTTCCCTGCTGTCGCTCATGGGCGTTCGGTTGTTGAGTGGCGACGCCAAGACTGCACTCAGTGAGCCGGGACACATCGTGCTGAATCGACGATTGGCTGAAAAGTACTTCGGCGCGGAAGACGCGGTGGGGAAAACGCTACTTTACGACAAGAAATTTCCTTTATTGGTATCAGCGGTGTTAGATGATTTACCCACCAATTCCATCTTTCAATTCAACGGTCTGGTTTCATTGAATTCCATGCCCATGCTAGGCGTGCAAGCGCAGCAAATTTATCAGTACGCCGGTTTTCTACAGACATTTTTGATCCTAAAACAGGGAACAGAAGCGAAGTTGGTGGAGCAAAAATTAGAGAAAGTCAAGGCAGGGATTCAATTCGTTAATCTTTCCGCAAAGTTTTCACTGGAAAGCCTGTCCTCGCTCCATCTCGACAGCCGAAGTACGGCCAAAGACAATCCCCGGCAAACGCTTTACATTCTGCTGACCATCGCGCTCTTTATTCTGGTGCTGGCGGTGGTCAACTACGTGAGTTTGACTACGGCGCGGGCCACGCAGCGCAGCCGCGAAGTCGGGGTGCGCAAAGCCATCGGCGGACAGCGGCGGGAGTTGATTGGTCAATTTTTCCTGGAATCCTTTCTGACGACCACGTTAGCATTTGTTTTGTCGCTCGTGCTGTTGCAGGCTATTTTTCCCTGGGCCAGCCAATCCCTCGACTTGCCGCTGGATGTCCGCTTGATGGGCCAGCCCGCTATTTGGGGCTTGATGCTGGTGCTTTGGCTGGGCTGCTCGCTGCTGGCCGGGGCATATCCGGCTCTGCTACTGTCGGGTTTCAGGCCCGCCGTGGTGCTGAAAGGCGGCGTGGGTTCGCGGCTCAGCGGCGCGGGCTTGCGGCAGGTTTTCACCACTGTGCAGTTCACGGCCTGCATCGGGTTGTTGATTTGCAGCTTTGTGCTTTACGCCCAAATGAAATTTTTACGCACCAAAAACCTGGGCATCAACCGCGCCCAGGTAGTGGCCATTTCGCTCGACGGCGATATGGTCCCGCAATACGCCGCCCTGCGCGACGCCCTGCGGCAGTGGGCCGGTCCCCAACACGTAGCGGCCACCAATACCCGTCTTTTCTCGAGCAGCATGATGACTTGGTATCTCAAAACGCAAAAGACAGAAAAGCAGCTTTTGGTAAGCGACTTGACGGTGGACAAGCCCTTTTTCAAACTGATGAACGTGCAATGGAAGTACCCTCCGACGGGTTGGGAAGCCGGGCCAGTGACCAGGGAACTGAGGATTTACAACGAGACCGTGATAAAAGAAGCCGGAATCGAAAGCAATCCCCTGCAACAGCCCGCACCGTTCAAAAACCAACCAACCGACGGGGTGGTGGCTGATTTTAAGTTAGGCAGCCTCCACGAAGCCATTGCCCCAATGAAGCTATCCGTGGTGAGTGATACCAGTCGCTCTTTTATGGAAAACGGCGGCTACCTTTTGGTAAAACTCAACGCCCGTACCGACGTCCCCAAGGCCCTCGGCCAACTCAAATCCCTGTACGAGGCGCAGCAACCTACCGCCCCCTTCGACTACTACTTTCTGGACGACGCCTACAATAAGCTTTACGCCAAAGAAGACCGCCTCGCCCAACTTTTCAACGCCTTCACTGGACTTACGCTACTGGTGGCTTGCCTGGGTTTGCTGGGTCTGATGACTTTTAATGTAGAAGCTCGCACCAAGGAAATCGGCATCCGCAAAGTACTGGGCGCAACCGTGGCCAGCATCGTCGCGCTGCTTTCCAAAGACTTCCTGAAACTCGTGCTGATTGCCATCGTAATCGCCAGCCCCATCGCCTGGTACGCCATGAATGAATGGTTGCAAGATTTTGCCTACAAAATCGACATCGAATGGTGGGTCTTCGCCCTGGCGGGTGGGCTGGCCGTGGGCATCGCGCTGCTGACGGTGAGTTTCCAGTCAGTGAAGGCGGCGTTGATGAATCCGGTGGAGTCGCTGCGGAGTGAGTAGAGAAGGTCAGGCGAAAATATCAGATAAGTCTAACTCAATACCCGTGTTTTCGTCTTGAATAGTACCCGATGTTACAGTGGTCTCACCCTCAGGAGTCATGATGGTAACTTGCCTGAAATGAGGAATAACCACCCAAACGACCGGAGTGCCGGAAGGAAAGTAGATGTCTAGGGCTTTGTCAGTAAGATCGGAAAGCGCTTGCCGGGGGGATAAAATTTCGATAGCCAATAAAGGTGGGGTCGTTGGCCGAATAATATCGCGCAGCCAGTCGATCTTGCCGGGATGGCAAACGGCAACGTCGGGCTTTGCTCGTCCGTGCGAGAGTTCAAATTCGAGTTCGGGCAAGATGTCGAATTTTTCATCATAGCGACCAAAACTTTTCGAGAGTCGATAGGTAAGCTTTGCGTGGTTGTAGGACACTATGTCTTCGGTTTGAAATTCTTCGATCAGGTCAACGGATGTTTCTTCCATGACAAATTCTGGTTAGGTAAAACAGTTTTTCCAAATATACCAAAAATAAAAAACTATGCTCGCCAACTACTTCAAAATCGCCTTCCGGAATCTTATCAAGAACAAGATGTATTCGCTGATCAACCTCATCGGGTTGGCGGTGGGTATGGCTGTTTCGGTGCTGATTCTCATGTTTGTCATGCACGAATTCAGCTACGACAAATTCCATGCGAACCAGGCCCGGATTTACCGGCTGCTGGCTACGTTCAAAATGGGGGATGAAAATATGCAGTTCAATTCCTTCTCGGCCAAACTAGGACCGGCGCTCAAAGAGTACAATCCGGCGGTGCAGAACTACGTACGCGTAAAAACAGCCGTGGATAAAGTGGTTATGAGAAACCCTGTCCAAGCAGGGGAAGTCTTTTATGAGCAGAACTTTATGTTTGCCGATCCCTCTTTTTTTACAGTGTTTTCTTTTAAAATCAAAGAGGGCAGCGCGGCCAATCTGAACCGACCCTTTACGATGGTCATTTCGGAACGGGCCGCGAAAAAGTACTTCGGTGAGGAAAGTCCGGTGGGTAAAAGCCTGACGTACGAGGGCCATCACCTCATGCAGATCATCGGGGTGGCCGAAAACCCGCCATCCAATTCATCGTTCGATTTCGATTTCGTGGCTTCCTCATCGACCTATCCCCAGTTGAGTGAAACCAACCGGGAGGCGTGGGAAAAGGCGGGTGTGTTCAATACCTACCTCTTGCTAGATTCGGATCAATCGGTGGCTTTGGTGGAGAAAAATATCAAGCGGGAAGGCGAAAAGACGGGGGCCTTCGACAGCGAGGCCGACTACCATCTTGAAAGCCTCACAAGTATTCATTTGGGAAATAATTTCCATGATTCCGGTAACACCAAGCTCATCTACATTTTTACCGGAGTGGCCCTGTTGATTCTATTCCTAGCCTTGTTTAACTACATGAGTCTCACCACGGCGCGGGCCACGCTGCGGGCCAAAGAAGTAGGCATACGCAAGGTAGTCGGGGCAAATCGGGGTGGTCTGGTCAGGCAGTTCTACGTCGAGTCCGTTTTGCTGTGTTCCGCAGCCTTTCTTCTGGCGTTCGTTTTGGTACAGCTGTTACGGCAGCCCTTTTACGATTTGCTCGATTTGCGGATCGATTCCTCCTTCCTTTTCTCTCCTTCATTCCTGGGGTACGTCATCGGGCTGCTGGTCGTGAGTACACTCCTTGCCGGGAGTTATCCTGCATTGGTGCTATCGGGTTTTGCCCCGTTGGAAGTACTCAGGGGCCGGTTTACGAGCGGGCAGAGTAGTGCCGGAGTGAGGCGGTTTTTCATGGTGTTACAGTTCACCGTTTCCATCATCCTGATCGTTTGCAGCCTGGTGGTCAGGCACCAGTTGTCGTATATGCAAAACAAAAAACTCGGACTTTATAAAGATCAGGTACTGAGTATTCCCTTGTCCTCATCCGTGGCAAATAACTATTTCCCCTTACGAAATGAAATCAGGGACCAGGTAGGTGTTCAGAACGTGGCGG
Source organism: Cytophagales bacterium (assembly GCA_038235275.1). Lineage (GTDB taxonomy): Bacteria > Bacteroidota > Bacteroidia > Cytophagales > Spirosomataceae > Persicitalea. Next base: position 24,969 of record JBBSUC010000019.1, on the reverse strand, counting down.
TAACCAATGCTGGTTTTTTCAAAGGGTACAATATGTTCTTTCTGAAAAATGCTACGACCCAGCAAGACGTAGCGCTGGTCAACGCAATCGTGGACAGCGATTTTGTCGAAACATTGGGCCTGACCTGGAAAACGAAGCCCAATGCCGAATTGTGGAAGAATCGAAATCATGTGGTTCTGAACGAAACGGCCATCAAGGAGCTGGGCCTACCGGGCGATCCAATCGGGCAGAAAATCAATGACAAAGATGAGATTGCCGGGGTTGTGAAAGACTTTCATTTTTCTTCTCCCCAAAGCGAGATCAAAGCCATGGGTCTTTTTGTGGTAGGTGACACAACCAATATTTTAAAATTCCCCGGTGCCAGAGGCGTACTTTATGCCCGACTCGATCCCAAAGCCAACATTCAGGAAAAAGTAGCGGCCATCGTTCAGATTTTTAAGAAGTATGACCAGGAAAAGCCCTTCGAGTACTATTTCCTGGATGATGCGTTCAATGCGACGTTCAAGACCGAAATTCGGATGGCGGAAATGTTTACGGTATTCACCGCCTTTGCCATTTTCATTGCCAGCATGGGGCTGTTCGGCTTAGCGGCATTTACTGCCGAAACCCGCACCAAAGAAATTGGCGTCCGCAAAGTGCTGGGCGCGAGCGTGACCAGCATCGTAACGCTGCTGTCTAAGGATTTCCTGAAACTCGTTTTGGTCGCCATCGTCATTGCCTCGCCCATTGCCTGGTACGCCATGAACGAGTGGCTGGCTGACTTTGCCTACAAAATCGACATCAGTTGGTGGATTTTCGCCCTGGCGGGTGGGCTGGCCGTGGGCATCGCGCTGCTGACGGTCAGCTTCCAGAGCGTGAGGGCGGCGTTGATGAATCCGGTGGAGAGTCTTCGGTCGGAGTAGGACTTCGGCTGGAGCATCGTTCCGCTCGGCCTGACAGTACATTTCACTTTTTCTTCGCAAACCGCGCCGGGGCCTTCCGGTGTTTCGTTCCCTGCTCGTAGGCGTAGGTAATCCGAATCAGCGTCGGCTCGTCGAACATTCGGCCCAAAAACTGCAACCCGGCGGGCAGATTGTCATAGGTGTAGCCCATTGGCACGGTGAAGGCGGGCATCCCGGTATGCGGGGCAACGACTTGGCTGTTGTCGCCTTTGTACCCCTTGAAGTCGCCCACCTTTGCGGGTGGATTATTCCAGGAAGGATAGATTACCGCCGCTACTCGGTTCTGGTCCATCGCCGCAACTACGGCGTCACGGAAAGCGATCCGGCGGGTGTCGTGGTAGGCGTCCGTGCAGGTGGTGGCCCCTTCCTCGATCGCGAAGTGGTTTTTCAGGTGATTTTTCAAAATGCTTTCAATGTAAGGCGCGTATTTGCCGGAGTCCACAATCTCCGCCAAATTCTTCACCGGAACGTTTTCGCCGAGCGAAGCCAGGTACGCGTCGATGTCGTGCTGAAACACCGAACACCACTGGTCTTTTCGCAGACTGTCGAAATCCGTCACTTCGAACGGGTCCACCAGCACGGCCCCAAGTTTTTTCAAATCCAATAGCGAATGCTCGAACAGCGCCTTCACTTGCGGATCGGGGTCTTTGTCGCTCAGCGTTCTCAAAACCCCGATCCGGGTGCCCTGCAAGCCGTTCTTATCCAGATACGGCAGGTAGCTTTTCGGTATTTTTCCTTCGCTGTGGCGGGTCAACGAGTCGGCCGGATCGTAGCCGGCAATCACTTCCAGAATGCGGGTCGCGTCCTCTACCGTCCGGGCCATTGGGCCACCCACGTCGTTGCGCAGGTAAAGCGGGGCGATACCGTCGCGGCTCGTCAGCCCCATCGTGGCGCGGAAACCCACTAATGCGTTATGAGAAGACGGCCCCCGGATGGAGTTGCCCGTGTCGGTACCCAGCCCCACGGCCCCGAAATTGGCGGCCACGGCAGCGGCAGTTCCTCCGCTTGACCCCGCCGGAACGTGTTCTAGGTTGTAGGGGTTTCGCGTTTCGCCCGCGATGGAGCTGATGGTCACCATCGGACTGAACGCCCACTCGGCCATGTTGGACTTAGCCAATACCAAAGCCCCGGCTTCTTTCAGTACCCGCACCTGGTAAGCGTCTTGCGAGGGAGCGAAGCCTTTGAGGGCCAGCGAGCCAGCGGTGGTCTGTAAGCCCTTGGTGTTGAAATTATCCTTTACAATCAGCGGAATGCAATGCAGCTTACGCAAAACGCCCGTCTTTTGGTACTCCACATCCAGTTGCCGGGCGATTTGCATCGCCTCGGGATTAGTGAGGATAATAGCGTTCAGGTTCGTGGGCTGGTCGTACTTTTCGATGCGTTGCAGGTAAGTGCCGACCAGTTGCTCGCAGGTGCAGATTTTGGTTTTAAATGCCTGATGAATCTCCGCGATAGTCGCTTCCTCCACATCGAACGAGGCAGCCGAAGCCGTCGTTTTCCGGGGTGGCTGGCTACACCCAATGATCAGAAAAAATGTTCCGAGTAAAACGTATCTAATTGGTAAATATCTGAATTTAAATAAATTGTCCATTGTCAACTGTCCATTAATTTAACTCCAATACGGAAATTTTTTCTTTGTAAAAATCGCCTTCGGAATCATGGCGTGGACGCCCAGCGTGCGGTCCACCACCTGACTCACCTCAAAATCTACCCCGGTACTGGCGATGGAAAGAGCCTGATTGAAAGTAAAGCCCAACTCCTCGCTGATAAACTTGACGGCCTCGCTCAGGGCATTTTTCATGGCTTGATCTAAATCCGGGTCAAGGCCAATTGCGATGAAGTGCGTGGGCGTTTCGGCGCGTACCTGCTTAATGGTCTTGCCTTTGTGAACGATAAATTTGCCCACCAGCGACAGCGAGGCTTCGATGGCCACGCCGCTCACCTCGCCGTTGCCCTGCGCCGAGTGACAATCGCCGACGGTGAAAAGTCCACCCGGCACCGACACGGGCAGGTAGAGCGTGGTGCCTTTCACCAGATGCTTGATGTCGAGGTTGCCGCCGAAGAAATCGGGCGGGATGGAACTCACCCGGCCCTTTTCGGGCGGCGGCGACAGGGCCATGACGCCCATGAAAGGCCGTAGCGGAATCTCGACGCCTTCCATGAAAGTGGCGGTGCTTTTCTTCTTGTCGTAGCGATACACGAACGACTCGCGCTCCTTGACCGCGTCGGGAATGCCGCCACCGCCGGGCCACACGCTGTTGACGCCGTAGGTGCTGCGCAGGGGCAAATCGAGAAGGCGAATTTCCAGGCTGTCGCCGGGTTCGGCTCCTTCGATGTACACAGGACCCGTCAGCATATGGCCGCGAATGCCCGAGGGTTCGGGCTTCACATTTTGCATGATGTCGATGATTTCCCGCGCGTGCTGGTCGAGGGGCAGGTTGTTTTTGGTAAAAAACGATTTGGGGTTTTTCTGGCTGATGCCGGAGGTACTGACGGTATGGATTTCGACCACGTCGCCGTCTTTGACCCGCGCCACGGGCGGCACGTCGGCCCCGAAGTAGCCCCAAACCATATTTTCCGGCACTGAGCGGATCACGTGGTCGGGTTTAATTGACTGGACTCGCTGTTGCTCCTTTCGATTGTTCGGTATTCCGGCGGCATGGGTGGCCATACTACCCGCGACTAAGGCAGTCAATCCACCCCTGGTGGATTTTTTTAGGAATTGGCGACGGGAGTTTGTTCTTTCATCGTCCTGGAAGATTGGCGTCATGGGTTTGAAGTTGGGTTGAAGCTGTGATGCAGAGAAATTACCTTTACAATATAGTCACAGAATTTCTATCCGACTCCTCACCCTGAGAAAGTTATGCTTTAATTAGTAATAAATATTGGAATTGTCTTGTTAGAAAAATTACGGTTTGGCCTTCTGCTCCCGCCGTATTTCTCATTATGCACTCTCCCCAAAAGTCAGCAAGTTACTATCCGGGTCGAGCATGGAGAATTCTTTTTGTCCCCACGACTTGGTTTTCAGATGTCCGGCCGGATGGATAGCTGCTTTTTTATCCACGAGCGATTGGTACAGATTTTCGATGTCGTCGGTGCGGATGTAGACTTGCCCATAATTTTCTTTTGGGTCAATTTCTTTAAACAAAAAGAAATGAATCTGCACGCGATCCCTCTGTACCATGAGGTAATCGTCGTAGTCGGCATTTCCAAATTCTTCAAAGCCTAATGTATTGACATAGAAATCCCTGGTGGCGGCTTTGTCACGCATGGGTAGTTTTGGATTGATTTCGGTCAGCATAACTGGTGTCTTTTTTTTAAAATCCTACAAACTACAAATCCTCAACTTGCCCCAAACTACTCCACCGCCTCCGCCCCAAACCCCGCCGACTGATACACCACAAAAGCCCCATCCTTCCCCGCCGAGATTCCATAAATTTCCAAGCCTTTCGCTTTTGCCAGCGGAATAGCTTTTTCCAGCCCCATGACTAAAAATGCCGTAGCGTAAGCATCGGCGGTCATGCAGTCGTCGGCCAGAACGGAAATGCTGAGCAGGTTGTGCGTAATGGGAAATCCCGTGTGCGGGTCGATGGCGTGGCTAAAGCGGTGGCCGTCGCGTTCCGCGAACTTGCGATAGCTACCCGAGGTGGCGAGGGATTTATTTTTTAGCGATACCACGGCTTGTAGCGGACGCCCTGCATCGGCGTTGTCCACGGGCTTGTCGATGCCGATGCGCCAGATTTCGCCACGCTCGTTGCGGCCCTCGGCGCGGACTTCCCCGCCAACTTCCACCATGTAGTTTTTAATGCCGTTTTTTTGGAAAAATAAAGCCAACACATCCGATGTATAACCTTGAGCGATGGCGTTGAAATCAATTTCTGTGTGGGGAGTTTGCTCAATTAGTTTTCCTCTCTGCAACTGAACCTTTTGGTAGCCAATTCGCTGTAAAAGACTATCGACCTGCGCGGAGTCAGGCGGAGCCAGGCCTTTCTTATAGCTGAATCCCCAGGCTTTTACGAGTGGCCCGACGGTGCAGTCGAAGTAGCCGTCCGTTTGGTCGGATACTTCCCAAGCTTTGCGGAAAACGTTAGTGAAGTGCGGGTCGGCGCGGATGCCGGGGCGGTTGGCGTTGAGGAGAGAAATGATGGAAGTGCTGTCCCACAGCGACATGGAGCGGTCAATGACGCGGAAAATGCTATCGACGGGAACTGAGAAATCGCGCGAGAGAGAGTCGGCGTACACGATGTGGAAAGTAGTACCCTGCGCGTTGCCTTGCAATTGGGTGTAGGTCGGGCGGGGTGCCTGGCAATTTGCCAGGAGCAACCCCAAAACCAAGAAAGACAAACCCCTAGTCATCCCCCGAAATCGTCGAAGGCCACTTGTTCCGAAGGGATACCCCAGTCGTCGGCCATTTTGATGACTGACTGGTTCATCATCGGTGGGCCGCAGAAATAGACTTCCAAATCCTCGGGATTGGGATGTTTTTTTAGGAATTCATCGATAACTACGTTATGGACAAACCCCTTGAAGCCGTCACCTTTGGGGTCATCTATATCTTTTTTCAGTGTCCAATTATCCTCGGGCATTGGACTATCCAGCGCCACGACGAAAGTAAAGTTGGGAAAATCCTTTTCGATCTGCCGGAATTCATCGATGTAAAAAAGCTCTTTTTTGGTGCGTCCGCCGTAGAAGAACGTGACCTTGCGCTTTGTTTTTTCGGTATAAAAAAGGTGAAATAAGTGTGATCGCATGGGAGCCATGCCCGCGCCGCCGCCGATGTACAGCATCTCGCGGTCAGAATCTTTGATAAAAAACTCTCCGTAAGGCCCGGAGACGGTGACCTTATCGCCGGGTTTTAGGCTAAAAATATACGAAGATGCAATGCCTGGATTCACTTCGGCCCAGGCGTTCTTGTCGCGCACGAAGGCGGGCGTGGCAATGCGGACGGTCAACTTCACGATGTTGCCCTCAGCGGGGTGGTTGGCCATCGAGTAGGCGCGGAAAACCTCCTCCTCGTTGACCATCGTCAGCGGCCAGAGGTTAAATTTGTCCCAGTCGTCCTTAAATTTATCAGGGCGGTCGTGATAGGCCGGGTGGGCCGTAATATCAAAGTCCGCGTACTTGACCACTGTTTCTGGAATGTCGATTTGGATATAGCCTCCGGCCCGGAAATCCAGCGATTCACCTTCGGGCAACCGCACCTCAAATTCTTTGATGAACGTGGCCACGTTGTAGTTGGACACTACCGTGCATTCCAGTTTTTTGATCCCGAAAACCTCCTCGGGAATGCGGATTTTCATGTTTTCCTTTACCTTCACCTGACAGGCCAGCCGCATATTCTCGCGCACCTGCCGACGGTTGAGGTGGTTGGTTTCGGTGGGCAGCACTTCGCCGCCACCTTCGTACACCATGCAGGTACACATAGCGCAGGTACCGCCCCCGCCGCAGGCCGAAGCCAAAAATAACTTGTTCTCGCCCAGCGTAGAAAGTAGTGAAGCACCGGGCTTGACGATCAATGGCTCGTCCTCTTCGCCGTTGATGACGATTTTTACGTCACCCTGCGGCAGCAATTTAGCCTTGGCAAAAAGGATGAGTCCCGCCAACAAAATGACGATGAGGATGAAGACGACGACGCTGGCAACGAGTACGGGAACCATGTTTATTAGTGATGAGATATGAATTATGAGATATAAGATCTCGATCGAAAATGACCATTCACCGGTAACCTTTAACGCCACGGGGCGTCCCGCGTTTAACCCACCGAAGACCTCCGCCGCTAAATACCTCAATGTTACAATTTGATGCCTGAAAAACTCAGAAATGCCAATCCCATGAGCGCAGTGATGAACATGGCGATGCCGAGGCCCTGCAAGGGAGCGGGGACATTAGAGTAGCGGAGACGCTCACGGATGCCCGCCAGCAGCACGATGGCCAGGAAAAAGCCAATGCCCGAGCCGAAGGAAAATACGGCGGTTTCGGCCATATTGTACTCGCGCTCCTGCATGAAAAGTGAGGTGCCGAGAATGGAGCAGTTGACGGTAATCAGCGGCAGAAAAATACCCAGCGAAGTATAAAGCGCGGGCAGGAATTTCTCGATTACCATTTCCACCAGTTGCACCGCCCCGGCGATGGTCGAGATAAAGAGAATGAACGCCAGGAACGTTAAATCCACGCTTGCCAGCGACGGGCTGATCCAACTCAACGCGCCTTCTTTGAGCATGTAAGTCAGGATAAGGTAATTAAGCGGCGTTGTGAGTACCATGACGAACACCACCGCCAGACCCAGCCCGAAAGCAGTCTTAATTTTCTTGGAAACCGCCAGAAACGAACACATTCCCAAAAAAAACGCAAAAATCACGTTCTCAACGAAAATGGCTTTAATGAAAAGGTTAAGGAGATGTTGCATGAGGCATTGTTTTGCTTGAATTGAAACGTTTTTCTTCTGGGTTAAAAGGTTAAATGGAACACTCACCTGACCCTTGACCCTTTGACCGTTTAACCTGATGATCAAGATACATTCACCAGCTTCGCATTCCTGCTCCGCTGCCACCAGATGTATAAGCCGATGATGAACAAAGCGGCGGGGGGCAATACCATGAGGCCATTGTTAACGTAGCCGTGGTCGTAGGCCCATTGCGGCACGATTTGGTAACCCAGGAGCGAACCAGCGCCAAATAATTCCCGGAACACGGCCACCATGACCAGGATCAAGCCGTAACCCAAACCGTTGCCAATGCCATCCAAAAACGATGGCCAGGGCTTTTGGTTGAGGGCGAAAGCCTCCAGCCGTCCCATGATGATGCAGTTGGTGATGATGAGGCCGACGAAAACCGCCAATTTTTTACTGACGTCGAAAATGTAGGCTTTCAGCAACTGATCCACAATGGTCACGAGCATGGCCACGATGATAAGCTGCACGATAATTCGGATGCGCGTCGGAATGGTGTTTCGCAACAGCGAAATGATGAGGTTGGAAAAAGCCGTCACGAAAATCACGCCCAGCGACATGATGAGGGCGGGCTTGACCTGCACCGTCACGGCCAGGGCCGAGCAGATGCCCAGTACCTGCACGGTCACGGGATTGCTGTCGTCCAGCGGGTCGCGCAGGGTTTGCAGGTTCTTTTTCGAGAAAAGCGGCTCATTTTTCTTCTCCTTTATCTCGGGAAGGGCGGTGGTGGTTTCTGTGGCCATTATTCAATTTTGACCGGGTCGCCGGTGCGATGATAGAATGAGTGAATGATAGAATGATGGGGTTCTCCCTTAAGTTTTAAAAACAATCATTCGTATTTTTCTTAAGTTGAGAGTCAAATATCCAAAATCTAATATTCAATCGCGCGGGCGTCCCCGGTTCACCCCCTACCTTACTGCTACCCTAGGTTTTTTTTCTATTTTCTCAAAATAAGAAACGTAGGGTGCAAGGCAGTTTTTGAGCATGGCGTCGGTACCGTTGGAGGTAATGGTGCCACCCGAAACAGCGTCCACGCGATGCTTCTCGCCGAGGGCACTTTTATAGGTAGTTTTCAACACGTTGACCGAAACAAACTTGTCTCCTTCCATAATTTCCTTTCCCTGAAATTGCTTCTGAAAAGGTAGTTCGGCTATTTCGGCGCCAAGGCCGGGCGTTTCGCCTTTGTGGTCGAAGTAGGCACCATACACCGTGTCAAAATCGCCTTCGAGCGAGACGAAGCCCCAAATCGGCCCCCAAAGTCCATTGCCGCGCACTGGAATGATGTAGAATTTCTTATTGCCTTCGCCCGTGTAAACATAGAGCGGCAGCTTGCGCTCCTCCGGCTTTTTGTTAATCTGATTTTTGAGGTCGATTCGCGCGGCCTGCTCGTCTTTTTCGATTTCCCCCGCCGTGTTCACGACCAACTCTTGCACCGACGACTCGTAGGTTTGGTTGATTTTATCGCGATCGGTGTAGTCGAGCCGCACGGCTTTCAGAATGTTAGAGCGCGTGTCGAGGGCTACGTTGGCGTCCTGTAATTCTTTCAGTCCCTGGGCGGCAACGGCCAGGACCACCGCCGTAATGATGGATAGGACGGCGGCGTAGATTAAAGTATATTGGTTGCTATGCACGTCTCATTCGGGTTTTGATGTGGCGTTCCACCACAAGGTGATCGATCAAAGGCGCAAACACATTCATCAGCAGGATGGCCAGCATGACGCCTTCGGGATAAGCCGGGTTGAACACCCGCAATATAACGGTAAACATCCCGATCATGATGCCGTAAATCCATTTTCCGCCCTCAGTATGCGCGGCACTCACGGGGTCAGTGGCCATATACACTGCGCCAAAGGCGAAGCTACCCATCAATAAATGGTAGTAAGCGGGCGTATGCATCGAACTGGTCGGCACATCGACGGGCGCGACGAAATTGAGGAAAAGACCCATCGCTAACGCACCGATGACGCAGGAGAGAATGATTTTCCAACTGCCCACCCCGGAAGCTACCAAAATGAATACGCCGATCAGGATAGCAAAAACGCTGGTTTCGCCAATGGAACCTTGCTCAAAACCCCAGAACATATCGGAAGGAGACGGGAGTTGCGCGAAATTGTTGTCGAACGTTACCAGATTGGTAGCCCCTGACCAGGCATCCACCAGCGCGTGGCCCGGCTCGGGTGAGACGTCGGTCCATATATCGCCCGTCATGTAAGCCGGAAAGGCAAAGAAGAGGAAAGCGCGGGCCAGCAGGGCGGGATTCATGAAATTCATGCCCGTGCCGCCAAAGATTTCTTTGCCAAGAATCACACAAAAAATCGAGGCAAACGCCACCATCCACAGTGGAATCGTGACGGGCATAATCAGGGGAATGAGCAGCCCCGTGACCAAGTACCCCTCACTGACAACGTGGCCTTTTGATATAGCGAAGACGAACTCCGTCCCCAATCCCACAGCGTAAGAGACAACCACGATGGGCATCACGCGCCAGAAGCCAAACATAAAGTTGTCCATCAGGCTCATGTCCATGCCGTAGGCCAGATAATGCTGGTAGCCCACATTCCACATCCCGAAAAGCAGGGCAGGAATCATGGCGATCACCACGGTAAACATAGTGCGCTTCAAATCCATGGCATCGCGAATGTGGACGCCGTTCTCCGTGGTGTGGCCCGGCACGAACAAAAATGTCGACAAAGCGTCGAACGCCGGGTGGTACTTCTCGTATTTACCGCCTTTCTTGAAGTGTGGTTCAAGCGTTTCGACCAGGTTGCGTATTGGCTTCAAAAGGGTGTTGATTTGTTTATTTGTGTAATCGTTGAATTGATGTGTAATTGTTGAATCGTGTAATTGTCTAGCTGTTTAGGCGTCCAACCCTTGACCTTTCAACCCTTGACCTAAAATTTATCCTTCCAACCGCACATATTCCAGCCCCTCGGCAATAATTTTCTGGACTTCTATTTTAGAGGTGCAGACGAATTCGCAGAGGGCGAAGTCTTCTTCCGATACTTCGTAAATGCCCAGTTGTTCCATGCGTTCGATGTCTTTGGCCAGGATTGATTTTAACAAAATCACCGGCATAATGTTCATGGGCAGCACTTTATCGTACTGGCCCGTCATGACGAAGGCCCGCTCCTCGCCGCGCATACTGGTATCGAGGGCGTAGTTGCGATTGGGAAAAAGCCAGGAGAAAAACGTTTTGGAAAGGCTCAGTTTCTTGATGCCTGGCGTCAGCCAGCCCAGGAATTCCGGCTCGCCGCCTTCGGGAATGACGGTAATTTGGTTGGTGTAGTGCGAGAGGAAATCTTCGGACGAAGAGTTGATGCCCGTCAGCACGTTGCCCTGAATGATGCGGGCAGCGTCACCTTCGATTCTGTTGTCGAGGATGGAGGACATCGTTTGTCCCGTGACAGCCCGGAAATACTGCGGGGCTTTGACACTGCTCCCCGTCAGGGCCACCACGCGGTCGGTGCGGTAGCGGCCTTCACGGAAGAGCCGCCCGATGATAATGACATCCTGCGGATGCACGTACCAGACGAGTTCGCCTTTCCTGATCGGGTCGAGGTGATGGATTTGGATGCCGACATTGCCCGCCGGATGCGGGCCTTTGATCGGATGAATGTTTTCGTTGGCAACAGCCGCAATTTTATCGGCAGATACTGCTTTATTAGAGACACCTTTGCCGGATTGGTTCTGCACTCCCAAGTGCAGATTGCCGTTGGCTAGTTGGCTAAGGGCGGCGAGACCTGTCTCAAAATTTTCTTTCTCAAAATCTACGATATATCCTAAATCCGGCGCAAGCGGCGCGGTGTCGAAACAGGAGACGAAAATTGATTTTGGGATATCTTCGGGATTGGCAATCAGCGAGAAAGGCCGCTGCCGGATGTAATCCCATCCGCCGCCCGTGAGCAATCGCTCGATGATGTCTTCGCGGGAAAGTTTTACAGGGTCGGCGGGTTCGTGGTGCACATAGTTGCGCTCCTCGCGGTCAGGGACAATTCTGACCTCCATGATGCGCCGTTTCGCGCCCCGGACGATCTCCGCCACCTCGCCGCTGACCGTCGAGAAGAACTTGATGCGTTCGTCGTTCTTATCAAAAAACAGTGGCTGACCCGCCAGCACCTCGTCTCCCACTTCCACCATCAGCCTGGGAACCAAACCCGGAAAGTCGGGCGGCTTGATGGCCACGACCTCCGAAACGGGCAGATCGGTGATGGTGTAGTCGGCTTCGCCCACGAGCTTGATGTCGTAGCCTTTATGCAGTGTCAGTGGTTTAGCCATATACTTTATAGAGTCCCTCGAAAGTACAAATGAAAGGATTTTTGGGATTTTTCCTACTCACATTCAAGTTTTATTTTTCTGAAAGCTGGTAGCTACGACGCCCCTGAAAGCTAAATCCAATCAGCTTGCGCCTACCGAAGTTTCTTGAATTTTTTAGAACTTAATGTTGTCCGATAATCATTAGGACAATATACGAATAGAATTAGCCACAATCCGGAAGAAGTTATTTTTTTATTTGGCCAGGCACATAGCTGACCAATTTTTCCGTAAGTTCGACCTTTAAAATACCCAACATGATTTACCTTATCATTTTTTGCGATTTATGAAAATTTTACTTTTACGAAACTGGCTGTTAGGAGTTTGCTTCCTGGTGGTTCAAATAGAAGGGCCGGGTAGCTTAGCGGTGGCGAGTGCCGTTGCGCCGGAATGGAACGAAACAGGTCGCACAATCGCCGACACGGAAGTCCGGGGCAAGGTAATGGACGAGAACAACACCGGGCTACCCGGCGTAAACGTGCTGCTGAAAGGCACCAACCGGGGTGTGGTGACGGACGGCAACGGCGACTTCGCTCTCAGTGTTCCTGACCGCGGAGCCACACTGGTGTTTTCCTTTATTGGCTACGCCACACAAGAGGTCGCCGTCGGCAACCAAACCACGCTGAATGTGCAGCTCGAACCCTCAGCCAGCAGCCTGAGTGAGGTGCTGGTGGTAGGCTACGGTACCCAGCGCAAGGGCGACATTACGGGTTCCATCGGCTCGCTTACCGCCAAAAACATCAAGGAAATTCCGGTCACTAACTTTGAGAACGCCATTCAGGGCCAAATCGCCGGGGTGCAGGTGCAGGAACCCAGCGGTGAGCCGGGCGCGGCTACCACCATCCGGGTGCGCGGCCTGGGGTCGGTTTCCGCCGGCAACGAGCCGCTGTACGTCATTGACGGCTTTCCAGTGTCCAAAAATACCGATCCGGGTATCCAGGGCGACATCACGCGGCGTACGACGGCCTTCGCCCTGCCCGCCACCAATCCGCTCGGCACCATCAACCCCAGCGACATCGAATCCATCGAAGTACTAAAAGACGCTTCGGCGGCAGCGATTTACGGTTCGCGCGGTTCCAACGGCGTCATTATCATTACCACCAAAAAAGGTAAGCTGAGTTCTAAACCCGTCGTGGGTTTCGATGCCTACTTCGGGGTGCAGAGCGTGGCCAAGCGCGTGAACATGATGAATGCGGCGCAGTACATCGCTTACTCCACCGAAGCTAAAAACAACGCCTATCTGCAGGATGTCGCGGGGGCCAACGCCAGCGACCCCAACGAAGTCCGCTATACCAAGACCAACAACGCCAACTACTTCATCCCGGACGATTTCGTGAATCCCGATGGCACCGACACCGATTGGCAGGACCAGATTTTCCATTCGGCCCCGGTGCAGAGCTACAACGCCTCGGTGTCGGGCGGTACAGAAGCAGTGCGCTACTACTTTTCGGGCGGCTACTACAATCAAAAGGGCATCATCGACCGCAGCGGCTTTGAGCGGTACAGTTTCCGGGTGAATCTGGAAGCCAATCCGATCAAGAAATTGAAGCTGGGTTTCGGGCTGAGTCCATCCTTCACCAACACCGCCCGCTCCCCAGCGGGAGCGCCCTACTTCGCCGACCCGCCTGGCATCGTGTACTCGGCGCTGGCGCATTCACCCACTGTCAAGCCCTTTTTGCCCGACGGTACCATCAATCAGACCGACAACCAGTCGCACCTGTTTACCGAAAACGGGCGCGGAACCAACATGACGGCGGCCAGTAATCCACTGGCCATCATCAAGTACGTCACTGACGATTTGAAGCAGTTCAGGACCTTCGGCAATGTGTTTTTGGAGTACGAATTGCTGGACGGCCTGAAGTACAAACTCTACACGGGCATCGACGTGAACACCTACAACCGCTCGTTCTACATGGCCCGGGCTTTTCTGAATCGCGCCTCCACCGTTGGCGATCCTTACGCCCAATCCAATGCCTCGCTCAACTTTAACTGGCTCACGGAGAATACGCTTTCCTACGATAAAACTTTTGGCAAGGACCATCGTGTGTCGGCAGTGGTTGGCTACAGCGCCCAGAAAGACCGCCTCGACGCCAACCAGGTGTACGCCCAGAACCATCCCGACGACCTCGCGCCCTCCGTCAGCGGCGGGCAAGTCACGAGCGGCGGCGACAACCGCCAGGAATGGTCGCTGGTGTCGGCCCTGGCGCGGGTCAACTACGCCTTCCGCGACAAGTACTTGTTGACGGCCACCGTGCGCTCCGACCGCTCTTCGCGTTTCGGGGCTGGGAACAAAACCGGCACCTTCCCGTCGTTCTCGGCGGGCTGGCGGGTGTCGGAAGAAGCATTTATGAAAACCCAGACAACCGTGAGCGATTTGAAACTACGCGGAAGCTGGGGACAGACGGGTAATTTCCTGATTCCCAACTACGCATCTATCGGCCTGTTGAGTCCTTATAATTACGTGCTGAACAATGTGCTGGTCAACGGCATTGCTCCCGCCACGATCAGCAATGACAACCTGACCTGGGAAAAAACCACGCAGACCGACTTCGGGCTGGACGTAGGGTTGCTGCGCGACCGGATATACCTCTCGGCGGACATTTATCGCAAGCTTACCTCCGACCTGCTGCTCAACGTGCAAGTACCGTCGGCGGTGGGTTTCTCTACGGCCTTGCAGAACATTGGCGAAGTGGAAAACAAGGGCATCGAGCTGACCCTTACCAGCCGCAACATCGTGGGTGCTTTTACTTGGACGACGGATATGAATTTTTCTTCCAATAAAAACGAAGTCCTGAAACTCGGCCCCACGGGCGATCCCATCCTGAGTTCGGGTGGCGCGGGCATCCGGCACATCACCCAAATAGGCTCGCCCATCGGCAGCTACTACGGCTACAGGGTGGAGGGAATTTTTCAAACCCAGGCCGAAATCGACGCTGCCCCTAAGGACGCGCTGGCCCCGGCCCGCCGCCCCGGCGACTTTCGCTTCAAAGACGTCAACGGCGACGGCAAAATCGACGCCAAGGACCGCACTGTCACCGGGAATTACCTGCCCGATTTTACTTACGGCATTACCAACAAGTTTTCCTACAAGGGCTTCGATCTGGCCATTTTCTTCCAGGGCGTGCAGGGTTCCGAAATTCTGAACCTGACCCGGCGGCACCTAGGCAACGGCGAGGCGGCGACTAATTCCTACGCGCTCTGGACCGAGCGCTGGATATCGGCCGAGAATCCCGGCAATGGCACGATCCCCCGCGCCGACCGTGTGACTGATTTGCACGGCGGCAACACGCGACCTTCCTCGTTTCAGGTGGAAGACGGCTCCTACTTCCGGCTGCGGAATCTGGCCCTGGGCTATACTTTTTCCAAGGCCATGCTGGGCCAGCGGTTTCAATCATTCCGAATGTACGTTTCGGGCACCAACCTCTTTACCAGCACTAAGTACCTCGGCTATAACCCCGAGGTCAACAACCAGGCGGGCTTGACGGGCGTGCAGGGCGAGGACTACGGTGCCTATCCGCTGAGTCGGAATTTCACTTTTGGAATAAGCGCCACTTTTTAAGTTGAGAGTTGCTCTTCGACTCCGCTCAGAGTGACAGGAGGGGTTGAAGGTTGAAAATGTCGATCATTTTGAACGAAGAACAAAAAAACATGAAACAAAAAACCATATACCTCCTTACCCTCCTCACGGGCTTATTGCTTTCCTGCGGGCAGGATTTTACGGATTTGAATCCCGTGACGCAGCGCAACGTCAACGGCTTTTACCAAACGGCCAACGATATGCTGGCCGCCATCAACGCGGCCTACAAATCGCTGCAAGCCACGGGGACCTACAACCAGAGCTACTGGATCATGCAGGAAATGCGCTCCGACAACACCGACCAGGGCCCCGATGGCACGGGCCTGGGCGCGGAACTGACGGTGGTCGACACCTTTACCGAAATCGCCACCAGCGAAATCGTCACCGCTGCCTACACCGATTCCTACCTGGGCATCGCCCGCTGCAACATCGTGCTGAGCCGCCTCGACGGGATCGAGATGGACGCGACTTTGAAGGATCGCATTCGGGGCGAAGCGCTGTTTGTCCGCTCGTTGCTGTACTACAATTTGGCGGTGATGTTTGGCAATATTCCCATGCCGCTCAAAGAAACTAAGTCGGTGGACGAGGGCCGGGCGCTACCCCAAACGCCCGCCGCCGACATCTACAAGCAGTTGATCGTGGATTTGCAAAAAGCCGAAACCAGCCTGCCCGTGAAATACACGGCAGCGGCGGATCTCGGACGCGCCACCAAAGGCGCGGCGGCGGCCTTGCTGGGCAAAGTGTACCTCACGGCGGGCAACAAGGCGGCAGCCGTTCCGGTGCTAAAAAAGATCGTGGACAGCTACGGCTATTCGCTGGTGCCGGACTACGCCAAACTGTGGGGACTGGCCAACAAAAACAACCAGGAATCCATTTTCGAGATACAGTTCAAGGGCGGTGGCACCGGCACGGGCAACGCTTTCACCAATGCCTTCTCGCCCCTGTTGCGGCAGACGACGGGTGCCTACAAAAACCGCCCGACGCTAGATATGCTACGCGCCTACGAACCCGGCGATGACCGCTTGCTTAAATCAATGGATACCAGCTACGTTACGACGCAGGGCAACCTGGTTACGAGTTCTAAAAACGACACGCGATTCATTACCAAATACGGAAAAGAAAATTCTTTTAATGAGAATGACGCCTCTTACAACTTTGTAGTATTGCGCTACGCCGACGTGCTGTTGATGCTGGCCGAGGCCTTGGGTGAATCGCCGGAGGCCTATGGCTACATCAACCAGGTGCGGACGCGGGCCAAGCTGAAACCCATCGACGCTGCTACGCCCGGCACCTTTGCCGACAAGCTCCTGCACGAACGCCGCGTGGAATTGGCTTTTGAAAACCACCGCTGGGCCGACCTGCTGCGTTTCGGCAAGGCGCAGGAAGCCCTGAAAGCGCAAGGCAAAAACAACATCCGTCCCCTTTACCTTATCCCCCAACGCGAACTTGACATCAATTCGTCCTACAAACAAAACTGATGCCGACCTGCCGCTTTCCGGCGCAGCGGGCATCCCGCAGCGGCTGCAATCGCTCGACACCCTGCGCGGGTTCGACATGTTCTGGATCACGGGCGGCGAGCAGCTCGTCGCGGCCCTGGCGGCGGCCACGGGCTGGGGCTGGCTGCGCAGCATGGAGGAGCAGCTCAGCCATCCGGCCTGGCACGGCTTCCGCGCCTACGACCTCATTTTCCCGCTCTTCATTTTCATGGCGGGCGTTTCCACGCCCTTCTCGTTCGACAGCCGACTGGCCAAGGGTTTCTCGCGCTCGCAACTGGCCCGGAAGGCCATTCAGCGCGGCCTGATCCTGGTGCTGCTAGGCGTAATTTACAATAATGGCTTGTTCCGCACCGACTACGAAACGACGCGCTTCGCCAGCGTGCTGGGGCGTATCGGCCTGGCGGGAATGTTCGCGCAGCTCATCTACCTGTATAGTCCAAAGCGGCTGTTGTACGTTTGGCTGGCGGTGATTTTGGTGGGCTACTGGCTGTTCATGGCGTTTTATCCGGTGCCTGGCTGCGGCGCGGGGCATTTCACGATGGAGTGCAATCCGGCCAGCTACTTCGATATGCAGTTTTTACCGGGAAAACTTTACAAGAAAATCCACGATCCTGAGGGACTGATGTCCACCATCCCGGCCATCGCCACCGGGCTACTGGGGATTCTGGCCGGGCAAATCCTGCGCCTAAAAACCAACGACCTCTCGGCCAACCGTAAGGTACTCACGCTGGCGGGCATCGGCGTGGCGAGCATCGTGCTGGCGTTGCTGTGGAACCTAATTTTTCCGATCAACAAAAACCTGTGGACGAGTTCGTTCGTGCTGCTGGTGGGTGGGCTGAGTTTTCTGTTGCTGGCCCTGTTCTACTGGGTCATCGACGTGCTGGACTTCCGCCGCTGGACGTTTTTCTTCATCGTCATCGGCATGAACTCCATCGTCATTTACATGGCGCACCAGTTCATCGACTTCGAGTACACCACCAACGCGCTGTTCGGCGGGTTGCTGGGTCATTTTTCGGAAACCGCGCAGGCCGTGGGTAGCGCATTAGCTTTCATTCTGGTGCAGTGGACGTTTATGTACGTGTTGTATCGGAATAAGTGGTTTTTGAAGGTGTAGGGGGGGTGGGTTACTTTGCGTAGATTTGTTCGAGATGTCAAACGTCGGAAAATGGAACAACTACAAGATAACTCAGCCTTGGGCCGCACGGTGCAGTCGCTGGGCTACGCTACGATTACGGATTTCGTCCGTGAGCAGGCCCGGAGCCTAATCAAAGAAAATATGGCGTACTACCAAGCCCGCATCGACCTGTTTGAACAAAAATATGGGTTGACTTATGATGCATTTGTCGAGCAATTCGATTCGCTCACCAAGTACTCCATCACCGAAAAAGAGGATGATAGTATGCTGTGGGAAACGGCTATTGATGTGGTAGGTGCCTACCAAACCGACTTACAGGGACTTGTGGCATGAACGAATTTTGGATTCATTTGTCCTCCGGGCGGGTAAAACATAACACCGTTAATCACGCTTTGCTTGTGTTGGAGGTTTACATGATTGATAAAATTTAAATCTATGAATACGAAAACAAAAATCCTTGCACTAACAATTACTACTGTATTTTCTTCTTTTTCCTCCTTTTCCCAAGAGGTAAAGTTTGATAAATACCTGTTCATAAATAATAAGAAAGATACTATTGAGGCGGAGTTAGGAAAATTTTTGGTACCTGAGAATCGGTCAGATTCTTCTTCCCAAGAATTCGCTATCTCTTTTGTACGGTTCAAAAGCACAAATCCTAATCCAGGTTCTCCAATTGTTTATTTGGCAGGAGGACCAGGTAGTTCTGGAGTTTCGACAGCGAAGGGCGACCGATTTGAACTGTTCATGAAGCTTCGAGAAAAAGCTGATGTCATCGCCTATGACCAGCGAGGAACGGGCTTATCCAACATCCTACCCCAATGTCCGTATGCAGTTTCGTTTGACACGAAAAGCCCCATTAGCAGAAAAGAATATGTCGAAAAAACAATTGATAACGCTCAAAAATGCATAGCGTTTTGGCAAGAGAAAGGGCATGACCTATCAGCTTACAATACCACGGAGAATGCCTTTGATTTAGAGGATTTGAGAATAGGTCTTGGAGCAAAAAAAGTATCACTGTGGGGCATAAGCTATGGTTCTCATCTTGCATTCGAATACGTCAGAAATTTCGAGGATAAAGTTGACAGAATTGTATTGGCAAGCCTAGAAGGGCCAGATGAGACGATTAAGCTCCCTTCCAACACTGAAGCATTTGTTGACAACATTTGTGAAAGAGCCGCTAACAATTACGGCTTTGAACCTAAATACCCCAAATTGAGAGAAGTCATAAACTCTGTTCATCAAAAACTTAGCGAAGAGCCGCAAGTCGTAATATACAAAGCCAGAGGAGACAAACTCGATACTGTCGGTATCAGTAATTTCGAGTTACAGTCTGCTGTGGCCACCTTCTATCTGAAAAACCCCGACGACTCGAAAAAACTGCCGAAACTCTACACTAAAATGTCCCAAGGTGACTTTTCAGAAATAGCTCCGTGGGTTGCTATCTTGAAGAAATACGTACTAAATTCAATAAGTGCAATGCCTTTTGCGATGGATATGGGCAGCGGTATTTCTCCTGAAAGAAATAAATTGGTGGAGAAAGAAATTGATGGTGCCTTGCTGGGAAGCACTATCAATTTCCTTACCTATGAGTGGTTGAACAACCTTGGCTTCGGCCAGCTACCAGATGAGTTTAGGAAATTACCAGAAAACCGAGTTGAAGCTTTGTTACTCAGTGGTGCAATGGATGGAAGAACGTACGTTGGCCCCGCGCGAAAAACAGCCGAGGCATTTCTAAACGGCAAACACGTTGTTATTGACAATGCAGGACATGATCTGTTCATGAGTTCAGACAATGTGGGAGCATTAATTCTAGGCTTTTTTGGAGGAGAAGCAGTGAAAATTTCAGAAATAAAAATACCGCCTACACCTTTTGACTAACTAGCTAACTCCGATCTGTGATCGGGCGTTGCATCTCCTTGCGTTTGCAACGCGATCCGAGCATGAGGGTATTCGCACGGTCGGCTGCCGCCGATGCAAACGCGGGGCAAATGCAACCCGCTCTATTTGAAAGCATTTCAGTCCCATCACTTCAAACAACCCTAAAATCCCCCACCCCGCAACCCCTCCATCATCTTCACCAAACTCGTAGCCAAGATATTTTCAGCTATCGGGTACGTATCCGCGCTGGGCGTGATGACGTGCAGGTGTGCCAAACCCAAGTCCCGCATGGCTTGGTCCGTGCCTTTGGTGAGGGAGGGCGAATTGGTCAGCTTGATTTCGGCGGCCAATAGCCAGCGGTCGTTCCGGCGGACGAGCAAATCTATTTCGGCCCCGTCCTGGGTGCGATAGTGATACAATTCGTCGTCAGATTTGAGAACCGACGCGATTTGACTGATCACGAAGCCTTCCCAGGAATTTCCTACGCGAAGATTTCCCATAAGGCGCTCAAAGTCATTGATCCCGGTCAGATAATGGAGCATTCCCGAGTCCCGGATGTAGAGTTTTGGTGATTTGACCAGGCGCTTTTTGATGTTGGTATGCCAGGGCGCGATGACGGTCGTCAGGAATGCGTTTTGGAGAAAGCCGAGGTACGTTTTGATGGTTGGTACCGAAAGTTCGAGCGATTTGGCGAAGGCGCTGTAGTTCAAAAGTCCGCCGTTGGCCGAGGCGACCATTTGCAGCAACTGCCGCGTGACTTTTGGGTCGGCGGGCAAGCCGTAGAGCGGCAGGTCACGCTGCACGTAGCTCTGAATAAAATTGCGGTACCAGCTTTGGACGAAGTTGGGCTTTTCTGACAAAGCGGGCTCAGGAAAGCCGCCGTGCAGCCAAAGTTGCTGCCAGGTGAGCAAACCGTTAACCTCCAATGAGTTGAGCGGAAACATTTCCAGGTAGTTGATACGGCCCGCCAGACTTTCGGAACTTTGCCGCAACAAAGCCGGCGAGGCTGAACCAAGAATCACGAAACGACCGGGCCGTCGGTCGTCATCCACCAGGGAGCGAAGTAGCGGAAACAGTTCGGGCAAATGCTGTACCTCGTCCAGCACAACCGTCTTATCGGCCACCTGAGTGAGGAATAGTTCGGGATCTTTCAGCTTATTGAGGTCGGAATTTCTTTCCAAATCCAAGTAGACCATTCCTTCCTTTTTCTCCCATTGGCGGACAAGCGTCGTTTTCCCCACCTGCCTGGGTCCAATGAGGCCCGTCACCGGAAATTCTTCCAGCGAAAGGGCGAAACTGTTTTCAATTGCTCTTGTTATCATCCCTGCAAATTTAAAATTAATTTTCAAATTTGCAGGGATGATTTTTGAATTATATTATCCTCAGTATCTCTCTCGCTCGCTAACTGGGTCGAACCACACGGCTATCAGTTTGTCTCTTTGGAAAACTCCTATGCTGCATACGCCAGGACAATTACTGTTTCTTACCCTCTTTTTCCAGTCTATTTTTTAGTTCAGCGATCGGCATGGTGATCATCCGGCCAATAGGATCCTTACCCCGGTAGGTAATCACCCGCAACTGGGTAGCCTCACTGGGAATCACCAGGGGTTCGGTATAGGAGGGGTAGAATCGGTCGGGATACGAATTATCAAAGCTGTAATAGATCGTCAGGTCGGGCAACTCCGTGGTCAGACTTACCCGCATCAGGCTGTCGGTGTCCAGACTAACCGCAAAATCCGGGTCGTACATACTGGGGGCATAGTTGATCTCCCCTTCCCGCAGGCGGGCAAAGTGCGCTTCGACGCGGGGATAAAATCCATCCCAGTTTTTGGAACCCTTCGCTGACCAAACC
The DNA here is from genome assembly GCA_038235275.1 of Cytophagales bacterium. GTDB lineage: Bacteria > Bacteroidota > Bacteroidia > Cytophagales > Spirosomataceae > Persicitalea. The sequence goes on along the minus strand of JBBSUC010000019.1, from coordinate 3,331 downwards.
GACTCGGCGATGGCAAATCCTCGTGGCCAGGTCATGTACTGCACCTGCCGGAAAGTAGCGATCTTTTCCGTCCATAAATTGGCCTGTCCACCCAGGATGAACCGGGCATCGAAGCCGTCGGGGGCGGGCTCGAACTGGTAGGCTTTGTTCAATCGCAGACTGGCAAATAAAGGCGGTTCCACAATCGGGTCGCCCTGCATATAGTCCAAATAGGCAAACGTGGTAGGACTCATCACCACGGGGTGGCCCAGTTTCGTGGCCGTAATGCCTCCCTCGATCCCGCGCCAACTCATGACAGCCGCTTTGGCCCCCACGTTCCCTTCCAGAATCTCATCCCAGCCCATAAATTGCTTGCCTTTGGCCTGCACGATTTGCTCGACGCGTTTTTCAAAGTAGCCCTGCACCTGGTCCATCGTGGTCAACCCTTCTTTTTGCATCAGGGCCTTCACCGAATCACTTCTTGCCCAAAATATTTTCGAACATTCGTCACCGCCCAGGTGCAGGTAGGGAAAAGGGAAAAGCTGGGCAACTTGGGTAACCACCTTATCGACAAAGGCGTAGGTACCCTCACTGGAAGGATCCAGGGTATTACCGATCTGGAAATAATCCATCACCTGCCCGTCCTGCCGTAGCTGCATTTTGGTGCTATCGGGCGCGCTCGATAAGTCGGGATAGGAAAAAATGGCCGCTAAACTATGGCCCGGCATGTCTATTTCGGGCATGATGTTCAGAAAGTGATCTTTCCCGTACTGAACCAGTTCCTTGATTTCTTCATGGGTGTAATATTGGCCACCCGAACGAGGTTGTGAGGGGATAAATTTACCTCCTCCTACCCGCTTCACCTTATTGGCCCCTACCGTCGTTAGTCGAGGCAGACTCTTGATGTCGATTCGCCACCCCTGGTCATCCGTCAGATGCAAGTGCAGGAGATTGAATTTGTAGCGCACGAGTTGATCGATGTATTGCTTGACCTCTTCCTTAGTGAAGAAATGCCGGGCCACGTCGAGCATGACACCCCGCCAGCCAAATCGTGGATAATCGGTAATGTCGACCAACGGCAGCGTCCATTTTCTTGGGCGTACAGCCACCGGGCTTTCGATCTCTTTGGGCAATAACTGAATCAGGGTTTGCACCCCGTAAAATAAGCCCGCCGCCTGATTGGCCCGGATGACGATTCCGGTGGACGTGATCCGAAGCGAATACCCTTCAGTCCCTAAGTCCTCCTGTTAGTTTTCATTGAGCACGAAGGTAATAGCTGCCTTTCCCGCTTTGTTTTGAATCAAAACCGGATAGCCAGTAGCTCGAACGAGTTTATCTTTCAGGTAGGTCGTCACTCTATTTATCTTAGCCTGTGGGGGAGCCTGGATCACGATTTTTCCAGGCAACGTAAAGCTACCCGACTTGAGTAGTACACTGACCGGTTTGGGGATGATGGCTAGGTCGTTTTCAGGCGTTTGGGCAAGCGTTAAAAATGTGACTAAGAAGCCGATCACGAACAAGGCTATTTTTTTCATCATGACGATATTAGAAGGCGTGTTGGAAGCAATTTGGCCCGGCAACTTTTAATAAATAGCCAAGCTACGTGTTTTATTTCTAAAGCCAGATCGCCGAATAAGATACTACACCAATTGCAAGTTGGGGTTGGCCGTCGTACAGCGGAACGTCCCGCTTAAAAATCAGGTTTAGAAAAGGAATTTTTACTACCGACGCCAAACATGACCGAAGACTACACCATCCCTGCCCAAACAAGAATAGGACATATCCATTTAAAGGTATCCGACCTGCCCCGCGCCCTGGCGTTTTACTGTGATTTGCTGGGTTTTGAAGTAATCTCAAAGTATGGCAATCAAGCCGCATTTATCTCGGCGGGTGGCTACCACCACCATATCGGGTTGAATACCTGGTACAGCAAAGGCGCTCCGCCCGCCTCCGTGAACGGCGTTGGTTTATTCCATACGGCCATTGTGTACCCCACCCGAAAAGACCTTGCCGCAATCTTCGACCGACTGCGTAACGCGGGTTATCCGTTTACTGGCGCAAGTGACCACGGCGTGTCGGAAGCATTGTACCTCAACGACCCCGATGGCAACGGCGTAGAACTGTACTGGGATCGGCCCCAAGAACTCTGGCCGAGAAAAGCGGACGGCACTTTGGAAATCTTTACGGCGCCGCTTGATCTGGAAGGTTTATTGAGGGAGCTTACTGATTGATAATCAAGATTCTTCTGACTGCCAATCACGGTTCTCGGGCTTGCTATGGCATGCCGTTCGCTAAGTTTTTTGGAACCAGCCGTACGTTTTCTTTATCTTTCAGATGGCATCCAGCCTACTTCTCGTACGGGGCTCTTGGTCTATTGTGCCGGAAACCTAGTTTGTGGTGGAGTATTCGTAACCAAAGTAAGTCTTTGCCTACACCAGCCGATTCAATCCGGCCGGGCGTAAGAAGCGAGCGTAGGCGTCAGGCGCAGGGAGGTTTGGTAGTCGGCCGAAGCGCCCGTGTGGTCGCCCAGCGCGTACTTCACCTTAGCGCGGTAGTTGTAAGCCGTGGCGAAATCAGGCTGAGCAGAAACGACGCGATCGAAATCCAGCAGGGCCTTTCTGTAATTGTTCAGCTTAAAGTAAGCCGCCCCCCGGTTGTAGCGGGCGTCGATGCGTTGCGGAGACTGGCGCAGCGCGACCGAGTAGTCGGCTACGGCTCCGGCGTAATCGGCGGCGTCGAAGCGGGCGGTGGCGCGGTTGTAATGCACATTGGCAAATTCATCGTCGAGCCGCAGGGTTTGGTCGAAGTCGGCAATGGCCCCGGTCAGGTCACGGGTTTTGAACCTGGCATTGCCCCGGTTGAAGTAGACCACCGCCTGTCCGGGGTCGAGGCGTAGGGCCAGGTCATACTGGCAGATGGCGGTGGCGTAGTCTTCCTGTTGGTACAGCTCGTTGGCTTTTTGCAGAAAAGTCTGGGCGCGGGTGCGGTCTAATTGAAAGGAACTGGCTAGGCAGGGACCGCGCTGGCAAGCGGCGGTAAGGCATAGGCTGCACAGAATAAAGAGGGGAGTTTTCATAATTGGTGGCTATTTTAACGTTGCGATTGATTATCAGCAAGCAGAGACGTTGCATGCAACGTCTCTACGATTAGTTCAGCGCAGCCAGTGTGCGGACGGGAGTCTTCACCACTTCGGCACTGCCCAGGTGGACCGACTTGCGCTGCACCTCGCCGCCGTTGGCGATCTCGATGGTGTAGTCCCCGTCGCTCACCTTCGATAGGTCGAAATTGCAGGCGTATTTCTGGACGTGGCGTCCCACCGACTCGCGGTGCAGTTCTTTGCCGTCCTGATCGA
>JBBSUC010000018.1:0-95419 GCA_038235275.1 Cytophagales bacterium | reverse complement strand
GAGTTGACTCTTTGCTCCGGGGGGCGTTTGAATCTCAATGCCGCGTAGGCCTTCTTTTTCGTAGGCGCTCAGCACTTGGCTGACCAGCCCCTGACAGCAGGACAATCCCTCGGCAATTGCCTTTTGGCTTATTCCCTGTCCTGAAAAGCGAATGATCGAATGGCGGCGGTAATCCCGAATGTTGGTACTTTTATTGAATTCCAGCTCATCTTCCATGTACTCAACTTACGGAATCCCCCTTTAATTGTCAACTGACTGGACTAGCAATCAGGGTTTCATCACCTCGCGTTTGCACTGCGATTTGCGAACAATTTACGGAGTTCCCTTCAAAGTCCCCCCATTCTTGACCCCCGTATGCTTCCCCTCTTCCACCGTCACCGCCCCATTCACTAACACACACTTAAACCCAATCGAATACACATGCGGCTTGGCGAACTCCGCCGCATCGCCGACGGTGGCTTCGTCGAAGACGACGATGTCGGCGGCCATGCCGGGCAGGAGTAATCCCCGGTCACGGATGTTGAATTTTTGGGCGGGGAGCGAGGTCATGCGGCGGATGGCTTCTTCGAGTCGAATGACTTTTTGGTCGCGGACATAGCGGCCCAAAACGCGGGCGTTGGTGCCGTAGGCGCGGGGGTGCGGCATTCCGGAGCCGAACTGGGCGATGCCCGCGTCGGAGGCGACCATCGCGAAGGGGTAATGCATGATACGTACTAAATCCTTTTCGTCCATGCTGAAAAACACCATTTGAGTGCGGTCGACGGCCTCCACCATTTCCAGAATCGTTTCGACTTCTTCCATCGGGGTGCTTTTGCGGCCCTTTAATTTGTTTATTTCACTGATGTTCTTGCCGTTATAGCTGGTATCAGGTGCATAGCGGGCCACTTGCGCGTACTCGTAATTTTTGAGTTGTTTGCTTTTGAGCTTATCCGCCATTTCCTGCTTGATCTTTTGACGGATGACCGAGTCGCTGAGCCGTGCTTTTAGCGAATCACGGCCACCGCTGAACGCCCAAGTCGGTACCGTCGTATCGAGGGAAGTGCTGCTGGCGACGTAGGGATATTGATCCACCGTCACGTCGATTCCTTCCCGCCGGGCCTTCTCCACCAGGGCGATTGTTTCGACCGAACGGCCCCAGTTGGGTTTGTAGGTCACTTTGAAGTGGGATATCTCGACGGGCATACCGGCGGCGCGACCAATGGCGATAGCTTCACTGACAGCTTCGGTGACGTGGTCGCCCTCGTCGCGAATGTGGGAGGCATAGACTCCGCCGTGTTTGGCGGCGGCTTTGGCCAGGGCCACTACCTCGGGCGTTTTGGCGTAGGTACCGGGTACGTAAATCAAGCCCGTCGACAAACCGACTGCGCCTTCCCGCATGGCTTTTTCCACGAGGTCTTCCATTTGCGCCAATTCGGCGGCGGTGGGATCACGTTGCGCGTCCCCCATGATGGCCCGGCGGACAGTGTTGTGGCCAACCAGGGAGGCCACGTTAATTGACATTTTAACCGAATCCAGTCGGGCGAAGTAGGCAGCCATGTCTCGGCTGGAACCGCCGCAGTTGCCCGTCACCACGGAGGTCACGCCATCGTAGATGAAATTATCCGCCGTGGGTGTCACCATTTCATCGCCCTCGATGTGGACGTGAACATCCACAAAACCGGGGGCGACGATGAATCCTTTGGCGTCGATGGTTTTGTTCGCCATTGCCTTATCCAGTCGGCCAATGGCCGCAATTTTGCCGTTTTGCACGGCGACATCTCCGTAGTACCAGGAATTACCCGTGCCATCGATAATGCGACCGTTTTTGATCAGGACATCGTACGTTTGCGAGAAGGCCGGGTGAGAGAACAGGCCATAAAGCAGTAAAAGGGACAGATACAGGCGCATCGTTTTGAGATTTTGTGTTCAAATGCCAAGCTACCAAATAGTAAGGAATGAGAAATGAATATTTCAGCAGAGCAGATTAGAAAATCAAATCTTCTTCCTTTGTAAGCTTTAACATCACAATTTATAACCAACTACCCAAAACTTATGAATATCAAACCTTTCATTCTGCTGGCTTCCCTTGGCATGCTGGCCTCCTGCGACACGAAAAAGGACGAAGGCGACGGCATGGACTCTACCGCCGTAGCCGGGGCTTCGCTGGAACAGATCTGGGCGACCGACACGACGCTGATGACGCCGGAATCGGTGTTGCTCAATGATGGCACGCTATACGTTTCGCTCATCGACGGACAGGGCGGCGAAAAGGACGGTAAAGGCGGCATCGCCAAAGTCGGTACCGACGGGCAGATCATTGACGCTAACTGGGTTACGGGCCTGAGCGCCCCTAAAGGCATGGGCATTACGGGTGGCAAACTCTACGTCACCGACCTCACGGATCTGGTGGAGATCGACCTGGCCACCGGAAAAATCCTGCAGAAAATGCCAATCGAAGGAGCGGCCGGTCTGAACGATGTGTCGGTTGGGGGTGACGGAACGGTCTATTTTACCGACAAGAATACCGGAAAAATCCACACGCTTAAAGATGGACAGATCGCCACCTACCACGAAGGCATCGACAATCCCAATGGCGTGTTGGCGGTGAGTGACGGACTGCTCTACACCGAAAGTGGCAAGCTGCAAAAAATCGACGCGCAGAAAAACGTAACGACGCTGGGCGAAGGCATGGACAAAAGCACCGACGGCATCGAGGAAGTGAGTCCTGGTGAGTACCTGGTTTCCTGCTGGGCGGGTGAAATTTACGACGTGAAGGATGGCACCGCTACAAAGTTGCTGGATACCAAAGATATGAAGAGCAACACCGCCGACATCGGCTACGACGCGGCCAAGAAAATCGTATACGTACCGACGTTCTTTAAAAACAGCGTGGTGGCGTATCAGTTGAAATAGGGCTATCGGGCTTCGGCTTCGCTCCGCCTGACAGGGGGGATACGTCGGCTAACGGCAAAAAAAAGAAAAAAAGAAAAGGGGAATGGTAACCGGATACCATTCCCCTTTTCTATGTAAAAATTTTAAAGCCGACAGCCCCTCTTACAAATTCTTCTTCTTCAACTCCTTTACCGCGTGGTCGGCCGCGCGGGCGGTGAGGGCCATGTAGGTCAGCGAGGGGTTGACGCAGGAGGAGGATGTCATGCAGGCCCCGTCGGTCATAAACACATTGGGGACGGCGTGAACCTGGTTGTGGGCGTTGAGTACCGAGGTTTTGGGGTCGCGGCCCATGCGGGCGGTCCCCATTTCGTGAATTGCCATGCCGGGGTAAGATTCCGTGTCGTACGATCGGACATTTTTCAGGCCCGACGTTTCCAGCATTTCGGCGGCGTCGTTGGCCATATCCACGCGCATCTTCCTTTCGTTTTCCTTGAATTCAGCATCGAACACGACCAGCGGCAGCCCCCACTTGTCCTTATCGGACTTGTGGAGATACATCCGGTTTTCGTAGTAAGGCAGCGTCTCCCCAAAGGAGATCAGGCCCATCGTCCAGGGGCCGGGCTTGGTGGCGGCATCTTTGTAGGTGGCTCCAAAACTCAGTTCGGCGACGTTGTGCTTCCAGTCGCCGCGACGTGCGCCCCCCTGGTAGCCAAAGCCGCGGACGTAATCACGCTTGTCGTTGCCAATGTTGCGGTAGCGCGGGATGTAAATACCGTTGGCGCGGCGTCCATAGTAATATTTATCCAAATCGCCTTCCCACTTGCCATTGGCCCCCACGTGGAAATGGTGATCCATGACGTTATGGCCCAGTTGCTCCGAGTCGTTGCCCAGGCCATTGGGAAAACGGTTGGAAATAGAATTGAGCATCATCCCCGCAGAGGCCATCGCCGAACCACAAACGAACACGATTTTGGCGTTGTATTCGCGCTCGTCCATCGTCACCGAATCCACCACGCGGACGCCCGTGGCCCGCTGCTTGTTTTCTTCATACAAAATTTCCGCCACGATGGAATCGGGCCGAAGCGTGAGTCGGCCCGTTGCGGCCGCAGGGGGTAAAGTGCAGGATTGGGTGCTGAAATACGCGCCATAGGGACAACCCAGACGGCATTTGTTGCGGTACTGACAGGGGGCGCGACCCACACCGAGTTGCTCCTTGCGGGCTTCGGAGAGGTTGGCCACGCGGCCAATCGTCATGTTGCGGCCCGGAAAGTTTTTCTCGATGCGCTTGCGTACTTCTTTTTCTACGCAGAACATCTCCATCGGCGGCAGAAACTCGCTGTCGGGCAGTTGGGGCAAACCCAGTTTCTCGCCCGAAATACCCGCGTGTTTTTCCACGTAAGAATACCAGGGCGCGATGTCCTTATAGCGGATGGGCCAGTCCACGGCAATGCCTTCTTTGGCGTTGGCCTCAAAGTCGAGGTCCGACCAGCGGTACGATTGCCGCCCCCACAAGATCGACTTACCACCAACGATATTGGGCCGAAACCAATCGAATCGCTTGTCTTCGTGGTAGAGCGCGTCGATGTCCTTCATCCAGTAGCCGTCGGTGGTGGCGTCGTAGAAGCCGTCGCGGGTCAGCTTGGGATGATCTTCCTTTTGCTGCATCGTCATTATACCAGCGTGCTCCAACTCCCAGGGTGCCTTGGTGGCATTCTCGTAGTCGGTGACGTGGTCGAGCTTACGTCCACGATCAAGCATCAGGACCGTCAAGCCCTTTTCAGTGAGTTCTTTTGCGGCCCAGCCACCCGTAACGCCCGAGCCAATAACAATAGCATCGTACGTATTCTCCTTGGTAGCTTTAAGATTTAAGTATGGCAAAATTTTATTTGAAGTTTAAAATTTGAATCGGTACATCCCCCTACCCCAGCGCCCACGCTTTTTGCCCCGGTTTCAGGGGTATGCAGGCTTCCAGACGACCAGGAGTCTCGAGATATTCCAATGCTTGGGTGGCCCCAATCTCGGAGGTAAAGTATCCCACGGCGGTGTAATTTTTCATACGTTTGAAAAAATCTTTGTCCGTTTCGATCAGCTTCTTTACCATCGCCACTTTCTGATCGTTACCCAAAGCCACGAAGTTTTTGCCATAGGCAGCTTTGCTGTCCTTGTCGAATTGGTCGAGCGAAGCGTAGAACGCTTTTTGCTCGTCCATTGGGTGACAGTCGCGCATGACGCGGATGATGAATTGCTCGGCTCCGGCGGCCTTGGCACCCGGTGTGTCGGTGGTCGGGATAATGACATCGGCCAGCTCAGCCAGAAGTTTCTCTTGCTGCGGCGTGGCGTACACACTATCACCAAAATGGGTCTTCTCGCCCAAAATTCCGGATACGACCGGCCCGGACAAAGCAACGCCGCCCATCAACAAGCTAATCCGCTGCACGGCGGCTCTACGGTTCATTTTCATATTTTAGGTATTAAAAATGTTAAATATTCTTCTTCTTCAACTCACTCACGGCAAAGTCGGCGGCGCGGGCGGTGAGAGCCATGTAGGTCAGTGATGGATTGACGCAGGAGGCAGATACCATGCAGGCCCCATCGGTCACGAAGACGTTCGGCACGTCGTGGACCTGGTTATTTGCGTTGAGCACCGAGGTCTTGGGGTCGCGGCCCATGCGGGCGGTGCCCATTTCATGAATCGCCATGCCCATGTAGGACTCGCCTTTGTTGATTCGCACATTTTTTACGCCCGCCGCTTCGAGCATCTCAGCGGCATCGTTTTGCATATCCACGCGCATTTTGTGTTCGTTTTCCTTGTACTCGGCATCGAACACCACCAGCGGCATTCCCCACTTGTCGGTGTCTTTCGGATCGAGGTACATTTTGTTCTCGTAATAGGGCAAGGTCTCACCGAAACCACCCAGGCCCATGCTCCAGCCACCCGGTTCGGTGGCTTCTTTCTTGTACTCGGCCCCGAAGCTCAGTTCGGCCACGTTGTGCATCCAGTTGCCGCGTCGTCCGCCGCCCTGGTAGCCGAAGCCGCGCAGGTAGTCGCGCTTGTCGTTGCCGATGTTGCGGTAGCGCGGAATGTAAATCCCGTTGTTGCGGCGTCCGTAGTAATATTTGTCCAAATCGCCTTCCCACTGTCCACCCGCGCCCGTCCTGAAATGGTGATCCATCAGGTTGTGGCCGAGTTGCTCTGAGTCATTGCCCAGACCATTCGGGAAACGGTTGGAAGTGGAATTGAGCAGAACGGCGGCGGAGGCCATCGCCGATGCGCACACAAAAATAATCTTGGCGTTGTACACCCGCACGTCCATCGACACGGAATCCACTACCCGGACGCCGGTGGCACGTTTGCTGTTTTCGTCGTAAATCAGGTTGGTCACTACCGAATCAGGGCGCAGCGTGAGTAACCCCGTTTTGGCAGCGGGCGGTAGTGTGCACGATTGAGTACTAAAATAGGCGCCATACGGGCAGCCCAAGTTGCACTTGGCGCGGTACTGACAGGGGGCGCGGCCAATGCCGAGTTGCTCCTTTTTGGCTTCGGAGAGGTTGGCGACGCGGCCAATGGTCATGTTTCGACCCGGAAAATTTTTCTCGATGCGCTTTCGGACTTCCTTCTCTACGCAAAACATTTCCATCGGAGCCAGAAAGTCACTGTCCGGCAGTTGGGGAAGCCCCAGCCTTTCACCCGAAATGCCCACGTGCTTTTCCACGTAAGAGTACCAGGGCGCGATATCCTTGTAGCGAATGGGCCAGTCGATGGCGATGCCTTCCTTGGCGTTGGCCTCGAAGTCTATGTCCGACAGTCGGTAGGACTGCCGCCCCCACAAAATCGACTTTCCGCCCACGATATTGGGCCGGAACCAGTCGAAGCGCTTTACTTCTTTATACGGCGAATCGGAATCGTCCATCCAGTAGTCCTCGGTCATCTCGTTGTAGGGATAATCGCGCGATAGCTTGGGGTGCGATGCTTTCTGCTCGTTGGTGAGTTTGCCGTTGTAGCGAAACTCCCAGGGCGGTTTGGTGGCGTTCTCGTAGTCGGTAACGTGGTCAAACTTCTGGCCGCGTTCCAGCATGATGACTTTTAAGCCCTTTTCGGTCAACTCCTTTGCCGCCCAGCCGCCCGTAACACCCGAACCGATAATAATGGCGTCGTAGGTATTTTCTTTGGTCGCTTTTAGATTTAGATTAGCCAATTATTTATAGTTTTATTAAGAAATGTAGAAAAATGGATCTGGCACAAAATTTCAAACTCTGTCAGTTCAACGCCATAGCTGCAACAAGAATCATGCACGATTAGAAGACGATATTTAACGACTGAATCCCTGATTTCTGATTTTCATCAATCGAGTTGCCAGTTCTTTAACCTTGCCAGGATTCTTATTGGCAAGATCCTGCGTCTCGCCGGGATCGGTCTTCATGTTATACAACTGCCCGGCAGGCTGCCCGGTTTTAGCCTCTACCCGCTTGGGTTCGGTAAAGCCACCGGAGCCCAGCGCCTCCACATATTTCCAGTCGCCCTCCCGCAGGGCCAGCATCCCGTCGCCCGATTGGTGGACAATGGATTCGCGGACAATTTTGTTACTTTTTCCTGACCAGACGGGCCAGAATTTAAAACTATCCTCGGCGGTGTTTTTACTCAAAGAAATATTGATAATATCTGCTACCGAAGCAAAAACGTCAGTCAGGCACAGCGCCTGATTGGACTGTGCACCGGGCTTGATCTGGCCGGGCCATTTGACAAAAAATGGCTCGCGGTGGCCGCCTTCGTAGATGTCGGCCTTCATGCCGCGCCAGTTGCCGTTGGCGCGGTGCTGGAATTGGTCTATTTCTGGCTGCCGCCAGTAGGCTCCATTGTCAGAGGTGAAGACGACGAGCGTGTTTTCGGATAAATTCAGGCTATCCAGTAGCGCCACGATGCGCCCCACAGCGGCGTCGGTTTGGGCAACGAAATCGCCGTACAGCCCCACCCGGGAGCTACCCTTGAACGGAGCCACGGGTACCCAGGGCGTGTGCGGCGAGCTGAGCGGGAAGTATAGGAAGAAAGGCTTTTCTTTATTTTTCCGAATAAAACCCTCAGCCTCGGTCACGAAAGTCGGTAGCGTGTTTTCCACCGTAAAATTCTGCGCGATGACGCCGCCCCGGTGAAAACGATTGATGTGGCGGCCTTCGGTCAATTCCGGCTCACCCGCGTAAGCTTGCATCGGCAGGCCGATTACCTCGCCATTCTTTACGAAACAGTACGGCTCCATATCCAGAGAGGCCGGGATAATGTAGGAATAGTCGAAGCCCGCCAGCTTGGGGCCGAGGGCTGTTTTGCTAAAATCGACATTGCTGCCGTCGGGATAGACCCCGCCCTTGTCAGCTTTCTCGCCCTGAGTTTTAGTTTGCCAGTCGAGACCTAAGTGCCACTTGCCCACGCAGGCAGTTTGGTAGCCTTTTTTTTGCAGCACGGAGGCGATGGTCTCGCGGTTCTCCTCGATCAAGGGCGGCGAGTAGCCGTGCAATACGCCCTGTTTCATGCGCGAGCGCCACGAGTAGCGGCCCGTCAGGAGCGCATAACGCGTGGGCGTGCAGACCGCCGAAGGTGAATGGGCGTTGGTGAAGCTCATGCCTGCCCTGCCCAGCGCGTCGATGTTGGGGGTTTTTGTCCTGGCATCTGGATTGAGGTAACCGACGTCGCCGAAGCCCAAGTCATCAGCCATAATCAGGACGATGTTTGGGGTCTTATTTTGGCCAAATACCAATGGCGATACAAAAAAGCATAGCAGTAACAGAACGAATCGCATGGAGGAAAAGAGAATAATACAGTTTAAAGCTCAATTTAGCTATTTTTGCTTAAACGAAAATCTCTTTTCACCGATAACCTAACATCTTGAACGCAACCCAAGCCCAACCCGACTGGTACAAAATCAAAAACGCCGAGCAGGTTTTCTCGCCCGGTCTCGTCCTATATAAAGATAGGATTGCCAATAACATTAAGGCAATGGTTGATATCGCGGGCAGCCCGGAGTGGCTGGTGCCGCACATCAAAACACACAAAATGGCGGAGGTAATTCAGATGCAATTAGACGCGGGTATTATCAGATTCAAGTGCGCTACTATCGCTGAGGCTGAATTACTGGCCAACACCGGGGCCAGGTGGGTTTTGATCGCCTACCAACTCGTGGGGCCAAACGTGCAGCGCCTTCTTCACTTAAAGCAAAAGTATCCTGACGTGCATTTTGCTTCGCTGGTTGATTCCCTGGAATCGGCCCGAATATTAAGCGATCAATCGGCCAAACAGCCATTTAGCGTTTTCATCGACATCAATAATGGCATGAACCGCTCGGGCCATCCGGTAAATGAGGATTTATATTTTTTGTATAAAAAAATAGCCCTACTCCCTTACCTCGACCTCCAAGGGTTGCACGTGTACGACGGCCACATCCGCGATGCCGATTTTGCCGAAAGAAAGCAGCACAGCGACGCGGATTTCGCCCCAGTGGAAATGCTACGGAATCGCTTGATCGCAGATGGCTCGCCCGCCCCAATGATTATCGCCGGGGGTACGCCGACCTTCAACGTCCACGCATTACGGGAAGGTGTTTTTTGCAGTCCGGGTACTTGCCCCCTGTGGGATTGGGGCTACGGCGATCGCTTTCTCGACCAGCCCTTTCAGCACGCCGCCCTGGTAGTCACACGGGTAATTTCCAAGCCCACCGAAGGTATTATCACCGTGGATCTCGGCCACAAAGCCGTAGCCGCCGAAAATCCCATCGAACGCCGTTTCAGGTTTTTAAATTTAGAAAATTACGAAGTGCTGAGCCAAAGCGAAGAACACGGCGTGATTCGGGTAAAAGATTGGGACACCGTACAGCTAGGAGATTTGCTCTACGCCCTCCCCTACCACATTTGCCCCACGGTGGCCCTTCACGAAACTGCGGCAGTAGTGGAGAATGAACTTGTAGTCGATGAATGGAAAGTGCGGGCGCGGCGGCGGCAGATTACGGTTTGAAAAACAAACTACTCCCGACGCAACAACGCCTCCAAAGCATCTAAATGCTCAGCAAATGCTTTTTTACCCTTCGTTGTGGCGAGGTAGGTTGTCAGAGGCTTGCGCCCAACGAACTGTTTCTCGACTTTCAGAAAGCCCAACTCTTCCAACGCCCGCAGGTGCGAAGCCAGGTTGCCGTCGGTGAGTTGCAGAAGTTCCTTCAATTCGTTGAAACTCACCGCTTCGTTCACCACCAGCACCGACATCAAGCCCAGTCTGGCTTTACTCTCGAATATCTTATTGAATTTTTCTAGCCAGACCATATTTTGATTTTGAATGATAGAATAAAGGAACCATCTATTCTATCATTCACTCATTCTATCATTGATTTCGTGCCGGAAGTGCATCAGCGCCCCATAAAAGATGTGCAGGAAGCCGAAGCCGATGATCCAGCAGAGAAAGAGATAGGAATAGCTAGTGACGAACATGGCGGCAAGACCGAGGGCTATTTCGGTGATGCCCAGGTACGTCACTTCCTTCCAGGTGTGCCTGCCGGCGTTGACCAAGGCCAGGCCATAGAAAATGAGTGTGGCGGGGAAAACCAACATGACCGGGCCTTTGAACAAAATAGCCAAACAAAAAACGCCGCCTGCCAATAAGGGCGCGGCCATGCTCAATAACAACCTCCGCGAAGCCGAATTCCAGACGCTCGTTCCCCGGTGATAAGCCTTGCGGGCGGTGAGTACGATGACCACCGTTAGCGAAACCACCAACAACGATAGACTGTCCAAAAATAAAAATAGAACCATTTCCTGCCGGTGGTTGGCGTGTAAGTTCCAATAGGCGGTGCCATTTTGGGGCGTCCAGGCGGTTTGATACTGGTAGTAGGCCGCCCCTGCTCCGACCAGGGCGATCATGCCCACGGCAATGCCCGACAAACCACTCAGTGACAAAAATTTAGAAGACCGCTCCATGAGGGCTTTAATCTCCCGGAGGGTTTGGAGGGAATCTGGTGATTGCATATTCAATCTGGAATTAGAGAATTACTGAATTACTGAATTAGTGAAATAATTTATTCCCCATTCACTAATTCCCAGATTCACTAATTGATTCATATTTCCGCAGTTCATAATACGCGTAAAATGCCACGTAAAAAAGCAGCAACGTGAAGGTAAACGCGACCGTCAACTGCTGCGCCAGAGGTTGATGGGCGCTGTCCCAAATGCCCCAGCCGAGGGCCATGGGGTTGGTCAGGATGTCCCAACTGTTCCAACGGCCATAACGGCCGAGATAGACGCCGAAGGCCACCAGGCCCGAGGAGGCCAAAACGCCCAGCCATCCAAGTACTGAACCGTGCCTTCCGGCTACGACTTTATGAATGACGTACCACGAATAAGTCCCCGCTAACAGCCCCGTAAAGGCGAAGCTGAACAGCATCAAGGAATCGTACCAGATGGTTTGCGGCGAGGCGTTTTGGATATGCATCAGGTCAGTAATCATGTAGTACGAGTTGGGAACCAGTAGCAGCCAAAGCGCCAGTCCGGCCAGGCGGGGCAAAAGCGGTAGGTGGTCGATGCGGTCAAGTTCGTAAAGGCCCTTAGCGACTAGAAGCGGTAGTAAGGACAAAAACAAGTTCCAGATCATGAAAGAGTAGCCCAAGTTTTGGGTGGCCAAAACCCGGAATATCCACAGGCTGGTACTCAGGCCAGACACGATGCCTAGTAGCAATAATTTGGGGTTTCGGCAGAGGTAGCGAAGCAGAAATGGCACAGTGATTTCCATTAGGATTTATTTGTATTGAAAGTACTTTGTGATGCAAAGTAAAGAAAGGAATTTCGATATTGCAACAGTCGCCTCAGTACAGGCGATTTTTTTGTTGCTTCCGTGGCCCGCGTGCACACTCGCTTCTTTGGTAAAGCCCCCCTACCTCCATTCATCGACTCCTAATTACCAACCTGCTACCTACGGGAAACGGCGCATTTTCCTCGATTTTGACAGAACCAGTAAAATCAGGGTGTAGCGTGTGCAGCAAGTTGTTATTCGAGCGGCTCACAACGGCCGAAGGTACCGACACGCACAGGCCTTTCGGCTGCTTTAACTAATCCGATAAATAAGCCTGACAGTTTTCGTACTGCGCAGCTTCCTGCCAATCGGTGCGTAAGTCATCCGGTTTTACGATTCGGTGTGGGTCGGGTATTTCCAGAACCAGCAAATGAAAGCGCGCCACGAAGGATGGATTCAAATGCGCTGCGATTTCCAGCTAGGCTAGTTCCGGCGAGGCAGAAGTGTAGAGAATTGGATAACCTTTGGGATTCCAGCGTCCCCCCGCCCTATGCGCCCCTTCGGCGGAAAGCGGGTCGATGACGTATGTGTTCTTGCAAAGACGGTAAACCAACATCAGGAAAGGATGCTTTAGGAATACACGCCGTACCCAATGCGCGTCAACACGTCATTGACCAGACCAAAACCACTGATAGTAGAAAGCAAGGATAGCGGAGCCTGCCCTCTGAGTTCGTGCAATGGATAGCGCAGCCAATCCGCCAGCTCCTCGGCCTGACCATCAAAAACTAGCAAGCCGTGCGCCGCCAGGTTTTCCAGCAACAGGAGCCTCTCCGAAGTTCGGGCATTAAACTCACCCTCGCTTCGAAAACGGTGGAGGGTTCGCTCAGCTACCTGCAAAATAGCGGCTAATTCCTTATATGAAAGGCTAAGCAGTTGCGCCAGTTCGTCAGCCTGTGCCGATGACACACCTTGGCTGGCTTGCTCGATGATGGTAAAGCCGGAAGCTCAGCGAGGTCGGTAGGGACGTCGAGGTATCGAAGTTTCGGATGACGGAAGTGCAGGAGTAGACATTATTTCTTTGCTGAGTGGTTCGACAAAAATAACTGCTATTTGACAGTAAGCTAACTGTAAAATGGCATTATGATTTGGATATCACCTTTATTAAAACCTCCCAAATTATTAGGGTGTGATGCGTTTTGTATTGCAACCAATAAAAATCACCTAACGAATTAACATTAAGTGCTTGACTACTAATGGCCTCCAGTCGGGATCGAACGGCACGGGCCGTCCCGCAACGACCTACTGATTACACCGGGGCGGCGTTCCGCTCCGGTGTTCTACTAGCTACAAAAAAAGCCCAAACCTTCCAGTTTGAGCTTTAAAATGAGCCTCCAGTCGGGATCGAACCAACGACCTACTGATTACAAGTCAGTTGCTCTACCAGCTGAGCTATGGAGGCTTATTTTCATTTGAATTGATAGACCTTTGATTACAAGTCAGTTGCTCTATCGGGGCGCCGAACCGCAGCTGAGCTATGGAGGCAAACAAAATCACCTAACCAGGCGATTAATTGCGGGGCAAAAGTAGGAATTGAAAATGTACAGCGCAACTAAACAGGGGAAATATTTAGTTGCGCTGCATTATTTCCTAAATCGCTTCCTGAATCACAGTCAGTTGGTGCTTCAAGGTTTCCAGTTCGTCGGAGGCTTTTTTGATTTTTTCTTCAAACTGCGCCTTCACTTTATCGGCATTCTTGGACTTGGCAAAAAATTCAATGTTGTTGCCCCAGAGTGCGATGTCGTTTTCCAGTTGCGTGACTTTGCGGCGAATATCACCTTCCTTGCGGTCAAGGTTGCGGCTGCTGTCTCCTTTCTTCACCATCTCGACTTCGCTTTTCAGAATTACTTCTTCCTTCTGCTTGCTGGAAAGCTTGCCCATTGAGCCTACATAGGCGTTGATCGCGTCGATGTAGCGCTTCTGGATTTTTTGCATGGCCTTGCGCGGCACGAAGCCGATTTTCGCCCACGCTGCCTTGAAGTCGTTCAGATTGGCCAACGTCGAGTCGGCGGGATCAGCGGCGGCTTTTTCGATTTGGGTGCAGAGCGTCTCCTTTTGGGCCAGGTTTTCGTCAAATTCTTTGTCCTGGTCTTTGTGCTTATCGCGCTTGTTGTTGAAATAGGTGTCACAAGCTTGCTTGAAACGCTTGTAAATCGAGTTCTTAAACTTTTCCGGCACCTGGCCGATGCTCTTCCACTGCTTTTGCAACTCGATGATCCGCTGGGTACTGGCTGAGTTGTCCTCGCCCGATTCCAGAATTTGGTCCACTTCGGCGCAGAGTTCCTGTTTGGCTTTCAAGTTTACTTCGCGCTTGGACTCCAACTGCTTGAAGAACTCGCTCTTGTTGCTGAAAAAAGTCTTTAGCGTCGCCCAAAATTTCTTACTCAAGTCTTTGCCTTCCCCGCGCGGCATTGGCCCTTTGATAGCCTGCCACGCTTCCTGGTGGGCAATGAGTTCGCGCGTTTTGGTATTCCATTCGTTGATGCTGCCCGACTCAAAAGTGGTATAAGGAACGACGGTTTCGTAGACTTTCGATTTTTGCTCGTAAATCTCCACCATTGACTTTTTCTGCTCGTCGTACTGGGCGCGGCGGGCGTCGTAAAGTTTGTCGAGCGATTCCTTAAATCGTCCCCAAAGCAATTCCTGCTCTTCGCGTGGCGCGGGCCCGATGTGCTTATACTCCTCGAAAATGTCGTTACCTTCCTTCAAAGTCTCGCGACTCATCGGGCGGTCACCCAGGGTCTTGACCAGTCCCTCAATTTTTTGGCAAAGTTCCAATTTCAGGTCGGAATTCTTCTTTCGGTCTAACTCCTTCAACTCGAAGTAGATGTTTCGGTTTGAAAAATACCGATCGATCAAGGCGTTGTAGGTTGCCCAAAGCGTCCCGTTGTGCGCCGACGAGACATTGCCAGCCTGTTTCCACTCCTCCTGAATTTTCTTAAATTCCTCCCAACTGTTTTTAATGTCCGCCGCGCCGACCTCTTGGCTGTCGTCGGTGTCTACTAGTTCGCGTAGACGCTGGAGCAATTCGGTTTTTTGGTTAAAGTTCTGGTCGCGGTTCTTATCTAGCTCCTGGAAAAAGGCCTTTCGCTTCGTCCTGATTTCTTTCAAAAGTTCTTCAACGCGGCGGGTCTGCGCGTCGTAGGTGTACTCGAAGCCGTCCTCCGAACCCGTGTCGGCCACGTATTTTTCCTTGGCCGCGTCCCACTCAGTGCGTTTCATCTGAGTAAGGGCCGGACGGATCTCCTTAACTACACCATCGATGCGCTTGATTTGCTTCATCCCAACCCCTGACGCAGAAATCACCGTCAGATCTTTCTCCAATGCCCCCGCCAGTTCTTCTTTACTGGCCGTGGCGAAGTCGATTTCTTCACCGCTGCTGTCATCGGTATCGTCTTCCTCATCGTCGTCCGAATCCGAAGTGTTATCCTCAGCGGTATCGTCGTCGTCTTCCTCATCGGAAACGTTGGTTTCTTTTACCACTTCGGCGGAGACTTCCTCGGTAGCTTCGGCTTCGGGCGCAGTGTCAACCTGCTCTTTTTCCTGAACAAGCTCTTCTTTTGGGGCTGCCCCCTCCTCAATATTCAACTCAGCTACAGTGACATTCTCCTCAGCCGAACTCGGAAGCCCTTCACCTTCCGGCTCAGTTTCCGGTGCGCCGTGGTCGGCAGCATCCTCGGCCAGGTCGTATGCTTTGATAAGCAACTCAGGATTTTCGTGGGGAACGTCGGGAATAGCAATCGGTGATTCTTCCGTATTTTCAGGAACGGAAGTACCGTATTCTCCAGAATTATCAATTATCAAAGGTTGATCGGAGTCGTGGTCAGCGGCGGCTTCGGCCATTTCGTAGGCTTTGCCCAGCAACACGGGATCTTCGTCAGCGGTACCCGAAATGGCGACGGGCGTTTCTCCCGTCATTTCTTCCAGGGTTTTGGTATGTTCCATATCCTCGTCTGCGCTATCAATAGGCGGCACCAATTTGTCGGTTTCGTTTTGATCCGTGCCGTCGTCGTTGGCCAGGTGTAAATCGGGCGTTTGGTCTTCGGCTTTCTCCGGTGTGGCAGCTTCAAAATCGCTCGTTTCCTCCGGGGACGCAGCGCTTTCGTCCGAAGTTTTTGCGGTGTCGGTCTGGTTTGAGTTTAGGGTTTTGTCCTGGTTTTCTTCTGGTACGTCGTGCTGAGGCTGAGTCATCGTATTCGGTTTTTCGTAAGTCGATCAAGGACAAATTTAACAATCTTTATTTGAAAAGGTTAAATTTGCTTACCTAAGCAGAAAATCCAGCAGAACTAGTATGAGTGCGAAAATTGCCGACCTTCGGAAAGAATACACCAAAAATGGCCTGAGTGAAGATGAAGTGGCCGACCATCCTTTAAACCAATTTCAGAACTGGTTCCACGCCGCCCTCGATTCCGGTTTATCGGAACCCAACGCCATGCACCTCAGCACCGTGTCAGCCGAGGGACGCCCCAGCAGTCGCATTGTGCTGTTAAAGGAATTGGACGACGAAGGTTTTGTTTTTTATACCAATTATCACGGCAAAAAAGGCCGCGATCTGGCTGTGAACTCTTCTGCCAGTCTGACCTTTTTCTGGGTCGATCTGGAAAGACAGGTCAGAATAGAAGGAAAGGTGACGAAAGTCAGCGCGCAGGAATCGGACGATTACTTCGCCGTGCGGCCAAGAGGTAGCCAAATCGGAGCCTGGGTGTCGCACCAGAGCGAGATTATTCCTTCGCGGGAGATTCTGGAGGAAAATCAAAAAGAATACGAGCAGAAATTCGCCGATAAAGAAGTACCTCGTCCGCCACATTGGGGCGGCTACCGCCTGACCCCCGACCGGGTGGAGTTCTGGCAAGGAAGGCCAAGCCGACTACACGATCGACTTGTGTATAATCTGCGGGATGAAAAATGGACGATCAACCGATTGGCACCCTAAAAAAAGACAGACAAGTCTCTCACTCCCAACTGCCGCTGCGAAGTAAAGCCTTCCCCATACTTCACGCCGATGGCGTGGCCCATCTCTTCGGCCCTGGCCCGAATGAAGTCCAGAAAATCAGGACTTGAAATGTAGCTTTGCGGTTCGGAGTCGTCCGTCCGATTTTCTTTGGGGACGAAAAACTGCGTCTCGAAAGCCAACATGGCCTCTATCTTTTTATCATAGAAGGGCGTGATATCCACCACAAAATCAGGCTTGATATAGCGATCCTGAATGAAGTGAAATACATTTTTGGGTCGCCAGGCTTCCTGGATATTTCCTGATTCGTCCTTCGTCTCGACCATTCGTAATCCCGAGTAAAAACAGCTTTCGTAGATCAATTCGGCACCGCGTCCGTGATCGGGGTGCCGGTCACGAACCGCGTTGGCCAGCACGATGTCGGGCTGGTACTTGCGGAGGTAGGGAATAATAGCGCGCTGGTGCGGTTCGTCATTTTTGAAGAAGCCGTCGGCCAGGCCCGCATTGTCACGAACGTCGATGCCCAGGATTTTAGCAGCGTTCTCCGCTTCACGCAGACGGCCTTCGGGTGTACCCCGCGTACCAAGTTCACCGCGCGTCAGATCGAGAATTCCTACTTTTTTGCCGAGTGCCATTTGGGCGAGCAGGGTACCCGCGCAGCCAAGTTCGACATCGTCGGGATGGATGGCAATGGCCAGGATGTCTAATTTCATAAATAATTACTTTACGCGAAGCTTCTGACCGATACGCAGGGTAGAGCGGGCAGATATGCGATTGAGCTTAGCCAGAGAGGAAACATTTAGGCCGTAGCGGCTGGCAATCGAGGTGAGCGTTTCACCCGAACGCACCCGATGCAGCATGGTACGCACGTAAGTGGGTTTCTCGCTGGCCTCGTATTCATCCTTGACCGACTGATCGCCCCGGTAGAAATCCCAAACCTTGGAGGTAAGCGTAAAATGATCGGAGCGGACCTGCTGCTTGGGCCAATCGAAAATGTGGTTGGAGTCGAAGGGATTTCCCTCGTAGCGATTTTCGTAGTGCAGGTGCGAGCCGGAGCTGCGGCCCGTGCTGCCCCCCAGACCGAGGATGTCCCCTGCCTTCACGATCTGCCCGGATTCCACCAATTGTTTCGACATATGACCGTAGAGCGTCTCTAGCCCATTGTAGTGCCGCACCATCACGTAGCGGCCGTATCCATTTCCGTCCCAGCCCACGACACGAACGATACCATCGTAGGTACTGTACACCGGGTCGCCCGTTTCGAGGTCGATGTCGGTACCGGTATGCCTGCGCCCCCAGCGAAAGCCAAACTGGGACGTGACGTGAGGTACCTCGACGGGGGTATTCCAGAAGCGGTTCTCCGCCGGATCGAAAAGTTTAAGGTCGATCGTTTCGTCAAATTCTGAGGGATTCATTCCGTAAGGGTTGATCGATCGTTCGTCCCAAATCACATAATACTCAGCAATCTTGACCCAATCATCACCAATCTGCATCGAATCCACCACTTCCAATACCTCGGATTCGCCCTCGTCGATGGTCGTGGTATCCTCATTTACCACCGGGTTGAGTGGCTTGGCCGGTTCAAACTGACTTTGGAACTGGATATTAGAAGTTTCAACCTTAAAATCTGCTTCCGGCTCCCGTTGCGGCTCCGTTGAAGGAAAGTTGGGATTGGCCGTAGTGCTGTTATTCTGGTTGATTTTAGGGTTTTTGCGAAACTTTCCGCGCTCCTGGGCCTGGGCGTTCAACGCCAGAGTACCCATTGCCCACAACAGGCAGATGAATATTTTTAACTTCATATATAATACGGTCACCACCAACTAAAGTCGACGGCTTTTAAATATCTATAAATAAAATAGCCTGCGTCCTTTTCAGTGCGCTATGCCATCCTGATTTTTCAGAATAAAATAAAAAAGGCAGCAGGATTCTCTCCTACTGCCTTTCGCTTACATTTCCATCACTTGCGGCTCGGCCAGCATTTCGTGTTCAGCCAGGTAGCGCTCGGCGTCGAGGGCCGCCATGCAGCCCGTTCCGGCCGCCGTAACCGCCTGACGGTAAATGACATCCTGCGCATCGCCGCAGGCAAAGACGCCCTCTACGTTAGTAAAAGTACTGCCTTTTACAGTCTTAATGTAGCCCGCTGCGTCCAGGTCGATTTGGCCCGCAAAAATATCAGTATTGGGCTTGTGACCAATGGCAACGAAGAAACCGGTAACGTCAAGGATTCTTTCCTGGGACGTCTGATTATTTAGTATTTTCACACCTTCCAACCCATCCTCGCCGAGAAGTTCGACAGTTTCGGTATGCCATAGAATTTCGACGTTGGTCAGCGACATCAGCCGCTTTTGCATGATCTTGGAAGCCCGCATTTCGTCGCGACGCACCAGCACGGTCACTTTTCGGCAAAGCTTGGCCAGATAGCTGGCTTCCTCTGCGGCGGTGTCGCCCGCCCCCACCACGACCACGTCCTGCCCCCGGAAGAAAAATCCGTCGCAAACCGCACAGGCCGAAACGCCACGACCGTTAAGCCGCTCTTCACCGGGCAGCCCCAGCCACTTGGCGGAGGCACCCGTAGAAATAATGACAGCTTCGGCCTCAATTTCGTATTTCTCATCGATGGTCACCTTGCGCTGGCTGCCGGAAAAATCTACGGCGGTGGCCATGCCATACCGCACGTCGGTACCAAAACGTTTGGCTTGCTTCTCAAAATCCATCATCATTTCCGGCCCGGTTACGCCCTCGGGATAGCCGGGGTAGTTCTCGACGTCGGTCGTGATCGTGAGCTGTCCGCCCGGCTGGGGACCGGTGTAAAGGACGGGCTTCAAGCCGGCCCTCGCGGCATAAATCGCTGCCGTATAACCGGCGGGACCCGATCCAATGATCAGGCAATCAATTTTTTCTGGAGACATTCTTTTTTAGTTGAGAGTTGAGAGAGAATACCGGATCGCCGGAACGATGAGAGTGGCTTTTTAATTTGTTAGCCTATTCAAGCAATTCCCTTCCAACCAATATTTTATAAAAAATCAATAGTGTACTTTTTGAAGAACTCACTTTTCAAACACCGGCAATAAGGTGAATTCTGTGATGGTTTAAGCAACAAGCATTAAGCCACAAAAGTGCAAATATTCTTGGTAAAAGGCAAGATTAGGCTATTTGATTCGCCATTCGATGCGACGGTTCTGACGGCGGTTTTCTTCGGTGGTATTGGGTCCTGTGGGCTTGGTTTCGCCGTAGCCGACAGCGCTGAAACGAGCGTTGGGGACTCCCGCTTCAGCCAGGTATTTGGCTACGCTTTGCGCCCGCTGTCTGGATAGTTCGAGGTTTTCTTTGTCGCCGCCCACATCGTCAGTGTGGCCAGCGATTTCGATGGATAATTTAGGATTATTTTTCAGGAAGGCAACCAGTCTTTGTAGTTCTACTTTTGATTTTTCGTCCAAATCGTAAGCACCGGTGGCGAAAAAAATGTTGTTTAGTACCTCCACGCGGTCTTTCTCGGCTCGTTCCAGCGAAATATCCAGCCGCAATGCGGGTGTGGCCTTGCTGGGGACGAAGGTTAGGCTCTTGAACAAATAACCGTCTTTGACTACGTACAAGGCATGTTCGCTGTTTTGGTTTAGCACGGCTAAATACTCGCCCGTGCCGGGTTGCGACGAGAAAGTTGCCACGCGCTCCTGACTACCCAAATCATACAGTTCCAGCGTGGCTTCCAGCGGCGCATTGGTGCGCTGGTCGAACACTTTGCCCTTGATGTAGTTCGTCGGCACAAACATTTTTTGCAGCGTGTCGGGAATATCGAATTCGTACAGCATCGCCCGGCGACCTTTCGCCTCGGGACGGTCATCGGTATAGTAAGCCGTTTTGCCATCCGACGAAATGTACATTCCCACCTGGTCGGCGACGGTGTTGATGGGGTAGCCCAGGTTCACCGGCTGGTTCCAAAGCGTATCGGTGCGTTGCGAGATGAACAGGTCGAAACCGCCCATCCCCGGCATTCCGTTGGAAGCGTAGAAAAGTGTTTGGCCGTTGGCGTGGATGAAGGGGGCGTTTTCTTCGTCGGGCGTGTTGACGGGACTGCCCAGGTTACGGGGAGCTTGCCATTGTCCGGTACTATCGAGAATGCTTTGCCAAATATCCGACTTACCCATCCCACCAGGGCGGTCGCTGGTGAAGTACAGCACGCTCCCGTCGGCAGAAAGAGAGGGCTGTGATTCCCAATGGTTGCTGTTCACGATGTCGCCCATATTCTGGGGGGCCAGCCAGTCTTTTCCTTCTTTCCTGGTAAAAAACAAATCACAGCCACCGTAGGTATCGGGACGATTACAGGCTGTGAAAACCAAAGTCCGGCCATCCGCCGAAATCGTGCAGGTACCCTCATTGTTGATGGTATTGATGTTTTTGGAAAGCTCCTCCGGCACTTCCCAGCCATTTTCAGTACGGTGGGTGATGTACATATTCTCGTCGCGCTCGGGCGTGAGTCCGGTAAAAATCAGCGTCTCGTTATCGGCAGTGAGTACGGGAAAGAACTGCGCTTGCAGGAAATTCACGGTGTCACCCAGCGACCGCTTCTTTATTTTTAGCGGCTGTTGCATGGCTTTTTCAGCGAAGCGCGCCGAGGCCAACCACTTACGGGTTACCACAGCCAAATTGGACCGTTCGGGATAGTAGGAAAGGGCTTTATTTAAATATACCTGGGCCGAATCGTAGCACTCGCGCTGGAAGGTATCGCGCCCCAGCCACTGAAACGCCGCCGCCGATTCGGGCGAAGCGGGGGCCAAAGCTACCGCCCGCTGGTAGTGTGAGCGGGTACGGGTTGGCTGCCGCTGGAATTCGTAAATCTGGCCCAGGTGCAAATGTGCCTCGGCGAGGTCGGGCTGTTTTTGGAGGAGTTGTTCGTAAAGATTTTGGGCGACGTCCAGCTTGCGCTCTTTCCAGGCGGCCTGGGCGGATTCATACAGTTGGCGGTCGCGGCGGGAAAGATTTGTATCCTGCGCCCGCGCTGCCCCAAACATCAGGAATAGTAAAAGAAAAACACCGAAACGGCTCATTACGGAATGTTCATAAACTTATGGGTTTGTAACGATATTTGCCAACGTGGATTGTCTTTGATGTAGTCGATAATCAGCGGCAACATCTGCTCATGGCGGCTCCATTCGGGTTGGAGGAGCAATTTGCAGTGCGGCTTAACTTGCGCGGCGTGGGCCTCGGCGAAGGCAAAATCACTTTTATTAAATACGATAGCCTTCAACTCGTCCGCTGCCGGATAAATGGACGGGTGCGGCGCTTTGAATTTCTTGGGCGAAAAACATACCCAATCCCAATGTCCGCTCATGGGATAGGCCCCGGAGGTTTCGATATTGGTCTGGAAGCCCGCTGCTTGTAAGGCCGAGGTGAGTTCGGTCATGTCGTACATCAAAGGCTCACCGCCTGTGACCACCGCCAGCCGTCCGGGATAGGACAATGCCCCCTGCACAATATCTTTGATGGCCGTTTTGGGATGCTGGTCGGCGTCCCAGGACTCTTTCACATCGCACCACACGCAGCCCACATCACAGCCACCCAGGCGGATGAAATACGCCGCCTTTCCCGAGTGCGCGCCTTCGCCCTGTAAGGTATAGAAGGCCTCCATGATGGGGAGCGTGGTGGTAGTGGCCACGGTTGCTGATTCTTGTTCAAATAGGGTATTCATTCTCGAGGAAAATCTGTCTTTCATTTGAAAGGCTAAAACCAAACCCGGCTGCCGGAAGTTCTTAAATTAACTTACCAGAGGCCTTGATAGATTTGAAAACTTATTGAAAGTTGTCAAATCCCAATACCAAAACTAACAATGCGCAAAGATACGATTACCGGACGCTCCTTCTCCGCCGACTTTCTGGAACCTTACCGTCACCGGGGCGATCCCGCCGCCGATCAGGTAGTCGACGAGGTAGCGGCCCAAGGTGGCCACGCTACAGTCGGCCCGCTCATGCGCTTCCTGACCGACTACGAAAGTTTCGAACTGGAAGGCCAATCTAGCGCCGTTCAAAAATTTATGAGGAGCCGGGCAAATTTTTCAGAGAATATTGATAAAAAGAAATTTAAAGAGGGACTAGGCTTTTTCTGGAAACACTACCAGTTGGTTTCGCTCTTGCTGGGAACCTACTCCCTCCCCTACTGCTACGCCGGAGCCAACGGAGCCCAGGTGTTATGGATTTCGGAACGAATTAAGAACAATACCTTCCAGCGATTGGAAGAAACCGGTGCCTTCGTATTCGGCATTATGCAGGAGCGCGACTGGCAGAATGGTCTGAATTTTCAGCGCATCGCCAAAATCCGACTGCTCCACGCCGCCATACGGTGGTTCACGCTCAACAGCGGCAAGTGGAACACGGCTTGGGGCCATCCGGTTTGTCAGGAAGATATGGCGGCCACTAATCTTTCTTTTTCTTTCATCATTATTAAAGGACTTAGGAAGCTAAATATTGCGGTCAGCAAACGCGAGGAAGACGCCTACCTGTATTTGTGGAATCTGGTGGGAGAATTACTGGGTCTCGTTCCCGAACTTCTGCCCCAAAATATGTTGGAATCTTATCGGCTGCTTAAAGAAATCGAAAATCGGCAATTCGAACCGTCGGAAGCGGGACGAGGGCTAACCAAAGCTTTACTCAAAACCATTGAAAAACAGATCCCCTCGCCTACCCTGCAAAATCTCCCGGCGGCGCAAATGCGTTTTTTTCTGGGGGAAAAGATCGCCGATATTTTAGATGTGCCCGGAGTGGACTGGGAGGAAGGATTCGTGAAGCTGGCCTTGCAAACACCCGTTTTTTCTAAACTCATGTCGCTGCAAAAACCAGCTTCGCCCGTGCTGGAAAAATACTGGCGATAGGGTAGTTGTATTTACTCACTCCGCTATTACGCCAAAAGTTTTTTCCTGCAAGCGAATCAACGGTGGGCGTAAAAACCGCCGCTTCACCGTCACGACAAACAAGTTGTCGTAGTCGCTATCAGGGATAGACTTCTTCTGGTGCGTGACGGGCAATTGATCCAGCAGCGGCAGCAGCGTGTTGCTATGCCCAACGACCAGGACGTTGCCGCCATGCAACTTTCTGAGATGCTTTGCCACCTCCCAAAGCGTATCGGTACCGTAGGGCTTAATGGCAAGCCGTATTTTTTCAGCCAGCGGCTCGGCGGTGGTGCGGGTGCGGAGGGTGTTGGTCGAATAAATATACTTGATCCCTTTATCCACCAAACTATCCTTCAAAGCCTCCGCTCGTAGTTTCCCCTTCGCTGTCAGCGGCGGATCGTTGGCAGGATTTGCCGCCTTCTCGGCGTGGCGAACCAGGTAAATCGTGTGGCTTGAACAACCGATGAAAAGGCCAGCCGCCAAGGCAATACACAGTAAAGTTCTTAGCTTCATTTGGTAGCGTTATCTTTGCATGATAAATCGGCCAGAATAAAAAACTATTGACCTCCGATTTTCCAGGAATCTCCAAATATAGGCAAAGATAAATGTCCTCTCCCATCACGAACGCCCAATCCATCGATCAGTACGAACCCATTTGCGCCCTGGCAACTGCCTCGGGCGTGGGGGCCATCGCGGTCGTGCGCGTGTCGGGCAAGGGGTGCATTGATCTTGTCGATCGGTACTTCAAAGGCGTGGACCTTACCCAGGCCGCAAGCCACACCGTTCATTTCGGCACGATCAGGCATAACGAAACAGTCATTGACGAAGTGCTGGTAACGCTTTTCCGTACGCCACGGTCATTTACCAAAGAGGATTCCGTCGAGATTTCCTGCCACGGCTCCGATTACATTGTCCGGCAAATCTTAAAACTGCTGGTACTGGGCGGCGCAAGAATTGCCCGTCCGGGTGAGTTTACCCAACGCGCTTTTCTCAATGGTCAGTTCGACCTCGTGCAGGCTGAGGCTGTCGCCGACCTCATCGCCGCTGATTCCGCCGCCAGCCACCGCACGGCCCTCACGCAACTGCGCGGCGGTTTTTCCAAGAAACTGCAAGCCCTGCGCGAGGAACTGATTCATTTTGCCTCGCTGGTAGAATTGGAGCTGGATTTCGGCGAGGAAGACGTGGAGTTTGCCCAACGGGACGACCTGCGGCAACTCATCCAAAATCTACAAGCGACGATTCATCCATTGATCGATTCCTTTGATTACGGCAACGCCCTGAAAGACGGCATTCCGGTGGCCATCATCGGCTCGCCCAATGTGGGCAAATCGACGCTACTCAATGCTTTGCTCAACGAAGAGCGGGCCATTGTCACCGAAATAGCCGGTACCACCCGTGACGTAATCGAGGACACCATCGTGCTGGAAGGCATCAAATTCCGCTTCATCGACACAGCCGGTATCCGTGAGACGCAGGACGTGGTCGAATCGTTGGGCATCGAACGCTCGCGCCGGGCCATGTTCCAAGCCGATGTGGTGCTGATGCTATTCGATAGCGAAGAGACTAGGAAGGAAGTAAAATTCTTGGCAGCGGGGCTACCGGAAGGAAAGCGGGTGATTTGGGTAAGGAATAAGGTGGATCTGGCATTTGATGGCGCTGATTCTACAAATACATCTGTTGCTATTTCCGCACAAAATCATCAAAACTTAGAGACTTTGAAATCCACTCTAATCACCCAAGTCAAACCCAACGCCCCCCAGGATACCGTCGTAACCAATCAACGCCACTACGAGCACCTCCTCAAAACCTCCCAAGCCCTGGAAGAAGTGCTGGAAGGTCTGGACACCGGCATCACGGGAGATTTCCTGGCGCAGGACATTCGTCTGTCATTGTACCATTTAGGCGAACTAACGGGTACCATCGTTTCCGACGATTTGCTGGCAAATATTTTTTCCAAATTTTGTATCGGGAAATGAAAGCCTGAAAATTAGCCCGTGAAATTCTCCCCCATGAAAAAGAGCTTCATCATTGTTCTCCTGTTTGTAATCAATCTGAGTACCGCGCCGCGCAATATCACTTGGGTCGCCCTCGGCGATTCGATTACTTACCTTAACGATCACCTCGAACAAACTGGCCAC
This sequence comes from Cytophagales bacterium, assembly GCA_038235275.1. Classification (GTDB taxonomy): domain Bacteria; phylum Bacteroidota; class Bacteroidia; order Cytophagales; family Spirosomataceae; genus Persicitalea. The sequence goes on along the minus strand of JBBSUC010000018.1, from coordinate 69,764 downwards.
CGCCTGACCAAAGGATACCTGACGCGGATTACAGAGAACAACCCGCGAATCGAGTGCATCAATAAGGGCTATAATGGCTGGACCGCGGTTAAAATTGCCCAAAACATCGACTCGCTGGGGCTGACGAAGGCCGATGTGTACACCGTTTTTCTGGGAACCAATGACTGGTGGCAGGGGAAAAAGCTGGGAAGTATTTCGGATTATGAGGAAAGCACCGGAACTGGTACGGTCTATGGCTCTTTTAGAATCATCACCGATAAATTGAAGCGCCTCAATCGGAAAGCTAAAGTTATCCTCATCACGCCCATGCAGCGGGGCGACTTTATTTATCTCACCAATTATAAAAACAACGCTTATGGCTCGTACAAACTCAAAAACGGGCAATCGCTGGAAGGTTTTGCCGATGCCGTGGTAGCCATTGGAAAGTTAGAAAAATTCCCCGTCGTAGATTTATATCATAACAGCGGTATCACCTCTGCCAATGCGGTTAATTTCAAGCGACTACGCAACCCACAGTCGGGCGAATATCAGAATTACACTTATCCAGACTACACCGACATTCCCTTTGACCCGGAGAATGACGAGTACCCCTACCCGCCCGAAGCTATAAACATGACTTACGACGGGCTGCATCCTTCCGACCAGGGTAGTGAGATTATCGCCAAAATGCTGACCGGAAAGTGGAAGGGTTTTCGATGAAAATGGAAAATTCCTCACCTTTTTTTCAAGAAGTGCAGGATTGGCTGTCTGGCTTGCCCGTAAATTTCCTTTCCGAATTCAATGATTTTTCCGAGAACCACTTTCTTAAAATTGATAGCACAAAGGGGCGAACGCTGAATATTTTCCTTAAAAAAAGTTCTGATTTTTTGGAGAGTGTAAATGACGAGTTGGTTAATCACTCTCCCGATTCAGAGGCATTTCAGGTGGTAGTTATTTGGGAAGACCAATGGCACACGAAGCAGCGCATCATCAAGTCCCGCCTGAAAGCTTTGCTCGGAATTTCAGAACGCATCCCGGCCCGGCTGACGATGGTGCGCCGTCTTGACCGCCCGACGGCTTCGCATTTTTTGCAAGAAAATCACTTGCAGGATGCCGTAGTTTCAAAATATAAGTATGGCCTGTATTTACCCAAAAAGCATTTCAGAGTTCTTGCCAATCCAACCCAGGCCGACGAACTGTTGGTAGCCGTTGCGACTTTTGCCCGCCCGCGCGTTTTCGAGCGACCGGATGGGCCGCACCGCTCCTTCGAGCTGGTTCGCTTCGCTAATCTTCTTAATACCACTGTCGTTGGCGGACTGAATAAATTGCTGAGTCATTTTATAAAATCACATCAACCCGACGATCTCATGACTTACGCCGATCTGGAATGGTCGAGCGGACGCAGCTACCAAAAACTGGGCTTTGCATCGCAGGGCGACACGCCCCCGCAGGAATTTTGGGTCGATCCGACGACGATGGACCGCTACTATCCGCATCGGTTGCCCAATGGCATTTCTCACGAAAATGCGCGACAACAAGGATTTGTAAAAATTAAAAACGCCGGAAGTCGTAAGTTTGTGAAAAACTTTCATCCGCAAACTCCCCGAAATTGATCGTAATCCTTGGCCCCACCGCATCCGGCAAAACCCATCTAGCGGCCCAACTTGCCCACCGCATCGGCGGCGAAATCATCAGCGCTGATTCGCGACAGGTCTATCGCGGCATGAACATCGGCTCGGGGAAAGACCTGAATGAATACGTGGTAAAAGGCGAACCCGTGCCGTACCACCTCATCGACATTGTGGACGCGGGCGAGAAGTACAACGTCCACCAATTCCAGTTGGATGCGCAGCGCGTATTATCCGAGATCGAGGCGCGAGGCAATCAACCAATTCTTTGTGGTGGTAGTGGACTGTACCTCAACGCGCTTTTACAGGGCCTCGGCTTTACGGGCATTCCTACCAATCCGAAGTTGCGGGAGATGCTGGAGGCCTATCCGCACGAACTGCTTTTAAAGGAATTTGCCAAGAAAACCACCGCCTACTCTCCCCTGGCCGATACCTCCACCAAGAAGCGCACCATCCGGGCCATCGAGATCAACAATTTCCTGGACGCCAATCCCGATTTTCCTATCCCGGAAACTGAACTTCCTGATTTCCAGGTGTACGGCATCGATCCTTCCACTAGGCTCCGCCGCGAGCGCATCAGCCGACGGCTGAAAGAACGCTTTGACAATGGACTCATCGAGGAGGTCAAGGGACTTTTGGCGCAGGGAGTCCCGGCCCAAACCCTTATTTACTACGGTCTGGAATACAAACTGATTACCCAGTTCCTGAACGACGAAATGATTTTGGTGGAAATGAAGCAGCGGCTGGAGACGGAAATTCACCGTTTCGCCAAGCGCCAGATGACCTTTTTCCGAAAAATGGAGAAAGAGGGGGTGGACATCCACTGGCTCCGCAACGACCAAACGCCCGACGATTGGGTGGAAACCATCGCCGCTAATATGAACGAGTGATATTTGACTAATGAATAAAAACCTGACCACTACCCTTTTACTGGTAATTCTGGGCATCACCGACGCCTACCTCCTCTCCCACCCCAACCTCATTGGCCGCATCGGCATCCTGATTTATCGACACGATTATCTGAAAACTTTCCCTCGCGCCCTGGCGACCGTCTTCCTGGTATTGGGGAGTTGCCTTTTCATTTGCGAAGTCATCCGGCGCGTCCGGTTACCCCGCGCCGCCATTGCCTGGTACCTAATGTTAATGGTATTGGGCATGGCGCTTTTTTCCTACGTTTATGTCAGTTTTGCTTCACTGACCTACGGTATGACAGGTAAAGCATTTATTTACGGGGCGCACTTGCTGCCCATTCTGATGATCGGAATTTTCGGCCGCTACCTCATTTCTGCCATTTACCAGTCCCGAAACCAAACCGAAATATGAAGAAACTTTCCATTTTCCTGCTCTTTATCGCGTTTCAGATTTCTTTCACAAGTCACGCCCAATCGGGCTATCTTCTCCGGCCCGACCGGGTTTTCGATGGGCAGGAAATGCACGAAAATTGGGCGGTCTGGACGCAGGGAAACAAAATTATGGCGGCCGGAAAGGCAGAAAGTCTGCCCGCCGAATCACGCCAGGCAAAACTAATAGAACTGCCCGGCACGACACTGCTTCCCGGCTTCATCGAAGGGCATTCCCACCTTTTCCTGCATCCCTACGACGAGACTTCCTGGAACGACCAGGTGCTGAAGGAGCCACGTTCGTTCCGCACGGCGCGGGCGGTCAAAAGCGCGGAGCAAACGCTGATGGCGGGCTTTACGACGGTCCGGGACTTAGGAACCGAAGGCGCCGAGTACGACGACGTGGGTCTAAAAAAAGCCATCGACGAAGGCATCGTTCCCGGTCCGCGTATGATCGTGGCCACCCGCGCCCTCATTGCCACGGGAAGTTACGGGCCAAGTGGTTTCAGTCCCGACTTCAAGGTGCCGCAGGGCGCAGAGGAAGCCGACGGTCACGACGACCTCATCAAAGCCGTTCGTACCCAAATCGGTAAAGGCGCGGACATCATAAAAATTTACGCCGACTACCGCTGGGGACCGAACGGCGAATCTCGTCCTACTTTTAGCGAGGACGAAATCAGGCTGATCGTGGAAACCGCCCGCAGCAGCGGCCGCCCGGTGGTCGCCCACGCTTCCACCGCCGAGGGAATGCGCCGAGCCATCGCGGGCGGTGTCGAAACCATCGAACACGGCGACGGCGGTACGCCTGAACTTTGGAAATTGATGAAAGATAAAGGCGTAGCTCTCTGTCCCACCCTCGCGGCGGGCGACGCCATGAGTCAGTATCGCGGCTGGCGCAAGGGCCAGGACCCCGAACCGGAAAGGCTGGTAGAGAAAAGAAAGAATTTCAAACAAGCCCTGGACGCGGGCGTCACGCTGGTAATGGGCGGCGATGTGGGCGTGTATACTCATGGCACCAACGCCCGAGAAATGGAATTGATGGTAGATTACGGCATGAAGCCACTGGCTGTTTTAAGGACAGCTACTTCCGGCAACGCCCGGATTTTTCACCAGGAGAAGCGCATTGGCTCGGTTCAGAAAGGACTACTGGCGGATTTGGTAGCGGTAAGCGGCAACCCGGCAATCGATATTTCAGTTATCAATAAAGTGGAACTGGTCATGAAAGACGGCAAACTATACAAAAACCCATGAAGAATGGCTTGGGTTTTCCCAAAATCGCCTTCCAGATGCTACTATCTGGGTTCGCGGATAGAAAATCCAGATATTTTTTAGGATATTGCAAGCATTCCGCGTTTCGCTTTTCTTTTGGCAAATGCGTATAAAACGATTGCAAAGCCCTTTATTCACCAAATTGGCTGACGGTTCTGTTACAAATCCGTTTGATCATCCGGCTTTTCAAAATTTTAAAAATCCCTAAACATCCCGACAAACTATATGTCACAAACTGCCCAAATGACCATCGAAGGTCAAGAATACGAATTCCCGGTTGTCGAAGGCACCGAGCAGGAGAAAGCCATCGACATCAGCAAACTCCGGGGGAAATCCGGCTATATTACCATTGACCCCGGCTTTAAAAATACCGGTTCCACTACCAGTGCTATTACTTTCCTGGACGGCGAAGAGGGCATTCTTCGCTATCGCGGCTACTCCATCGAAGACCTGGCCGAAAAAGCTTCTTTCCTCGAAGTGGCTTACCTTTTAATTTACGGTGATCTGCCCACTGCGGAACAATACCAGGAATTTGAACACGAAGTTCGGACCCACACGCTGGTCAACGAGGACATGCGGAAAATCTTCGAAGGATTTCCGGTCAATGCGCACCCGATGGGCGTACTTTCTTCGCTGGTAAGCGCTATGAGCGCTTTCTATCCCGATTCCTACGACTCCAACGTTCCCGCCGATACGGAGATGCACATCATCCGCTTGATGGCCAAGATGCCGACGATCGTTACCTGGTCGTATAAGAAATCACAGGGGCATCCCGTCAACTACCCCGACAACAACCTCGACTATTGTTCGAACTTCCTGAATATGATGTTCTCGCTACCAGTCGAAAAGTACAAGGTTGATCCTGTCGTGGCTAAAGCATTAAACAAACTTCTGATCCTCCACGCTGACCACGAGCAAAACTGTTCTACTTCCACGGTACGGCTGGTGGGTTCTTCCCAGGCCAATATTTATACGTCTATCTCGGCGGGAATTGGTGCTTTATGGGGACCCCTGCACGGCGGGGCCAACCAGGAAGTGATCGAAATGCTGGAAGCCATCAAGGCCGATGGCGGTGATTCTCAGAAGTACATTGATAAGGCAAAAGACAAAAACGACGATTTCCGTCTCTTTGGCTTTGGTCATCGGGTTTACAAAAATTTCGACCCCCGTGCCCGCATCATCAAAAAAGCCGCCGACGAAGTCCTGGAAAAGTTGGGCGTGAATGATCCGGTGTTGGAAATTGCCAAAACGCTGGAAAAAGCCGCTTTGGAAGACGACTATTTCGTGTCGCGCAAGCTTTACCCCAACGTCGACTTTTATTCCGGCATTATCTAGCGCGCCCTGGGTATCCCGACTAATATGTTCACGGTCATGTTCGCCATCGGCCGTTTGCCCGGATGGATCGCGCAATGGAAAGAAATGCGGGAAAATCACGAGCCGATCGGCCGTCCCCGCCAGATTTACACGGGTCCCACCCATCGGGAATTTGTAGCAATGGGAAAGCGTTAATTTATCACTCAGAATGTTCCAAGCACCGCCCGGTTATTCGGTGCGGTGTTTTTTTATTTCAAAAGTATGGAGGAAACAAAACTAAAAATCTCGCTGTCGGACTGGCTGGCCATCGAACGTACCCGTTTAGCCAACGAACGCACTTTTCTGGCTTACTTCCGTACCTCGCTGGCCCTGCTGGCGGGTAGCGTCACGATTCTGCGGCTCGATGCTTTCCGGGATATTCGCTGGCTGGGATATATTTTGCTGGTGCTGGCACCTTTAGTCCTTTTAGTAGGGCTATGGCGATTATTATCGGTAAGGAGGCGGATCGAGGGACGCTATTATGTTGAGAAAGAGGAATAAGGGATGAGTGAATTATTAAATAAGATTCAGAGTTTCCCCAGTGGCTATTCCGTCGTGTGGTACCACGATAAAAAGTACGGCCTGACCCGTACTGACTTTAACAACGGGAAAAGTATCAAGCTCTTCGCTGAGGAATTGGGCGGGAATGATTTTATTAGCTTGAATTACTACATAATGTCTCATTCTGAGCGTCTCAAACCATGCGAGATGCCGCAGCAAAGAGTAATCGATTTCATTACGGAGGCGGTGTTGTTTCTCCCGGAAAAAGAAAGGTTAAGACAAGAAAATGTGAAAGCTCAATCTACCGATTAAACCAATAATTTCATCAACAATAACTTAAATATGAGCAGCTTAAAAAAAGCATATATCGCAGGCGGATGCTTCTGGGGAATGGAAGACCTTTTTAGGGTACGACCTGGAATAAAAGACACCGAAGTGGGATACATTGGCGGAAAAAACGAAAACCCTACCTACCGAAACCATCCCGGTCATGCGGAAGGGATAGAAATATCGTATGATCCCAACGAAACCTCTTTTAGGAAAATATTGGATTTCTTCTTTCGGATTCACGATCCGACCACGCTCGACAGACAGGGCAATGATGTCGGTTCGAGCTACCGATCGACGATCTTTTTTCAAAATGAAGAAGAAAAAAGCGATGCTGAAGAAGTAATTAGGATCGTGAACGACTCCAAAAGGTGGAAAGGCTCCGTCGCTACCACCTTAGAGCCTTATACCACCTTCTGGGCGGCAGAACCGGAGCATCAGGACTATCTGGTAAGGAATCTCAATGGCTATACCTGCCATTTTGAGCGGTTTTCTGAAAGTTTTCTTTGAAAATGTTACAGGAAATGTAAGAAATTTGTTTCTTTAAATACATTCAAAAGCCCTGCATTCGTACGAATGGCAGGGCTTTTGTTTTAAAATGTGATCCCGACAGGATTCGAACCTGTGACCGTCTGCTTAGAAGGCAGATGCTCTATCCAGCTGAGCTACGAGACCTAAAAAAGAAAGAGGCAGCTTATGTGAAGCTGCCTCTTTTAGTCGGGGAGACAGGATTCGAACGGCAGCGGCCGACCGTCTGCGATCCTCTGGTCCCAAACCGGATGTCTCTCTCAAAGTAATTTAATAAAATGTCGGGGAGACAGGATTCGAACCTGCGACCCTCTGGTCCCAAACCAGATGCGCTACCGGGCTGCGCCACTCCCCGAAAAACTTTCTAAAAAAACAAAGCGGAGAGAGCGGGATTCGAACCCGCGGTACCCTTTAGAGGTACGGCAGTTTAGCAAACTACTGGTTTCAGCCACTCACCCATCTCTCCGGCTATCGAGCCACAAAGATAGCTGGTTCGATTTGACTAAAACAAACAATCGCACAAAAAAACTTTGTCAGAAGGCCGGATTGTCTAATTTTGGCCGCTGAATCACGCCCGTGACCGCCCTGCCATGAACTGGAATTATCCCTTCGGAATAACTGAATTCATTTTTGCCATTCTCTTCATTTTGGCTTACGCGGCATTCTTTGTCCGTACCATCCGGGTGGCCCGACGGCTCAACACTACTGCGCGTTCTCTGATTATCAAGTTTTTCCTGCGCAGCATTGCCTTTGTACTGCTCATTATCTCGCTGCTGGGGCCCTCCTTCGGCGAGTCGGAACGGGAATTGGAAGCCAAGGGCAAGGACATTTATTTATTGGTGGACCTCTCGAAATCCATGGACGCCGCCGACGTTTCCCCTACCCGACTGGAAAAAGTAAAGTTTGAGATCAACCGACTGCTGGAAACCCTGCCCGGGAGCCGAGTGGGCTTGATCGTTTATTCCAACGAAGCCTTTACCCAATCGCCGCTCACTTACGACCACGCCGCGCTCAACCTGTACGTGCAGTCGCTGCAAACGGATTTGCTACCGGGGAGCGGCAGTAATCCCTGCGCTTCGCTTGAACTGGCCTACACCAAATTATCCCAGGACGCTGCCTCGGACAAAGCCAAGATCATGCTCATTTTCACCGACGGCGAACGGCGGGCCGACTGCGACGCCTCGCTTTTCAACAATATCCGCCGCTTTGGTTTTCGGTTGTTCGTTGTCGCAGTGGGAACGGTGACGGGGAGCGCCATCGTCACCAATAATGAAATAATGAAGGACGATGATGGGGAAACGGTCATTACCAAAGTCGATGAGAAGGCCGTGCGTGATTTGGCCGAAGCTACCAACGGAAATTTCTACCGCATTACCAACGAAATCAACCAACTTCCCAAAGCACTCGACGACATGAATGCCATTCAGGGACAACTGATCGACCGGCGACAGGTGACTGTAGTATCCAACAAGTATTACTATTTTTTGGCCGTGGCTCTGGGGCTTTTGCTGCTCGATGTGTTGATTACCGTTCGGACTTTCCGACTCTAAGGATATAATTCGTATTATTGCCCTCTTCCAAAAAGACAGTCGGCCATGACATCCCTTTTGCTTTATTTGCTGCTTTGGGTTTGGGACAATCGCTCCTTCAATACGATTGACCAATCCAACCGCGACAAGAGTGAGGCCGAGAGTGCTTATCTGGAAAAAGACTACGCGAAGGCCCTAAAACTTTACCGCGAAATTACCTACGGCTCCATTTTTTCCGAACCCACCAGCCGCCTTTACCTCGCCCATGCTTACTATCGACTCGATAGCCTGGAACAGGCTCGGTACCAATATACACTCCTGCAACAGGTGGCCGACGAGTCGCTTGCTTCCGTCGCAAATACCCAACTGTCCTTATTGGCTTGTCAGAGTGGCGATACCGCCATCGCCCTGGACTACTTGAAAATTGCCCTGCGCCGCGACCCGCTCAACAAAACGGCACGATATGATTATCAGGTTCTGAAAACTGTTTTCTCGGGAAAAGTCCCCGACAAACCCGCCACCCCGCCACCGCCGGAACAAGCACCTCCCCCACCCACGCCTGCTACCACGACCGAGCAACAGGCCGTAGAACTGGCCGAGCAACGTGAGGAACTACTGGATCGGTTGCGACGGCTCAATATGTCGGAGGAGCAGGCCCGCTCCATTCTCGACGCCATGAAATCCAACGAAGCCCAGTACATTTACCAACTTCGGCGACGGCAATATTACGATCAGTCGGAACGGTCTAAGGTGGTAGAGTGGTAGTTTTTCGTTCTTCGTTCAAAGTTCTACGCTTAAAGATAAAAGATGAGTGCAATTCAGGAAACCAGTTTTCAATTCCCCGGGCAAAAGGGGTTTTATCGGGGTAAGGTCAGGGATGTGTATGAATTTGAGGATAAGTTGGTCATGGTCGCTACTGACCGGATATCGGCCTTCGATGTGGTTTTACCCCGCGCCATTCCTTTCAAAGGCCAGGTTTTGAACCAAATCGCGGCGCATTTTTTGAAGGCCACGGCTGGTTTGGTACCCAATTGGCTGTTGGAAGTGGCTGACCCTAATGTTAGTATCGGTTTGCGCTGCGAACCTTACGCCGTGGAGATGGTCGTGCGCGGCTACCTGGCGGGCCACGCCTGGCGCGAGTACCGCGCGGGGCGGCGGACGGTCTGCGGCGTCGCCTTGCCCGACGGGCTGCGGGAAAATGATAAGCTGCCGCAACCGATCATTACGCCCACTACCAAAGCCCACGAAGGTCACGACGAGGATATTTCTCGCGAAGAAATCCTGAAACAAGGCATCGTGGTCGCCGATGAGTACGAGCAACTGGAAAAGTACGCGCTGGCGCTATTTAGTAAAGGTACCGAAATGGCCGACGAGCAAGGGCTTATTTTGGTGGATACCAAGTACGAATTCGGCAAATTAAATGGGACAATTTATCTGATCGATGAAATTCTTACCCCCGACTCATCGCGCTATTTTTATCAGGAAAATTACGACCACAACCAGGCGCAGGGAATTTCCCAGAAACAACTGTCGAAGGAGTTTGTGCGGGAATGGCTGATCGAGAACGGTTTTCAGGGAAAGGATGGACAGCGGGTGCCGGACATGAGCGATGCCTGGGTTGGCCAGATTAGTGATCGTTACGTGGAGCTGTACGAAAAAGTGACTGGAATGGTTTTTGAGAAAAACAGTCAGGAAGTAGTAATGCGCCGAATCGAAACAAATGTTCGGCGTGCTTTGTCTGCTGAAAGAGCAGGGGTTCAATAAATTTGCTCTTTCAAAAAACACACTAAACAAAATTATTCAACTATCCCTTCCAAAATATGGATCACAAGATAGAAAGAAAAGAAAAGTACGCCGTAATCACTTTGCTGGAACCCCAATTCGACGAAGAAGTGGCGGTTGAATTTGAAGAAGTTGCCCGCGAATTGCTCCGCGAAGATTACAGCAATCTGATCGTGGTAATGAACCAGACGCAGGGCATCGACCAAAGCGGCGTGATGACCCTTCGTAAATTAGTCAGGCTTTGCACCACTAAGTTGGGGATTCTGGTGGCTGCTACCGAAAACGACGACTTCACCGAACGCCTGGAAGACTCAAGCATCGCCGACTTGCTGGTCCTGCCGACGCTTGAAGAAGCGATCGACGCCGTTTTCATGCACGATTTGGAAAATGAATTTGGCGCGGGCGACGACGATTACGACGCCGACGATTATCAGGGCATCAGCGAATTGAAAGAACCGTAATTTTAGTATTTCATGCCTGCAACCGAGCCGAACAAAAATCGGCGGACATTCATCGTCGTATTTATCGTCTTTACCCTCATCGTAGCTATCCTGGCCCTCGATATGGCCAGCCGCACCACGGGTCCCTGGAATCGACCCAAACAGATCAACCGGGTGCTGCCGCTCGACGATTCCCTTTTGGTCGATTCACTGTTACTCGATACTACCCAAATAGGCAACTGACAGCTTAATTTCTAGAAGATTAGCCCATAGCACCCCGAGCTATGGGCTAATCTTGTTTTGGAAGGAGGAAAAATTGGCACAGTATTTGGAAAAATCCTACCGAAGAGCTGATCGTATCTTGCCATTCGCTCCCCGCTTATTTTTCCAAAACAAACAACCAAAATGCAACTACTGGGTATAGGATCGCGGGTACAACACCCTGATTTTGGGGTGGGTGTCGTACTCAACCAAAAAACCAAAGGCCACCTCATCACCTACGTCAACTACGGCGTGGACGAAACGTCCTACGACACAAAACTTGAAATCCTGGAAGCCATCGCACCCGATGGAAATCAGGTGAGTATGCGGGAAGTGGAGATTGCCCTTACCTCCATTCTGGAAAAATGGACCGACGTATCCGAAATAGTGCCGCTGGGTGATAAATGGCTGAACGGTACGCTCATCCTCCGCCCCGGTGTGAAGGGCCTGCAGGAAAAAGAGTGGCCCATTAATTCCTTTTTTCACAAGATCGTTATGCTCCGCGACCGACTTCGGGTGTTGGAGCAGCGCGTGAATACCAGTAGCATGGACGACGAGGAGAAGGTGAATATTCAGCAGTACATCACCCGTTGCTACGGTTCGCTGACTTCGTTTAACCTGCTTTTCAAACAAAAAGAGCATTATTTTTCGGGTGGCAGCAACAATTCGGCCGAGGGCTGAACTTTTTTGGGCAGAGAATTGTAAAAACAGTTCGGAAGCGGCGATTTTGTTAGGCCGCCGCTTTTCGTTCCAAATGACCTGGGGGCGACTGGTATTGACAGCGGGTTGAAGGTCTGTGTAAGCATGTCGGGAGTTGGGGGTATCTTCCGTAACAAATGCCTTCCAAACAATACACGGCGAGTCTAACTACGCCATGGCTGCCTAATCTAGGATTACGCAAATGCCATCATCCCTCCTCCCCACGTGCTGCCGGGAGGATCCAGGGGTGTCGAAACGCAGCGCTGGTTGGAATAGTGATACGGAAAACCAACGAGACACCAGTATCTAAGGTCGCGGTGAAGGTCTGATTTGAACCTTGCCCGGCACGAAAATCGAATCAAAAATAAACATGTAGAAGGCACAGGGTTTCCTTGTTCTGGACGAGAGTTCGAATCTCTCCGTCTCCACTAACTCCTTGAAAGTCAGCACTTTCAAGGAGTTTTTTACGTGAAAAACACAGGGCTTTCTGTTTCAGATCAGGCGGTTTTTATATGGCAGAATATTCTCAGGTAGTTCAAGTCTCTATTTTAACTGCTGAGCAAGTAGTTCCTCCAACTTTTTTCCATCATCGCCTTTAAAACGGCCGATGATTTTCCCTCGTTTATCAATGAGAATTTTTGTCGGAAATGAATGCACTGCGTATTTGTGTGCGATCGCCAAACCATGTGAGTCTGTATCTGTATCTAAGATATTTTTCCAAATACCTATTTTGTCTTTTTCAACTGCTTTTCTCCAAGGAACTTCCTTGTCTTGGCTGGCTACTCCTAATATTTCTAAGCCCCGACTCTTATAAAGATTATAGAGCTCTATCAAATGAGGATTTCCCTCCCGGCAAGGGGCGCACCAACTCCCCCAGAAATCGACTAACACAAATTTTCCCCTGAAATCGGAGAGCTTGATCGCCTTGCCCCCAAACTCTAACCCCGAGAAATCGTAGGCCGTTGTCCCGACGGCAGCCGCCTCATTCGCTTTTATCAAATCATTTATTTCTATACCCTTGCTCGAATTTTTGATTTCTAGGCTAAGGTTGTCAAAGAGATATTTGACTGAATCCAGGGGCCATTCGTTGCTAAATAATCTTAGCCTTTGGGCGCTGACATAAGAATCTGGATTGTCAAATATGAATTGGTAGGTTGCAGACCTCATTCTTTTTAATGCTTCGCTTGACAATTTGTTCAAGCTATCTATTTTTTGCTTGGAAGACTTTTCCAAGCCTGCACGCTTCGACTGGTCTAGCAGAGCAAAAAATGTTTTCGAAAGCGGAAGGAGTAAATTGTCGTATTTGACTTCATCCTCCTGAGTTTTCGATCCTGAAACCTTGATAGATCTAAAATCATCATGAACTACCTGAGCGGCCATCGTTCCCTTTTCCAAATAAATACTGACCAAATTCATGTTGGTCTCATCAGCGATAACCTTTCCATTTAAAAAAACACTGGAATTTTCCCGTAACGTAGCATGTGTAGGCTCGAGAATTGACCCCTTAAATTGAAACTTACTATCTACGATTCTACTGCTGTCCTTCAATCTGACGCCTGGTGTACTCTCGTACAATAAATAGAGGTACGGACTCTCAGCATTCTCGATTGTCCCAGATAACACGAAGGTGCCACCCATATTCTGGTTCATCTGATTGGATGTCTGGGCAGAGGAATTGTCAGAGGCCAACACACACAAATTGAAGAGACAAATAGTAATTGCCTTTCCAGCCATCCTTGTTCCTATCCAACTTTCGGTTGGGTTGGACACACCCAAGGGTATCATTTGATTGGTAATTTGCTGTTCCATAGCCAAGTTGGTTTTTTGATCTTAGCGAATCAAACTTTACGAAGATTATCAGAAGTCGTAAAAATAGATCCAGGAATACTGGCAGTCTAGCACTCAAAGTTTCAGGAAGTACCTTTTACGAGAACATCCCCTTATAAAACGCCAGCCCCTCACTCGCCAACTCATCGGCACTATTTGCCAGCGGCCGCCAAATGCAGGTAGCGCGCGCCAACGCCTCCGAGGGCTGCCCAAAAGTCTCGATCACCATCGCTCCGTCGTAGCCAATTTCCTGCAAGGCGTCGCGGATGCCTTCCCATTCGAGGTGGGCGGTGCCGGGCGTTCCGCGGTCGCTTTCGTTGCCCTGCACGTGGCAGAGGAGATCTTTGCCGAGTTTGCGGATGGCGTCGGGGATGTCTTTTTCTTCGATATTGGCGTGGAAAGTATCCAGCACGATTTGCAGATTGGGGTGAGCCACTTCCTGCACCAGAGCAATCGCCTGATCCATCGTATTGATCATGTCCGTTTCAAAACGATTCAAAGGTTCCAAGCCCAGCACGATGCCGTGGTCAGCCGCCACCTGAGTGACTTCCGCCAGCGTCTCCACGCACCAGGCGCGTTCCTGCTTCTTCTGCTCGGCGGAAACGATGCGCGTCTTACCCACAGCGGAGTACAGCGGCCCGCTAAAAATCGGGCTTCCCACGTCGGCGGCTATTTTGATGCCCTCGATAATATAGTCCTTACCGATTTGTCGGTAACGTGGCTCGGTACTGGAGATATCGCGTTCCTCGCCGAAAGCCCCGCAGATGAGAATTTGCAAGTCCAAATCACGGGCGACGGATTTGATCTGAGGCCAATCTATAATCGAAGCGTCCTCAACGGCGATTTCGATCAAGTCATAACCCATGTTTTTAACCTTGGTCAAAAGATCAATATTATCCGTAGAGAAAGGCGAAGCCCAAACGAAGGTAGAAACACCAAAATTCATTTGTTAATGGGGTTAAGTATCTAATAGTAAGAATAACTATGGAAGTTATTGATAGCTTTTTAAGCAATCGACTTCTTTGAGAATCCCGTAGGGATGTAACATATTGTAGCCGCCGATTTCAATCGGCGGATTGGTTGTCAAAAGGTTCGTTATGAGTCCCATAGGGACGGCTCATCTGTTCGACAAACCTTGACCGAATAATCGGTCGTCCCTACGGGACTATATGATTCTTAATCCGTTTTATTCCGTCGATTGAAATCGGCGGCTACAAAATCGGTCAAGCCTACGGCTTTTATTCGACCATAAATTCTGCTAAGAAAACAGCCACGGGTGGTCTCCGTGGCTGTTTGATATTCACTCTGTAGCCAGTCTTTTGAATGGCAAGATATTCAAAAATACACTACTCGAAACTCGGAACGCTGATTCGTTCTCCGTTTTTCATCGCAGATTCGTGCGCACATATTCCGGCGCAAGTGTAGTTGGCAGCCAAGGCCGCATCCACTGCCGAATCACGCCCTTCTACTATTGCGGCGACAAACTCCTGCACCAAATGCGGATGCGAACCGCCGTGGCCCGCGCCTTGCAGGAAGGATACGTGGTTGGGGTCATCGATAACTTTGCGCTTGGTGAAGTGCTTAATGGGTTCGATGAGCAGTTCGTCGGTGTCGGGGGCGTCCAGGCGCTCGAAGTCCTCGCCGCCGGTGAAAATCACGTGGCTTTCGTCCTCCAACTGTTCCCACTCGAAGGACATCTTGGTGCCATACACATCGTAGCTCTCCCGGTACTGCCGCACCACGTCGAACAGCGAACGCGTCGCCTCGGCGATTACGTCGGAGTCTTTCAGCGTAAAGGTAGCCGTCTCGACGGCGAAGGGCGAGCCGTGGCGGCTGGCCAGGTCCTCCGACAAGCGGCCCGAACCGTGGCAGACGACCGTTTCGGCGATGGTGTTATTGATGCGAAGCAAGGGCGAAATGGCGTGGGTTCCGTTCAGCATCGGCGGGAAACCCTTCCAGTACTCGTCCCAACCGGGCATGCTCATATCCTGAATGTGGGAGCCGCGTACGAATTGAATACGCCCCAACTCACCGGATTCGGCCTTCTTTAATCCATAAAGAAACTCACGCGTATAAAGGGCCGTCTCCATCATCATGTAGACCTTTCCCGATTTGCGCTTGGCTTCCACAATGGCGGCACAGTCTTCCTTGGTCATCGCCATCGGAATCGTGCAGGCGGTGTGCTTGTTGGCGTTCAGCGACGCCAGCGTCATGCGGGCATGGTCGGGGACGGGCGTCACGATGTGGATCGCGTCCACGTCGTCGCGCTGGGGAATATCTTCAAAATGCTCGAATACGAGATTGGGATCGAGATTGAATTTTTCGGTCAGTTCATCGCGGACATTCTGACGGCGGGTGCAAATTCCCACGGCTTTGATATCAGGATGCGCCTGGTAAATGGGAATAAATTCTTTCCCAAAACCCATTCCGACGATGACGACTGTTAGTTGCTTGTTTTGCATAAAGGGGGTGGCGTTTGTGTTTTAATGAATAGTTTATCTTGGGGGTCAAACGGTCAACGGTTAAAAGGTTAAGGGTACTCTGCACATTCTTTTAGTGTACTCTACACATTCCTGTATAGAATTCGTCGATACCGTTGACCTTTTAACCATTTAACCGTTAACCTAATCAACGACCTGCTGCCCACTGCACTGAATTCCGCAGAATGGTTTGGTAAGGGGCGATGGTGTGCGAGGCGGCGTCGTGGCCGAGGGCGATGCCGACGATGCGGCCTTTGGGGTATTTGACAGTAAAAATACTGGGGAACACGTCGGGTCCCGTGGTGGCTTTGGCCGTGGCTAGTACCTCGATGGGCGATCCGGCTGGGTCGAGCTTCTGGTAGTAAAGCTCGTCGTCGAGGTGAAAGTTGGCGGGGACTCCCTTCATGATCGGGCTGTTTTTATTAGTTACCGTTACGTCGAAGGGGCCATATTTGTTGTGGCCTTTCGAGCCGCCGCCCACAAGTTTCTGATTATAATCCGGCCAGTCGGCCCAGTTATACCATAACGCCGGATGCGCCAGTACCAAACCTTTTCCTGCATCTACAAAGGCGAAAATGGCCTTGCGGGTAGCATCGTCCTTAATGGGCTGGTTATTGGCCAGATATAGCACGTCGATGCCGGACATTTTGGACATGATCGTCGTCGGGTCGTCGGTATATTCGACACTGGCAAAGCCATCGCGTTGCAGGGTTTGGCTGTCTTCCTGCTTGTACCAGCGGTCGAAATCATGCGACGAGCCTCCGCCGACCATGAGAACTTTGATTGGTTTTTTGCCCGAAGAATTGCTATTCTTCGAACAAGCCACGCCAACCAAAATCAGAAAGGTAAGCGCCAGAGTGAATTTTAAAAATGATTGGGTCATAAGGAGATACGAGATAAGAATTATGAATTATGAATTATGAGATATTGTTCATATTCTCTGGTCAAAGGAACTTCAATCAGCGATGTGAACCTTTTCAATGTCAATTGGCAATTACTTCGTCCACTGTCGATTACTTCGTTACTCGCAGAATTCCATTCATCCCCCGCCAGTGGCCGGGGAAAGTACACACGAACGGGTAATCACCCGGCGTGCTGGGAACGGTGAATTCCAGCGTCACCGTTTCGCCGGGATTTACCAGTTTGGTGTGGTGCAGCACTTCGGGAACATTGGGAACGTATTGCATGTCGGCGGCTTTGGGGTTGGAGAGTAAATCGTCGGCGGCTTTCCCTACTTTTTGCAGCGAACCTATTTTGATAATCAAAAGGTTGTGCTGCATTCCATCGGGATTTTCCAAATTGATGACCACTTTCTCCCCCGCTTTGGCGGTGAGCAGGGCTTTGTTGAACTGCAACATTTCCGGTACGACCTTCAACTCGATGACTCGCGCGTTAGATGATGTGGCAGAGGTAGAAGTTTTAGTTGTCACCTCGTTGGCTGCACTCACATCAGCGGCGTTCGGCTTTTGCAATTCCAATGAACCGTTCTGAAAATTGCCCTGGAAGCCAAATCGGCCTTCGTATGGGCCAATCTTCTCGTCGCCTTCCCCGTCCTCGCCCGTGCGCAGGGTGTTAGGTAGTTCTTCCATGAACAGCATACGCGCGTTGCCCTCGGCGGCGACTTTGCCGTCGATTTCAATCGTGACTTTACCACCCTTGGTCAGGCTCGCCATCAGGTCGAACTTGTCGGGCAGCGGCTGGCTGGTCGCTACGCTGGTGGCCATGTTGTGCTGATAGACATCCATGAAAACTTTTCCGTTCTGGATGTATAGCGCGTAGCCCGTCTTGTTATCGCCCTGTCCGGCGATGAAGCCTTCTAATGGCTTGTCCTCGGCCTTGGTCACGCTGGCGCGAATAATGAGTTCTTTGCCCTTCACGTCGGGTGCGAAAAGCATAGCGTTGCGGCGGCCCAGGGTGTACACTTCCTTGGCCAGCATCCCATTAATCTGTTGGCTAAACTCGGATTTTTTGCCATTTTTTGCGGCGGTCATAAATCCTTGGGAGTGAACGGTAGCTGCGGCGAGCAAGGCTTTGTTCAACCAGCGGTCTTTGGCATTTTCTTCTACTAAAGATGCCTGGTAAATCGCCTCACCGATTTTGTCGGATGCAGGTACTTCAACTAATCCCACAATAGTGGCCAAGCGCGTGTTCAGGTTGGGATCTTTCAGCAGTTGCTGGATCGAGCCAAAGTTTTGCTCGGTTTTGGGCAACACCTGAGCGGCGGCTTTACGAACGCCGGCGGCGGGGTGAGAAAGCGCTTTCTTCGCCACATCCATTGCCTCGGCGTTCGAGCCGCCCAGTAGCCCCAAACCATGCAGCGTCCACAGGGCGTTGACTGCCGGACTGTTCAGGCCGATTTCGTCCACTCTTTGGTTAGCGATAATTTTGTACAAAGCGGGAGCGACCGACTTATCCTGCAATTCCACCAACAGCCGCTGGGCGGTCATGCGCCAGAACATATTGTCATTTTCCAACGCCGCCACCAAGCCGGGAACGTCTTTTTTCGACAGTTTCATGGCGGGCCTGTTGGCCGCGTTCTTGTATACCACCCGGTAGACGCGTCCGTGGTTGGTGTCGCGCAGCGGACTGATGAAGGCATTACCCTGGCCGTGCGGTTGCTCGGTAAAGGGCAGGATAAATTCTGAGGGCGATTGCCGGGGAACGAACACGTTGTGCTGAATAATGAAGTTGTACCAGTCGGAAATCCACACGGCTCCATCCGGACCGACCTGCGCCTGAACCGGGCCGTACCACTCATCGGAGCTGGCTGTCAAGTTCCAGCCATCGCTCTCCTTATAACCCGCGCCATCCGGCTCAATAACCGCTTTGTGAACCAAACGCATCGTCGGCTCGCTCACGAAGGCCACGCGGTTCCAGTACTCTTTGGGATAATCGCGGGCGGTATAGAAATGGTGTCCGGCAGCGGCGGTAAAGCCGCCTACCACGTCCACCTGCCGGATGTTGGGCGTCATGGTGTGGGCGTCGTAGTGTCCGTCGATTTTCTGCACGGCATCCACCTGCCGCTCCTGGCCGGGCACGGCACGCATGAGGTAGTTTTCGGGCATCGAGTAAAAGGCGGAGTGGGTGTTATTGGCGGTGGACAGGAAAATACTATTGTCCTCCGTCACGCCCAGTCCCCAGGTGTTGTTGCTGCTCTTGCCGAGGTAGGCGAAGTCCGAACCGTCAGGCTTGAAGTGATAGACGCCCATCGGGAAGCGCGTCTGTTTGCCGTTCATCATTCCGTTGAAGCCCGAGTAGCCGACCGATCCCCAGATTTTGTTATCGAAACCATAAATCAGGTTGGAAGGACCCGAGTGCGTGTCGTTCTTGCCCCAGCCGTGGCTGAGAATTTCCGTGACGTCGGCCTTATCATCGCCGTTGGTGTCTTTCATGAAAAGAATGTCGGGGGCCATCGTTACAATGACACCGTCGTTGGCAAAAATCATGCTGGTCGGGATGTTGAGGCCATCGGCGAAGACGGTGAACTTGTCGGCCTTACCGTCGCCATCGGTGTCTTCACAAATTTTGATGCGGTCGTTGGCTTCACCGTCGGTTTCCTTGAATGTGTTGGGGTAATCCACCGATTCAACGACCCAAAGTCGTCCTCGCTCATCCCAGGCCATCGCGATAGGGTTGATGATATCGGGATCAGAGGCGAAGAGTTCCACTTTAAAATCGGGCAATACCTGGGTGAGTTTTTCGGATTCCGCAGGCAAAAGTGCTTCCTGCATTTTAGGTACCAGATGCCGCTTGGTGAACTGCGCGATGGTATCGGCATCATAGATGTCCACGTTGGGAATATTCAAAGCCGCAATTCGGGCATTCACCTGGTCACCCAGCGCCCAATGTACGCCGTTGCTCACCAAATCCAGAAAGCCGATATTTGACCAGGTGCGGTCTTCGTGGCCGTAAGCGGTGTAGAAAACCCGTCCTTTGCCCTCGTTACGCACCCAGGTATAGGGAATCTTTTTTCCGTCTTCCAGGCGCTCGGTCAGCACAGTCATATCGGGGTAGATATTTTTGAGGACATAGGTCTCATCCCAGGTCGTGAAGGGTTTGATTCCTTTCATTATGGGATGGTCCGGCTTAGTGATTATCGCCGGGAAGTCGCCCGTTTTGTGGGATGCGAATTGTCCGCCGATGGCCTTGATGTACCACTCCGAATTTAGAAAACAACCCGAAGCTGAATGCAGCGGAACCAAGCCCTTGCCACTTTGCACGAAATTTTTCAACGCGCTCTCCTGGGCCGGAGAAATTGCATCGTGATTGGCGTAGATAATGAGCGCATCGTATTTGGCGAGGTTCTCGGGATTCAAATCGTTCAAATCCACGGTATAGGACGTATTGATGCCGCTCTCGAAAAGCTTGATCGCCAGCCAGGGCGCGTACTTGCCCGAGTCGTGGTGCTTGCTGGTGTTGCCCAGGAAAAGTACCTCGGCTCGGCGGCCCTCTACTTTGGAAGACTTCGATGCAGTATTACTTCCCGAAGAATTCATCTTACTCTGCGCACAGCCCAGCACCAGCAGAGCGGTCAGGGCGGCAACGAGGTGCGTCTTCACGAATCCATTCATGGTTCTAATTTTTATTGGGTTAAAGCTCACTGGTTGATAAAGGGGATTAACGGGGTTGGATACTGTTTAAAAGCTGTAGGCTATAAGCGCGGGCTTTAGGCTCTTTTCGCCTATTGCTTATTGCCTACAGCCTACAGCTTTCTTTAAATTACAATTGAATCTTCTCGACTTTGGAAAACACCATATCCTCCACGTCCTTCACCTTCACGCCCACGCGGGCAAAAACGAAGTCCTGCGCCGGACTAATGGTGGGGACGGTAACCGACAGGCTGAAGTTGGTCTTGCCCGTTACGGCGGCACCCTCCATGTTGGTAATGCCGATGTTGTTGGCGCGGGATACGAACTGCGTCCGGCTGATGATCAGCGACACGCGTTCTATGTCCTTAGCATCGACGCCCGTAATGATTTTTTCCACGTCGAAGGTGGAACTCACCTTCGACGGCTCTTTGGAAAACTTGGCGTTGCGGATCATATAGTAGGGCGTAACCTCGATGTCCACCTTCTGATTGCCACTGAGGTTGACGAAAGTGGTGTCTTTGCCAGTCGCATCCTTCACAATCGACTTCCACGGACCATCGTTTTTGGTGAATACCAGCTTGTAGTTGCCATCGAACAGCAGAGCTGAGTAAGAGCCGTCCTGCGCAATAGGCGCGTCGAGGGGGGCCAACCTGCCGAAGCCAGGTTGCCAGAGTTGTAGGCGCACCTGCTCTTGCTCCACACCAATGGATTCGCCTTTATAGACGATATTGCCCGTGAGGGAAGTCTTTGGTTCGGCGTAATCGTCCGTTTGGCAGGAAACAAAGATTGCCGCCAGGCCCAGTACGGGAAGTAGTATTTTAAACCTGATTTTCATAATATCGTTTCGTTTGAAGGTGAACAATTATTGGTTGGGGTTTCTGATCAGCTTGGGGTTGTTACTGATGATCCCGTCAGGGATTTGGGCGTAGTAATTCCCCAACTGCCAGCGGTCCGAACCCGTCACGCGGCTTAGCTGCCTTTCCTTATAAACCCATTTACCGTCATTGGGTGTGCCGGGGGCATACACCTTATACGACCATAAAGCCCAGGGCTGCGTGCGGTGCTTGGTGGCTTTGCCAATGTTGGCCGTCAGATCGCTGACCGTAGAAATGGGTACGCCATCGAACACATCGGTAGCGATCCGCCACCTTTTCAGATCAAAGAACTCCAGACCTTCGAAGGCAAACTCCACCCGGCGTTCGTGAACAATGCGGTCGAACGTGATCTGGGCAGCCGTCAGCGGGGTAACCAACCCGGCGCGGGCGCGAACCTGGTTCATGTAGTCGGCAGCGGTGGTCGGATCACCCAGTTCGAAAGAGGCCTCGGCGGCGGTAAGCAACACGTCGGCGTAGCGGTAACGCACAAACCACACCTCACTTTGGGTACCACGCCGCCCCGAACCCACGATGGGATCCTGGTACTTGCGGATGTAAAAGCCCGACTGAGCCGTGAATTCAAAGCCATCGATGGGGCCGTCGAAGCCCACCACCTGGCGTGGTACCGTGGTACCGGGCAAGGTTTTCTGGGCACCCCGGTCGTCACCGCTGATTACGGTGCCATCGGCCAATTGCACCCCCGCCCAAATATCCACCGTCCGGCCTTTGAACTGGCTACCGGGCAGCATCACAGTTCCACCCAGGCGAGCGTCGCGGCCCGCAAAGATGTCGAGTTGGGTGTTGTAGTAAATGGGCGTACCCGAACCAGAGGAGGTTCCCGTGGGGATCGGCGCGTAGGTGTTGTCCAACTTCTCGAACGCCTGCACCAAATTCAGCGAGGGGTTGATGCGGCCACCTTCTTCCTCCTCTGCCCCGAAGCGAGGTTGATTGGAAATGGTGAATCCAATCGTGCGGTACTTTAATTGGTAGTCGTTCACGAAAATCACCTCGGCGTTGTTAGACTTGTCATAAAACAGGGCCGCGAAATTCTCCGACAGATCAGGCTTCTTGGTGTACAGGGCGTAGGCGCCGGCGGTGCCGCTGATGATTTCTTTCGCCGCCCGCAGCGCGATCGTGTAGTAACCGGGGGCCTTATCGGCTGGAATGCCGATTTCGCCGCCGGGCAACGTTACGGTTGGGGTCTTGGGGCCGTACTTGGCAATCGAACCCGCGTACAGTGCCGCCCGTGCTTCCATGGCCAGAGCCGCTCCTTTGGTGGCCCGTGATTTCTCCCCAACGTTGGCGGGTAACTTTGCCTTGATCTCCTCGGCTTCTTTAATTACGAAATCATAAACCTCGGATTCCTTGGCGCGGGGGTATTGCAGGTAGGTGGGATCACCGCTGAAATCATAGGTCAGCGTTTCCAGAATCAATGGCACGCCGCCTTCTCGTTTCACCATCTCGAAGTAGTAAGAGGCGCGCAGAAAACGGGCCTCCGCCGCAAAGCGATCCTTGGAGGCCTGAGTGATCTTATCCGCAGCCTGCACTTTCTCAAGAAACTGGTTGATGTCCCGAATGTAGCCGTAGTCCCAGGTAAAGCCAAGATCAAAGTTCCAGCCGGAATTCTGAAAAGAGCCGTAACGGCCAGCTTCAGACCAGAACGCTTCGTTGAAATCGGAAATGGTGGACCAGTTGCTGGTATTACCAAAGTCGTTGTAGCGGTTGTACAAATCCCCCAACACCGACAGAATCACGTCGTCGTTGGCGTACACCTGGTCTTCCGTCAATATGGCACTGGGTGGCCGATTCAGGAATTCCTGGTCGTTGCAGCTCCAGCTCACCGCGAGCAGAAGCGTTATTGTCATATAGGTTATCTTCTTCATGTTATTTTGTTTATGCGTGGATTTGTTGACGGAAGACTAGCTACTCTGTTGTGATTTTGTATCACGAAACACTGTCAACCGTCCCCTGTCCACTAAATTGAAAGGTTGACGCCGACGTTGATGAACTTGTTCTGCGGGTATTGCAGCCCGTTGCCATCGGCAATCTCGGGATCGGTGCCGAATTTCTTCACGTTGTCAATCGAGAACAGGTTGTAGCCGTTGATATAGATGCGGGCCCTTGACATTTTCACTTTCTCCAAAATGCTTTTGGGCAGCGAATAGCTCAACTCAATCGTCCGGGCGCGCAGGTACTTGACGTTGTGCAGCCAGAAATCCGAATCCCGGTTATAGTTGCTGTGGCCCCCGTTGTTGTAGCGCAAAGGCGGATAAGTGCCGGGCGTCCAGGCGCTGTTCGGGTCGAACGCGTCGGCCCGCCGCCAGCTATCGAGGAACAGTTGGTTGAGGGCACCATCGTTCTGGTAAGCCCACCGCTGCTCATACTGCTGGTTCCAGGAATACAGCCCACCGCCCGAGAAGTCGGCGTTGAAGGCGAAGTTTTTCCAGGTCAGCGCGAAGTTCAAACCCACGTTGATGTTGGGTGATCCCTGCGTCGTGTAGCCGATGGGCCGCTGGTCGAAGCCGTTGATGACGCCGTCGCCATTGATGTCCTTGTAAATCAGGTCACCGGGCAGCAGGGTGCGGTTGCCCTGACCGTCGATGTTGACCGGATACTCGGCGATTTCTTGCTGCGTCTGGAACTGACCGACTGATTCGTAGCCCCAGAAGATATCCTTGTACCGATGCTGACTTGAGTAGCGGTACTGATCCCAGGAGTTGTTAAAGATTGGCTTATACGACGACTCGAAGCGGCTGCGTGAGAAGGAGAAGTTGCCACCGATCTGGTAGCCAAAGTCACCCGCCTTGTTATTGTACACCAGGGCAGCTTCCCAGCCCCGCTGCGAATCGCTGTTCACGTTTTCGTCGGGCAGGCTGTAGCCCAGTTCGCTGGGTACCTGCACATCGTACTTGCGGCCCCGAAGTCCCGTCCGCTGACGGTCGAAGTAATCGAACGATCCCGTAATCTTCGTGCCGAAAAGTGAGAAATCGGCCCCGATGTCAAAAATCTTGCTCTTGAACCAGGTGAGGTTGTTGACAATCTGTCCCTTGTTGCGGGAGGTCACGATGGAACTACCGCTCAGGATGGCATTGCCCTGGTTGTAGTTATAGCCCGGCAGATAGGCGTAGGGGTCGATGCCAATGTCATCATCTCCCAACACACCGTAAGACGCCCGCAACTTCAAATCATCGAGGAACGATCGCTCCCCGAGCAAGTTTTTGATAAACTGCTCATCCGAGATTCTCCAGCCCGCCGACGCGGAAGGGAAGAAGCCGATGCGACGATCGGGGGCAAATTTCCAGGAAGCATCCCGGCGGAACGAGCCCTCGAAATAATAGCGGTTGGCGTAGTTGTAGGTGACGCGTCCAACGTAGCCGAGACGCGCAGTCTGATCGTCGGCATCCTGGAAGGCTACAACATTGGCAAAGTATATCAGCGGCAACACGTTGGTGGAAGGTACCGAGCGGACCCACTGGTTTTGGTCGCGCTGTTCCTGACGTTCCGCTACGAAGGTACCGCCAATCTCATGCTGCCCAAAAGTACGGTTGTAAGTCAACTGTCCCTGGTAGATGTTACGGATGATCTTCCGGTTGCGCCGCTCGCGCCAGGGGTTGCTGCTGCCGCCCGTCACGTTGTAGCTTTCGTCGGTGGGGTTGTAGGTGTAGGCTACGTAGGTGTATTCGTGTCCATCCAGCTTCTGATCCTCAATGAAGTAAGAGTACATCCCCCGGGCCGTCAAGCCTTTGATGCCGGGAATCTGGTACTCGGCGTACATATTGGATTGCAGGATGCGGCGAATGTCCGTGGCATAACCACCGAGCTTTTTGTTGTTGTACGCCCAGTTGGTTTCGTTGTGCTTGATGTCGTTCAGATAGTCGGGGTTGTCGTTGGCATAGGGACGCTCGAACGGACGGTTGCGCAGGATCGCGAAGCGGGGCAGAAAGTAGTCGTCACCACCGGGAATGCCGGGGTTGTCCGTAACCTTAATCTGACCGCTGATTTGGATACCCACTTTCAGGTTGTTGGTGATGTTGGCATCCACGTTGCTTTGCAGGTTGCTGCGCTCGAAGGTGAACTCCCGGCCCAGGTTGGCAAACTGCTTAAGGCGGGTACCCGACACGTAATACTTGATCTTATCCGAGCCACCCGTCATATTGAGGTTGATCGAGGTCAGAGGCGCATTGGGCTGAACGATGAATTCTTTCCAGTTGAAAGTCTGGTAGCCGGGATCGGTGCCCTGCTGGTACTTGGCCAGTTCGGTGGGCGTCAGCGAAGTCGTGCCGCTTTGGTTGATCTGCGCCTCGGCGCGACCCAACTGCCACTGGTAGGAGTCGTTGACCACGTTAGGAAAGCGCGACCAGTTTTGCCAACCCGTGTAGGCATCGAGGCTTACTGTATTTTTACCCGCCTTACCGCGCTTCGTTGTCACCACGACCACGCCGTTGGCGGCGCGAACCCCGTAGATGGCAGCAGAGGCATCCTTCAAAACGGCAAGACTCTCAATGTCATTAGGAGACAGGTTATTGAACTGGTTCTCATCTTGTTGAATACCATCGATCACGTACAGGGGGTTACCCATGTTACGAATTTGAACCCTGGCGTTGGCACCGGGCCGTCCGTCGGGCATCCGAAAAGTAACACCGGGAATCTTACCCGCCAGACCAGAACTGACCGTGGAACCGCCGTGAACGCGCTCAAGGTCTTTGCTCGTCACAACCGAAATAGCACCCGTCAGCGACTCTTTCCGCTGGGTGCCGTAGCCCGTCACTACTACTTCTTCCAAAGCTTTGGTGTCGGGTGCCAACGTAATACTGATGGTCGTTTGTCCGGCAGAAACCCTTACCTCTTTACCCAAAAAGCCCACGTAGGAAAGCACCAGCGTAGCGGGGCCGTCGGGAACGTTGATAGAAAATTTCCCCTGGGCGTCGGTGTTGGAACCCGTTTGGGTACCTTTCAATACCACGCTTACGCCGGGTAGAGCAGTTCCCGATTCTTCGATCACCGTACCGGTTACTGTTCGATCCACAACCTCGGGCGTACTTTCAGAAGAGGCAGTGGTCGGGTTCGCCGGAACAGTTGCTGTCGCTTCGCGCTCGGGCTTGATGACGATCAGGTCGTCGGTTGCCTTGTACTGCAGTTGGAGCGGCTTCAGCAGATTGTCCAGTACCTGCGACAGCCGCTGCTCCTTCACTTTAACGGTGGCCTTGCGGCTGGATTGGATAAGCTTAGAGCTGAAAACGAACTTGACGTCCGTTTGCTTTTCCAGTAGGCTGAGGATTTTCTTGACCTCCTGGTTTTCCAGGTCGAGGGTAACCTTCTGGTCGAGGGCGGTTTGGCCTTTACCGTCGTGAGCCAACGCAATACCCAGCGTCAGCGTGGCCAGAAAACATTGGATGACCGTTGCGCGCATGAGTGTCATGAACAGGCCATCGATTCGTCGAAATTTTTTCATAGGATAGAAATAGTAGGAAAATGGAAAAGAAAAGATTTAGGTATCATCAAGTTTTTTTTCATCTCATAGGTAGGTAGCGTTAGGGTTATTTAATTGTTAAAGGTCAGTTCATTTACAACCCCGGCCCGTGATACTGACCAGGTTTTCATTCATCTCGTACTTAGCATCAAGGGCCGCACAAATCACGTTGAGTTTTTTTATAAAAGGCTCCCCGACCAGGGTGGCATTCAGCGGACAAGCCCCCATCATTTGAACATCATATTCTATTTTCACATTATAGGCCAGTTCTAAAGCGCTGAAAACTTCTGCTACAGGCGTTTCGTCGAATACGAATGCTTGTTCAGAAATATCTTTTGCGACGACAACCCGCGCCGGTTCTTCGGTTATTTTAATAGGTTTTCCGTTCAGCCGGGAAACCGCCACCTTTTCATCCTGCCCTACCAGCAGCCCCCGCAGCTCCGGCTTATCAGCGTCGGCCCTTTCTGTTTCCGAAGGGTTGCGGCTGAGCGGAAAAACCGCCACTTGGCCCGTTTTAACTTCTATTTTCATTTCTTCCCGGTCCGCCGGAGCATCAATCAGGAAACTGGTCCCCAACACTTTGGTGGCCACATCATCGGTGTACACAAAGAAGGGTTTGTCCCGGTTTTTCACGATTTCAAAAAAAGCCCGACCTACCAGCCGCACCTCTCGACGCTTGGGATGCTCCGCCGCCGAGTACTCCAAAACACTGCCCGGCAACAACACGACCGAACTCCCGTCGGCGAGGATAATCGTCATCGGCTTGTCGGTATCATTGGTTCGCCGCAACTCGCCTGCATCCTTTGCGGAAATTTCAGCACGAGCGGCATACGATTCCGGCAACTGGTTCACATAGAGATAACTGACAGCTCCAACCCCTAAAAGCACCGCCACCGAAGCCGCTATCCGCCACCTTCTCCAGTCGAAACCTCCCTGGGTGGAATCCAGCCGTATTTCTGTTTTTTCCTCTTCTTCCTGATGAACATAAGACTCCACCACTTGCCGCATCCGGTCGCTTTGCTCGGGCGTAGGCTTGTGGCGTCCGGTATCTTCGGCCAGCAGAATTACATATCCTTTGGCATCCTCCACCGTTTCTATTTTTTCGGGAAAAGCGTGGAGGTACTCCTGCCAACGCCGATTATTAATTTCGTCGGGATGCAGGACCCAGGCGATAAAATCATCGTTCTGAATCAGTTCCGTTAGCGTGTAGGGGGTCTTATTCACTATTTAAAGGAGGATTATAACAGAACAGAGTCGGTCGATTTGAATTTGACCCCTTCCGCGTGAAATTTTTTTAAGAAAAATTATAATGTGGCAGTAGTCAAGCATCAATCCGGCATCCGGGGACGGTCGGCCGCCGCCGCTAAAGCCGCCCCGGATAGAGATTTCAAAGCAAACCTACTTGCTGCTCGACAAAGAAAAGGGACGGTCTCCCATCGCCGTTCCCCGTGTGGTATTCGGCGAGTCGCTCATTTCTAGTTTCAGCGTTCCGCCATCGGTAATCTCGCTATGGCGAAGAAAAGTGCGAAAAAAGGGTTTGCCGTTCAAAGTTGCCGATTGGATGTAAACATTCTGGTTGGAATTGCCTGAGGCTTCGATGATAAATTTCTTCCCGTTTTCCAGCGTAATGGTAGTTTTGGGGAAAGCCGGACTCCCCATCACGTACTCGTCGGTGCCGGGACAAACGCTGTAAAAGCCCAGCGCGCTCAGCACGTACCAGGAGGAAGTTTGCCCCTGATCCTCGTCGCCGGGGTAGCCATCCTCGGTGCCGCTGTACAGCCGCGCCATCACCTCCCGCGCGTGATGCTGTGCCTTCCAGGGTTGCCCGGCGTAGTTGTAGAGATACACCATGTGCTGAATCGGCTGGTTGCCGTGGGCATACTGACCCATGTCGGTCATTTCCATTTCGGTCATTTCGTGGATCTTACCGCCGTAGGTTCCCACGTGAACGGTGTTAGGAACGGTGAAAACGGAGTCCAGTTTGGCGGTAAAATTTTGTTCGCCACCCATGAGGTCGATCAATCCCTGCGGGTCCTGAAACACTGACCAGAGGTAATGCCAGGCGTTGCCTTCGGTGAAGGGGCCGCCCCATTCGTAAGGGTCGAATTTTGGGGTCCAGGCTCCGTCCAAACCCCGGCCCCGCATGAAGCCGACCTGCGGGTCAAAGACATTTTTGTAGTTGTACATCTGCCGGGCAAACACATCCTGGTAAAATTTATTTCCCGTCATTTTGGCAAGCTGATAGCCGCAAAAATCGTCGTAGGCATACTCCAGCGTTTTGGCGGTGGCTTCGCGGTACTTGGGATAGGGTACGTAGCCCAGTGTAAAGTATTCCTTCCAGCCGTCGCGCCCGTTGGCCGGTCCCCAGGGGCCTTTATTGGTGGCTTCGTGCAGGTAAGCGGCCAGGGCCTTTTCGGAGTCGAACGTCCTGATTCCCTTAGCCCAGGCGTCGGCCAGTAGCGAAATGGCGTGGTTGCCGATCATGCTGCCCGCTTCACCCGGAAACGACCAGGAAGGCAGCCATCCGCACTGTTCCTGTGCGTCGAGCAGGGCAGCCACGTAGCGGCCGTGCATGGTGGGATGCAGCAGGGCGTTGAGCGGAAACTGCGCCCGGAAAGTGTCCCAAAAACCCGTGTCGGTGTACAGATAACCGTCGTGGATTTTCCCGTCGTACGGACTGAAATAATATGGATTACCGTCTTTATTTAATTCAAAGAATTTTCTTGCGAACAGACTGGCCCGGAAGAAGCAGGAGTAAAAGGTTTCTGTCTCTTCCCGACTGCCGCCTTCGACCAGGATTCTGCCCAGATGCTCGTTCCAAAGCCGCTGCGCAGCGGCTTTAGTTTCTTCCAGATTCTTGTGGCCACCGAGTTCGCGTTCCAGGTTCAGCGCCGCCTGCTCGGGGCTGATGTAGGACGAGGCCACCTTCGCCTGCACTGTCTCCCCTGCTTTGAACTCGATGTACCCCCCGAAACCCTCCCCTTCTCCCGACAGGCGGTCGTTCCACCGTTCGTTTTTTCGGTTCTCCCAAATCCCCTGCGCCCGGAAGGGCTGGTCGAACTGGATGACGAAGTAGTTTTTGAAGTTCTTTTGCAGCCCCCGCCCATTATGGACATAACCCGTAATCCGGCGATTTTTCGGGTCTATTTCCACCCCGCTCATCCCGGTATAACCATCCAGTACGACGAAGGCCGTCTGATTTTCAGGAAAAGTAAACCGCAACTGCGCCCCGCGTTCCGAGGGCGATAGCTCGACCCCAATCTGGTTATCCAGCTTCACCTTATAATAATGTGGTTTAGCCGTTTCGTTGGCGTGGCTGAACCGAGCTGCTCTTTTGTATTGGTCCATTTCGAGGTTTCCAATGACGGGCATCAACGAGAATACCGCGTAGTCGTTGGTCCAGGAACTGCACTGATGGGCCTGCTGGAATCCCCGGA
The DNA here is from genome assembly GCA_038235275.1 of Cytophagales bacterium. GTDB lineage: Bacteria > Bacteroidota > Bacteroidia > Cytophagales > Spirosomataceae > Persicitalea. Next base: position 39,450 of record JBBSUC010000018.1, on the reverse strand, counting down.
TGCTGTCTTTGGCGTATTGGTATTTCCAGCCATCGCCGTTGCGCCCGGTCTGCGGCGTCCAGGTGTGCATGGCGAAGGGCAGAGCCGTGGTGGGATACGTATTGCCCCGCGTGAGTTGGAAACTTGAATTGGTGCCTTGCAGGGTATTGACGTATTGGGTCAAGTCAGGGGTTGTGGCGGCAGGTTGGCAAAAAGCATTCAGGAAAGAAGCCGAGAGCCAGGTCAGGACGATAAGGAACATTTTGTTGGTGTGGGACATTTTGCAAGCTTTAATGAAGAATTTCAAACAGGATAATAAAATCAAAAACCTACTTCTCCCAGCCCTGAAAGGGTGCAAAGTATTAGCGCAAGCTATAGCCCTGCGAACTTAAAAGAGGTCAATTACCCGGATTATGACCTCTTACAATAGAGCATAAAGAAGATACCTCTATCTAGTTGTCAGGAAAGTGTCCCAAACTCAGCCGACGGAACAATATGAACACTTTCGTTCGTTTCAAGTGAAATATTCAATTTTTTCAAGATAAAAAAACGCTATGATTGTGCGGAAATACGGGATGTGGTGTCAATTGGTCGTCTTGTTGGCCTTTTCAATTGGCCCAATATTCGCCCAGTCCCCCACCCTCTTCCGGCGGCTACCTGCCTCCCAAACCGGGATCGATTTCGCTAACCGATTGACCGAAAGCGACACGCTCAATATTCTCAACCAGGCCAACATTTACAACGGCGGTGGGGTGGGCATCGGCGATTTCAACAAAGACGGGTTTATGGATGTCTACCTGGCGGGAAACATGGTTTCCAACAAGCTGTACCTGAACCAAGGCGCCCTAAAATTTGAAGACATCACCGACCGCGCTAAGGTCGGCGGACAAGGCCACTGGTGTACGGGCGTCTCGGTGGTGGACATCGACGGCAACGGCTGGCCGGATATCTACGTGTCCGCCTCCTTCCGCAGCGATCCCAAACTCCGCACCAATTTACTGTACCTCAACCAAGGCTTGGACAAATCAGGGGTTCCGATTTTCGAAGAGTCGGCGGCCGCTTACGGACTGGCCGACGACGGGTTCAGTACACAGGCGTATTTCTTCGATTATGATAAGGACGGTGACCTCGATATGTACCAGGTCACCAACGAAATATATGATCCGCGTACCCCAATTCACTACCGGGCAAAGCTGACGGATGGCAGCGCTAAAAATAACGATCGATTGTACCGAAATGAGGGCAATGGGAAATTCACTGATGTATCGAAAACAGCAGGGATCACCATCGAAGGCTGGGGCCACGCGGCGGCAATTACGGACATCAATCAGGACGGTTGGCCGGACATTTATGTTGCCAATGATTTTGTGTCGAATGACCTTTGTTTTATCAACAATAAAAACGGGACGTTTACCAACAGCCTGGACAAGTACTTCAAACATACGGGCTGGAATGCGATGGGAACCGACGCGGTGGACATCAATAACGATGGCAACGTGGACCTGATTTCCCTGGAAATGTTACCGGAAAATAATCTGCGAAAGAAGCGAATGCTGAGCGGGAATGAATATTACAATTATATCAACAACGCCCAGTATAATTATAATCCGCAGTACGTACGAAACGTGCTGCAAATGAACAGCGGACCGACCCCGGCGGGCCATCCGGTGTTTGGAGATGCGGCATTTATGGCGGGCATCTATCAAACCGATTGGAGCTGGTGTCCGCTGGTGGCCGACTTCGACAACGACGGCTACCGCGACCTCATCATTACCAATGGCCTTCCCCGCGATGTGACCGACCTGGATTATATCGAATACAACAACGGACAAAGCGGCACGAGCAAGGGCTTTACCCTGGCGATGACCGACTCGCTGCCCGTGGTCAGGCTAGCCAATTACGCTTATAAAAATACCAATGGGCTTACTTTTGAAAATGTGACTAAGTCGTGGGGATTCGAGGAACTGACCTTTTCCAACGGGGCAGCCTACGCGGATTTGGATAACGACGGCGACCTGGACGTGATTATCAACAACATCAATGATCCGGCATTTCTCTACGAAAATACGCTCGATCAAAAGAGCCATTTTCTGACGGTATCGCTGTCTGGCCCAACTGGGAACCCTACTGGAATTGGGGCGAACATACAGCTTTACTTTTCGGGGGGTCAACAGCTATTTTTCGAGCAACAACCCACGCGTGGCTACCTGTCCACTGACGATAGCCGGGCACATTTTGGCCTGGGGAAAGCCCTGCGAATTGATTCGCTGGTTCTGCGTTGGCCTGATAATAAGCGGCAGATTCTGAAAAACGTCATTGCCGGACAAGCGATCACTATTTCTTATAAAGACGCCCAACTGAAAAAAGAAAAATCAAGCAGTTTATTTGTCAATGCTTTTTATAAAAGCGGGGCAGAAAAATACGGTTTGGAATACAAATCTTTGGAAAAAGACTTTCCTGATTTCGATGTGCAACCCACTTTACCCCATAAGTTAAGTCAATCCGGCCCTTCGCTTGCGGTGGGAGATATTGACAAGAACGGATTTGAAGATTTGTATGTCGGTGGCTCTTCGGGTATAGCAGGCGTTTTTTTTATGCAAAATGCCAATGGATCATTTATAAAAGATTCAACCCGGTTTTTGCAAAAGGAAGATCGGTTTTACGAAGATCAAGGCACACTCCTTTTCGACGCCGACAACGACGGAGATCTTGATTTGTACATCGTGAGCGGCAGCTACGAAATTCCGCCCGACAACGCTTTTAGCAACGACCGGCTTTTTTTGAATGACGGAAAAGGAAAATTCAACCGGGCGGCCGATGCCCTACCCGCTGAGCTGACCAACGGCTCCTGCGTGAAGGCGGCGGACTTCGATGGCGATGGCGATCTTGATTTGTTCGTGGGCGGGCGGGTCGTTTCGGCGGCCTATCCGGTGCCGCCGAGGAGTTTTTTGCTAAGAAATGACGGTGGGAAATTCACCGATGTGACCGACCAGTATTTTCCCCCATTGGAAAACATCGGCATGGTTACGGACGCCCTGTGGAGCGACTACGACAATGATGGTAAGCCCGATTTGATTTTAACCGGCGAATGGCTTCCGGTCATTTTTCTGAAAAATCTGGGTACTTCCTTTGTGGCTTTTAAGACGGGTCTCGAATCACAAACCGGTTGGTGGAATAGTCTGACCGCAGGTGATTTCGACAATGATGGCGACATCGACTACATCGCCGGAAATTTGGGATTGAATTCCAACTACACCGCCTCGCCGGAAGAGCCGATGATTCTGGTGGCCAAGGATTTCGACAGCAACGGCTCAATCGACCCGATGGTATTTTGCTACATGAAGGCCGACGATGGCAGCCGCAAGCCGTTTCCCATTGCCTCCCGCGACGATTTGGTAAGCCAAGTGATCACGATGCGCAAGAAATTTCCAACCTTTAAATCCTATGGCTTGGCGAGTTTGAAGGAAATTTTGAGCGATAGCGATCTGGAAAATTCACTGGTTGCCCAGGCCACCGAAATGCGGAGTTGTTACATTGAAAACAAAGGGGATGGCTACCTGGAAATAAAACCCCTGCCGCTCGAAGCGCAAACCGCTCCTATCTTTGGCACGAAGGCCGAAGATGTGGATGGCGATGGCAACCTGGACTTGCTGCTGGTCGGTAACGACTACGGCATGGATCCCAACAGCGGTCGCCACGATGCTTTCACAGGCTTGTGCCTGAAGGGCGATGGCAAAGGAAATTTCAATACAATTCCTTTGACCAAAAGTGGCTTTTTCGTGCCGGGTGATGCCAAAGCGTTAGCCACGCTGCACACCGCTAATAATGAAGATATTCTGATCGCAACGCAAAACCAGGACAGCTTGCTGGTATATAGTCCAAATGGCTCGATGACAAAGCGCATTGCGAAGTGGGTCGATCTGAAAGAGGACGATTTTTCGGCGGAGATTGTCTATAAAGACGGTCGCAAACGGAAAGTGGAGTTTTATTACGGCTCCACCTATTTGTCGCAGTCTTCCCGCAAATTCCCCATCGAAAAAAGTATGAAGAAAATTACCGTGACCAGTTTTCAGGGGTCTAAAAGGGAATTATTATGAACAAAATTTCAGTAATCGTTTTTGTCTTGCTTTTTGGATTGGTCAAAATTGTCTTTGCGCAAGATTGGCAAGCCAAAACCGAGCGAGCCGAATACATTCACCGGGCCATCAAGAAGGTGACGGATGTGATGGTTTACGATATTTATTCGCCGCCCGTTACCAGCCGAACCTACGCGTATGTGTCGGTGGCCGCCTACGAGGCTTTGATTCAAAATAATGAGGAGTACCTAAGCTTTGCCGGGCAACTACATGGTCTAACGCCCGTGCCACCCCCTGATAGAAATAAAGAATATAGCCCCACCCTGGCGGCAGTCCACGCGATACTGACGACCGGGAAAACTTTGGTTATTTCCGAAGAAAAAATTGGCGTTTTTGAAAAAACTTTGGAGCAGGAATTGCAGGGAACCGGGATGCCCGCCGACATTTTTGCCAACTCCGTCGCTTACGGTCAGCAAGTGGCCGACCACATCATTGCCTGGGCTAGAAAGGACCAGTACAAGGAGACTCGGGCATTACCACTTTACAGAGTCAGAAACGACGCCGCTTCCTGGAAACCCACGCCGCCCGCCTATATTAAGGCCATCGAGCCCAATTGGAACAAGCTGCGCACCTTTGCCCTCGACTCTGCCGCCCAGTTCAAGCCCGCGCCACCGCCCGCTTTTTCCACCGACACGAACAGCGTTTTTTACAAAGATGTCGTGCAAGTGTACAAGCAAGTGAAAGACAACACCGTTGCCCAAATCGACATCGCCAAGTTTTGGGATTGCAATCCCTTCACGATGAACGTGCGAGGCCACGTGATGTATGCCACCAAAAAAATATCGCCCAACGGTCACTGGATGAACATTACCCGGCTGGCCTGCCGGCAAGCAGATGCCAACGCTCTGCAATCGGCGGAAGCCTACGCCTGTCTGGCCGTGACCCTGGCCGACTGCTTCATCAGTTGTTGGGACGAGAAGTACCGCAGCGTCGTCATCCGGCCCGAGACTTACATTAACCAATACATCGACCCCGCCTGGCTACCGGTTTTGCAGACACCACCTTTCCCCGAATACACCAGCGGTCATAGCGTTATTTCGGCTGGAGCATCGGTCATGCTTGGCCAGCTATTCGGTGAGAATTTTGCCTTTGCCGATTCGAGTGAAGTGGAGTTTGGCCTGCCGGTGCGCCATTTTTCGTCGTTTCTGGAAGCGGCCAACGAAGCGGCCATCAGCCGTTTGTACGGCGGCATCCACTATTGGCCCGCCATAAAGAACGGGCAGGAAGAGGGTTTCGCCATCGGGCGATACTATACCGGGAAATTGCGGATGAGGCGGGAAAAGTCGGCGAAAGCTTTTTAGAAGAACACCGTTATGAGCAGCGCGCTCACCGAAACAAATATCGATTCCCGCCATTCGCGCAAAAATACCAGCCCCCGGTAGATGAAATTCCTGACCGACTTTTCGCTGACGCCCATGATTTGGGCCGTTTCGGCAAAACTAAATTCATCGTAGTAGCGGAGGGTGATGGCTTCAACCTGCCGGGCGGGAAGCTGGCTTAGCAAACTATTCAGCCGTTCGGTGAGCAATATACTGGATTCGCGCTCCACCAGCATGGACTCCGAATTGTCGCGAATGAAGGGTATTTCTGCTCCCGTCAAAATGGATAGTTCTTTGATGGGCAGAGCTTTGATAGTTCCCAGATGGATACGGCGGCGCAGGGAGCGATAGAGGTAAAATTTTATCGAGGAAATGTTGGGGGTAAGGTTTTTGCGAAGCCGCCAAATGTCGATGAACACATCCTGCACAGCGTCCTCCACCAGTCCGCAGTCGCCGGAAAGCTTGCAGCCATAGTTGAAAAGCGTGCCGTGGTAGCGGTCGAATGTCCGGGTGAAAGCTTTTTCGTCGCTCCGCCTGATTCCTTCCCACAATTCCTGATCGGTCAATTCGACGCCTGTCATACTGGTAAATCTCTCCCCAAACTTAGAGAATAACACGGATATTTCATAAAGCTAAATAAATATCTCCAAAGTTCCATTCGGCGGATTGCTTTATTTGAAAATAACAACTCTGTGCGGAAATTGTTACAAGGCTGCCAGTAAATGAGTACGATCGTCTTGTTTTATGAACGCCAGTCTATTTTCAGCCATTCTTTTCATTCTCAAAACTTCCCCCCTTGAAGACCATCATTCTTAATAAGCCAGGCGAGTTTAAGTTAATTGAACAAGCGGAGCCGGAAGCACCCGGAACCGATGAAGCCATGGTAAAAATCAGGAGAATCGGGATCTGCGGCACGGATTATCACGCTTTTGGCGGCAATCAGCCCTTTTTCTCCTACCCGCGCGTTCTCGGACACGAACTGGGCGCTGAAATCGTGGCCCTTGGTGGCAGTCTTCCCGAAACTACCCTCAAAATCGGCGACCGCGTGTCGGTGGAGCCTTACCTTAATTGTAACGATTGCCAGGCCTGCCGGACTGGCCATCCCAACTGCTGTGAGCGTCTGCGAGTGCTGGGCGTGCATACCGATGGCGGCATGACGGAATACATCAATGTCCCGATAAGTAAGCTCCACAAATCAGAAATACTTGCTTACGACCAACTGGCTTTGGTAGAGACGCTTGGTATCGGGCTTCATGCCGCCAATCGGGCCAAACTACATGCGGAGGATAAAGTACTAATCATCGGGGCCGGACCGATTGGCCTGTCGGTGGCGCAATTCTGCCAACTGAGCGGCGCTACCGTGGGCGTGGCAGATCGGTCTGAAAGTCGGCTCGACTTCACCCGTCGGCACGGCATTTCTGATCTTGGCATAGTGGTCGATCAAGCCTTGACGGCGGAATACCTGCGTAAATTTTACGAGGGCGATCTGCCCACGGTCATCTTCGACGCCACGGGCAACCGCAATTCGATGTTCAATGCTTTTAACCTTATTGCGCACGGAGGTAAGATAGTATTCGTCGGACTTTTTCAGGGTGAGGTCGAATTTAACGATCCCAATTTTCATAAGCGCGAGGTGACGCTGATGTCCAGCCGTAACTCGCTGCCCGCAGAATTCAAAGAGATCATTTCGCTCATGGAAGCTGGACGCATCGACACCGCGCCCTGGATTTCTCACCGCACTGATCTCGAACACCTCTCAGAAATATTCCCCACTTTCCTGAAACCTGATCAGCATTTGATTAAGGCGATTGTGGAAGTTTGATACTTAAGAAGGGAAGGCTTTTTATTGAATAATTCGTATACTTTATAATTCTTTACCTTTGTAAATTATCAGCTTGTCCAGGTCCAATGCTTGTCAAATCACTCGTTAGTTTCCTTATTATCCTCACCGCTTTCTCTTGCCGACCCGACCTGCCGGAGGACGTCAGCGCGGCGATGGATTTGGTACCCAAGGAGCTGGATTACAACCGAGACGTGAAGCCGATCCTGTCGGACAAGTGCTTCGCCTGCCACGGTCCCGACCAGGCCAAGCAGAAAGCGGGTCTCCGTCTCGACCTGGCCACCAATGCTTACGACGAACTTTCCGAATCACCCGGCAAAGTGGCCATCGACCCCGGTAGCCTGCGCAACAGCGAGGTATTCCGCCGCATCGTCGCGTCCGACCCTGAGGTTGTTATGCCCACGCCGGAATCGCACCTGAGCCTGACGGCTTACGAAAAGGCGGTTCTCGTCAAGTGGATCGACGAAGGGGCGGTTTATAAACCACATTGGGCCTTCGAGAAGCCCGTGATGCCACAGATTCCGTCCGTCGAGCATAACATTTGGGTAAAAAATCCCATCGACAATTTTGTGGCATACCGCCTGGAAGAAAAGAAGATGGCCCCTAATAAGGAGGCCGACAAGGAAACGCTCATTCGCCGCGTGACTTTCGACATCACCGGACTACCGCCCTCGCTGGCCGAAATTGATTCTTTTATGGGGGACAAAAGTCCCGATGCCTACGAAAAACTAGTAGATCATTTGCTCGATTCGCCGCACTACGGCGAACGGATGGCCGCCGATTGGCTGGACCTGGCCCGTTTCGCCGACTCGCACGGCTACACAGTGGACCGCCTGCGCGATATGTCGCCCTACCGCGACTGGGTTATCAAAGCCTTCAATAAAAACCAGCCTTACGACCAGTTTATCCAATGGCAACTGGCCGGAGATTTGATGAAAAGTCCTGCGGGTAGAGATTCGGTCTCTCGCTTGACAGCGAAAGAAATGCGCATCGCCACGGCCTTCAATCGCAACCATCAGCAGAACCTGGAAGGCGGTATCATCGAGAAGGAGTATCAAACAGAATACGTTTTGGACCGCACCAATACTTTTGGCGACGCTTTCATCGGCCTCTCGGTGGGCTGCGCCAAGTGTCACGACCACAAGTACGACCCCATTTCTCAGAAGAATTATTACCAGTTGTCCAGCTTCTTCAATAATGTGGATGAAGCCGGGCAAATCTCCTGGGACAATGCCATGCCCGCGCCCACGATGCTGCTGCCCACGCCCGAGCAGGATTCGGTGCTGGTTTTTATGCAAAAAAATATCAGGCAGCAAACAAACCAACTAACCGAAGTTCAAAAACAAGGCGAGGCGGACTTTGAGAAATGGTTAAAAGTAAATGGGTACGCGGGGTTGAAAGATCAATCGATTCCCAAAGCAGGTTTGCAGGCCAAGTTTAGTTTTGACAAGAATTCCCTGAAAAATGAAGTCAACCCCAGGCAATTGGCTTACACCACGCTGACCGCCAATAACAAGCAAAAGGAAAAATTTGTGGAAGCGCATCGCGGACCGGGCATCCACCTGGACGGCGATGCCTGGCTGGACCTGGACCGCGTCGGTATATTCAGCAAATCGGAACCCTTCAGCGTGGGGATGTGGGTCAAAATCCCCAAAGAAATGAAGGAAGGCGTGCTATTCCACAAAAGCCAGGCGGAACGTCTGTACAACTTCCGGGGATACCACGTTTATTTAAAAAACAACAAGCTGGAAATGAGTATGGCCCACGTGGCACCATCCAACGCCATCACCAAAATCAGCCAGAAGGAAGTACCGCGCAACAAGTGGATTCAGCTCACGATGACCTACGACGGCTCGTCCAAAGCCGCCGGACTCAAACTCTACCTCGATGGCGATCCCATATCCATGCTGGTCACGAAGGATCAGTTGGTCAAGGGAATCCTCTTTGATACCGCCCAAGTAAAGCCGCAGCCCGGCTTGCAAATCGGCGGTTGGTGGCGCGGCTACGGTTTCAAAGACGGGCAGGTGGACGACATTGTGGTGTACAACCGAACGTTGACGCCCTACGAGGTGGAGATTTTGGGAGAGAAAAAACGCTGGGAAACCCTCGCCGCGAAAGCACCCGCCCAACTTACGGCAGAAGATAAAAGTGATTTGAAAGAATTCTATTTTTCGGCGATCCACGCGCCAACCTTAGCGGCCCGGAAAGCCTTGGTGAAAACCCGCATGGTCTTAGCCGATAGCACCGAAAAGGTGCAGGAGTTGATGGTTATGCAGGAAACGGCCAACCCTAAACAAGCCTACGTGCTGGAACGTGGCAACTACGATGCCCTGGGCGCGAAGGTGTATCCCAATACGCCGGAACGAATCTTTGCTTTCCCAAAAAACCTCCCCAAAAACCGCTACGGACTGGCGCTCTGGGTCACGCATAAGGACAATCCGCTTACGGCCCGTGTGGCGGTAAACCGGTATTGGCAACTCTTTTTTGGCGTGGGCCTGGTCAAAACTACCGAAGATTTTGGCAATCAGGGCGAAATGCCCTCCCACCCCAAGCTACTCGACTGGCTGGCCTTGACCTTCCGCAATTCGGGTTGGGACGTCAAGAAGTTGGTCAAAACCATTGTGATGTCGGCCACCTATCGACAGGATTCTTACGCTGCGCGGGAGTTGCTGGACGCTGACCCGCAAAACCGGATGATGGCGAGAGGCCCGGCCCGCCGCCTGACCGCCGAAATGATGCGCGACAATGCATTGGCGGCTAGTGGTCTGATGAATTACGAAATCGGTGGCAAGAGCATCAAACCCTATCAGCCGGAAGGATTGTGGAAGATTAACGGGGCGAAATACGAGCAGGACAGCACGGACGTAATTTACAAACGAAGTGTTTATGTGATTGTGAAGCGTTCCGTCCCGAACCCGACGCTGGGCACTTTCGACGCCACGTCGCGTAGTTCGTGCATTGTTCGCCGCCAGAAAACCAACACCCCCCTGCAAGCGCTGGTGACGCTCAACGACCCAACCTACGTGGAAGCCGCCAAAGTACTGGGTGAGCAAATGACACGGAACAAGAATCCCAAAAGCGCCATTTTCCAGACTTATCGCAGGTTAACGGGCCGCCGCCCCAGCCAAAAAGAAATGGATTTATTATTAAAAATGAAAGCCGACCAAACTGCTCTTTTCACCAGGGAATCCAAAAAAGCGCGGGGCTGGCTCAAAGCCGGGCGATACGAAATTGATAAATCGCTAAACCCCGCCGACCTCGCCGCCAATGCCGTTGTAGCCAGCACCATCATGAATTCCGACGCGACGATTACGAAAAGGTAGTAAGGTTATTGAATCGTGGAACTGTGTAACGGAACCGCCCGCTCGGCATGTAATTGCTGTTGATTTTTTGATTTGGCGAAAATAATCGCACAGCCTTACCCTATCTACTGATTTACAGACCCTTTGTGCCTTCTAAATAAACATACCTGAAATGACTCATCCCCATCACGACGACGAATTCCGGCTGCGTACGCCTGAATTCAACAAGCTGAACGACCAACTCGATCGCCGCCATTTTTTGACCAAAACTTCGCTGGGTTTGGGAGCGTTGGCGTTGGGATCGCTGTTTGGAGCTAACAAATTGATCGGTGCGGGGATGGGTAGGACAGCTTTGCAGCAACCTGGCGAGCTGTCCGAAGATTCGCAGGAGGCCATTTTGCGGGCTTTGCCGCACTTTGCGCCCAAAGCCAAGCGCGTCGTGTATCTTTTCATGAGCGGTGGGCCGTCGCAATTGGAAACCTTCGACTACAAGCCCAGGCTGAACGAAATGTTTGGCAAGGATTTGCCCGATTCGGTGCGTAAGGGGCAGCGGCTGACGGGCATGAGTGCAAGTCAGAGTAGTCTGCCGATTGCGCCTTCTGTCTATAAATTTGCCCAATATGGTCAGTCGCGAGCCTGGGTTAGCGAACTGATGCCCTACACGGCGCAGGTAGTGGACGACCTTTGTTTTGTCAAGTCGCTCTACACCGACGCCATCAACCACGACCCGGCCATTACGTTTTTCCAGACGGGCAGTCAGCTTCCGGGACGTCCATCCATTGGCTCTTGGGTGAGCTACGGGCTGGGATCGAGCAACGAGAATCTGCCGACTTTCATCTCATTGGTATCCAAAAACGCCAGCGGGCAGCCGCTCTACGCCCGGCTGTGGGGCAACGGTTTCCTGCCTACCGAACACCAGGGTGTGCAGTTCCGCTCGGGGAAAGATCCCGTGCTATTCCTGAATAATCCCGAAGGCTACGACGGTACCGACCGCCGCGAGATGCTACAGTACCTGAAGCAACTCAATAACCTGCAAAACGCCGCCATCGGCGACCCGGAAGTCGATGCCCGCATTGCCCAGTACGAAATGGCTTACCGGATGCAGACCTCCGTGCCGGAGGTAATGGACACTTCCGATGAGCCGGATTCAATTTTCGAGATGTACGGCCCCGACAGTCGCGATTCGGGAACCTACGCCGCTAACTGCTTACTGGCGAGAAAATTGTTAGAAAAAGATGTAAAATTTGTGCAGCTTTACCACCAGGGTTGGGACCAGCACGGCGGCTTGCCGGGTGGCATCAAGCACCAGTGCAAAAACACCGATCAGGCCACGGCCGCCTTGGTGAAAGACCTAAAACAATGCGGTTTGCTGGAAGATACGCTGGTGATTTGGGGTGGCGAATTTGGCCGCACGGTTTACTCGCAGGGTCAATTGACGGAGGACAACTACGGACGCGACCACCATCCGCGCTGCTTCACGATGTGGATGGCCGGGGCAGGCGTCAAGCCAGGCATGACCTACGGCGAGACGGACGATTTCAGCTACAACATCACGCAGAACCCCGTCCACGTTCACGATTTCCAGGCCACGATGTTGCACTTGCTCGGTGTTGACCACGAGCGGCTGACTTACAAGTTCCAGGGTCGCCGCTTCCGCCTGACGGATGTCCACGGCAAAGTGGTGAAGGATATTTTGGCTTGATTGTCAGAGATTCATTTTCATAGAAGAAGCCCGAAACTTGAGCAAAATCGCGCTCAGGGCTCGGGCTTCCTGAAATCAAAAACTTCCGGGAAGATCTGCAATCAATAATCGCCCCGATCGCGACTCTTAAAATCGCCGCCGTCATCCCGGCTGGGGCGATCCCGATTACGGTCGCCACCGCCGTCGCGTCGCTGGTAGTTGCCACCGCCACCACCGCCGGAGCGTCCACCGCCACCACCGCCGGGACGAAATCCGTCGGTGCGCTTGGTGTTTTGCGACTCGTTGACAATCAACTCCCGGCCCATTATTTCCTGGCCGTGCAGTTTTTCGATGGCTTGCTTGCCTTCGGCTTCGTTCGGCATTTCGACAAACCCGAAACCCTTACTCTGGCGCGTCATTTTGTCCATGATGATTTTGGCCGAAGTTACCTCGCCAAATTCCTCGAACGTTTCGCGCAAATCCTCTTCCTTCATCTTGAAAGGAAGACTTCCTACATAAATGTCCATTCTAATAAGGTTTTAATTTTTGCTAAAAGTACACTTTTTGGGGAATTCCAAATACCATGCCCGGCCAATTCAGACCATTTTTGTAGAATTTTCCACAAATACCTACAGAAAAATCCCCTGCCCTCCTTTTTTCGGGAAATAAAATGGAAGTAATCAAGCGATTGAGAAAGGAATTTCAGGGCCGCTTTCCCGTGGTAGCTTTGGAATCTACTAGCCATCCATTCAGGCTATTGTATTCACCTTCCAGCACAATCTTGTAAAATGATGAGGGGATTTTAGCCAAGTCGAATTCGGCTCTTTCTGCTTTGGCCGCCACTTCGCCCAACAAGACATAATTATCCCGTCCGCCCTCTTTGAAATGGTTGGTGGTGGAGAGCCAGATTTTCACCTTCCCCACTAAATCGATTGCTTTCCAGCCAAGTAAAAGTTTGTTTCCCTGCTTGTTAACCTCAGGTCGGATAAGGGAAAGTGGTCCGGCAAAGGGTACGCCGTCGACCTCGAAAGCTTGCTCCTTGGGCAGGACAATGTCCAGGTGCCGGGCCAGAGTAGGCATGATGTCCACAATGCCTGGCGTGGTTTGAAACTGGGCGTTGCGTTCTTTGGCGTTGGTTATAATCCAGGTATTGCGCTCGCGGTCCGATTGCCCGCCGTGGCCCTGACCCGTTTTGGCATCGCGGCCGTGGTCGGTTGTGATCACCACCAGCCAATCTTCGTTGAAGTTCTTTTCCCGGTACCGAATGGCCCGCCACAGCCGCCCCATTTGGTCGTCCATCTGCCGCACGGCCTGGTAAAATTTCTCACTATCGCCATAGCGGTGGCCCATGTCGTCAGTGAATTCCAGATAGACCCATGAGAGGTCGGGGGCCTGCTGGCGGAGATAGTCGGCAGCTTCGTCCACCACTAATTCGTCGATGTTGTGAATGTAGTTTTTCTCGGCGTCGTGCGGAAATCGCAGGGTATCCAGCTCGAAGCCATCGAAGGGGTAAGTGATCCGTAAATGATTCGTTTGGGTTAGCCCTTCGCCGATGAGCTTGGTGCGGTTGTCGAGCCAGGTCGAGAAAACGGCGCTTCGCTTGTGGGGAAACTGGTCTTTCAAAAAACGGAATATGGTCCAGTAAGCGTAGTTTGGTGCCTCGATGCCGTTGCCCCAAACGTTGTGCTTGTTCACCCAGGTCCCCGTCAACAGGCTATTGTAGCCCACCGCTGAAATGGTCGGAGTTTCGGAATAACTGCCTTTCCCGCCGCCCACATGGGCCGCCGCGTAGCCACCGACCGCCGCGATGGAGTCGAGATTGGGTGTTGCCACCTTCTCAATTACATCGCGCGGAATGCCATCCACAATGACGAACAGTGCCTTTTTTTGCGGTGTTTGCGCGTTTGAAACTATAGGTGCGAAAAGCAGCACAATAGCCCAGGCGCCAAGTGATTTTATCATGAAGTTCTTCATTGTATTTTTTTTCAAAATAAGGATTACTGCCCGGTAAATCCAATTTGGAGTGAGCAGGATATGAACAATCACTGGCTTTTCCCTCACGTTCCCCGTTGCTCCTTGCCAAAAAAACCTAAATTTGGTCTTCCAATTGGCAAAACTTAAAAATTTTCTTCGCTTTTATGAGAAACCACTTTTCTCTGCTATCCTTTATTATTATTCTGTTATTTTTTGAAAATGCCCTTGCCCAAAATAAAAAGCGCCCATTAAAAAACGAACCAAACCTGGAACGAATCACGCCCGACACTCTGGACAAAACATTTCAGGCGCTGAAATGGCGGAACATTGGCCCTTTCCGGGGTGGCCGTTCGGTGGCTTCTTCCGGCGTGATCGGCGACCCGCTCACCTACTACATGGGCAACACGGGCGGCGGGTTGTGGAAAACAGAGGACGCCGGGGTTTCGTGGAATAACGTCTCCGATAAATATTTCAAAACATCCTCCGTCGGCGCGGTGGCGGTGGCCGAGTCTGACCCGAACGTAGTTTACGTGGGTATGGGCGAACACGCCCCGCGCGGTGTAATGACCTCCTACGGTGACGGGGTTTATAAATCCACCGACGCCGGAAAGACCTGGACGAAAATGGGATTAGATAAAACCCGTCATATTTCCATGATTCGCATTCATCCGCAAAATCCAGATATCGTTTATGTGGCAGCGCAGGGTGTCCTGCACGGTCCGACGGAAGAGCGTGGCGTTTATAAATCGACGGACGGCGGCAAGAATTGGCAAAAGGTGCTGTACGTGGACGACAATTCCGGCTGCGCGGATTTGAGCATGGATATGACCAATCCGCGTATTTTGTACGCAGCGATGTGGGATCACCGCCGCCTGCCGTGGCAGATGGTCAGCGGTGGCAAGGGCAGCGGGCTGTACAAGTCCATTGACGCGGGCGAAACCTGGACGAAGATGGAGAAAGGCCTACCGAAGGAAATGGGCAAAATGGGCATTTCGGTATCCCGCGCCAATCCCGAGCGTGTTTTTGCGGTGATAGAATCGGATACCGAAAAAGAAAAAGGCGGCGTCTTCCGCTCCGACGACGCTGGGAAAAGCTGGGATCGCGTCAGCAAAGACCACCGCACTGTCCAGCGCGCCTGGTACTACATCGAAATTTTTGCTGACCCCGCTGACGAAAATACGGTGTATGTCCTTAACTCGCCCGCCCTCAAATCAATCGACGGCGGCAAGACGTTCAGCCAGGTTTTCAAGAAAACTCACGGCGACCATCACGATTTGTGGATCAATCCCAAAAATAACAAAAACATGGTGCTGTCCAACGATGGCGGCGCGGCGGTCAGCTTCAACGGTGGCGAAACTTTTTCCTACCAAGATGGAATGCCAACCGCGCAATTTTATCGCTTGAGCGTAGACAATCTTTTCCCTTACCGCATTTACGCCGGACAACAAGACAACTCCTCGGTGATGATTGCCAGTCGCAGCACCAACAGCGGCGGCATCACGGAGCGCAATTGGGAACCATCGGCGGGCGGCGAAAGCGCGTTTCTGGCCTTCGATCCCGACGCACCAAAGTACGTGATGGGCGGCAGCTACCAGGGTACCATCGAACTTTTAAATCTTGAAAATAAAGAGGGCCGAGGCGTAATGATTTCGCCCATTCAGTACCAGTCCGTCAAAGCCAAGGACATGAAGTACCGCTTCAACTGGAACGCACCGATTATTTATTCGCAGCGCGAAAAAGCCTTTTACCACGCCGGAAATATGGTATTGAAAACCACCGACCTCGGCAAAACCTGGACCGAAATGTCGCCCGACCTGACCCGTGCCGACACCACCAAACTCGGTCTGGGCGGTGCGCCCTACACCAACGAAGGCGCGGGCGGTGAGAACTACGCCACTATTTCGTACCTGCTGGAAGCCCCCAACGAAGCAGGCGTCTTCTGGACGGGCAGTGACGATGGTCTTGTCCACCTCACCCGCGATAACGGCCAAACCTGGAAGAATGTGACGCCAAAGGGACTGGAAGAGACGTTGGTAAACAGCATCGAGGTCTCGCCGCATAACAAGGCTACGGCCTACATCGCTACGACGCGCTACAAATTCAACGATTTTACCCCCTCCTTATATAAGACGACCGATTACGGAAAATCCTGGAAGAAAATTTCCGACGGCATTCCCGACGGGGCCTATACTCGCGTCATTCGCGAAGACAACCAGCGGAAAGATTTGCTCTACGCCGGCACCGAAACGGGCTTGTATCTCTCCTACGACGGCGGACAAAGTTGGCGGCCTTTCCAGCTAAACCTACCGATTACGCCAATTACCGACCTTAAAGTCCATCAGAATGACCTGATCGCCGCCACGATGGGTCGCTCGATCTGGATTTTGGACGATTTGGCCCCGCTGCGTGAACAGAATGAAAGCATCGGAAAGGACAGCCTGTGGGTTTACGCGTCAAAGGACACTTACCGTGTGTCGGGCCGCAGCGCTTTGGATAAAGTGGAGGGCAAGGATGATTTGATACCGGTAAAGAACTCCATGATGGGCGATAACCCGGCCACGGGCGTGGTAATATATTATAAACTGCCCGCCAAGCCTGACACCAGCCAGGCAATGAAGTTGGAAATAATGGACACGCAGGGAAAAATCGTCCGCGAGTACAGCAGCAAGAAGGACGAGGATTTTATAGAATTCCCCGGTGGCCCCGACCCCGACGACCTACTGCCGATGAAAGGCGGCATGAACCGCTTTGTGTGGGATATGCGCGCCGAAACGCTCCCCGGCGTACCTAAGGTGTTTATTGAAGGCAGCTACAACGGCCACAAAGTTGCTCCCGGCAAGTATTCAGCCAAGCTGACCTACAAAGCCCAACCAAAATCAGCGACATTTAACATCTTGCCCGATCCGCGCATCGAAGCAACTGCCCCCGATTACGCCGAACAACAGCGCGTCCTGACTTCGGTCGAAGATAAAGTGAAGGAAATCCACGAGTCGGTGCTGGACATGCGCAAAGCCCGCAAGCAAATCAGCGAACTGGCGTCATTGCTCAAAGAAAAACCCACCATGAAAACCGTAGCCGACACGGCCAAAGCTTTGGTAAAAAAGATGAAAACGTGGGAAGATAAACTGGTACAGAATAAGGCGGAATCCAACGATGATATCATTAACTTCCTCAACATGATCAGCGCCGACTACATTTTCGTACGCGGCGAACTGGACTCTAACGTGCCGCTTGTCACCAACGGACAAAAGGAACAGATTCAAGTACTTGACGCCCGATGGGCAAAGCTAAACGCGGAGAAAGCAGGTTTGGTAAAGGATATTTCGGCTTTCAATGCGCTCTGTCGTGAGAAGGGGATCGAGAAAATAACGATGCCGTAGATAATTTTGAAGGATAGAATGATAAAATACTGCTTTCGCCAGACTTCTTACATTCACTCATTCTATCATTGAATAGCTCCCCGCAGCCCAAGCTCAACAACCTCCATATCCTTCACCTTTCCATTTTCCAAAGAAAACCGCAACAGCGTCCTCATTTTATGAAAGCCTTCACGGCCTGCTGCTCCGGGGTTGAGATAGAGCATTTTATTTAACGCCGGATCACGTATAACCCGCAGGATGTGGGAATGCCCGCAGACAAAAATATCGGGGGTTGCGCTTCGCAACTGGGGCTTCACGTTTGGATTATAGCGCGGTGGATAGCCGCCGATGTGCGTGATCCAAACCTTAAATCCTTCCAGCTCGAAATGCTGGTCTTCAGGTGCAAGGCTGCGGACGGGCTGCCCGTCGATGTTGCCCGACACGGCACGCAGTGGTTTAAAAGCCGCCAGTCGCTCGAGAATAGCAGCATCTCCGACATCTCCGGCGTGCCAAATTTCGTCACAATTATTAAAATGCTCGAAAACGGCTTCATCCAGAAAGCCATGAGTATCTGAAATCAATCCTATTCTTTTCATAAACAACTCACTTCCTTCAATACTCCCATGACAAACACAAAGATAGCCGGAATTGGCTACTACGTTCCCGAAAAAGTGGTCACCAACGACGACCTCGCCCAGGTTATGGACACCAATGACGCCTGGATTCAGGAACGCACTGGAATCAAGGAACGCCATTACGCCAAAAAACACGAGGAAACCACGACCACAATGGCTGCCCGCGCCGCCGAAATCGCCATCGAGCGAGCGGGGATTAGTAAAGAAGATGTCGATTTTATCGTCTTCGCCACGCTCAGTCCCGACTACTACTTTCCCGGCTGCGGGGTGTTGCTACAGCGCGAGATGGGCATCACCAAAACCGAAATCGGGGCGTTGGATATTCGCAACCAATGCTCGGGATTTATCTATGGCTTGTCGGTGTCCGACCAGTTCATCAAGACAGGTATGTATAAGAACATCCTGCTGGTTGGTTCCGAAATGCACTCGATGGGTCTGGAATTCGACACACGGGGCCGCAATGTGACCGTCATATTTGGCGACGGTGCCGGGGCGGTTATTTTACAGCCAACTGAGCAAGAAGGGCATGGCATTTTGACGACGCACCTACATTCCGACGGCACCCACGCCGAGCAACTCGCGATGATTAACCCCGGCAGCCACGGCGGCTACCATTTGGGCAAGGAAAATTTCGGCTATCCCGATGAAGAGTATGGCGATATTTTTATTTATCCTGAACTACTCGAGCGTAAAAATATCTATCCCAATATGGAAGGCCAACTCGTGTTCAAGAATGCCGTAGTGAAATTCCCCGAAGTGATTAAGGAAGCCCTGGAAAAAACGGGTTTGCAAGCCAGCGACATCGACATGCTCATCCCCCACCAGGCCAACCTGCGCATCAGTCAGTTTGTGCAGCAAAAACTGGGCTTACGCGACGATCAGGTTTGGAACAATATCCAAAAATACGGCAACACTACTGCCGCTTCTATCCCCATCGCACTCTGCGAAGCCTGGGAGGCCGGAAAAATCAAGGAAGGAGATTTGGTTTGTTTAGCCGCCTTTGGTAGTGGTTTTACCTGGGGGTCGGCACTGGTGAGGTGGTGATTCATTCTGCCTGGCGCGCTGCGGCCTGTGTCCCCCGTTCAGTCCTCGATTCTTAAAAGGTGAAACTCAGCAAGCTGAGTTTCACCTTTTTTTATGAAAATATTATATATAAATAAATTGTATAATAAAAATTTCTATTTTTGGAAAAACTTCTTTTTTAGTTTGGTGAAACTAATCTAATAGTTTACTTTTACGAAAATTTAACATCTGCCTTTGCAACCTTTTGGTGATTTTGCAGACCTTACCGAAATAGTCCCAATCAACTCAATTAGCCAACTATCCCTAAATCTACTTAGCCCCTTGAAAAAAATCCTGCTCTCGCTCCTGCTGATCGTGCTGACTATGGCCGCTCAGGCCCAGAATTCCGGTCGTTTTACCATTAAAGGCATCGTCGTAGACTCAGCGGGTGCTGCCCTACCCGGTGCCACGGTCATGCTGCTGGCCCCTAAGGACTCGGCGCTTATCAACTACAACCGCTCTGACGAAAAAGGCGCTTTGGAATTCAAAAACGTCAAGCGTTCTACGTATATCCTGAAAATCTCATACGTGGGGTACATCCCCGCCGACGTCCCCATTGAACCGACCGACGATGGGGTACTGGATGTGGGAAATATTCAATTAAAGGTGCTGAACCAAGACCTTTTCGAGGTCGTCATCAAAACCGCCCGTGCGCCGCTCAGCATTCGGGGCGATACGGTGGAATACAACGCTAGTTCGTTTAAAGTGCCGCCGGGTTCAACGGTGGAGGATTTGCTGCGGCGCTTGCCGGGGATGCAAGTCGAGCAGGACGGCACCATCCGGGCGCAAGGCCAGGAAGTACAGCGTGTGACGGTAGACGGCAAGCGTTTCTTCGGCGGCGATGTGAAGATGGCGACCAAAAATCTGCCCGCCGAGGCGATTTCCAAAGTGCAGGTATTCGATGGAAAGTCGGAACAATCGCGGCTAACGGGCGTGGACGATGGCAAGAAGGAGAAAAACCTCAACCTCGAACTGAAAGAAAGCCACAAAAAGGGAGGGTTTGGTAAAGCCACCGTGGGGGCGGGAACCAAAGACCGTGTGGAGGCCAAAGTAAACTACAACCGCTTCAACGACAAGCAGCAGTTTGCGGTGGTGGGATTGGGCAATAACACCAACCAAACCGGCCTGTCGTGGGACGATTACCAGGATTTTCGGGGCAGCCAGTCATTCAACTGGGGCGACGACGGCGATTTTGGTTTCAGTAGCGGCAACGGCATTATCTTCTATAATTCAGGTGACGACTCCGAAAGCCTGACCGTTTCGGGGGGGAATGGCCCCACGCAGGGTTTTACCAAAAACTGGGTGGGGGGCATCAATTACAATTACGACAATAAGAAAACCCTTTTCAGCACCAATTACTATTACAATCAAAGCGATAAAATGCAGGATGCTTTTTCGTCGCGGGAGAGCATCCTGGCCGCCAGCAGCTTTCGCCGAGAGGACGCCAACAGCCGCAACAACCTGAATCGCAACCACCGGGGCGGCGTTCGGCTTGAGCAAAAAATCGACTCACTTAACACGCTCGTCGTCATTAGCAACGCTCGTTTTGGCAACGGAAATGCCCGATATTTCAGCAACCAGGATTTTTACCGTAGCACTGCCTCCGGCGATCTGACCCAGCTTGCCACCGAGTCGAATCTTGACAACACCAGCCGTTTCAACTCATTTTCGATGGGCAACACGGCTTTATTTCGCCACAAATTCAAAACAAAAGGGCGTAATTTTTCGGCTAGTGTAGGCTACAACATCAATAATTCCGACGGTGAGTCGAACCAGCGTTCTACCAATATTTTTTACAAGGCCAACCAGCCCGACAGTACCATCAAAATCAACCAAAACAACGAAACCAACAGCATCCGCACCCAGTTGAAGGCCAGCCTGCTTTATATCCAACCTTTCGCCAAGCATTATTTCTGGGAGACGTTCTATAATTTCAGCCTGCGTCAGGACGAGGTGACCCGTGATGTATTCAATGTCAACGTGGACAACAACACCTTCCTGCGTAACGACCAGCTCAGCCGCTACTACACCAATAATTTTGTGTATAACCGACTGGGAACGAGCATCCGCTTCACCAACAAAGGCTTCAATGCATCAATAGGAGCGGCGGCTCTGCAGTTTGATTTGAAAGGTGATTTCTCGCAAATGAAGTCCACCCCAACTTTGACCCGCATCGACCGTCAGTTCAGCTTTTTTACGCCCAATGGCAGCATTCGATATTCCATGAAAAATAACCGTAGCCTTTACGCCAGCTACAGCATGAGCGTCAGTGAACCTAACATTCGTGACTTGCAGCCCATTGTCGATAACAGCAATCCGCTTTACATTACCGAGGGAAATCCCAATTTGGTACCGGAGTCTTCTCACAACGTGAACGCGGGTTACCAGTACTTTAACTCGGCCAGTTTCACGCAACTTTTCGGGAATCTTTACTACAACTACCGGGTGAATCAGGTCGTTTATAACCAACAAGTCGACGAGAACCTGGTCACCCGCTCTAAGCCAGTCAACATTACGGGCGGCTCCAACACCGGCGCATATTTGAACTACGGCTTTCCGTTGAAAAAAACGAAAGCCACCCTCAATCTCAACGGGAATGCCAACATCAATAAGAACTTGATTTACGTCAACGACATCCTGAATCGTACCAATTCCAACAGCTACCGATTCTCGACCAACCTGAGTTTGACGCCCAGCGAAAAGTTCACTTTCTATCTGAACGGAAGCTGGAGTATTACCAACACAAAGTATTCGGTGAACACGAGCCAGAACCAGCAGATTTTCAATAATTCGTACGGCGCAGAGATGAACCTCAAGTTCCCGGCGGAGATTTACTTTTCCAGCCGCTTTAACCTCAACACCTACGTAAATGATCGTTTTGGATTTAACCGCACTCAGCCTATCCTCAATATGTCGCTTTACAAAATCATGCTAAAAAGCAAAAAGGGCGAAATTAGGCTCTCTGCCTACGATGTGTTCAACCAAAATCAGGGAATTCGGCAGTACGCCTCGCAAAACTTCGTAACCACCGAGCAGTCAAGCACCTTAGCGCGGTACTTTATGCTCAGCTTTACCTACAACATGCGTGGTGTAACGGGCAGCGTCCGTAAACGAGGATTCTATTAATCAGTGGAGGGTGAATAGTTTTGTATAGTAGTAAACTCTCGATATTCCTCATTAAATATAAACTTACTTTGTGCCTTTGGTACTTTGTGCCTCACTTAAAACAATGAAACAAAAACTCACCATTCTTCTTCTAACCCTCCTCACGCTACCCGCCATTGCGCAGGAAGCAGAGGGCATAATTACCTACGAACAGGTCACCCACTGGTCGAACATTTACGCCAAGATGGATTTTTTGAGCCAGGAAGAAAAAGATCGTATCAAACTGACCTGGGGTAGCGACGACGAAGGCAACAAAACCAAGATGAAACTGTTTTTTACGCCCACGCAGAGTAAGTACACCTACGAAAGCGAACAGGCTACCAGTGACGATGGTCGGTACAGCTGGCGTCAGAACGGGTACGTAATCTTCCGGGATTTTGACAAAGAGAAAAAGACCGAGCTTATAGAAATGTTGGGTAAAACTTACCTGATTGAAGACTCTTTAAGAACACCCAAGTGGAAAGTCATGAATCAAATTAAGGACGTTAACGGTCATGTTTGTATGTTGGCCGTGGCGGAGGATACTACCAAGCGGCTGAAAGTGTCCGCTTGGTTTGCGCACGATTTGCCGGTTCCCGTGGGTCCGGCGCAGTACTTTGGCCTACCCGGTGCGATTTTGGAATTGGATATGAACGACGGCGACGTTGTGATTACAGCGACTAACATAGAAATGAAGCCCGTAGGCGACGCCATTGAACTTCCCAAAAAATTGAAAGGGAAGAAACTCGACAATGACCAATACGACAAACTACTTTGGGAACATATGCGCGACAGTATGGTAGCGCACCGCAGCCCTTATTGGTCGATGCCCTATTAAATTTGGGTTAAAGGGTTAAGAGTTAAAAGGTTAAGAGAAAACAATGTTATTCTCATTAAAATCTTCTCACCGAGCCCCCCCCCTTAACCTTTTGACCGTTTAACCCTTAACCTTTTTTCTACATCCGTCGCACTTCCCTCCAATGATATAGTTTTTTGAGTATTTTAGTAATAAATTCTTCTTTGTAGGTAAACAACACTAATTTTGCGGTTTGGCGGAGCAGCTGACTTGAAATCAAGGCATTGACCGTCCCTTTCGTAATCTAATATTTTTGTAAACCTCAAACCAATTTATTACAAACTCACTAGTATCATGCAAAAGACCATTGTTGCCATTGCCATTCTTTTCACGTTAGGCTCTTGCGTTGCCAAGAAAAAAATGCTGGCCGTCCAGACTGAAAGGGATCAAATCCAACTCCAACTCGACAAAGTAAGAACCGACCTCAGCGATTGCGACGGTAAAGTCGCCAAACTCAACACCGATCTGCGCTCATCACAGACTGATCTGGAAGGCAAAAACGCAAAGGTGAAGGAGTTGCAGGATCAACTGGACTTCATGAAGAAAAACAACAACGCTCTCCTGGACCGCATGTCCGACCTGTCGGTAATCAGCAAGGAAGGCGCCGAGAGCATCAAAAAGTCCATGGATGTAATGAACAACCAGGGCAACTACATCCGCGACCTCAACAGCAGCATCCAGCGCAAAGACTCACTTAACATGGCCTTGGTGATGAATTTGAAGCGTTCATTGCAGGATGTCAGTGATGAGGACGTGCAGATCGAAGTTAAGAAAGGCGTCGTGTACGTTTCACTTTCCGACAAAATGCTTTTCAACTTTGGTAGCTTCGACCTGACGGCCCAGGCCGAAACCGTGTTGGGCAAAGTAGCCAAGATTTTGAACGATTACAAGCAAATTGACATCCTGGTAGAAGGCCACACGGACAATGTGCCTTACCGCAGCGGTAACTTGCAGGACAACTGGGACCTCAGCGTAAAGCGGGCCACCTCCGTGGTACGTACTCTGCAACAGAAGTACGGCGTGGATGCCAGCCGTATGCTCGCCGGTGGCCGGGGCGAATACATGCCCAAAGTTGACAACGGCTCCAAAGAAAGCCGCAACCTGAACCGTCGTACGGAAATCATTATCACGCCAAAGCTAGACCAGTTCTTCAACCTGTACACGCCACAGGCGGGGAAATAAGAGTGATGAGTGATGAATTTATAGAATTCTGAACCATTCCTATCATTCGAATATCGAAATCTCAAAAAGAGGCCAGTCAGAATTTTCTGACTGGCCTCTTTTTTTTATGCACCTCCCCATACATTCATCACTCATCACAGCTCGGGCTGCCCCGTCATCATTAAAATCCCCTTCATTTCTCCCCGAATTTTCTTCTTATCTAGTTTGCCGACGCTGGTTTTGGGAATTTCGGGAACGAAGACGATACGGTCGGGGACGTACCATTTTTTGATTTTCCCCGCCTCCACTTCGGCTTCCAGTTGACTTCGGATGTCTTCGGCGGTAAGTTTGTCGGCGAAGTCGGGTTTAGCCACCACGAGCGCGTAAGGACGCTCACCCCAGCGTTCGTCGGGCAGGCCGACCACGGCCACCTCGGCGATGCCTTCGATCTGGGAGAAAATATTCTCAATGTCCAGCGACGACACCCACTCGCCGCCCGTTTTGATGACGTCTTTCACGCGGTCGGTGATCGTGACGTAGTAATCGGGGCCAATCGAGGCGACGTCGCCCGTGTGCAGCCAGCCGCCCTGCCACAATTTCTCGGAATTTTCGGGATCTTTGAAATAGCCTTGCGTCATCCACGGGCCACGGGCCACGATTTCGCCGACGGTTGTGCCATCGTGCGGCAGGAACTCACCCGCGTCATCGACCAGGCGCATTTCTACAAAAGGAGCCATGCGCCCGGCCTTGGTTCTTAAATCCAGTTGCTTTTCCTGATCCCAATCCTGCTGCTCATCATTGAGGTGGACAATCGACATCACGGGGGCAGTTTCGGACATACCGTAACCCTGTGACACGTTAATTCCTAAATCGAGAGCGGCTTTGGCGAGCCCGCGCGTGAGGGCCGAGCCCCCGATAACAACATTCCATTGGGTCAAGTCGACCTGTTGCGCCACCGGGCTGTTGACCAGCATTCCCAGAACAGTGGGTACGCAGTGCGAGAAAGTGACTTTTTCTTTGACCAGTAATTTCAAAAGCATCTCCGGCTCGTAACGACCAGGATATACCTGTTTGTTATTCAACATGGTTGCCAACAAAGGGAAGCCCCAGGCGTGAACGTGGAAAAGCGGCGTGATAGGCATATAAACATCACGGTGCGAGAACGGTAGCGCTTCGTAACCACAAAAGAAAGTCATCAAACCCATCGTGTGTAAAAATAATTGTCGATGCGAGAAATAAACCCCCTTCGGATTTCCCGTCGTACCCGTGGTATAAAACATCGTCGCCCAGGTGTTTTCGTCGAAATCCGCGAAATCGTAGGTGTCATCGGCAGCGGTCAGCAGTGCCTCATATTCCCCCAGGGTATCGACCGAGGTTTTGGTCAGTTCCGCTTTTTTATTACCGTAAACCTTATCACTCAGGATGATAAACCTGTTGGTCGTGTTGATATTTTCCTTCACCGCCTCGATGATCGGCAGGAAATCCTCGTGAACCAGAATGATGCTGTCCTCGGCGTGTTCGATGGTATACAGGATTTGCTCGGGCGAAAGCCGCACGTTGACCGTATGTAGAATTGCTCCCAGCATCGGTACGGCGAAGAAACATTCCAGGTAGCGGTGGCTGTCCCAGTCCATCACGGCCACTACATCACCGGGGCCGATACCCGACTTGGTCAGCGCGTTAGCCAGGCGGCGCACCCGCTTGTTGAATTCAACATAGTCCATGCGAAACAAATCGCGATAGACGATTTCACGCGTCGGATTGTAGCGCAGACTTTGCGCCAGCAGGGTTTTAATTAGCAGAGGCTGTTCATGAGCGGAGGGAGTGCGAGGAACTAGTTTGGTTTGAATCACAGAATTTTATTTAAAAGATATGAATTATAAGATAGGAGGTATGAGATGGGGCGGTGCTTTTGAGTAAGTTTGGTACGCTTTAAAAGTAACGAAAGCTTTCCGAAACATATACTATTTCTTCTTGATTAGTTCACAAAATGACTAAGGACCCGCTCTATCCAACTCAGTCTATTATCGAAACTGCCCACGCGCGAATTCAGCCTTACATCCATCGTACGCCCATTTTAACTTGCCAAACCTTGAATGAAATCTCGGGAGCGGAGCTTTATTTCAAGTGCGAGAACTTTCAGAAAATCGGAGCTTTCAAGGCGCGGGGCGGGCTGAATGCCATACTAAGTCTGAGGGCTGAGGAGCAATACCGAGGTATTGCCACGCACTCCTCCGGGAACCATGCCCAAGCCATTGCTTACGCGGCTTCGGTAGTGGGGGCCAAAGCTTATATCGTCATGCCCGACAACTCGCCTGAGGTAAAGGTGAACGCCGTGCGCGGCTACGGCGCAGAGGTAACTTTTTGCCCAAACACTCCCGAAGAGCGGCAGCGAACGGTGGATGAAGTCATCGCGCGAACCGGGGCAATGTTCGTTCATCCCTTCAACGACTACCGGGTCATCGCTGGCCAAGCGACTGCCGCCCGCGAATTGCTTAAGGACGTCGGCGTAGTTTTGGACACGATTATGGCTCCCGTCGGCGGCGGTGGATTATTGAGTGGCACGGCTCTGGCGGCGCATTATTATTCACCCGATACCAAGGTTATTGCGGGAGAACCCGAAGGCGCAGCGGACGCTATTTTGTCTTTCAAATCTGGAAAAATCGAAAAGGCACCATACGTCAATACCATTGCCGATGGCTTACTCACTTATCTGGGAGACAAGACT
The DNA here is from genome assembly GCA_038235275.1 of Cytophagales bacterium. GTDB lineage: Bacteria > Bacteroidota > Bacteroidia > Cytophagales > Spirosomataceae > Persicitalea. The sequence continues at coordinate 12,274 of JBBSUC010000018.1, read as the reverse complement.
TTGGATATTATTCTGGAACGCGTGGAAGACATTCTAACGGTGTCAGATGAGGAAATTGTCGCTGCCATGCGACTGATTTGGGAACGGATGAAGATCATTGTGGAGCCTTCCTGCGCGGTACCGTTCGCCGCTTTGCTTAAAAATAAGGAACGTTTTGCGGGGCAGAAAGTGGGAATTATCCTGACGGGCGGAAACGTAGATTTGGGGAAACTACCCTTTTAAAAGGAATAGATGGGGTCAAAAGAATAAATGGCCACTCTATGCCTACAAAAACTTCCCATCTCCATGAAATATCCCCTCTTATCTCTTTTATTGCTGGCTGGTACCACGGTCTTTGCCCAAATCCCCGTCGATCTGAAAGCCTTCGACAGCAAGAGCGGTACGTCGGCTAAAGTCGTTGGCAATGTATTGGAGGTGGAATGGCCTACGGGCAAAAACGAATTTGGTAAGGTGGCCGTGGACTTGCGCAAGGCACAGCCGCTAATCGGCAGTTTACAAATTGGTACCAAGAACAATTATAAAACTATAGCTCGTGACCTCGATCCGGCGGTGATTCTGACGATCGGCAAACGGGATTTGATTTCCCAAAATGGCTGGAATATTTTCTTCGATAAAACGGCTTACCTGCCTCACAAATCCATTGCTGTAGTTTTAGACAAAAAAGACGTCAAAGTCGTCACCTCCGGCGGTCAGACGGAAATTATCGTCGGCGGGGCTTCGGCGGGGCGTTTCAGCGGCTCGTACAATTTGACGCTCTATAATGGTAGTCCGTTGATGAATGTAGCGGCGGTGATGAGTACGGCCATCGATTCCACGGCGGTGCTTTACGACGCCGGGCTGGTGAGTAAAAAGTCGCCCTGGGAAAGGTTGTATTGGTCAGATACCGAGAATTTTGTGCGGGATGCACCCGTCAGTGACGCCGATTCGGCCCGCAAGATGGCGGTAAAGTACCGGACCATCATTGGGCAGGGAAAAGAAGGCAGTTTGGCCGTTTTTCCGGCCCCGCACCAATTTTTTTACCCGCTCGACAACGCCTACAATCTCGAACATATTTGGTACGGCACCAACTACCGCGACCTGATTCCCGGCTACGGTATCGGCCTCCGTCACGACTTGCTGGGCGACCGACGGTGGGTGCCGTGGTTCAATGCTCCACCCAATACAGCGCAGCGGTTCAATTTCTTTTGTCTGCTCAGTCCCGAGCGGGACGGGAAAGTGTTAGATAAAGTCAAAGCCTTCACACATAGTGATAAATACGTGCCGCTGCCGGGTTATTACACCATGTCGAGCCACTTCCACCAGGAACACACGGACGACGTGTTGACGCGCCGACCCATGCCCGATATGCCTGGTTTTGTGCAGGCGTTCCGTAATACGGGCATCAACATCATCCACCTTGCCGAGTTTCATGGGCCGGGCAGCCCGCGCGGGCCAGAAGTCAAGCGCTGGTCGGAGTTAAAAACGCTTTTCGACGAATGCGCCCGGCTGTCGGGTGGCAATTTCCTGCTGTTGCCGGGTGAGGAGCCGAACAACTTTCTGGGCGGACACTGGATGAATATTTTTCCCAAACCCGTGTATTGGCTCATGGCGAGGGAAAAGGATCAGCCTTTCGTGGAAAATAGCCCCAAGTACGGAAAGCTTTACCGCATTGCTAATAAAGAAGAAATGCTCAAACTGCTGGAACTGGAACACGGTCTGGCTTGGACCGCCCACGCCCGCACCAAGGGCTCGACGGGCTATCCCGATAAGTACAAGGATGAATACTTTTTCAAGTCAGACCGCTTTCTGGGTGCAGCCTGGAAAGCCATGCCCGCCGATCTGTCGCAGCCCAAGCTTGGCAATGGCCGCGTGCTGGACCTGATGGACGAAATGGCCAACTGGGGCCAACACAAAAACGTGATCGGCGAAGCCGACCTCTTCAAGATCGAACCCAACTACGAACTCTATGGCCACCTGAACGTCAACTACCTCCAACTGGACGAGATGCCGCAGTTTGAAAACGGCTGGCAACCCGTACTGGATGTAATGCGCAGCGGCAAGTTTTTCGTGACGACGGGCGAAATCCTGCTGCCGACTTTCAAGGTAAATGGCGTCGGTACGGGCGAAACCACCCAACTGGACGCCAAAGGAACTGTCGAAATATCTTTTGATGCCACCTGGACCTTCCCGCTCAACCGCGCCGAAATTATTTCTGGTGACGGTAAGCAGGTTTTTCGGGAAATTATTGATCTGAAAGACCGTAAAGCCTTCGGCCAAGAATCTTTCAAATTTTCTCCCATCCTGAAAGGTCGGAAATGGGTGCGACTGGAAGTATGGGACGCGGCGGCAAACGGGGCTTTTACACAAATTGTTTGGTTAAAGTGATGTGGCTTCGGGCTTCGCCTGGAACGCCAGCCCGGTACGTTCAGCCTGCCAGGGTGGTTGGCTTTTTGAAACAAAAAAATAGGGCCGTTATTGGCCCTATTTTGGTTGCTGACTTTACCTTTCATCTGGTATCTAGCACCTTCACGGTTTGACTCTGCGTAGTAGTACTGACCCGCAGCAGCAATACGCCACCAGCAGTTGCGCCTAAGCTTAACGACTGCCGCTCGAGGCTTCCAGAATTTTCGACGCGCTGGTGGTTGATTTGTCGACCGTTCATATCCAGTAAGTGCATTTCCAGGGGTTGGCCCTGCGCCCCGCGCACTTCAAACTCGACCAGATTCTTCGTAGTCGGATTTCCCAGCAGCGTCACCCGCAGCGTCGAACCTGGTTCCTCATCCAGACCCAGGCGGGCCGAGGCCCCGCCACAGGCAGCCAGCCAGTCGTAACGAAAGCTGATTTGGGGCCCGCCTCCCTGGTTGGCCCGCAGCGTCATGGAAGTATTGTCGAGGTACATTTTGACCGTATACGGGCCGGGCGCGGTGGTTGGCAGGGTCTCGTTCTGAACGTTGAAGCTGATTGGCGAGCCGTCGGTTCCCGCATAGGTGGGCGTAAAAGTTAGGTTCCGGGCTGACTCACCCGGCACCGGCGCGCAGGTTAGCCCACTCACCCCCGTAATGGCGAAAGTACCCGGCAGAGGAGGATCGGTTGGATCGGTCGTACCGCAGACCGCCAGCCAATCGTAGCGGAAGCTGACGCGCGGGCCGCCGCCCTGGCTGGCCCGCAGGTTGATGGATGAATTATCAAGGTATAGCTTAATGGTGTAAGGGCCGGGCGCGGTGGTAGCCACCAACTCGCTTTGCACGTCGAAGCTGATCGGAGAGCCGTCCGTCCCGGCGTAAGTGGGCGTGAAGGTCAATTGCCGGGCCGCCTCGCCCGGCACCGCTGTGCAGGATACCCCGCTCACACCCGTGATGGCGAAGGCGGTCGGGTCGCTGGGCGTGCCAATCACCAGATCACCCGTGGAAGCGGCCCGGGTGCAGCCATCCACCGTGCAAAGAGCAGTAACTCTAAAGGTGCCTCGATCAGATATGGTGTAAGAGCTACCAATACGTCGCCCAACGCCGGGGCCGGAAATTAGGTATTCTACTATGCCCGTGCAGCCTTCTGCCGTAACCGTAATGGGCTCTCCCATGGTGGTAGTTGCGGGGCTGATCGTGAACGTAGGGGGCATCGGGCAGGGTTCGCTGCCAGAGCCGAACTCGTAGGCCCCCAGGTCGATGGTACCGCCCACGATACGGGCATTGCCCGCCAGATCGGTGGCGAAGCCGTTGGACGCGTTGAGGCCCGCGTCGATGGCGGACGACCCAGGCCGCAGCCGGGTGTCGGTGGCCGAGATGAATGGAGAAACCAGCGTGGTGAAGTTAGGGCTGAAAGGTCCACCACCGTACTCAGTAACCGATTCGTCAAACAAGCTGTAGGAGGCAAAAATCCGGGTGATTCCGGTGGTCAGCGGAATGAAGTTAAAAAAAGTGTTGGCATCACCATTGTTCCAAAAAACACAGTTGGTCAACGAGGGCCGTGTGGCTTCCAGGCGACTCGATGTATTATACATCGCTCCCCCGCTCAAGGCGGTGTTGCTCAAGAATGAGCAGTTTACAAAAATAGGGCTACTGTTGATATTGGCAAACGCCCCCCCTTCCCTGGAAGCGGTGTTCGCCCGGAGCGAGCAGTTGACTAGATACGGATTGCTGTTGCCAAAATTACCGATAGCCCCGCCGCTCAACGCCGAATTGCCATTCAGCGAGCAGTTGACGAGCCGGGGGCTACTGGCGTCATTATAAAAGGCCCCGCCCAGGAAGGCAGAATTGCTTTCAAAGCTGCAGTCGGTGAATTGGACGTTGCTCCCGCTGTGGTCGGAGACCGCCCCGCCGCTGCCGCCAAAAATGCTACCGTAGGGCGCCGAATTATTCCTAAATGAGCAGTTGGAAATTTCCGGGCTGCTCTCGCTGTTATAAATGGCCCCGCCCTCGGTCGCCCTATTGTTTTGGAAAGTGCAGTTGGCGATTGTAGGGCTACTGCGGATATTGTACATGCCCGCACCGTAAACATCGGAAGCGGTGGGGTCGTCGGCGTTACCGCCCGTTATCATGAAACCGTCCAGCACCGCTTCGAGCGTCAAGTTGGCACCTTCATTATTGATTACGTGAAAGCTGTTACCCGCCTCGGTGCCGTCCCCGTCGATGTCGCCGCTCAGCACTGTGCCGTTAGTGGCCGGGTCGCGGTTGCGGTCGCTGAGATTCATCTGGCCGCTGGTAAAGCCACCGTAAATTTTCACCTCCTCCTTCATTCTGAAAGAAGCCTCACGGTCAGTCGGGCTGATCGTGGGCTTGTAGATACCGGCGGCTACCCAGATTTGGGTGCGTCCGGCGGCGGCGTTGAGGGCGGTACTCAGGCTCTTGTGGGCCGTGGCCCAGGAGTGGCCGTCTCCTGAGTCGTCGGGGCGGCCGGCGTCTACAAAGCGTAAGACAGCTATGGCGGGTGCCGTAGCGTGGGGTGTCGCACCAGCGGGTGCCGCACAAAAAGTGGGCGCGGCCAGTGCATTCAGCAGCAGAAACAGGAATAATTTTCGCATGACGATCAGGATTTAGGTGAGTTGTGAGCTGACAAGATGCTCTTGGCAGTAAATGCTAATTGCTGATAGCCAATGTACTAAATAAATGAATGGGGATGGGGGAAATTTATTATACGGTCGATTCCCGCCAAAAACCCTTTTTATATATTTAATTTTGAGACATGAAAAAGCCACTGCACCTACTCGCAATCCTGACGCTGCTGCTTGCCTGCAAGGGGACGCCCCCCGTTGAACAGGCGGCCAATACCTACCGCAATCCTGTCTTTTCTCCTGTCTTAGCTGACCCGACGGTCGTCCGGGCCGATGATGGCTGGTTTTATGCTTACGGAACGAACGAAAATTGGGGCGACGGCGACGGAACTCACCTCGTGGCTATCGTTCGCTCCAAAAACCTAACGCAATGGAAATACGTGCGGGATGCCTTCCAGACCAAGCCCACCTGGAAGGGCCAGGGCGGTATCTGGGCGCCGGACGTAGTGAAGGTCAACGGCAAGTACCATCTATACTACGCCTTTTCGACTTGGGGCGACCCTAATCCGGGCATTGGTCTGGCCGTGGCGGATTCAGCTGCGGGACCTTTCTCTGATTTAGGCAAGCTCTTCGTGAGCCAAGAAGTCGATGTGCCCAATTCCATTGATCCGTTTTATTTGGAAGACGATGGTAAGAAATATATCTATTGGGGAAGCTTCAGCAATGCCGCCACGCAGGGGAATTACGGCGTGGAATTAGCGGCCGATGGTCGCTCCGCCCCCGATTTGAGCAAAAAATTCAAGGTAGCCGCCGGGGATATCGAGGGTGTCATGATCCAAAAACATGGGGAGTACTACTACTTTTTCGGTTCCAAAGGCAGTTGTTGTGACGGGGCCAACAGCACGTACAACGTCCGCGTGGCCCGCAGTAAAAACCTGCGCGGTCCCTACCTGGACAAAAACGGCAAAGAGCTGAAAGAACGCGGCGCGGGAACGCTCATCCTGCGCGGTGACGACATCTATGCCGGCCCCGGCCACATCGCCCGTTTAATTACCGATGACGTCGGCACGGATTGGATGCTCTACCACGCCATCATCAAAAGCAATTCCAAAGTATCTTCCGGAGCAAATCGCCGGGTGCTTATGCTGGATAGGGTCAATTGGGCAAATGGCTGGCCGGAAATCGCTAATGCTACGCCAAGCGGCGAAAAGCTTCCTGGACCATTATTCAAGTAGATACCGTTTCTTCACGCAATTTCACTTGGCAAATACACGCTGAAAGTCGCTCCTTTTCCAGCTACGCTACTGGCCGTAATCCCTCCCCCATGATTCTCCACGACCCGCTGGCAAATGGCCAACCCCACCCCCGTACCGGGGAACTCGTCCTTGCCATGCAAGCGCTGAAAAACCTGAAAGATACGGTCCAAATACCGGGTATCGAACCCCACACCCTCATCGCGGACATTGACCTGGTAAAATTTATTCGCGTGGCTATTGGGCATTACTCCGGCGGGTAAATTGGTACGGTCACAAACGTGGCAGCTTATTGTTGTTTTAGGTATTTTTTCGGACGGCGTAAATTTCAGCGCATTGGAAAGTAAGTTTTGGAAGAGCTGTCCAAGCTGAGATGCGTCGCCGTTGACTAGGGGTAACCCGTCAACCGTTACCTGTGCGTCTCGTTCTTCAATTTGCCATTCCAAATTGCGTAGCGCTCCGGCGACGACCGTGTTGAGGTCAACCGTTCCGTACACCTGCTGACGGGTAGTGATCTGCGAATAAGTGAGCAAATCTTTGATTAAGGTGGACATGCGTACGCCGGCAGAATTCATCCGATTTAGATAGTCCAATCCTTCCTTGCCCAACTCGATGGCGTATCTATTTTGCAACAGCGTACTGAAAGACTGGATTTTACGCAAAGGCTCCTGCAAGTCGTGCGAGGCGATGTAGGCAAACTGCTGTAGATTCTCGTTGGAACGAACCAGATCCTGATTCACGGTAAGTAGTTCCTGCGTCCGCGACGCTACCTGATTTTCCAGTTCTTGCGACAATTTACGGTAGCGGGCTTCGCTCGTCTCCAATTTTTGCCGGGACAGCACCTGGTTTGTCACGTCCACCGCCATATTCATAATAGCAAACACCTCGCCCGTCGCGTTGCGGAGCGGCTTGTAGGTAAAATCAAAGTAGCTAGTTCTTAGGGTATCGTCTACCACCAGATCGGCGGGAACCCCGTCTGCTCCGAAGGGAATTCCTGTAGTAAATACGTCATCCAAAATACCCAGGAAAGGCTGCCCCACTAATTCAGGCAGGGCTTCGGCTAAAGGCTTCCCCAGCACCGAATTCCCTCTTCCCCAAAAGGCGAGCATGGGACCATTGGCGACTTCAACGACCATTTCCCGCCCTACCAACAGGCAAGTCGCCACGGGTGCTTCTTCGATCAGACTTTTGAAGAGGGCTTCACTTTCGGCTAATGCCGTGCGGGTTTTACTTTTTTCCCTGGCTTCGATTTGGGAATTCTCCTGGCTTTCTAATAGCAAGTTATTAGCTTTTCGAAGATCGAGGAGGCTTACCACCTGCTTTGACAACAGGCCCAAAGCCGATAGCTGGGCCTCGGTTAGTTGCCTGGTCTGGGTATCGATCACGCACAGGGAACCAAGCGAAAAGCCCCTGGAATCAACCAGTGGAATCCCGGCGTAAAAAACAATGTGCGGATCGCCCGTTACCAGGGCATTCTCGGCGAAACGCTGGTCGGCGCGGGCATCTTCAACGACCAGAGGCCCGGAGGAGTCAAGAATATTGTGGGCGCAGAAAGCCACTTCCCGGCTGGTTTCGCTCGGTTCGAAGCCGAGGCGCGACTTGAACCATTGGCGATCCTTATCCACAAAGCTGATAAGTGCCACCGGGGTCTGACAAATGTAGGCCGCAAGTTGGGTGATGGCGTCATAATCCGACTCAGGCAACGAATCCAGAATATCGTATTCTTTGAGGGCATCGATCCGCTCTGCTTCGTTGTCGGGTTGAGGTAAAGGTGCGTTCATTCTTTGTGGCGGAGTGTTGCTATCGTATGGTTGCACCCGTTTCTCTTATCCTACAAATAACGGGAATTACATCGAAGTTTTTTCGCTTACCTTTCGTTTTCTACCCCAAAATCACCTCCCCCACCGCCTTGCGCACCGCTGGGGCAACTACACTACCCAACAACTCGATGGATCGCATCACCTGCGCGTGGGGCAAAGTTCCGACGCTGATGTGCAGCAAAAAGCGGGTGTTACCGAACAACTCGTGTTCCCACAAAATCTTCTCGATGACTTCTTGCGGGCTACCCACCAGCAACGAACCGCCCGGTCCGCGCAGCATTTCGTAATGTTCGCGGTTCATGGCGGGCCAGCCACGCTCACGCCCTATTCGGCTCATTACGTGGGCGTAGGGACCATAAAATTCGTCTGCTGCCCGTTGCGAATCGTCGGCAAGGTAACCGTGCGAGTTGATGGCCAATTGCAGTTTGGCGGGATCGTGGCCGGCCTTTTGGTAGGTCTTCTTGTAAAGGTCGGTGAAGGCAACGAAGCGCTCCGGCCCGCCACCGATGATAGCCAGCGCCATCGGTAAGCCATAGTTGGCCGCCCGCACGACCGATTCCGGCGTACCACCCACGGCCACCCAAATCGGTAGTTCCTTTTGAAACGGTCGGGGATATACGCCCCGGTTGTCGATGGAGGGGCGGAGTTTTCCCTGCCAGGTAACTTTCTCGCTTTTGTTCAATTTTATGAGTAGTTCCAGTTTTTCGGAAAATAGCGCATCATAGTCGCTCAGGTCGTTGCCAAAAAGCGGGAACGACTCAATGAAGGAACCGCGCCCCGCCATGATTTCGGCCCGCCCCCCGGATAGCAAGTCCACGTGGGCAAAATCCTGAAACACCCGCACCGGATCATCGGAACTCAGCACCGTCACTGCGCTGGAAAGCCGAATATTCTTGGTTTTAACCGCCGCTGCTGCCAGCACTACCGCTGGGGACGATACCACGAAATCGGAGCGATGATGCTCGCCGATGGCGAAAACGTCCAGCCCAAGCTGATCGGCCAGTTCGATTTCTTCCATCAGGTTTATCATCCGCTGGTGCGGACTGATGAGTTGCCCGGTAGTGGGGTCGGGCGTATTTTCTACGAAGGTGCTGATTCCTATTTCCATTATTGATGTAGGTACATGGTTTCTGATACAACACCGGGATGGCGGCAAATCGTTGCAAAGCTACCTTTTTACGCTTTTTCTTTTATCTTTGAAAAAACACCGGATCGCTATGGAAACGACGAAGCAAATTCCCAAAATCCTGATTTATGAAGAATTCGATGGCCACCCGATTTATCGGAAAGGGTACAAGGATTTTGTTTTGGGATTAAAGAAAATTGTACTGTACCCTACTAAAATGAAAGGATAAAAACGGGAAAATCGGATTTTTGCAGTTCCTCAACAGCAAATCTCTTTTTTTCCCGTGAAGCAGAGCCTCATCAGCGAAATTACGAACGTTCTACACAAAGCACCAACCGTAGTCAACTTAGCCCGCAAAAAGTTTGTCTCCCAGTATGTAGTTGCACTCATAAAAAGTAGAAATGTACAATTTTACGAAGTGGCTCAACATCTCAACGACTGTGCTAAACTTGCATCAAATGAAACGAGAATACAGGATTTTTTCAGAGAGGTCGAAATTGATTATCATTGCGTAGCCGCTCTGTTGCTGAGCTTGCTTCCCAAGGGTAAAAAACTGCGTCTTTGCATTGACCGCACTGAGTGGGACTTCGGAAAATGCCAGGTGAACATTCTGATGATACTGGTCGGTTACGGGGAGCTTCAAATCCCACTTTATTGGGAATTACTGGATAATAAAAGCGGTAACTCCAATGCAAACGACCGGATCAGTTTGTTGGCCTGCTGCATAGGTATGATCGGCAAAGATCGGCTGGGCCCAGTAGTGGGGGATCGGGAATTTATTGGTCATAAGTGGATCAAATACTTGAAGGACAATGAGTTGAAATTTGTATTTCGCATACCAAAGTCGCACTTAATCACAACCCGAGACGGTCTCCGGCGAGCAGTGTCTGACTTTGATTTAAGACTTAACAGGCCCGTCCTTTGACCGGACTGCCAGGTTGATGGAATCTGAGCCCACGTCTGGCTGAGCCTTTTAGAAAACGGGGAATATTTGTTATTATTTGGAACAGGAACTTTGGAATTCATGGGGCAATTTTACAGGAAAAGATGGTCGATAGAGGTCTGCTTTCTAAACCTGAAGGGCCGGGATTCCAATTTAGAGGCAACACATTTGAAAAGTTTGACAAAGCTGTAAAAATTGGTAGCTTTGGTCAGCATCGCTTACAGTCTCTGTATAGGGCTTAGGCTTTACTTACACGGGAAAGTGCAAAATGTGAAAATTAAGAAGCACGGCCGCAAAGCTGTCAGCCTGAGTCTCTATGGCCTGAATCTGGTTGGTGAAATAAGTCGTGAACAAGCTACAGTTAGATCAGATCTGATTCTAAAGATCAAGTGTTTGTTTCGATGGATACACAGGCAAATTGCTCATTATCAGACCCTAAAAATAGTAGGGTAGAGTACCAAATACCAACCTGCTTTTAAACCTTTTTTTACACCTTAATTAAGAAAAGATTGGATGACTATTGGCGAAGTCCAGACTCCTCAAAAAGGGGGTGGCGGAATCTTGATCATGCAGGGAGTGGTTTGTACGAGAACCCGGAAATGACTTCATTTTCTCGACGCCGATATCATGACACGCTGCTACTAGCATCACGCCGAGGCATTCAGTCATGCGAAAATGAATACAATTGCGGCCACTTGGTCGGCCTGAGATTTTCGCAGATCGGTCACTGTCCGGGCAAAATTCGTGTACGCGATTCTGGGCGTCTGAGCAAATGCCCGGTAATATGATTCCGATGTATCAAGGGATCTCACCAAATCTCCCAAATGCAGGCTCGGTATCCTTCCTTTCTTACGTCCGATAAGGTTAACTTATCGGACGTGTATATATTTTCGTATTTTGCGCCGAACAAACCCCGAAAACCGTGGAGGCAAACCTGACCTTTGAAAAAAAATCTAAGGAACTTCCCGTTCTGGTCTCCCGCGAGGAACTAGCCCAGAAAACGGCGGCCTTTTATGCCAAGGGAATCGAGGGGGCCGACAACACGCGCAAAGCCTACCAGTCCGACATCGCCCAGCTCACCATCTGGCTGCGCCACCGCGGGTTGCCCGAGTTACCCATCGACGCGCCCACGCTGGCGGCCTGTATCTCCGATCTGGCTGACACTCGCAAGTGGTCAACGATCTCCCGTCGGCTGGCCGCTATCCCCATGGCACCGACTGCACAATTACGCTAATCCGGCCAGCGACGAGGCAGTGAAGACCGTCATGGAGGGGATCAAGCGAAGTATCGGCACCGAACCCGAGCAGTCCCCGGCCTTCGACATCGACGAGTATAAGCCGTGCTTGGCACAAATCCCTGCCACGCCCACCGGACTGCGCGACCGGGCGCTGCTGCTAACCGGGTTCGCGGGCGGGTTTCGCCGTTCCGAATTAGTCGCGCTTAATATTGAGAGCGTTCAATTCACTCGTGAGGGAGCGATACTGTCTTACCAGGGTAGCAAGACTAATCAATACAAGAAGAAAGAGCAGAAAGCCCTGTTTTTTAGCCCTGACCCGGACACCTGCCCGGTGCGGGCGTTGCAGGATTATATGGAAGTGCTTGTTCGCGACGTTGGGCCGCTATTCGTTCGCATTCGCAAGGGCGAGCAGATCTCCCAGGACCGGCTGTCGGACAAGCAGGTGGCTCGCACGACAAGGCGTACCTCGGCGAGGACTACTCAGCCCACTCGCTGCGGGCCTCCTTCGTGACCATCGCCAAGCTCAACGGCGCCGACGACTCGCAGATCATGCAACAGACCAAGCACCGCACCCGCACGATGATCGACCGCTACACAGGAGTTCAGCAGGTGGTGAAGCACAACGCGGCCATGAAATTAGGACTATAGGTAACTCTGACAAATGATTGCAAAATTTGTAAAAAGGTTAGAATCAGACTCAATTTGAGATTGTATCCCTGTAAAAAAGTTCGCTACGCCGGGCGGGCGGAGTCGAAATGTCGAAAATTCCACTGAGACTTATTCCCTACCCCTACTGTACCCGAAGAAAACTGGGATGAAAAACAAAAAGGCTGAACTTTGAAGCGACGAAGCATCAAAACCAGCCTTTAAGGATGAAAGGAATCATCAAAGCCCAAGTTATAAACATTTTGAACATAGTGCCACTAGCG
>JBBSUC010000017.1:0-98029 GCA_038235275.1 Cytophagales bacterium | reverse complement strand
TTGCTTTACCATCGATGCTCTGATAGGTGTTAGTCAGGCTGTAGGAGTTTTTGGTTGGCACCTTGGTGATGACGTTGACCGTGCCGCCGATGGCGCTGGAACCGTACAAAGCCGACACACCGCCTCGCACCACCTCGATGCGTTCGATCATATTGACCGGGATTTGCTCCAAACCGTACAAACCGGTGAGCGGGCTAAAAATGGCGCGACCATTGATGAGAATTTGTGAATAACCGCCCTGCAAACCGTTCATCCGAATTTGCGAGTAGTTGCAGGTCTGGCAGTCTTTCTCCACGCGAAGACCGGGCTGAAAGCGGATACCTTCCAAAAGGTTGGTCGCCACGACCTGATCAAGTTGCTTACTGTTGATCAGGTTGACGATTACCGGAGAGTCCGTCCGCCGTTTTGAAGTCCGGGTTCCCGTAATTACCACTTCGTTGAGGTTGAACTTGTCGTCTTTCAACGTGAAGTCCACGTTGGTCGTTTGGCCCGCTTTCACGCTGACTTTCTGATTGATCGGCTGGTAGCCTATAGTACTGATTGCAACATTTTGTTGACCGACCGGCACCAGGTTCAGCGTGAATCTTCCCAAAGAATCGGTGATGACACCAAGGTTGGTGCCTGTTACCTGAACGGCAGCGTAGGGCACCGCAGAATTTTTATCAAGCACGGTACCGGAAATACTTCCGGTTTGGGAATAGGCGGCAACTGCCAGGAAAAGGAAGGCAGTGGTAAGTAAAGTGTTTTGTGTCATAATGGAATTGTAAATGATCTCGAATTATTGGCAGCTTAAAAAGACTGTTCTTGGTATCTAGTTTTCTTTTTCAATACAAAGGTATTTGATAAAAAGGTAAAGTAAAATATATTTTTTAGATTGATCTAAATTTTTTAAGACAAGATCATTTTCTTATGTTTGGAGGCGGGTAAATCACTTTTTCATCCCTCCCCCACAGCTCACTATGCTCCGAAATTTCTTTAAACCCACCATTCTCTCCGCCAACGCCAATCTGGGCGTTCTATTCCTACGAGTCGGCATTGGCCTGATGATGATCGTGGGGCACGGCTACCCTAAGTTTCAAAAGTACGTCAGCGGCGACCGCGCTTTCGGCGACCCAATTGGATTGGGGGAAGAAACCTCGCTATTGCTGGCGATCTTTGCCGAGTTTGTCTGTTCGCTTTTGCTCGTTTTCGGACTTTTCACCCGCGCGGTGCTTGTTCCGCTGCTGTTCACGATGCTGGTGGCGCTGTTCGTCATTCATAGCCGTGATCCGCTGGCGAAGCAGGAATTGCCGCTACTGTACGCGCTGCCCTTTCTGACGCTGTTTTTGGTCGGGCCGGGGAAGCATTCGCTGGATCAGATCATCTTTAAAGACAAACGATCCCCCCTTCAATGAGTCTGAAATACCGAGGGTACCTTTTTATGCTGCTGGCTTGCGGCATGGCCTGTAGCCGGAAGGCGCAGCAGCCCCCTTCCCTCAGTCGACAGCAAATGCGACAGGACGTGGCCTATTTGAATAAAAATTTAGAAAAAATCTACCCAGGCTTAGGATACTACAGTCCTCAAAAAGCCTACGAAAACTACCGTGATTCGCTGCTCGCGCGGCTACCGGATTCGTTGGCGTATCGCGATTTTTTCAAACGCATTGCTCCGCTTGTCAACAGCCAGAAAGACGGACACCTGATCCTCTACCAACGCAAAAAATTAACTGATAGAAACACACCTTACCTGCCTTTTGTCCTGCGGGAAGTAGGTGGGAAGTACTACGTGGCTTTCAATGGATCAGCTGATTCCACACTGTGGCGCGGAACTGAGTTGCTCGCCATTGAAGGCCAATCACTACCCGAGGTTCACCAGTTGCTGGCTGACAATTTTCGGGGCGGGGCCGATGCCGACATTACAACGGGACGGCTGTTCCGAACCCTCAATTCGCTTCCAAGCTACTACTCTACCTGGTTTGGCGTAAGGGATTCGCTGCTGGTCCGTTACGTCCGCGTCGATAGCGCGGCGGTTGCCACAGGCGATACACTGCAAAAGTACGTGGTCAATCAGACAAAAAAGGCCGTGAATGAGTACCTTAAAAAACGGTATCCCAAAGACCTGGCGAGTCACAAAAACCTCTCGCTGACCCAAATCGACAGCACGCTCGACGGCGTGGTGCTACGCGTGAGTTCATTTTCTAAATTCCCAAAAGGCGATTTTTTTAACGCAAAGTTCAAACGCAAACTCCGGCAGAACTTCCGCGAGATTAAAGAAAAGAACTACCAAAACCTGGTCATCGACCTGCGCAGCAACGGGGGTGGGTCGGTGGCTAACTCGGGGTACCTCCTCTCCTACCTGCTGCCTCAACCTTTTTCAGTGTTTCGGGAAGAGACACTCAAACCGGGGGCCGTGCTGCCTTACATCACGACGCCGATCAACCCTATCAGTCCGGTGGCGTTTTTCCTCACCCACCACCGCGATCATTCCACCGGGCTATGGCGGACCAACACTTCCAAGAAGAAAGGATTTAAACCCGATAAGAAATATGGCTACCGGAACAATCTGTATCTTTTGGTCAACGGCGCATCCTTTTCGGCCACAGTGTCGGTGCTGTCGCACCTGCGGGATCAGAGCATCGGCAAAATCGTGGGCGAATCGCCCGGCGGAGCCTACTGGGGTGACTTCGCGGCACGCTTCAAAGTGATTACACTTCCCAATTCAGGGCTACGCATCAGGATACCACTCAAAACGATGTATCACGACGTAAAGCCAGTAGATGACCCGGAAATCAAACCCGACCGGCCCATCAGCCGAACCTACGAGGACATCGTCAGGCCGGGCCGCGACTATGGGCTGGAATACGTAAAAGCGCTTATTCGGCAAGGCAAGTGAGGGCTCGGCCTTGCCAATTATTTTCTATTTTTGAAAAAAACAAAATCACCTTGTCCCCAATCTTCATGAAAAACCTGCTCCTGTTTTCGCTGCTTTTTGTTTCCATTGCTTCTTTTGGTCAAAACCTCAAAGCCCCCGAGGTCAACATCATCGCCAAAGTGAAGGCCGATATGCCGCAGACGATGGATTTGTTGAAAGAAGTCGTCAATATAAACAGCGGCACCCTCAACCAGGCGGGCGTACGGGCCGTGGGCGATGTCTTCAAGCGAGAGTTCGACGCGATGGGCTTCGTCACCGAGTGGGTCGCGTTACCGGATTCCCTGAACCGCGCCGGGCATTTTGTGGCGACAAGGAAAGGGAGTCAAGGTAAAAAACTCTTCCTGATCGGTCACCTGGACACAGTTTTTGAAAAATCCATGCCTTTCACGCCCTTTACCAAACTCAATGACTCCACCGCCACCGGACAGGGAGCCAACGACATGAAGGGCGGCGATGTGATGATCGTGGCCGCGCTGAAAGCCCTGCACACCAATGGCCTGCTGGATAATACGTCGATCACGGTCTATTTCACGGGTGACGAGGAAAGCTCGGGCAAGCCGACTTCGGTAAGCCGTAAAGACTACATAGACCGCGCCAAGACCTGCGATGTCGCCCTAGCCTACGAAACGGCCCAAAGCTTCGGCATTGCGGCCACGGCCCGACGCGGCGCAAGCGGCTGGGAACTTACCACGCACGGCAAGACGGGCCATTCATCGGGTGTTTTCGGCAAAAACGCGGGCTACGGTTCTATCTACGAAGCGGCCCGCATCCTGAACGATTTTCGCGAAACGCTGAGCGCGGAGCAGTATCTGACCTTTAACCCCGGCGTGATGGTGGGCGGCACCGAAGTGAACTACGACCCTAAAACCGCGAAGGGCGAAAGCGTGGGTAAAACCAACATCGTGGCCCAGAAAACCATTGTCACGGGTGACCTGCGTTTCTTGACCGAAGACCAAAAGGAGAAAGCCCGCGCCAAAATGCGGGAAATCGTGGCCAAGAACTTACCCGGTACCTCCGCCGAAATCGAGTTCAGCGACGGCATTCCCGGCATGGAACCCAAGCCCGGCAACGTCAAAGTACTCGGCGTGCTAAACCAGGCAAGTCTCGATTTGGGTATGGGGCCCGTCAAAGCGGGCGACCCCGGTTCGCGCGGCGCGGGAGACATTTCTTACATTGCCGAGTACGTGGACTGTCTCGACGGACTTGGGGCCTCCGGCAGCGGTGCCCACGCGCCGGGCGAAACGATCAATTTGAAGGAATATCCGGCTTTGATACAGCGGTCGGCGTTGCTGATGTATCGGCTGACGCGGTAGATTCTGCGACTCAACAAAAAAATCCTTATTTCTTCCGCGCCTCCGCGATCGGCTGGAACGGCCCGAACTTGTGCTGCTGCTCCGAAAATCCGTCGGCGTAAGGGCCGTAGGGTGCGTCGATGGGCTTTTGGGAGTTATCCTTCCAGTCGCCAGTTTGCTCCCGGTGCGGATGCGGGCGGGAATTGACGAAGGCGGCCAGGTCCCAGGCTTCGGCATTGGTGAGTTGGGGATTTTGGTAGGTCGCGCCCAGCGGCATATTGTTCTTCACGTAGCCCGCAAAGGACGCGATTCGGAACAGCCCTGCGCCGTCGTTGTAGCTGTGTTCGCCCCAAAGCGGTGGATAAACGTAGGCCAGGCCGTTGGGAGTGGGCAAACCTTCGCCCTTGCCACCGTGGCAGACCTGGCAGTTGGCCTGGTAAATCACTTTGCCTTTTTCAGGATTGGCGGCGCGATCGAGGAAAGCTAATTTTTCCAGACCCGTGCCTTTGGGCGTTATGCCTTTCGGCACGTCCTGCCCCAGCCACTGCATATACGCCACCATCGCCCGCATTTCGCGGCTGTTGCTGTCGGGCGCGACGCCGTTCAGGCTGCGCTCGAAACAGTCCGAAATGCGCTTCACGACCGACTCCACGCTGCCCGACCGCGTCCGGTATTTGGGATAGGTCGAGAAAACCGCCGCGTAGTTGTTGCCCAGGATCTTCGTCCCGGCGTCCAGATGGCAGTTCTGGCAGTTCATGCCGTTGGTATTTTGCCGCACGCTGCCTTTGGGGCCGAGGTAATTCGCGGTATGGGCAATCAGTTCGCGGCCGTACAGGATCAGTTCGCCCTGCGCATTTTTTGGTAGATTAGCCACGTTGGGCGGCTGCCACAGAGAATCCGGCTCGGCCGATTGGATAGTCAGGTAGGTGTTGGTAGCAGGAATTGGCCGAAAATCATACGCTGCCAGAAATCCGGTTGTGAGTAGCAGCGTAAGGGTAGCGGTTTTGAAGGATGTTGGCAGGCTGTTCATTCTATCTGTCTTTTAGAAAAAGGTAAAGATAAGAAAGCTTGCCACCGGAATGATTTTTTCCAAAAAAATCAACACAATTTCTCTTTCGCCGGGTTTAGGGTAGAGAACGATGTCACCCAAATAGTTGGGAAAGAAAATAAAAAAATGGAATCAACGAAACAAAAATACCGAAACCCCATGAAGCCTTACCAAATATTTTTAGCCTTCGCGCTACCCATTTTTTTGGGCTGCACCACCTCCTCTTCTCAACAAAAAAACACCATCGACACCGCTGCCGACACCAGCGTGTACGGCCAAATGAACGCCACCAACGACGGTATCGGCAAAACCTATTATGGCCGGGAAATCGCCCACGTCATGGGCTTCGGAGGGGCGAGTTGGCTGGAACGCGACGAGCGGCAGGAGGAAGAGAACACCGCGCTGGCGATCAGTAAATTGCCTATTACGACCAGTAGCGTGATGGCCGACATCGGAGCCGGGACGGGTTACTACACTTTCCGAATTGCAACAAAGGTACCGCAGGGCAAGGTTTACGCCGTGGATGTGCAGGACGAGTCGGTGCAGTTTCTCCGAAAAAAAGCCCAGCAACTGGGATTAAAGAATGTGGAGGTTGTAAAAGGCGACGCCCAATCGCCGAATCTGCCCGACAACTCGGTGGATTTGGCGATCATGGTGGACGTGTATCACGAACTGGAATTTCCGCACGAAATGCTGCAAGCGTTACGAAAGGCACTGAAAGCCGATGGCAAGATTCTACTGCTGGAATACCGGGCGGAGGATCCAACCATCCCCATCAAAAAACTGCACAAGCTCAGCGTAACGCAGGCCAATAAGGAAATGGCCGCCAATGGCTTTAAGTTGATTCAGCGGGGCGATTTTCTGCCGATACAGCATTTTTTGGTTTACCAGAAAAAGTGATTTGAAGCGAAAGCTAAAATCATGCAAATGCAGTATAGCGAATGAGCCGGAAAAACGGGAGTTTTACCAGATGAAAACTAACATCACCGTCGCGATCGTCGAAGACAAAGAGCCGATTCGTCAGTCGCTGGCCATTCTGGTTGGTGGAACCGAGGGCTTTTCCTGTCACGCCACCTACGAAACCGCCGAGGCGGCCCTGCTCGATCTGCCAAGTAACTGCGTGGATGTGGTTCTGATGGACATCGACCTGCCCGGCATGAACGGTATCGAGTGCGTACGCCAGCTCCGGCCCACTTGTCCCGATACGCAGTTTATGATGTGTACGATGTACGACGAGGATGAAACGGTTTTTGAAGCCCTTAAAGCGGGGGCCAATGCCTACATTTTGAAGCGCAGCCCGCCCCACAAACTGCTGGAAGCTATTACCGAACTGCACGAAGGCAGTTCGCCCATGAGCAGCACCATCGCCCGCAAAATCGCCCTTTCCTTCCACAAAGACACCTCTGCGCCCAGCGAACTCGACGTGCTGACGCCCCGCGAGCGCGAGATTCTGGAAAAACTCTCCAAAGGCCACAGCCACAAGGAAGTCGCCTTCGAGTTGTTCATCAGCCGCACCACCGTGCGCAATCACATCTTCAATATCTACGAGAAACTGCAAGTCCACTTCAAGGTAAAGGCGGTGAATAAGTTTTTGGATCGGTAACCGTTCTGAAAAATCATAAAAACGCCATATTGTGAGCGGCTGACCAGCTCGGTAGTTTTGTCCCGATGATTAATGGTAATCATTGACACAAAACTACCTTATTACTATGAAAAAGCTCATTGTATTTCTGTTTGTGGTGACGACGTTTGGTGCTTGTAAGAAAAAAGAAGTAGTTACCCAGGAACCCGAGCAGGCGGTGGCCAGAACCTATACGTTGAATTCGTTCCGCTACACGGCTGGCGGCGTGGGGATCGATCTGAATAAAGTACCGGGCAAGCTACCGAACGGCTCCACGCTAAGCGGAACGGTAACGCTAACTCCCGAACCCGGCACCCCGGACGAAGTCTCGATGGTACTTACCCTCAAAGTGACGGGCGAGAAAGCGGACGACACCGACTTCGGCACTGTAGAAGTGCGAAAGACCAGTGAGGGATACGGGTTGTATGTAGACGATGAACTGATCGCCGATGCCGATAGCAAAAATATCATCTCCAATTACTCCGAAACCAACCCTGAAACAGAAGAAAAGACAGTGTTGATATTTGTGAAAAAAAGTAGCTCCGGCAAATATCCAACCGCACCAGTTTTGCAGCGGCGTTTCGAGCAATCGGGGCACCGTTTTTTTGTTATAGTGCTTATCTTGTAGCTGATGTAGCCATGCTTTCGACAAAAAATTTCTCTCAAAAATATGATAGTCAGACAACTACATTTATACCACTAAAAGAATTTTGTTAAAAACAGAAAAAAATTTGGAAAGTAAAAATTTGTAATCTACAATTGCGACTTAAATAACTCAAAAACACAAAGTCCCATGCGAAATCTACCCCCCCCCAGCAAGTAACCTTTGTTTGACCGTATTCAAATGCGGTTTGGCTTTTCTTCTGTTGGCTTCGCCGTTGAGCTGCCGCCAAACCACCGAGTTGCCTCTCCCCGAAATTCCTATCGACACTTCCCTTAGCATTGAAGAAGCCAAAACTTGGTTTGTAAAAACCTATGGCAACGTCTCTTCGCCCAATGCCCGAACTGCCAAAAATGATAATAAAAAACCTATTTGGTTGACGGCTAAGGAAAGTAAATTCAAAAATGGTGACCCCTTTGTAGTAGTTCCGCTGCTTTATGAAACAAAACCCTGGTTAGCCGCAGTCTTTGACTATACTGGCCAAACGGACAAACCCGAAGAATGGCAGCAAAACCACACCCTTATTAGAAAACTTGTGGTGTTCAAGAACAAAAAGGGTGAGAACAAGGCAGTCGTGATGTACGTCGTGCCTTCCCAGCAGTATAAGCGCGAAAATCCCACGGGCGCAAAGGATGAAAACTTTACGGGAATACTGCTATTCAAAGATTACGATGACGAAGACAAGTTACTGGAAGGCTGGCGCATGGAAAATGGGCAGGTCATCGACGTATTTGGCGGAAAGGGCGAGAACAAGCCAAGGAAGAACGGCCGGGTTATGGACTGCTTCTTTATAACATATGGACACTGGAAATTCGTCCCCAATGCAAGAATTTCAGTTGAGACTTGGGGAACCTACGTGTGGGTTGAGGATTTCGTTGACTACTACTGTACTGGTAGCGGGGGAGGGTACTTCGAGGGGCAACTACCATCCGGTGCGGGAAGCGGTGGATTTGGCTCACCCGGTATTACTAATGTTTATTCTTCGGAGTACACCAACGAATTCATGAACAATTATGGCAGTCTGTTCATGAATCAAGAACTCAATTATCTACTTGAAAACCCCAGTCTTATGGAAAGCGTGAAAAACTTTATTAATCGCTACGGTGCGTCAAGATTGAGAGACATAAGTTTTATTGGCTCTGTTTTCTGCGCCGCAAAAGGTCGATGCATAAATCAGCAAGAGGAACAAATTCTTGGCGAAGACGGCTTTTTCAACATGTACTTTATAGTATACGCCATGAATGCAAAGTTAGCGTCCGAAACTACTGATTGGAGATTTGACTACGGCAACACTAATGGAAAACCTGCTGAAAACTGCGGAGTCTGTTCGGGCAACGCTTACAAACACGCATTGTTTCGTGCCTTGGACGCTCATGTTTTTGGAGCGTATAAAAGTCAAAGGCTCGGTAACGCACATGAGGCGGAACAAGGTTCTCCCAATCCAAATGATGCTAACTACAATATTGATGTAGCTATGGATATATTCAATAATGGCAAGGGCATTAATGCTTATAATTCACTTCCATGGTATTGGCATTTGGCTGGTTCGGGCCTAGCTTTGTCTAAATATATAGATATACTTAACGGTTATTACAGTAATGGGGGTTTGCAATATATTAAATCCGATGGCGGGGTTCCTGGCGCCAATGAAAGGATGGTTCCCACCAACGTACCCGGTCTCAGCCCAAAGTAACATGAAGAATCATTTCGTCCTGTTGCTGCTTATGCTGCTTGGCGGATGTCAAGCGAAGAGGGAGAAGATCCGCTTGCGACACGATGGATACGAATTCACCCTTCCGATGACCGTTGGAGATGCCGAGAAACTGTTCTCATTAAACGAGAAAATGTGGGGTGGCCGAATAGCAAGGGTGGATGGTCGAAGTTGTAAGGAAATACAGATCACACATTTCCCGGGAATAGCGGATTCAATCCTCGAAAAAAATATGGTAGAAGCGGTGAGTTTCTACCACCGGGAAAGTATGGATTCCCTCAAACGCAGCTTAGAGAGAGAGTACAATAATCAATTCGAGCCTGTTTACTACTACCAGACTAACAATCCGCACTACTACCTAATGCACGAGGGCAGATTTACCGTTATACTCTACCCTACGAACTTTCGGGCTTGCCTCAATCACGAAGCGGCCCCACGCGAGCAGAGGACACTTCCCGAAATGGCATCGGTTGTCGCTTTTACCAGGCATTATCTAACCAATGAAAGTCATTTTGACGCTTTCGTCGCCGCAGATGGATCATGGAGAGATTGACGCGAAACAATGACGTTTAAAACCCCGAGTATCAAGCTGGTTGTTGCAGTACTTTTTTTCACCGTTGGCACATGTACTGCGGAGATTAGAGCAATGTACCATCCACAAACGTGTACTCTGCCTCAGAAAGTTATCTATGCAAAAGCTGACAGCCTAGCTTGGCAAATCCAATCTTCAGGCAGGGCTGAAACGAGCAGCATTGCCGCCGACACGCAAGGCAACGTGTTTGTAGGCGGCAGTTTCAGCGACACCATCGCCTTTGAAGGCCATGTCTTCGCAGCCAAGGGCGAGATGAACGGCTTCATCGCAAAATACGACGCCTCAGGCGCATGGCAGTGGACCCGGCAATCAGAAGGTTCGGCAGTAAACCTCATTGGCAGGTTGGCGGTCAGCATCGACGGTAGCGTGTACGCTACGGGCACATTCAAGGGAAAGGTTCGCTTCGGAAACACGACACTGGAAGCTAGAAATCAAGGGGCTTTCCTCGTAAAATACGATGCCGGGGGAACCCCCTTGTGGGCCGTGCAGATAGGGCAGGGATATCATGACCTTGGCTGGAACATGACCCTTGACCGGGAGGGGAACGCCTATGTAGCGGGCCATTGGGGAAGCGCGGACTCCCGCCAGCCTTTTTCGCCCTATGGAGCCACTACTGCTTTTCTTGCCAAGTACGATGAGAAGGGCGTCCTTCAATGGCTCAGGCGGCCCCAGGGCGGGTCAAGTTATGGACAAAGCGTTGCGGTCGATGGCGAAGGCAACGCCTACCTGGCCGGAATGTTCATGGACACGCTGCTGGTAGGGAGTGAGCGCCTCATTTCTCGAATCGACCCAAGGAGCATTTTGGGTCTCATGACGGATGGGTTCGTAATTAAGTATGATCAAGAAGGCAACTATCGGTGGGCGCAGCGGATGGGTGGTAAAGGGCCTGATGGGTTCAGTGATGTGGCCACCGATGCGGCCGGCAATGTGTACGTGGCAGGAATGTTCAGCAACAGCGAAGCCACTTTTGGCACCACCCCTTTGATTTCGGAGGATCAAATGCCGAACGCCCCGGTGAATATGGATAATTTTATTGCTAAATTAGATGCCGATGGCCAAATCCAGTGGATTGTCAATAAAGTTCAAACCGAGGGAAGCGGCCGTAGCCTAGTGATCGATACAAATGGGTACGTGTACGTGGCGGGGAACTTCAGTTGGCAGAGTAAGGTGGCTGGGCAGCTGGTCGCTACCAACGGGGGGGATGACCTCGTGCTGGTTAAATTAACCAACAATGGCAAGGTGGCGTGGGTGAAAACGGCGGGCGGGCCGGGTCATGAACAGGTAAGTTGCATCGCCCTCGGTCCGAATGGGGAGATTCTCCTGACGGGCACTTTCCAGGGTACCACCACGCTCGCCGGAAGGACGTTCACAGCCAGCGGGGAGCGCAGCGCTTTCGTGGTGAAGTACCCGGCCAAGTAATACGCAATAAAAAACAGAGAAGAAAGCGGCCTCCCCGAAAAAGGGAGGCCGCTTTTTCTATTGTCTAACGTCTGCCCCTCCCCTTCCCCAAAAAACCATAAGATTTCCCCGAACCTTGCCGTTTCCTTGTTACCTTTGGGGTTGGGCAGGCGACAAGAGGATCGAGCCCTTTCTTAAACTTATCGGCTGGCCCGCTGTTACTTTTACGTATTCAATTCCTAATCAAATTCAATCCATGTACATTTTGTGTAAAAAATTCATTCATAAAGCCTTGCTCATGCTGACAGTGGGCTGTGGCCTGAGCCTCGGCTTCGCCACGGCGCAGTCAGCGGGGGGCAAGCGGGTGCTGGTCTTTTCCAAGACGAAGGGCTACCACCACAATTCCATCGCGGTGGGCAACAAGCTCATCATGCAGTTGGGTAAGGAAAACGGCTTTGCCGTGGACACGACCACCAACGCCGACCTTTTCACCGATGATAATCTGAAAAAATACAGCGAAGTCGTGTGGCTCAGCACCACCGGCGACGTGCTGGACGACGTCCAACAGGTGGCTTTCGAGCGCTACATTCAGGCCGGGGGCGGCTACGTGGGCATCCACGCCGCTGCCGACACCGAGTACGGGTGGCCCTGGTACAATCGCCTGGCGGGCGGCTGGTTTGCCAGCCACCCCAAAAACAACATTCAGACGGGCGAGGCTTATGTCGTCAACCGCAGCAACCCGTCGATGGAGGGCTTCCCCGATAAGTGGACGGTGAAGGACGAATTCTATGACTTCAAGGATTTCAATAAAGACGTGACCGTTCTGGTTAAGATCGACGAGAATTCTTACAAAGAAGGCCAAATGGGCGACGATCACCCGATGGCCTGGTACCACGAATTCGAAGGCGGCAAGGCGTTTTACACCAATTTCGGTCACACCGACGAAATGTATTCCAACCCAGTCTATATCAAGCACCTGCTGGGCGGCATGAAGTGGGCGATGGCCGCTAACTTGGATTACACCAAGTCACGCCCCGAGGAAAACCGCTTCGTGCGGCAAATCCTGGTTTCGGACCTGGACGAACCCACTGAATTGGCCGTGCTGGACGATCAGCGCGTGCTGTTTACCGAGCGGAAAGGCAAGCTGAAACTTTACAACCCCAAAACGGGCAAGATCAAAGTCGTAGCCCAGGTACCCGTCTTTACCCAGTTTGAGTATGGCCTCATGGGTCTGAACATCGACCCGAAGTTCAACGAAAACAAGTGGGTGTATATGTACTACTCGCCGCTGTCGAGCGCCGCTGATACCGCGCAGCACCTCTCGCGCTTCAAGTACGACACGACCAAAGACACGCTACTGCTCTCTACCGAACAGGAACTGTTGCGGGTACCCGTGAAGCGCACCGGCTGCTGCCACACGGGCGGCTCCATCGCCTGGGATAGCAAAGGCAACCTGTTCCTCTCGGCGGGCGACGATACCAACCCCTTCAAGTCCGACGGCTACGGCCCAATGGATGGCCGGGCGGAGATGGTCGGTTTCGACGCGCGGAAAACGTCGTCCAACACCAATGACCTGCGCGGTAAGATCATGCGCATCACGCCCCGCACTGATGAGGGATATGACATTCCCGAAGGCAATCTTTTCCCGAAAGGCACCCCCAACGCCCGGCCTGAGATTTACGTCATGGGCAACCGTAACCCTTACCGCATTTCAGTGGATCAGCGCAATGGCTACCTCTATTGGGGCGAGGTCGGCCCCGACGCGGGTGAAGATAAGGAGGGACGCGGCCCGCGCGGCTACGACGAAATGAACCAGGCTCGAAAGGCCGGGTACTACGGCTGGCCGTTATTCGTCGCCGACAACCGAGCTTACAACCACTTCGATTTCGCTACCAACGAATCAGGCCCGAAGTACGATCCCGCTAAGCCGATCAACGATTCGCCGAAGAACACGGGTTTGAAAGAATTGCCCCCCGCCAACAAGGCGTTTATCTACTATCCCTACGCCGATTCACCGGAGTTTGGCGATATAGTGGGTAAAGGCGGACGGAACGCGATGGGTGGTCCCGTCTATTATTCCGACGACTACAAGGATTCCAAGGTAAAGTTTCCGAAATACTACGACGGCAAATTCTTCGCCTACGATTGGATTCGGGGCTGGGTCAATCCCGTGACGATGGCCCCCAACGGTGATTTTGTGTCGATGGAGCGATTTATGCCATCCACCAATTTCAACCACCTGATCGATAT
The DNA here is from genome assembly GCA_038235275.1 of Cytophagales bacterium. Classification (GTDB taxonomy): domain Bacteria; phylum Bacteroidota; class Bacteroidia; order Cytophagales; family Spirosomataceae; genus Persicitalea. The sequence goes on along the minus strand of JBBSUC010000017.1, from coordinate 84,545 downwards.
GCAGTTTGCCAACGACGGTTCGCTCTACACGCTGGAATACGGCAGCAACTGGTTTGCCCAGAACGACGAAGCCCGCTTAGCGCACATCACCTACAATGCCGGCAATCGCACACCCGTCACGATGGCTGCCGCCGAAAATAAAGTGGGTGCCGTGCCTTTGAAAGTGGCCTTCTCCTCGAAAGGTTCGATGGATTACGACAAAGACGCCGTGAAGTACGAATGGAACTTCGGCCCCGGCCTGCCCAAAAGCACGGAGGCCAATCCGACCTACACTTACACCAAACCCGGCCAGTACACTGCCACGCTCAAAGTGACCGACGCCAAGGGCAACGCTGCCACGTCCAATGTCATGGTGAAGGCGGGCAACGACGTTCCCGACGTGGAAATCGCCGTGAAGGGCAACAAGTCTTTCTATTTTGACAAAAAACCCGTCGCCTACGACGTGACGGTGAAAGATAAAGAAGATGGAACGCTGGCCAAAGGCGTCGATCAGAACGATGTGCTGGTAACGCTGGACTACATGGAGGGCTTCGACAAAACGATGCTGGCGCAGGGCCACCAGGCCAACACGGGCTTCGCCACGGGCAAGCGCCTGATCGAGCTGAGCGACTGCAAAGCTTGCCACAGCATCGACAAAAAATCCATCGGTCCGGCCTATATGGACGTCGCCAAGAAGTATCAGAAAGACGTCAACGCGCCGAAGTTCCTGGCCGAGAAAGTCATCAAAGGCGGCGGCGGCGTGTGGGGCGAACAGGCCATGGCCGCCCACCCGCAGTTGAAGACCGAGGAAGCGCAGGACATGGTGAAGTACATCCTGTCGCTGGCCGATGAGAAAAAGCAGGCCAAGCGCGAACCGCTGGCCAGCACCTTCACGCCCGAAGCCAAGAATAAGCCCGGCTCCTACGTTCTCACCGCCAGCTATACCGACAAAGGCAACGGCACCATCGGCCCGCTGACGACGACCAAGTCCGTCGCGCTGCGTCCCGCCAAGATGAAGGCCAACGCCCTGGATGGTGGCAGAAATTACATGAAGTACAAGCTGCCGACGGGTTCAGAGGTCGTGGTCGCTAATACCAACAACAGCAACATGGTCTTTAAGGACATCGACCTGACGGGTATCAGCCAACTCAAAGCCGCCGTCTTTACCAACGAAGGCATGACCTCGGGCGGCACCATCGAGGTTCACCTCGATAAACCCGATGGTCCCAGCATCGGTTCGGCCGAGGTGAAGCAGGGAACGATGGGCGAAGTGACCATCCCGCTGCAAGTCCCGGCCGACAACCGCCAGCGTGACCTCTACTTTGTTTTCAAGAATCCTGATCCGAAAGGCAAGCCGCTGTTCGCCGTAGACACGATCGAGTTTGTGAACGGGGCAATGTAGTTTAGAGAAGAATGGACAGTTGACAGTTGAAAATCAAAAAGCGGACGCTGGGAAAATAAAATCCCGACGTCCGCTTTTTGATTTCCTCCACCCTGTCACCGTAGGACGGCCCCGCCCGCCTGAACGTACCGGGCCGCCGGGCGGTCGAAGGGCTCCCCTTACAACCCCAACACCTTCCGGTTGAAGTCCTCATCCGCCCCGGCGCTGGCGAAGTCGTCGAAGGCTTTGTCGGTCACTTCGATGATGTGGCTTTCGATAAAGGGCGCGCCTTCGGAGGCGCCCTGCGCGGGCGACTTGATGCAGCATTCCCATTCCAATACCGCCCAGCTACCGTAGTCGTACTGCGAGAGTTTGGAGAAAATTCCGGAAAAATCCACCTGTCCGTCGCCCAGCGAGCGGAAGCGTCCGGCCCTATCGGCCCAGCCCGCAAAGCCGCTGTACACGCCCTGCCTGCCCGTGGGATTGAATTCGGCGTCTTTGACGTGGAAGGCTTTGATACGGTCGTGGTACAAGTCAATGAACGCCAAGTAGTCTAACTGTTGCAAGACAAAATGACTGGGATCATAAAGGATATTAGCGCGGGCATGGCCATCGACGGCATCCAGGAAGCGCTCAAAGGTCGCGCCGTCGAACAAATCCTCACCCGGATGCAGCTCGTAGCAAACATCGACTCCACAGTCTTCAAAAGTATCCAGGATCGGTTTCCAGCGCTTGGCTAGTTCCGCAAAAGCCGTTTCCACCAAACCCTGCGGCCGCTGCGGCCAGGGGTACATATACGGCCAAGCCAGCGCACCCGAAAAGCTGGCGCAGGCGGTCAGTCCCAGGTTCTGGCTGGCTTTGGCGGCCATAGTAAGCTGCTCGACCGCCCAGGCCTGCCGGGCCTTAGGGTTATTGCGCACCTCGGGCGCGGCAAAGCCATCGAACATATCATCATACACCGGGTGTGAGGCTACGAGTTGCCCCTGCAAATGCGTGGAAAGTTCGGTCACCTCCACGCCGATGTCTTTGAGTTTGCCTTTGTACTCATCGCAGTAAGTCTTCGACTCGGCGGCTTGCTTCAAGTCGATGCAGCGGGCGTCCCAGGTTGGGATTTGAATGCCCACATAGCCGAGGTCAGCCATGTATTGGGCAACGCCTTCCAGCGTGTTGAATGGGGCTTCGTCGCCCATGAATTGGGCCAAAAATATGGCGGGGCCTTTTAAGGTTTTCATATTTTTAATTTTGAATGAGTGATTGAGAGAATGAGAGAATGAGAGAATTTTTAAGATTTCTCTTTCAGTGTGAATCTTGCTTTGGCTAGTATTTTAAGAATTTCTGTTGTCTCTGCTTTGATCGATGCCAACTTTCTTATTTCGACGATACCTGCTTCTTCCAAAATTTCAAGCCAAAACAATGATTCGTCGGCTTCTTCAATGGCAATTGACAGCTTTGGAAAAAACTCGGCTTGACTTCTTGCACGACAGGCAGCTCGATAGTTAGCCCCGGTCGATGAAGCCGAGCGCAAAAGCTGCTTACCAATAATGCGAGCTTCTTCCGATGCGGGCAAAGCTTGATAAAGTTTGATGTGTCGCAGAACAAGCTTTTTGGTTCGAAGCTTCATCGCATCCGCAAATTCAGACTTTACCTGATAACCCTCGCCGCCTTCCTCGACCCACCAATCTTTGTCCATAATTTTCAATTGTGAATGAGTGAATGGAGAATGAGAACAGAGAAGTATGAATGAACAGTTTCTAAATGTCCGAATCCAATATTCTCTCATTCACTCAATCTCTCATCGCACGGGCGACCCCGTCGCAATTAAATGGTAACCCACTTCTCCCCCCGAGCACTTTCCAAGATCTTCTCACAAATCAAAAGCTCACGGTAGCCGTCGGCAAAGGTGGGGAAGGTGGGGTTTTCCGGTTGTTTTCCAGCTTCGATGGCGGCGTAAACCTCTTTGAACATCTGCTTGGAGGTGTCGGGAAAGCCTTCGTTGTGGCCGCCGGGGAAGGAGATGACGGAACTGGCCTCGGGGTGGACGAGCGATGGGTCACGCAGGAGGGTTTCGTTGTAACCGTCGCGGTTACCGATCCAGAGTTCGTTCGGGCTCTCGGAATTGAAGCTGAATGTTTTCTTGGAACCCGAAATTTCCAGAGCCATGCGGTTCTTGCGGCCCGCCGATACCTGGGAAACTGTGATGACGCCCCGGTTGCCGTTGTCGAAGCGCAACAGTACGTTGGCGTGGTCTTCGGTGTTGATCGGGACGTCGGCGTAGTCTTCGGGTTTCAGAATTTTACCCGAGTAGGTCTCTACTTCTTTGAGCGGCTTCTTGCGGGTTTTGTGAATGGTGTTGAAATCTGCCATCACCGCCACGGTTTTCAGTCCGGTGATGTATTCCAAAATATCCATCAGGTGGGAGCCGATGTCGGCGATGGCCCGTGAGTCGCCCGATTTGTCGGGTTCGAGCCGCCAGTTGTAGTCGGTCTCGTAGAACAGCCAATCCTGCAAATAGGAACCGATCACGGAATAGACCTCGCCCAGCTCGCCTTTCTCCCGCATCACTTTCATTTGGCGAACTAGTGGATAGTAGCGCAAATTGAAATGCACGGCGTTCACCAAGCCAGTCTTGGCAGCTAACTCCACCAGTTCCTTGGCCTCAGCCAGGTCTTTGGCCAGCGGTTTTTCACAAATTACGTGCTTGCCTGCTTCCAGCGCAGCTTTGGATTGGGAATAGTGCAGGAAATTAGGGGTGCAGATGTGAATGCTCTGGATGTCGTCCTGCTTCAATAATTCGTCAAAGGTGTAGGATCGCTCGATGCCCAGCGACTTTGCCTTCTCAGCGGCCAATTCCGCTGTGACTTCGCAGAGTGCGACCACTTCTACATTGGGCAGGCGGCGCAACGCCTCGATGTGGGCGGGGCCAATGAATCCGGTTCCTACGACTCCTACTTTTACTTTTGCCATTGAGGTCAATTTTGGATTAGTGAATTAGTAAATAAAAAACCATGTGTTAAGTGAAGCTTCTAGTTTTGCTACGTTTCCAGGCTGCGAATAATAAAGCAGCTGTGACAACCAGAGAAACCAGAGCTGCGCTCCAGGGGACCGATTCGTTGTCTTCTATGTTGTAGTCGACCATTTTTTGGTGATAGAGGTAGAGCATAAGTACCATAAAGCCATTGTTGACGAAATGGGCAAAGATAGCTACCCAAAGGCTTCCTGACCAATAATATAAATAGCCAAACAAAGCGCCCAGCAGCATTCTTGGGATAAATCCGTAGAACTGTACGTGGATGGCGCTGAATATGGCGGCGGCCACCCAAATTGCCAGGTGCGGACTCACCCAATGCTCCATCAGCTTACGCTGTAGCACCCCCCGAAAAAGCACCTCCTCCCCGATAGCGGGAAGAATTCCTATGACTACCATCGCTACTGCAAATTGGGTAGGGGTTTCGAAATTGGTCAGAAATTCGGTCAACCCCGCCAGTTGATCTTCTTTATCGCGCATCCATTGCTCCACACCGTTAAGAAAATCGGGCAATACCATGCCCTGATTCCACTCGATGATCAGGCCGTTGAGTGGCATGAAAGCCAGCACAACCAACAGCGCTAAACCCCAAAATTGCGGCGGCGTGAAGCTACGCGTTTGGAATTCCAGCAGACGGCGCCGCTCGATGTATATCCAGTACAACAAAGGCGGAATCAGGTAGGTGGAGACGTGGGCCGTAGCCTGCAAAATCATCAGCCCATACCAACCGTTGGGTACTTCCTCGGGCATTTGAATGAGCTTCGTAATGATTTCTATCCCTGCCATCCCGCCATCGCCACCCAGGAATTTCATCAGAAAAAGCACAGCCAGCATGTTCCCTACTGACATGCCCACCAAAATAAAACCCACCAGAACCAGAAGGCTCCGCCAGGTGTTGGGGACGCGGGAAGAAAGAGGGGTGTGAGGAGTGTGTTGCATATTTGGCGTAAATTTAGGGCTTAATTGTGGAGTTGCGGGGTTGTTTAGTGGTTTAATTATTTGTGTGCGGGGACGTTTGTTTGTTCAGAGATGCTTTTACAAAACGGTAGATTGAGATTTGAGTTTTCTATAAAAAACTTGATAGGTATGCGGAACTTTGAAGTGCAAATTTGCAGGTATGGCGATTCAAGATTAACGTTATAACTAATCAACTAAACGCTTAAACAGTTAAACAAAAAGACAAAAATGACACAGATTGGCTCCATACAACTCCCCGATTTTCCGTTGCTGCTGGCCCCGATGGAGGATGTGAGTGATCCGCCCTTCCGGGCTGTTTGCAAGGAAAACGGGGCAGATTTGATGTACACGGAGTTTATTTCTTCCGAAGGCTTGATCCGCGATGCGGCCAAGAGCGTGCAGAAGCTGGACATCTTTGAGTACGAACGGCCCATCGGTATCCAATTGTTTGGCAGCGATGTGGATACCATGCGCTCCTGCGCCGAAATTGCTACCCGGGCCCATCCCGATTTGGTCGACATCAACTATGGCTGTCCTGTCAAAAATGTGGCCTGCCGGGGCGCGGGGGCTGCTCTGTTGCAGGACATCCCCAAAATGGTGCGTATGACCGAAGCAGTGGTCAAAGCCACGCAACTTCCCGTGACCGTCAAGACCCGCCTCGGTTGGGACGATTCCACCAAGAACATTCTGGATGTGGCCGAGCGCTTGCAGGACATCGGCATTCAGGCCCTTACCGTTCACGGACGCACGCGCGTGCAGATGTACAAAGGCAGCGCCGACTGGACGCTCATCGGCCGGATTAAGGAAAATCCCCGCGTCACGATTCCGATCTTTGGCAATGGCGACATCGACAGTCCGCAGAAAGCTCTGGAATACAAAAACCGCTACGGCGTGGACGGCATTATGGTAGGCCGGGCGGCCATTGGCTACCCCTGGATTTTTAACGAAATAAAGCACTACCTCGCCACGGGCCAAACCCTCGCACCACCCACGCTGGCCGAGCGGGTGGAAGTCTGCCGCCGCCACCTCGATTTCTCGGTGCGCTGGAAGGGCGAGATCACCGGTGTATTTGAAATGCGCCGCCACTACACCAACTACTTCCGGGGCCTGGATCACTTCAAGCCCTACCGAATGCGCCTAGTGCAGAGTATGTCTTTTGACGAACTGAACGAGATTTTGTACGAAATCAGCGAGGTGTTTGGCGAAGCAGAAGTCTTTGCCCTATGAGTAAGAAAACGTCTCCCGCCGAAAACCCGGTCCCATTGCTCGCCTGGGGGCTGCTCGTTTTGCTGGCCTTGGTGTGGGGCAGTTCCTTTATTCTCATTAAGAAAAGTCTGCACGTTTATTCTGTCACTGAGGTAGCCGCCGGGCGCGTGTTTCTGGCGTTTGTTTTCTTCGTTCCGGTACTGGTTCGTAGCTGGAAAACCATTCCCAAACATCTTATGGGTTTGTTTTTCGTATCGGGTCTGTTGGGCTATTTCATCCCTGCTTTTCTTTTTGCCAAAGCCGGGAGCGAAATTAGCAGTGCCCTGGCTGGGACGCTCAATGCCACAAGTCCCATGTTCACGATGTTGATCGGGGTGTGGCTTTTTGCAAAAAAAACCAACCGGACGCAAATTCTTGGGCTGGTTATCGCCTTGTCGGGAGCTCTCATGCTGATATTCACTAAGGCTGGCGTGGCCATTCCCGAAGTCAATTTCTACGCGATCTTCATCGTATTGGCCACTTTATGTTACGGCACCAACATCAACATCGTTTCCAAGTATTACGCCAAACTATCGCCCGTCGTGTCCACGGCCTGGATTTTCGCGGGCGTAGGACCGCTATCTTTCGGTATCTTGCTCTTTACCGATTTCTTCAGCAAAATGGCTGAACCCACAAATCTCCTTCCCTCGTCTTATTTGCTAAGTTTAGGCGTATTGGCCTCCGGTCTGATGTCGGTCATTTTCAACCGCGTTATTCAACTATCCAGCGCTGTTTTTGCTGCTTCGGTCACGTACCTCATGCCCATTGTAGCCTTGTCGTGGGGATTGATGGACGGCGAAACCGTCGGCTTACAGCAGTGGGAAGGGACGGCGGTGATTCTGGCGGGTGTTTATATGATAAACCGCAAAAGGAAAGCAAGGAAAGTGGTTTTGGAGCCGGAGCGTACTTTGTAAAAATTTATTTCAAAATGCTGAAAATCAAAGTGAACGACTCGCAAGAGTTTGAGGTGAAACAAGAAAAAGATGGCTGGTATCTGAACGATGCGCTATTCGACGGCGATGTGGCGCAACTCAGCCCCCATCACTTTCACGTCATCTGGCAAAATCGCTCTTTCAACGTCGAAGTCGTGGAACACGACGCCACTACCAAAAAAACAACTTTAAAAATCAACGGCCAACTCCTGACTTCTTCGGCTAAAAATCGCTTCGATCTCCTGCTCGAAAGCATGGGCATGAGCCAGGCAGTCAGTAGCAAAATCAACGAAATAAAAGCCCCCATGCCCGGCCTGATCCAGAATATCGCCGTGCAGGTGGGCGACATCGTTCAGAAGGGCGACACGCTGCTGGTACTCGTGGCGATGAAAATGGAAAATGCCATCAAAGCCCCCGCCGAAGCAACCGTAAAAACTATTCGCACCGAGGCGGGCAGCAGCGTCGAAAAGAACCAAGTGCTGATAGAGTTTGCCTGAACGACTTGTAATTATGCCCGGCTAGTCTTTATTTTGCGCGACCATTTCCCAAAACTTCCCCATGCCCCAGCCCAAGTACAAGCGAATTCTCCTCAAACTCAGCGGCGAAGCCCTCAACGGCGGTGACAAAAGCCAGGTTATCGACTTCAACGTACTTGACACCTATTCCCAGGAAATCCGCCGGGTGTACGACGCAGGTGTAGAAATCGCCATCGTTATCGGCGGCGGCAATATTTTTCGCGGTGCCTCCGTTGAAAAATCCGGCATCGACCGCGTGCAGGGCGACCACATGGGAATGCTGGCCACGGTCATCAATGGCATGGCGGTGCAGAGTTCGCTGGAAAAACACGGCATGGTTACCCGGCTGATGTCGGCCATTAAAATGGAGCAGGTCTGCGAACCGCTGATTCGTCGGCGGGCCATCCGCCACCTCGAAAGAAAACGCATCGTTATTTTCGGCGCAGGAACGGGAAATCCCTATTTCACCACCGACACGACCGCCGCCCTCCGGGCCATCGAGTCAGAATCAGAAATAGTGCTGAAAGGCACCCGCGTGGATGGCGTCTATACCGCCGATCCCGAAAAAGACCCGCTGGCGATCAAGTACAAGCATCTTTCTTTCGATGAAGCATTGGCCAAGAATCTGAAAATCATGGATATGACCGCCTTTGCTCTATGTAAGGAAAATAATTTACCCATCATCGTCTTTGACATGAATAAGCCCGGCAACTTTTATAATCTGGTCATGGGTGACGAAGTGGGAACGCTGGTATCGAATGAAGCGTAAGAAGTAAATTAGTAGAATTTAGAATGATAGACGGCGGGGAGCCCCGAGGCGGTCTCCCGGCGATGATAGAATAACATGCGTAAGCAATATTCTATCATTCTATCATTCGCTCATTCAAAATTAAAAACATGGAAGAAGTAGAAATTTATCTTGAATCGGCTCAGGAAACGATGGACGGAGCCCTGAAACACTTGGCCATCGAACTGGGCAAAATCCGCGCAGGTAAAGCCTCGCCCCAAATGCTGGAAGGCATTCAGGTAGAGTATTATGGTTCGCCTTCACCACTGCAAAACGTGGCTTCGGTCAATACGCCCGATGCCCGGACGCTGGTTATCAAGCCCTTCGAAAAACGCCTGATTGCTGACATTGAGAAGGCTATTCGCAACAGCAACATCGGCCTTTCGCCCAACAACGACGGCGAAATCATTCGCCTGTCGGTGCCGCCGCTTACCGAAGAACGTCGCCATGAATTGGTAAAACGCGTGAAGCAGGAGGTCGAAACGGCTAAGGTGAATATCCGCAACGTGCGGCAGGACGCCAACAACTCCATCCGCAAACTGACCAAAGATGGCGTGTCGGAAGATATGGTGAAAATCGGTGAGGACCGCGTGCAAAAGCTAACCGATGAACATACCGACAAAATCGACAAAATCTTCGATGCCAAGGAGAAAGACATCATGGAAGTGTAGCTTAGCCTCAATAAATCCCGGCTTAGCTACGAATTAGCCAATCAACGATATGTCGTTTTAACCGCTTTTATCACAAAAGAAGCCCTTCCACAGTGGAAGGGCTTCTTTTGTGCGTACTATTACAGTGGAGGCTCTAGCTGAAGCAGCAGCATCGCCGTATCGCGCCTTTGCACTTACTCGTTTAATGCCAAATCCAGTTTGTCGAAAATCAAACGGACGGCCTTAGCAACGTGGTCAGGGTCACGGTCAAAGGTGTTGCCGTCGGTCAGACCGCTGGCGTACCCCTGCCAAACTACTACTCCTTTCTTAGCATCGACGAGTTGCACCATGATTGTGCCCTTATCCAGGAAATATTCTGTGTCGTTTTCATTGTACGTAGATGCATAAGGTAAACTTCCTAGGGAATTGTTTCGCACTTCGTCGGTTCCCCAGTATTCGGCATCGTGAAAATAGCCATCGGCTTCCTTTACAGTCACGGGCTTCTCAAAGACCCGGAAGTTGACCAGCACATCGGGATTGCTTTGATTCATGTTCATGTTTCGCGCCTTGAGTTCGTGGGCGACAGCATGCTGGATTTTGGTCTTCAGAGTTAGGTCATTTATAGCATAAGCTAGACTATTGGTGGTAGTCACGTGCTTGGCCCAACCGTAGTTTTTGTAGCTATCGAATGGAGCGGACATGTCCCGGTTTGAAGTTACGGTGTAGCGCTGGGCCAAGAGCGGTGTCGACATCAGCACCGCCAGCATTAGGACGAGAGTGTTTTTCAATGTTTTCATAATATGAAATTATTTGGTTCTGTATAAAAAATATTTAAATTGATTAACAGCCTTACTATCAATCACTAGTAACGTCTTTATACCCTAACAATACCGTTCCATTCTATTCAAAAGCTATTACATTCTATTATCATTTACGTATATGGGGAGGATCAGCAACAATCTGTTCCGCTCACTCCACGATTCATACCGATGGAATTTAACAGAAAAGCCCCTCCATTGCGGAAGGGCTTTTCTAATATCCTTGAATATTCTTGGCGTCAAAAAACACTATCGCCATCGCTTCCAGCCGCAACAAAAAGTATCTCTACACGCTTTTGCTAAACGCCTCGAATCCCCGGTGTTCCGAATCCTCGTAAAGCCGCTCTTCGGGTAGGCTTTTGAAATAATCGTAGGTAATTCGCAAGCCTTCGTCGCGTAGCACTTTGGGTTCCCAATCCAACAGTTCCTGCGCCTTGGTGATGTCTGGCTGTCGCTGCTTGGGGTCGTCCTGCGGGAGATCTTTGTAAATAACCTTTTGGTCGGTTCCGGTGAGCTTGATAATTTCTTCGGCAAATTCCTTGATCGTGATTTCCGACGGATTGCCGATATTGACGGGATAGGCGTAGTCGCTCAGCAAGAGGCGATAGATTCCTTCCACTAAATCGGAAACATAACAAAACGCACGGGTCTGCGAACCATCGCCGAAGATGGTCAAATCTTCGCCGCGCAGGGCCTGCCCAATGAAAGCGGGAAGCACGCGCCCATCGTTCAAGCGCATCCGGGGGCCGTAGGTGTTAAAAATCCGCACAATCCGCGTTTCCAGTCCGTGGTAGCGGTGGTAGGCCATTGTGATGGCCTCCTGATAGCGCTTGGCCTCGTCGTAACAGCCGCGCGGACCGATGGGGTTGACGTGGCCCCAGTATTCCTCTGTCTGCGGATGCACCAGTGGATCACCATAGACCTCTGAGGTAGAAGCAATGATAAAACGGGAACCTTTGGCTTTGGCCAAACCAAGCAAATTATGGGTTCCCATCGCGCCCACTTTCAGCGTTTGGATCGGGATTTTGAGGTAGTCGATCGGGCTGGCGGGCGAGGCAAAATGCAGAATGTAATCCAGTTCGCCCGGCACGTGAACGAATTTCGTGACATCGTGGTGGTAAAACTCGAAATTCGGGTCCGGCATCAGGTGTTCGATGTTGCGCATATCGCCCGTAATAAGGTTATCCATCGCGATTACGTGATGACCTTCCTTGATAAAACGGTCGCAAAGGTGGGAACCTAAAAATCCTGCGGCTCCGGTAATTAATGTTCTTTTCATGCAGTTTGGTTTTGGAACGTGTTGACCGCTTCGCGTCCTATGCTATAATAAGTGTAGCCCATCTCGCGCATCACGTCCAGTTCGTAGAGGTTGCGGCCATCAAAGACGACCTTGTTTTTCATTAATTTATCCATTTTCTCAAAGTCCGGCGTGCGGAACTGAGGCCATTCGGTGAAGATCATCAGCGCGTCGGCGTCGTCGAGCGCAGCGTAGGGCGTGTGGCAGAACGTGACCTCGTCGCCAAATACCCGTTTCACGTTGTCCATCGCTTCGGGGTCGTAGACTGTAACCTTTGCGCCCGCTTCCAGCAGAACTTTGATATTTTCCAAAGCCGGCGCTTCGCGGATGTCATCGGTGTAGGGCTTAAAGGCCAAGCCCCACACGGCAATCGTTTTGTCTTTCAATTCACCCTCGAAGTAATCATGTACCAGCGGCATGAGCCGTTTTTTCTGATCTTCATTGACCGCCATGACCGAATTGAGAATACGGAAATCGTAGTCGTAGTCGCGGGAAGTTTTGGCCAGCGCCTGTACATCCTTGGGAAAACAACTGCCCCCGTAGCCAATGCCCGCAAACAGGAATCGCTTGCCAATACGGCTATCGGTACCGATGCCACGCCGGATGTCGTCCACGTTAGCCCCTACTTTTTCGCACAGATTGGCGATTTCGTTCATGAAGGTAATCTTCATCGCCAGGAAAGAGTTGGCCGCGTACTTGGACATTTCGGCGGAGCGCTCATCCATGAAAATCACCGGATTACCCTGCCGCACCAGCGGCGCGTAGAGCTTTTCCATCGTTTTCTGAGCTTTGGGTGAGTTCGTACCCACGACCACCCGGTCGGGTTTCATGAAATCTTCCACCGCTACGCCTTCGCGCAGAAATTCGGGATTGGACACCACATCGAATTCGACCTTAGCGTTTTTAGCGATAGCCGCGCGGACTTTCTCTGCCGTACCAACGGGAACGGTGCTTTTGTCTACAACCACCGCATAGTGTTCTAACAACGGACCTAGATCATCGGCGACTTTCAGGATGTATTTCAAATCGGCGGAGCCATCTTCACCGGGTGGCGTGGGCAGGGCCAGGAAGATGATTTGGGCTTCCTTAATCCCTTCGGCGAGGTTGGTCGTAAATTTCAGGCGTCCTTCCGACACGTTGCGGTCGAAAAGCACGTCCAGTCCCGGTTCGTAAATAGGGACTTCCCCCTTATTGAGTCGACTGATTTTGTTCTCGTCAATATCGACACAAACAACCTGATTACCCGTCTCGGCAAAACAAGTTCCTGTCACCAGACCGACGTATCCGGTTCCTACTACTGCAATTTTCATGGATTTGGAATAATTAGTGTTAAGTAATTGATAGCGCTTACCCCCAAGTTGTACTTTGCAGGGATTTATCGCGTTTGTAGCCCAAAAATAGTTCTTTTTCCAAGAAAACGTGGCGTTTGGCGGACAGCTTTAGTCTTTAAGCAGGCTTCCAGCCATAAATTTACCGCCCACTACTCGATTTAATACTGTAATTTGCTAATAAATTCACACTTCGTCTTTTTAAGAAACTAGTAAAATGAATACTGAAACCGCCGAAAATCAAGCTCTCATCGAAGAGACCGTCCGTGACTTCGCCGAGCGGTCCATCCGTCCCAATATTCGCGAGTGGGACGAGGCGCAATACTTTCCCGCCGAAATCATGCATCAAATGGGCGAACTGGGCCTGATGGGCATCCTCGTACCCGTCGAGTACGGCGGCTCGGGCCTAGGCTATCGCGAGTACGTGGCCGCACTCATCGAGCTTTCTAAAGTAGATCCTTCCATTGGTCTTTCGCTGGCGGCGCATAATTCGCTTTGTACCAACCATATTTTAATGTTTGGCAACGAAGAACAAAAGCAAAATTACCTGCCCAAGCTGGCTTCCGGTCAGTGGATCGGAGCCTGGGGCCTGACCGAACCCAACACGGGTTCCGACGCCGGCAATATGCGTACTGTGGCCGTAAAAAACGGCGACAACTGGACGCTGAATGGTTCCAAAAACTTCATTACGCACGGCAAGAGCGGCAACGTGACCGTGGTTATCGTCCGCACGGGCGAGCCGGACGACAAGCACGGGGCCACGGCGTTCATCGTGGAACAGGGGACGCCGGGCTTCACCGCCGGACGCAAGGAAGATAAGCTCGGGATGCGGGCTTCCGAAACTGCCGAACTCATTTTTCAAGACTGCGTCATCCCCGACAGCCAGCGCCTGGGGGAAGTGGGCGAGGGCTTCATTCAGTCGCTCAAAATTCTGGACGGTGGGCGCATCTCCATCGCCGCCCTCAGCGTGGGAACCGCCGTGGGCGCCTACGAAGCCGCCCGCGACTATGCGAAGGAGCGCAAGCAGTTCGGGCAGTCCATTTCAAGATTCCAGGGCATCGCCTTCAAACTAGCCGATATGTACACCGATATTCAGGCGTCCAAGATGCTAACCTATGACGCCGCTGATACAAAAGATCGGGGCGAAAAGGTAAGCCTGCAAAGTTCGGTAGCCAAGTACCACGCTTCCGAAACTGCCGTGCGTGTATCCAACGAGGCCGTGCAGGTGTTCGGTGGCTATGGCTTCACGAAGGACTATCCTGTGGAGAAATTCTACCGCGACAGCAAGCTATGCACCATCGGCGAAGGCACGAGCGAGATTCAGAAGCTGGTGATTTCAAGGGAGATTTTGCGGGGGTAAAATTCCCCCGCCACCCATACCGCCCCGCTACCGATAGCCCTATCCGGTGGGTCGTTGGTCCGACAAGTTTTGCGGCGGGGCGGAAACCTCCCTACTTTCGTTGCGAACCTCTTAACCTCAAAAAGCTATGATTGCTCTAATCGTTCTCCTCGTGCTGGTGGTATTGGCCATTCTGATGGCCGTGAAGGTCGTCCCGCAACAAAGCGCTTACGTTGTCGAGCGCCTCGGCAAATTTTACGCCGTGTTGCAGCCCGGTATCAATTTTATTATCCCGTTCTTCGACCGGGTGGCTTACAAATACACGCTCAAAGAATCGGCCATTGACATTCCCGAGCAGATCTGCATCACTAACGATAACGTGCAGGTACGCATGGATGGCGTGATTTTCATTCAGGTGATCGACGCCAAGAAAGCGGCTTACGGCATTTCCAACTACACTTTTGCCGTGACGCAACTGGCCCAAACGACCATGCGGAGCGAAATTGGCAAGCTGGCCCTCGACAAGACCTTCGAGGAGCGCATGACCATCAACCGCGCCGTGGTGGACGCCATTGATGAAGCCGCCACGGGCTGGGGCGTCAAGGTGCTGCGCTACGAAATCAAAAATATCACGCCTCCGCAAAGCGTACTGATGGCGATGGAGAAGCAAATGCAGGCTGAGCGCGAGCGCCGGGCTGTCATTCTGCAATCAGACGGTGAGAAGCAAGCCGCCATCAACGTAGCCGAAGGACAAAAGCAAAAAGCGGTACTAGAGTCGGAAGGTATCCGGGAGCGGCAGATCAACGAGGCGCAGGGCGAGGCTTCGGCCATTCTGTCGGTGGCCCAAGCGACCGCCGAAAGTATCCGGCTGGTGGCAGCTTCTATCCAAAACGACGGGGGCATGGAAGCCGTGCAGCTTCGCGTGGCGGATAATTTGGTGGAGCAATTTGGTAAATTGGCCAAGACGAACAACACCCTTATCTTACCCGCCAACTTTGCCGATATGGGTTCGATGATCGCCGCCGCAATGACGGTCGTGAAAACCGATTTGCCAAAGTCAAAATAATAAAAATTGACAATTGCTATTTCGGCACTGACAGGCTTCATCGAGTCTGTCAATGCCGAAATAGCAATTTTTAACCTTTTTGAATCATGGATTTATCATTGCCCCAAATATGGCTCATCGTCGGACTGTTGATGCTCGTTTTAGAGCTGGTCAGCGTGGTGCTGGTATTTGTCTTCTTCGCTGCCGGGGCCTTGATTACGGCCCTTTTGGCCAGCGTTGGCATCCTGCCTGACCTCAACACGCAACTTTTCGCCTTCTCGCTAATTTCGGTGCTGACGCTTATTTTGCTCAGAAAGCACACCAAAAATCTCCTTAGACAGCGGGGAAGCCATACGGAATACAACGAGTTCGCGGGTGAAACGGCGATGGTTGTCCGTGACATTCCGGCCCTGGGCGAAGGTAAAATCTACTACCGGGGCGCCGAGTGGAGCGCCATTTCCGCCGCTCACCTTCCCATCGAAGCCGGCAGCAAGGTCATCATCCGCCAATCGGAGGGAATTAAATTGATCGTGGAAGAAGCGTGATATTGCTACTTCAGCGCTTCCGAAATAGGATTCCCAACCGTGCCATTGGGTGGCAGCAAGTGCAATAAGGCAGCAATCGTGGGAGCAATGTCCGGGATGGTCGTGCGACGCAGAGTTTCTCCTTTGGGAATGCCCCAGCCGTAGAAAAGCAGAGGTACGTGCGTATCGCCATTGTACGGTGACCCGTGGCTGGTGCCGGTGCTGCCTCCTGAAAACCAGCCCGGCTGCATCAAAATCTGCAAATCGCCGCTTCGTTTGGCATTGATAAGATTTTTATAAAGTACCAACTGGTAGTCATTGAGCGAACTAGAACCCAGATTAGCGAGATTCAGTACATCTGCCACACCCGGCACGGGGAGTAGTGCCTGACGCACCACTTGGTGAACATCTTCCACTTTAATTTTCTTGGCCTGTAATGTGGCATGATTGAGGTACATTTGGTAGTTGTCGCTGGCCCGGATATAATCGCCTTTTCCAAAAGCTTCTTCCAGCGCTTTGCTTACGTTGTTTTTGATGGTTGTGCCATCTAGCAGCCCCGAGTTCATACGATGTTCAGTCGAGAAACCCGGTACGTCCGTCACCCCGTGGTCGGCGGTAAGAAAGACCGTGTAGTTTCCTTTTCCTGTCCAGCTATCGAGAAAGGTGAACAGATCGGCAAAATCCTGATCCAGTCGCAGGTACACGTCCTGCACTTCAATGGAATTGGGGCCGAATGCATGACCTACTTTATCGGGTGAAGAAAAACTTACCGCCAGAAAATCGGTCTGCTGGTTCTTACCCATATTTTCACCCTTGATGGCCGCAATCGCCATATCTTTGGTCATGGTGTTACCATAGGGTGTGTTGCCAACTTGGCGGTAAGAATTCTCGCCGAAATTGTAGGGAAAAACGGAAGTTTTATTTCCGGCGAGTTTGCCTTCGTAAGGACGATCATCGGGCGTACTTTCCACGTACTGGTCGATGGGCAGTAAGGTGGTCCAGCCATTTTTCAGGTATTTTCCCGAGAATTTTTGGTCGTTGAAATCCTTGGCCCACTTCGGCATCTCCTTCGTGTAGAAGGTGCTGGTGATCCAGTTGCCGGTTTTATCGTCGTACCAGTAGGCCCCCGTGGCCGTGTGTCCGGCGGGCAGGATGGAGCCGCGATCCTTGATAGCTACCCCCACGGTCTTGGAGCGGAAGTTGGTGCCAATCTGCAACTGGTCGGTGATCGTGCTGGTCAGCAAATTGCGGGGAGACATCATACCAGCCTTGACGTTATCGCTGCCCACGGTAGTGACGGTGCTATCGTCCGTGCAATACACATCCCGGCCCGTAATAGGATCGAACCAGTCGTTGCCCACAATGCCGTTGATGGCGGGGACAGAACCCGTATAAACCGCCGAATGCCCCGCCGCCGTGACCGTCAAAGCATAGGGATAGTGATTGTTTCGGCAGTTGAAACCTTCGTTCATTAGCCGCTTCAATCCCCCTTCGCCGTATTTATCGTAATAACGGTACAAAAAATCATAGCGCATTTGATCCACGATGATGCCCACTACCAGTTTGGGACGGGCTAGCGGGGCGGTTTTCTTTGTAGAACTTTGGGAAAAGGCGGGGGTAACCGCCACAGAAATCAGGACAAGAAAAATAGCAAGCTTAAAGCGGACAGACGACATGGAAAATGGTTTTGGTGTATTTTCTGAAACAAAGGCAAAGATATTACCAATTTACCGTACCCACTCAGTGGCCAAAAATTTTTAGCAAAGGCATGAATTTGCAGGAAACCGCCCAAAATTTTGGCCTTTGAAAATGCTACCTTTGCTCTATAAACCCAGGAGCGGAAAGCGACGAGAAAATGACATTTGAACTTACCCAGGAATACCTCGACCGCATCGAGGCGCTGATCGAAAGCCAGGATTCGGCCCCGCTGAAAGCGGAGATGGAGGATATGTACCCCGCCGACGTGACCGGCATTCTCTATGAACTCGATACTGAACAGGCCAAGTACCTGGTGGGCTTGCTCGATACCAAGATCGGGGCAGAGATTCTGGCCGCGCTAGATACGGACGAAAGAAAAGACTTCCTCAAAAGTTTCACTTCCGCCGAAATTGCGCTGTACGTCAACGAAGTGGACTCCGACGACGCGGTGGATTTGCTCAACGAGCAGCCTATCAAAGTCCGGGAAGAAGTGATCGCTCTGCTCGAAGACCGCGAACAGGCGCGGTTTATTCTCGACCTGCTCCATTACGATGAAGACGTGGCGGGCGGCCTTATGCAGAAGGAGTTGGTGAAAGCCAATGTCAACTGGAACATGAACCAGTGCATCGAGGAACTCCGCCTGCAAGCTGAAGACGTCGAAAAAGTGTACGCGGTATATGTCGTGGACGACAACAACCGCCTGCTGGGTACGCTCTCCCTGAAGCGCATCGTGCTGGCGCACAAGAACACCCGAGTCGAAAGCATTTATAACAAAGACATCATTTATGTCGAAACCTACCGCCCCGCCGAGGAAGTCGCCGAACTCATGCAGCGTTATGACCTCGATGTAATTCCAGTCGTGAACGTGCAGGGACGCCTCCTGGGCCGCATCACTATTGACGATGTGGTGGACGTCATTACCGAGCAGGCCAGTTCCGATGCGCTGGCGATGGCCGGTGTCACGGGCGATGTCGAGGAAGACGACACCGTCTGGGAACAAACCAAAGCCCGCCTTCCGTGGCTGCTCGTGGGCATGATGGGCGGCATCCTGGCCGCCAAGTTTATCGGTTTCTTTGAGGGTGACTTGAAAGTAGTCCCGGCGATGGCTGCCTTCATCCCCATTATCGGCTCCACGGGCGGCAATGTCGGTATTCAGACTTCCTCCATTATCCTGCAAAGTCTGGCCGACAAAACGGGCCTGGACACGACTGTATGGGAGCGCCTGCTCCGCATGTTTGGCGTGGCATTCATCAACGGCGTCATCATCAGCCTGATCGTCTTCGGCTTCAATATGCTCATCGGCAATGAGCTACGCCTGGCTATGGTCGTCTCCTCCGCCCTGTTATCGGTCGTTTTCCTGGCGTCGTTCATGGGCACCGTCACCCCCATCGCCCTCGACAAATTAGGCATTAACCCCGCCGTAGCCTCCGGTCCCTTCATCACCACCGCCAATGACTTGATCGGCTACGGTGTATACTTCGGCCTGGCGCATGTTCTTTTAGGATTATAATTGTTCAGCGTTCAGGAATAAATTGTTTTCGCGTGTACTTTACCCGTAAACTCTGAACGCTGAACTAAGAACTCTGAACCGCTCGGGCGGCCCCGTCCCTTCACGCTGCTTTCTTGGGACCTTCTTCCACTTTGAAAGCCACGATTTCCGTTATTTTCACCGTCTGGTTGTCGCGGTTTTGGTACTCGCGGTAGCTGAGTTTGCCTTCCACCTGAATAAATTTGCCCTTGCTGAGCATCCGTTCACACTGCTGCGCCACTTTACCCCAGGCAATTACATTGTGCCAGGCAGTGTCGGTCACCTCTTCCTGGTTGCGGTTGGTGTAGGTTTCGTTGGTGGCCAGGCTGAAGCTTGCCTTCTTGCCGTTCTCGAATTCCATTACGTTTACTTCGCGTCCTACGTTTCCGATCAATTTTACTGTGTTCATGATTTTGGTTGTTTGGGTGATTTGGTTTTGCTGGCGTTGCCGCTCGACCGTGTCACGATGAATAAAGTTTTCGATTCACTCGAACCGACGGGACAAAGGTGGCGGCTTTGAAAAGTCCGATTCGGTTCTTAAATATTTATAATCGGATAAAAATATTTGTAGTCGTTTGCAAATGATTTATATTTGGAAATATTTGCCTCCTCAACCTAAACTAACCAAATCATTGTCAGAATTTTATGAAGCATTTATCCCTCCTTGGTGCCTCGTTAGTCCTGTTACTAACTAGCTGTGCGAAATCCGAAGAAAAAAAGGAAGTCCGAACTTCGGGTAATCCCATCGCCGAAGGTTGGTACGCCGATCCCGAAGGCGCGGTGTTTGGGGACGAATACTGGATTTACCCTACCTTTTCCGCCGAATACGCGAAGCAGCTGCATTTCGACGCCTTTTCATCCAAAGATCTCGTTACTTGGGAGAAGCATCCTAACATCCTGGACACAGCGGCTATTAAATGGGCTAAACAAGCGATGTGGGCACCCGCCATCATTGAAAAAGACAGTAAATATTACCTGTTTTTCTCGGCCAACGATGTGCAGCGTCCCAGTCGACCGGGCTGGGATGAGAGCAATACCATCAACCACTCCGGTGGCATCGGTGTGGCCGTAGCAGATTCTCCCGGCGGGCCGTTTAAAGACTATCTCGGAAAACCGCTGATCGACGATTTCTACAACGATGCCCAGCCCATCGACCAGTTTGTGTTCAAAGATACCGACGGTACGTACTACATTTTCTACGGCGGCTGGGGCCACTGCAACCTGGGAACGTTAAACGACGACTTCACAGCAATCAAGCCCTGGGATGACAACAAGCTATTCCACGAAATCACGCCTGAAGGCTACGTCGAAGGGCCGTTCATGTTCATTCGCAACGGCACGTACTATCTCATATGGTCGGAAGGCGGCTGGGGCAACGACACTTACAAAGCTGTTTACGCCACAGCTGACAAGGCGACGGGGCCATACAAAAGAATCGATACCATCCTGGAATCAGACAAGGCAATAGCCACCGGGGCGGGCCACAATTCAGTGATTCACACGCCCGGCACCGACGACTGGTACATAGTGTATCACCGCCGCCCGATCCCCAACGAAGGCCGCGACCACCGCGTGACCTGCATCGACAGTCTAAAATTCAACGAAGACGGTACGATTAAGCCCGTGAAAATGACGTTCGAAGGCGTGGCGGCGAATCCAATCAAGCGGTAAACCAAAACATATATCCAAAACGGTAGCCTCATGAAAAACTGCCTGGAATGTGACCAACTCTTCTCGGGCCGGGCGGACAAAAAGTTCTGCTCAGATATGTGCCGCAACGCCTACAATAACAAGCTGAATTCGGACCAGTACAACGTAGTGCGGAACACCAACAATCAACTGCGCCGCAACCGCCGCATCCTGGAAGAAATCTGCCCCGATGACAAGCACAAAACTACCCGTAGTGCCCTCGTAGCCAAAGGCTTCGACTTCAACCTGATGACCAGCCAGCGCGTCACCCAAAAAGGCAGCGTCTATTATTTCATCTATGATTACGGCTATTTGGAATTGGACAATGACTTTTTTTTGGTAGTAAAAGATAACAGGTCATGATTGCCATAATTCAGCGCGTGAGCGACGCGTCCGTAATGATCGAAGGAGAAGAAAAAGGCCGCATCAATGTCGGCTTTCTGGTTCTCCTGGGCATCACCACTTCCGACACGCCGGAAGATTTGGAATGGTTGGGCCGTAAAATCGTGCAGATGCGGATTTTCGGCGATACTGAGGGAAAGATGAACCTCGACCTAAAAAATGTGGATGGCAACATTCTCCTCATCAGCCAATTCACGCTGCACGCCAATGTAAAAAAAGGCAACCGTCCGTCGTTCATCGAAGCTGCCCGTCCCGAAGTGGCCATTCCGCTCTACGAACAAATGATCTGTTTTCTGGGTAAAGAACTCGGTAGACCTATTCAAACGGGCGAATTCGGGGCCGACATGAAAGTAAACCTCACCAACGACGGCCCGGTAACAATCATCATTGATTCAAAGAATCGGGGGTAGGCTTCGACCACCCGGCGGTCCGCTCATCCTGACAGGGCTATCGGCTAAAATAAATTCTTTTATCCTTTCCTGCTCCTTCCTTTCCTCCTATACAAAAAACAATGACCCTTCAACAAGCCCAAGCCCAAGTCGATGCCTGGATCAAAGAATACGGCGTCCGGTATTTTTCTGAGTTGACCAATATGACGATCCTGACCGAGGAGGTCGGCGAACTGGCCCGCATCATGGCGCGAACCTACGGCGATCAATCGTTCAAGAAGTCTGATTTGGGCAAAGACCTGGGCGACGAGATGGCCGACGTACTTTGGGTGCTGATTTGCCTGGCCAATCAAACGGGTGTGGATTTGACCGAAGCTTTTGAAAAAAATATAGCCAAGAAAACGGCTCGGGATAAGGATCGCCACAAGCAGAATCCCAAGTTGTAGACACCGGGCAAAGATTTTGCTTAGTTTCGCGGCTCTTTCGATTAACATTATTCTTCATGGATCAATTCACAAAAGACTTCTGGGAAGTACTCCACGGCTATTACCTGGGTTTTATTAAGATACTCCCTCGACTGGCCTTAGGCTTCGTTCTTTTCTTCTTCTTCTTGTTCATCGCCCGTCAGGTGCGGCGTTGGCTTTTGCCTAAGCTACTAAGAAATTCCAGTGATAGCTTGCTCACGGGTTTCCTGGGTGATATAGGCTATTGGATTGTGCTGATTTTGGGTGCCTCCGTCGCGCTGGGCGCTATCGGATTCGATGGGGCCGTGACGAAAATCCTGGCGGGTGCCGGGCTCTCGGCCTTTATTTTGGGATTTGCCCTGAAAGATATCGGCGAAAATTTCCTGGCGGGGATTCTGCTGGCCTTCAAACGCCCTTTTCAAATGGGTGACCTGGTCGAAAGCCAGGGCGTGAAGGGCCGGGTGATCGACATGACGCTGCGCGAAACAATCATCAAAACTCTCGACGGAAAGGATGTTTTCGTTCCCAACGCTGGGATTCTCAATAATCCCCTGTATAATTATTCGGTGGATGATTTCCTGCGGCTGGAATTTGGGGTAGAGTTGGACAATCGCGAGGATTACAAGAAGGCGATTCCCCTCATTGAAAATACATTAAGAAAAACGGAGGGCATCCTGCACGACAGCCACCTGCACGAGGTTATGGCGAGCGTCGAAGAAACCAAGTCGAACGCGCTTTGCCTGCAGGTGAGTTTCTGGATAAAGAGTCCTGATGCGGAAAAGGAATCGCCCGCTATCAAGTCGCGGGCGATTCAGAATGTATTGGATACCTTGAAGCAGCACGGTTTTTCCCATGCTCCGCAAAAAGCTGATACGGGAGAGAAGTAGGCTTTACCTCAGAAAAACTTAGAGGCAGTTGTAGGTGAATGTATGAACCTGCGTGCCGACGGGGCTCCCGTTGGGAGAAAAGAGCGATACGCTGGCTTCGGTGGGTAAGTCGCGCTCATTGTATTTGTATTTGACTAACCCATTTTGCTCGGGGCGCAGACTGGGTGAATAGTACTTAAAACTACCCGGATTCTGCTGACTTACGCCCTGACTGGTGACCAGGTTCACCAATTCGGCGGGGCGGGAGTCGGCGTACACATTGCGTTTACCGTCGTAGCTCCCAAACTCGGCGGCCAATACTTCGGGGCCAACAAAAGGCAAACTGACGAACCACTTGGTCAGGCTGCCGTTGTCGTCGTATTCGTAGCGCAGGAAGTTATCCTGCCATTTGTATTTAGTAATGAATCCCTTGGCGCTGTATTCCAGCGCGTAGGTTTCCAGGATTCTGGGGCCGGAGTTGAGTACCTGGTATTTCCTGACGGTGTCGAGACGACCTACGCCGGAATAATGCATATTGTACTGAAAATTTCCGTAAGGGGGCAAAAGACTGGTCTCACGGATCACTTGCACCGTTCCGGCGGAATCATACTCGAACGTAAGTCGCTTCTCAATCCGGTTAGCTACCTTGGTCTCGTATTGCGCAATACTGAACAATCGTTTCTCAGCACTATATTCGTAAGTGCGGTAAGGTTTGCCATCGATGGTTTCCGAGGCAACTTGACAGCCTTTTTCCTGGGATTCGGGCGCAGGGTCGCCGCCACCAGAGTCAGTCTTTTTACAGCCGATCAAAGCGGCCAGCGTAAAGCATAAAATGAATAGATTACGTTGCATATGGGTTCTGTTTTTTACTGAATAACCAAGATGCTCAAAAACAATGCCGAAAATAAAAAAAGAACCCAGCACTTTTGCCGGGTTCTCTGTTCTATTCCGATAACTTTTGAAAATCAACAAGATAACCCTTACATTTCCAGTAACATTCGGGCCGGATCTTCCAGCAATTGCTTCACGCGGACGAGGAAACTCACCGAATCCTTACCGTCGATAAGGCGGTGGTCGTAAGAGAGCGCGACGTACATGATCGGGCGAATTACGACCTGCCCATTCAGGGCCACGGGACGCTCGACGATATTGTGCATGCCCAGAATAGCCGATTGGGGTGCATTGATGATCGGCGTCGAGAGCATCGAGCCGAAAATGCCGCCATTGGTAATTGTAAAGGTGCCGCCCGTCATTTCGTCAATACCCAGCTTGCCATCACGGGCGCGGGTAGCCAGTCGAACGATTTCCTTCTCAATGCCAGCAAACGACAGCTTTTCCGCGTTGCGAATCACGGGTACCACCAAGCCGCGCGGGGACGATACGGCGATGGAAATATCACAATAATCGTTGTACACGATGTCGTCGCCGTCCATGTAAGCATTTACGATCGGAAAATCCTGCAAAGCCGTGCAAATGGCCTTGGTGAAGAAAGACATGAAGCCCAAACCGACTTCGTGCTTTTCCTTGAATTTATCCTTGTACTGCGCTCTCAGATCCATAATCGGCTTCATATCCACCTCGTTAAAGGTAGTGAGCATGGCCGTTTCGTTTTTCACCGCTACTAAACGTCGGGCAATCGTACGACGCAGCGACGACGTTTTTTCGCGACGTTGGCCGCGCTCGTCGGCGGGCGGCGACGCTTTTTCGGGCGCAGAAGCAGCCGGTGCTCTCGGGGTGGATTCGGCGGGGGCTTTCGAGGCAGGAGCCTGGCTGGCGGGGGCTTTTCCGTTCGATTTCTGCGCGCTGAGCGCGTCTTCTTTCGTAATCCGTCCGCCCGCCCCGGTACCTTTTACTTCACTGGGGTCAATTCCTTTTTCGGCCAAAATCTTTGCTGCCACGGGGGAAGTGTGGGCAAAATTACCGCTAAATTCCTCCGCTTCCGATTGATGAACCGTCGGCACTTCGGCCTCGCCGGGTTGGTCGGAGGCGTTGGCGACACTCGTGGATGAAGAAGCGCCCCCCCCTACCTCGATGCGGCAAATCACCGCGCCGATTTCCAGCGTTTCGCCTTCGGCAGCTACGATACGCAGCGTACCCGCCGACTCGGCGGGCAACTCGAAAGTAGCCTTGTCCGATTCCAGTTCGCAGATTATTTCGTCCAGTTCTACCTGCGCCCCATCCTTTTTGTTCCAGGAAGCAATAGTCACCTCCGTAATTGATTCGCCAACCGTCGGGACGGTCATCTCGATGACTTTGGGCGAAATGCCCGAAGTTTTCGGCTCGGCGGGCGTATCCATTTCCGCCTTTTCTGACTTGGCCACAGGCGTATCCATTTCGGGTTCTGCCTTTGGCTGCTCCTTGGAGGCTGAGCCATTGGAAGAAGTACCGCTGGAAGTCGCACCGCTGGGATCAATCGTCGCGATCAAATCGCCAATTGCTAGCGTATCACCTTCCTGTGCCTTGATGCGCAGCACACCGTCGGTTTCGGCGGTGAGTTCGAAGGTTGCCTTGTCAGAATCCAGTCCGCAAATCACTTCGTCCATTTTAACGGTGTCCCCGTCGTTCTTGAACCAGGTGCCGATGGTAACCTCCGAAATAGACTCGCCCACGGGGGGGACTTTTATTTGTAATTCAGCCATTTTTTAATTGAGAATGAGTGATTGAGAGATTTAGTGAATGATGGATTTTATTTTTAATTCTCTCATTCACTCATTCTCTCATTCAAAATTATTGAAAAGCCCTCCGAATAATCTCCTCCTGCTCCTGCTTGTGGATTTTGGCAAAGCCGGTGGAGGGCGAGGCACTCGAGCGACGGGCAATCACTTCCAAAGGTTGCTCGGGGTACATGCGCAGCATGAACGTCCAACCACCCATGTTGAAAGGCTCTTCCTGTACCCAATATACTTTTGCCTTCTTGTATTTTGCAATGTGGGTGTCCAGTTGCTTTTTGGGAAAAGGGTGCATTTGCTCCACCCGAATGATAGCCACGTCGTCGCGGCTATCGGCTTGTTGTTTTTCAAAAAGTTCGTAGTAAAGTTTTCCCGTCACCAACAGCACCTTCTTCACTTTTTTGGGATCGGCGTAGGTATCGCCAATCGTTTCCTGAAAGCGGCCTTTAACCAATTCGTCCAGCGGCGAGACGCACAGCGGATGCCGCAGCATCGACTTGGGCGACATCACGATCAGCGGCTTACGGAAAGGCAGCGCTAGTTGCCGCCGCATCATGTGGAATAGGTTCGCGGGCGTGGTGACGTTGGTGATGAAAATATTATTGTCTGCCGCCAGTTGCAGGAAGCGTTCGGGGCGGGCATTAGAGTGTTCAGGTCCCTGGCCCTCATAGCCGTGGGGTAGCAACATCACCAGGCCAGTCCAGCGGTCCCACTTAGTTTCACTGGAAATGATGAATTGGTCGATCATCACCTGCGCTCCGTTCACAAAGTCGCCAAATTGCGCTTCCCAAATCACCAGCGCACTGGGGTTGGCCATTGCGTAGCCGAACTCGAAGCCCAACACCCCGTACTCTGAAAGCAGGGAATTGTAAATCATAAAGGGTCCCTGATCCTTCTGGATATGATCCAGACTGTTATACGCCCGGTTGGTTTCGGCATCGTGCAACACGGCGTGGCGGTGCGAGAAAGTTCCCCGCTGTACGTCCTGGCCGCTGACGCGGACAATTTTGCCTTCGGCCACGACGGAGCCGTAGGCCAGCAGTTCGGCGGTCGCCCAGTTGACCATTTTATCGTCAAAGATCATCTGGTAGCGATCTTTGAGCAGTTTGTCAATTTGTTTGAGCGTCTGGAAGCCTTCGGGAATGGTCGTGATGGCTTTACCGATTTTCTCCAAAGCCTCCAGCGGAACGCCAGTGTTGGGCGACCTCTCAAAATCCTCGGGCGTGGACTTGCGTAGACTTTGCCACTCTAATTCCAGTTTGGGCATGGCGTAGGGCAGCACTTTCTGCTTCACCATTTCGAGGCGTTCCTGCAAGAGTGCTTTGAACTCCTTGTCCATCGTGGCGGCGAGTTGGGCGTCCACATCGCCGCGTTCCACCAGCTTTTTCTGGTAAATCTCGCGGGGATTCTGGTGGTTCTCGATGTATTTATACAGGACGGGCTGCGTGAATTTCGGCTCGTCCGCCTCGTTATGACCGTGGCGACGGTAGCACACCATGTCAATGAAGATGTCTTTGTTGAATTTCTGGCGGTACTCCACGGCCAGATGCATACAGTACACCACTGACTCTGGATCGTCGCCGTTGACATGCAGCACGGGAGCATCCACGATTTTGGCCACGTCGGTGCAGTAAATACTGGAACGCGCGTCCTCAAAATCGGTTGTGAAGCCTACCTGGTTGTTTATAACAAAATGAATGGTTCCACCCGTGTAGTAGCCATCGAGGCCCGACATCTGCGTGACTTCGTATACGATGCCCTGGCCCGCCACGGCGGCGTCGCCGTGAATCAGCACGGGCAGCACCCGATCGTAGTCGCTGTTGTACATGCCGTCGGCGCGGGCGCGGATAAAGCCTTCCACCACTGGGTTCACCGCTTCGAGGTGCGAGGGGTTGGGGGCCAGCTTTAGATACATTTCCTGACCGCTCGGCGTTTTGATTTGGGACGAAAAGCCCATGTGGTACTTCACGTCGCCATCGCCCCACACCTGGTCGGGCAGGTTACCCTCGAACTCATTGAAAACCTGCTCGTAGGTTTTGCGCATGGTGTTGACCAGTACGTTCAGGCGGCCCCGGTGGGCCATACCGATCATTACTTCCTTCACGCCCATCTCACCCGCCTTATTAATCATGGCGTCGAGAGCGGGAATGGTCGTTTCGCCACCTTCGAGTGAGAAACGCTTTTGGCCGATGTATTTGGTGTGCAGGAAATTCTCAAAAACGACGGCTTCGTTGAGTTTCGACAGAATGTGTTTTTTCTCTTCGATGGAGAAATCCATGTGCAACGCCTCCTTCTCGATTTTCTCACGCAACCAGTTTTTTTGCTCGCGGTCGCGGATGTAGAGGTACTCGAAACCAATGTCGCTGGTGTATATCTTTTTTAGCGCGTCTACTATTTCACGCAACGTGGCGGGCTTACCAAACACTTCGGTTCCGGCCTCGAAAACCGTATCGAGGTCAGATTCTTGCAGTTTGAAATCAGCCAGTGCCAAAAGCGGCGCACGATTTTTGCGTTCCCGAATCGGATTGGTAGTCGCTACCAGGTGACCGCGCGAGCGGTAGCCGCGAATGAGGTGGACGACCTCCATTTCTTTCCGGATACGGTCCTCGCTGACCGAAGTCGACTTGCTGGAAACACCGTTGGAAGAGGCCGCAGTCGCCGTCCCATTGGCAGGAGCAGCGCCGTTTTTGGGATATTTATTGGAGAAATCGAAACCTTCAAAAAACCTGGCCCAGCTCTCCTCGACCGAGGTTGGATCTTGCTGGTAGGATTTGTAAAGTTCCTCGATGTAAGAGGGTTCGGAATTGGCTATATAGGAGTAATTATCCATCGCGATTGGTGCTTTTTCTTTTGGCTTGCAAAGTTAAGCGATGTAATCCAAAGAAGGTAGAAAAATAACCTTTTTCGGGGCTAAGTCCAATTCAGCCCCTATTCCCGACCCATCAATTCAGGTGAAATTTGGTGGGGCTAGGGATAAACTTCAGCATGAGTTCGTGGATGGTTAGCGGGTTATTATTGATGCCCACGATGGTGCTTTCAATAGCCCGCGAGTTGAAGATGTAGCCCAGCCGGATGTTTTTTCCCAACTGCGCCTCACCCGAAACCTGCACGTAGTTGATGGAGGCCATGCGGTAGAATGCCCCAAAACCGACCTTCTCGTCGTACCAGGCCCGTGCCCCAACGTCAACGCGCAGCGGAAGCCCTTTTTCCTGCACGACGAGCAGGCTGGGCGTGACCTGCATTTTTTCGCCCGCGTCGAATGTAGCTCCGGCGGTGACGAAAAGTGGCTGGCGGTAAGCAAAAAGCGACTGCTTACCACTGCCAAAGTTCTGTGACAAAAGCTCTGGTTTAGATATCCCCAGATAAAACTGCTCGGCGTAGCGCACCCAAACGCCCGCCCCGAAGCTGCCCAACACACCATTGGTAGAAATTCCCGAGGCAAAATCGTACAACGGCAGCACGTTGATGCCGCCCTGCACGCCCAGCGAAATTCGCCACGACACCGAAGCATCCCAGTGATAAGCCCCGGATCCGTACACACCCGTAGTGTAGTAAGGCGACAGCCGATCATTCAAAGCCTGCAAACCCAGACCGATCTTGCCGTTGGCTATCGTTCCGTCCATCGAGAAGGTTTGGGTAATGGGAGAGTTGGGAATCGTAAACCAGCGCCGCCGCAACAACACGGTCATGTTAAAATCCTCCCGTACGCCCGTGAAAGCCGGGTTGATCGCCATCGGGTTCTGGATGTATTGTTCGTAAAGAACTTCGCGCTGGGCGAAGGATTTGGAGGAAAAAGTCAGAGCTAGTCCGAAGAGTAAAATTTTTATAGGCAGATGTTGGTACATGTCATTTCCAGTTTTCGAGTATCAAATAAAAGAATAAACGCCGCTTCGGCGCGGGGCAGCCCGTGCCGACCGATCCACAAATCAACAAAAAAGGCAGAAGATAACCATCCCCTGCCTTTTCGCAATACATGAATGTTACTACTGCAAAGTCATAATTCGGATTTCGGTCCGGCGGTTTTTTTGGTGTTCTTCTTCGCTGCATCGCTAACTGTCGCCGCAGTCGTTGACCAGTCTGCTCTCTCCGTAGCCTTTGGCGCTGATGCGTTTGGCAGTGATTGCCTTCAAAACCAAGTAATCTTTGGCTCCTTTTGCCCGGTTATTGAACAAAACTTGATTGCGCCATCCTCACTCTCCCCGTACTTTCCCCTATTGTGATTATTCCTGGTAAAAATCACTCGGTTCCCATCTTTGAAAAAAGAAACCGGGCAAAAAAAAAGGTATATTCCACGCCAACTGCACAGCAGTCGTATCGGAGAATATACCTTGTTTGACAAGCACAACCGCCCTGAGCGATTGGTTCCTTTTCTGTTGTTAGAAGTAACGCGGCGTCAGAATCTTGCTTTTGCCGTAGCCAAACTCATACCGGAGCATAAGTTCGTGACTGCCGGAGTTTATGCCAATATTAGACTGCTTAAGCCCGTTCAGCATCATGTCGTAGGCGTAGCCCATCCGAAACTGATCGGTGATTTGTATTTCTACCATACCCACCACGGCATCACTAATGTAATTATTGATATCCTTGCCGGTACCGCTGCTATTATTGAGCGTACTCCACTGATTGTGGCGGTAGGAAGTACCAATAGCGACACGGTCGTTCAGCCAGAGGTTCAGGTTACCATCCATGCCCAGCGGCGCACCATCGGCGTACTTCACCAGTAGTGAGGGTTTCAGTTTGAGCGTAGTTCCCAACCCGATGACGAAACCCGACATAAGGTAAGCGTGACGTTTCTGCTTGGCCCGGTTGTCGCCGACATTGTAATCGCTCAGGTTGTTGGCAATCAATTGCGGTACCGAGATTCCAAGATAGCTCTTGTCATTGCTGATAAATACGCCCGTCCCGAAGTTGGGCAGAATTTTGGAAATGTTCTGGCTGAACGCCGGATCTGCCCCACCACCCGGTGCAAGAACCGCTTCGCTCAGGCTCCACCTGAAACTCGTGGCTCCCGCCTGCAATCCCAGCGCCAGCGTCGAACGCTCGCCTACCTTGATACGGAAGGCGTAGGAGGCGTAAATCCCCGTTTCGTTCTGCAGACCGATCTGGTCGTTGAATAGCTGGATTCCCAACCCTACCCGCTCCTTGTTGATTGGCGCATCGAGGGTAACGGTCATCGTCTTGGGTGCTCCGTCCACGTTGACCCACTGGTTTCGGTAGAGACCTGTCGCACTCAGCACATCGCGGCTACCGGCGTAGGCCGGATTGAGCGCCATCATATTGAACATGTATTGTGAGTACATTTTGTCCTGCTGGGCGAGGACTTCGGTACTGCCGACCGTTAAGGTCAGCAGTACGAGAGCAGTCCATTGCTTGATTCTAGAATTCCGTGTCATAGTCTTATCTGGTTATGGTCATGTATCTGACGTATTGTTTGCCATCCTCGATTTTCACTACGTAGAAGTACGTTCCGTCGGGCAATCCCTGGGCTGTGTTTCCAACGCGGAGGCCATTGTTGGCGATACCCGTCCAGTCGTTCTTGTAGTCGCTGTCTTTGTACACCTGCGTCATCCAGCGGTTGTAAATTTCAAGCGTCACGCGCTTGCCGACTGGTACATTGCGAATCACGAACACATCGTTGATGCCGTCTCCGTTGGGCGAGAAACCTTCGGGGATGAAGAGTTCCGTACCGCCGGGTATTACAAGTGGCGTGCCGAGGTTCTCCGTCGCTTCGGTTGGGTCACCGTTGCCGTTCAGGTCAGCCAGCAGTCCGTTGGTCGATTTATCCGTCACCACCTTCTCACCGGATTTGGCCGAAGCGTACACCCAGTTGGTGAAAGGTGTCTGGCGGCCATCGGTCGAAACGTTGATCGTGAAGGTCAGCGTGTCGGATGCTCCGGCGTTCAGGCGGCTGTTCGGGCTAACGAGCAGTTCCAGGTCATTGACCCCGTCGAAACTCTGGTTGATTGCCAATTCACTTATATCGCTTGCAATAGGCGTGCCAACTTTTGTGAACTTGGCCCCCGTTTTCGTATTAAATACCTGCGACAGCGAATCGGTAACCTGGACGTTGGTGAGAACCCCCGTACCGAAGTTTTTCACAATCGCCATATAGGTGATGTTGTAGCTGCCATTGGACTGGCGCACGGTGTCTTTCACCGAAAGGGCTATCCCGATTACCGACTCACCCGGTACGTTGTTCAGCACGATGGGCGTCGGCTCGCTGTCGTTGGTCGGATCCTGGTCGTTGTCAGGGTCAGGATTGCTACCAGCAGTGGAGCTATCCGTTACTACGACGTTTGCTGCACCCATAGCTGATCCTATCGCCACGTTGTTGAACGTGGTGGTGGTGGCTCCTGTCACGTCTACCCGAACCGTCAGGAAGATGTCACGAATCGCGCCCTTTGGCAAAGTGCTCTCCGTATCGACCAACAGATTGGTGTTGGCACCTTCGCCGGTGTAGGCTGTGTTGACGACCAATCCCAGATCCGCTTTTACGTCGATGCTTCCCGGTACG
Source organism: Cytophagales bacterium (assembly GCA_038235275.1). Lineage (GTDB taxonomy): Bacteria > Bacteroidota > Bacteroidia > Cytophagales > Spirosomataceae > Persicitalea. Next base: position 52,504 of record JBBSUC010000017.1, on the reverse strand, counting down.
ATCGTGGCACCGTTGCCAAAGGTCAGCGATAGGTCGTCGACCACCTGCACATTAGTCAGATCGTTCACACCCAGGTTTTTCACCATAATGGTGTAAGGCACATCGTACACGCCAGGGGTAATTTCAAGCGGCGTGCCTGCCTGCTTGGCAACCCCGATGGAGTTTTCGTGAGCCAACGGCGCACCCGTTGCGATCAGATCGACCTCCGACTTATCATTGGCCGGGTTGTAGTCGCGCTGATCCAGGTTAGCGATTTGGGCCACGTTCTTGATGGTGCCCTCACCGATGACATCTACCAGGCAGCTAAACACCACGCTATCGTTGGCGGCAATTTTAGGAATAACTCCCTTGATCACGTTGCCGTCGATGTCGTAACCCGTACCAGCAATGTACTTCAAGCCGGCGGGCAGGATGTCGATGACCGTGATGTTGGTCGCGTCGATAGAGCCATTATTCTTGATTTTGATCGAGTACGTAGCCTGACCACCCTTGGCCACCGTCGTCTTGTCTACAGTCTTGACAATCTCAAGATCGGTAGAGTCTTTGTCGATGGCGCAGTCGATGATGCTCACCTCCACTTTCGCCGGGATGCTGAAACAACCTGCGTCCGATTTCTCGAATACATAGTAGGTTCCGGTACCCACCGTAGCGGGTGAGGCTACGGCATCGGAAGTGGGCGAAGTGCCGATCCGATAGATGAAGCTGTTGCCATCAGCCGGCAACCCGACAACCGCAGTAGTCAGATCCACCGTGGTGGATGGGCAGGTGTTCCGTTTGTTGGAAACGACTGGCTTCATCATCGGAGCACTCGCGTTTACGATTACCCTGGCTGAGGGCATCGAAGAACAACCCTCTTGGTTAGCCATCGTTACCGTGTAAGTACCGCTCGTTTTCACGACGAACGAGTTACCCGTTGTAGAAGTCACGCCATTCAGCTTATAAGCGAAAGCACCTGGATCCGTAGCCATAATCGTGATCGAGTCACCCGCACAAATGTTCAGCGTGGTCGCTGCCGTGTCGGTCTTGGCTACGCCGTTAATGGCGATGCCCGTCTTGATCTTGATGGACTCCAGCGTGAGCTTCACTTTGTCCGAACCAGCCACGCAGTTGCCGTTGGGCCCGTCGGGATCGTTCGTCGTCAGAGTCAGCATTACTTCACCACTCTGCATGTCGGCCAGCGAAGGCGTGTAGGTCGCGGTTAGCGAAGCGGAGTTGTCGAAATTACCCGTTCCGCTGGTCGTCCACATGCCGCTCGACGCGGCACCACCTATTGTACCAGCCAGCTTGTAAGTGGTCGCCGCGCAAATTGTGGCATCCACTCCGGCATCCGCCGTTGCTGGGTTAGTTTCGCAAGGCGTTGTGTTGTCACAGTTGGTGATCGTCACAATGATTACCGAGGCACCGCTGAAGCAGCCGGTCGTCGTTTTCTCAAACACATAGTAGGTTCCGGCACCCGCTTTGGCTGGGTCAGCCACGGTAGCCGACTCCGGCGTATTGCCCGTGCGATAGACAAACATACCACCCTCGCTCTTTGGTGAGCTGGTCACTCCCGCCGTCAGGTCTACCGTTTTGAACGGACAGACATTGGTCAGGTTTTGCGTCAGCGGCTTAACCACCTTCGGTCCTACCGTCACCGTTACTGGTGCTGAAGCATCGCTCTTACAGTAGGTCGAGGTGCAGCACTGCGCGGTAAAGGTCGTCGTGGCGGCAGGCGAGATAGTGATACTGCTACCCACCAGGCCATTCGACCAGATAATGTATCCCTGGCTGCAACCGGTAGCTGTCAGCGTAACGGGGCTGTTGAAGCAGATGCTGCTGGCCGAGGCCGAAATCGTCGGCGTGGCTGGCTTGCCTACCGTAATCGTAGCCGAAGCCGATGGGCTGCTCTCGCAGGCACCAAGCTTACAAATCGCCGTATATGAGGTTGTGACGGTTGGTTTCACGTACATGCTGGCCCCGATAGTACCGTTCGACCACATCACTTCACCCTGACAACCTACGGCCGTCAGCTTGACGCTGTCGCCGACACAAATTTGGCTCGAGCTTACGGTCAGGGTCGGTGCTTCCAGCTTAGTCACGCTTACGGTGACAGCGTTGGAAACAGGACTCATACAAGTCTCGTCTTTCTTACACGTGGCCGTGAAGGTCGTCGTGGTGCTCAACGCTACGGTGATGCTAGGACCCGTCTGGCCGTTCGACCATACTACCGTGTTGATGCATCCCGTGGCGGTCAGCGTAACATTGCTGCCTACGCATACCGTCGGTGCGCTGGCCGAGACAACCGATGCCTCCACTTTACACTCATTGACCTTGATCGTTATCTTGGCCGTGTCGCTGGCGCATTCTTTCACCAGGCAGATAGCGGTGTAAGTAGTCGTGGCTGTTGGGCTAACCCTTATGGAATCACCCGCGCCAGCGTTCGACCATTCCAGTCTGCCATTGCAACCCGCAGCAGTGATCGTCGTCGATTCTCCGACGTTGATCGTGGTCTTAGAGGCCGTCAATATTGGTTTTACCGGCTCAACCACCGTGATCTTGTACTGGATAGAGCTGGCGCTTTCGCAGCCATTCGCTACGCAGGTTGCGGTGTAAGAGGTCGTCACCATGGGGGTTACCACAATAGCTTCTCCCGTTTGGCCCGTCGACCACTTGGCCGTTCCTTCGCAGTTCTGAATGAGCAGCGTCAAACTCTCTCCCTTACAGATGCTGTCCGTCGAGCAGATGACCGTTGGCGGTGGCGTCGTGGTCACGTCGATCGTGATCGTCGCTTTCTCGCTCATGCAAACACCCTTGTCGCAGGTGGCGCCGTAGATTGTGGCGGCAGTCGGCGAAACTTTGATGCTTACGCCCGTCATGCCGTTGTCCCACTTCACCGTACCCGTGCAACCCGTAGCGGTCAGCGTCACCTCCTCACCTAGGCAGATGGTCAGCTTATTAGCCGTCAGCACCGGAGCGGTCGGCGTACCCACTTTGATGGTTACCGCGTTCGATGGACCACTGGCGCAGGTCGAATTCGTGGTTTTGCAAATGGCGGTGTAGCTTGTCGTTGTCGCCGGATTCACCTTGATGGAGGCTCCCTCGGTACCGTTCGACCATTTCACCGTACCCATACAACCTGTGGCGGTCAGCGTTACTTCTTCACCCGCACATATCTCCGGCTTGCTGGCCGCGATGACTGGTGGGGCACCCGCCGTGTTCACGTTGATCGTGATCTTGTTGGATATGTCGCTGGTGCAGCCTTCCAGCTTACAGACTGCGGCGTAAACCGTCGTCGTGGTGGGCGAGACTCTGATGGTGGCCCCCGTCGCTCCGTTCGACCATTTTGTGGTCGTGGTGCAACCCGTAGCGGTCAGCGTGATGCTGTCACCGGCGCAGATCACCGTCTTGTCACTGGTGATGATTGGCGCGGTCGGCGCAACCACCTTGATAGTCAGAATATTTGATTCACCGCTTTCGCAGGCCTCAGTCTTACAGATAGCCGTGAAGCTCTTGGTAGCGTTCAGGGTGACAACGATCGAGTTGCCCGTCTGACCATTCGACCATTTCACCGTACCCACGCAGCCCGTAGCGGTCAACGTGGCGGTTCCTCCGGGGCAGACCGTCGTGTTGCTGGACGCAATAATCGGCGCTTGTGGCGTAGTCACCGTGATCGTGTGCTGCTCGGATTCTACACTTTCGCAGGTACCCGTCACACACTTGGCCGTGTAGCTGGTCGTGGTAGCGGGACTAACCGTGATGGAAGTTCCCGTGGCACCGTTCGACCACTTTACCGTACCCTCGCACTCGTGGGCCGTTAGCGTTACGCTCTCACCGGGGCAGATTTCCATCTTGCCACAAGTGACAATCGGTGGAGGCCCAGGCTGGCCAATCTTGATCGTAATAGAAGCCGTTTCGCTTACGCACTCACCTTTCTGGCAGAATGCGGTGTAAGTCGTCGTCTCGGTTGGCGTCACTACCAGTGGCGAGCCAGTTGCACCCGTTGACCACTTCACGATGCCGTTGCAGTTCGAAGCAGTCAGCGTGGCGCTTCCTCCGGCGCACACTTCGCTCACGTTGCTGGCCAGGACAGGCTTCACAGGTACAGCGACTTTAACAGTAATAGGATTGGAAGGTGCGCTCTCACATTCACCCACTTTACAAATGGCCGTGAAACTCGTCGTTTCGTTGACAACCACCGTAATGGATGCTCCCGTCATGCCGTTCGACCATTGCACTGTACCATTCTTGCAACCGACCGAGGTCAGCTTGATGCTGGTGCCGGCGCATACGTTGGTTTCGGCGCAGGCAATAATCGGCGGCTCGATGGTTGGGCAACCGACGTTGACCGTCACAGATGCCTCATCGTCCTCACCGTTGATATAGCCGTTGCCTGGGGTAGAATCAGGATCCTTCTGATCGGACTTACTGATCTGAGCAATGTTCTTGATCGCACCAGTACCCGTCACCTTGGCCTCGAAGGTCAGGGATTTGGTTTCACCGATAGCAATGCTGGCGATCATTCCTTTCAGGATGTTACCCGTTTTGGAGAAGTCCGTGCTGGACACGAACTCTAGTCCGGCGGGCAGTTGATCCGTTACTTCCACTTTGCTGGCTTTCTGTGGGCCATCGTTGGTCACTTCCAGGGTGTAGGTGATCGTCTCACCCGTTACCGGATTCACTTTCGAGGCTTTCTTAGCCAACATGAGGTCGGCGATGTTGCCCACCTCGATGGTCACGCTCGACGTGTCGTTCGCCGTATTGCCGGGATCGTTGTCCGGGCTGCCTACGATAGCCGTGTTGGTAATGCTACCTGCGGCTGAATCCTTGATCTTGGCCGTAATGACCAGAACGCGGTTGGAGCCATTCGTCAGATCACCGATCGTCCAGATACCCGAGCCATTGTTGTACTCACCGACCGGAGCCGATGAAACGTAGGTTAAAGTGCTGGGGAAAATATCTTTCACCGTCACGCTCTTGGCGTTGCCGATTCCCAGATTATTCACCGTTACCGAGTAGTTTATTTCCTGACCCGGCGAGTAAGGGCCGGGGGTCAGTACCGACTTGACAACGGCAAGGTCAGAGAAGCAAGGCTTCACGACTACCGTCACCGGGGTGCGCTCGGCGCTTACACAACCTTTATCGCTGATTGCTTCGGCGTAGTAGGTAGTGGTACCCGTTGGCGTCACCACCAGCTTTCCGCCGCTTGGCGTCGAACCGAAGGCTGTACCGCCCGTGGCCGTCGTATACCACCTGATAGTAGCACCCGGTGCGAAGCTAATGAGCTTCGTGCTCTTACCCAGGCAAACCAGCGTATCGTCGCAGGCTACTCCGAAGGCAGGCGCAGGCACGGGGTTTATAACTATCGACAAGGCGTCCATTTTCGGTGCGCAGGTTCCGTTACCGTCAGGATCCTCGGTGGTAGCCGTCAGGATTACGTTGCCGGCGGCTATGTCGGCAGCCGATGCCGTGTAGGTCGTCGTCAGAGCAGAAGTGCTGGCGAAGGTTCCTGTTCCGGTCGTCGTCCAGGTGATGCCCGTGGCCGTTCCGGTCAGCGTGGCGGTCACCGAGACGGGTGAACCCGCGCAGACTTCCTGGTCGGCACCCGCATTTACATCGTACACCAGTTGACAGTCGCAAGAAACGATGTTGACCACGATAACCGCTGGATTGCTGTAGCAGCCAGTCGGAGACTTCTCGAAGAGGTAGTATTTACCCGCTGTCGCTTTCGTGGGATCAGCTACCAACGCCGAGGTGGTCGATGGTCCGACCCGCCACTCGAACACGCCACCCACAATGGAGATGGGTGAGATAGTGATCTTGGTCAAATCGACCGTCGAGTCAGGACAGACATTCGTAATATTACCAATGCAAGTTGGTGTGGCGGGCTTAGCGTTCACAATCACCGTGATTGGGGTGCGGTCGCTCTTACAACCCTCTTCCGTCGTTGCTTCCAGATAATAGGTCGTGGTAGAAGTTGGGTTAAGGTTCAGCGAATCGCCGCTCGTCGTGGTAGCGAAAGGCGGTTTATTGCCGATGGCCGCGTAGTACCAGTTGATCGTCACACCCTCTACGCTGGACGTTGCGCTTAGCATCACCGTCCCACCCACACAGATTTCCTGATCGGGCGATGCCGTTAAAGTAATGGTTGGGCACTGGGGAGCGATACCCGCGTCGATGTTCGGGTTATTGCGCAGCGTGTCATCTACTGCCTCACTGGTGTCGATGGTAATGGCTTTGGTCTTACCCAGCACACCACTTGCTCCGGCGTCGCTGTCCTTGGTAGGATCGCCGCCTTGCTTGGGCGTTACAAAGGTTTGTCCGCTTGGCGCGAAGAACTTCACAAAGTAGGTTCCGCTTACCAGGCTGTCGAAAAGATATTTGCCGCCACCAGCAGTTAAGACGCTGTCGATAGCCATCATATCCTGATCCTGTAACACGACCTTCACGCCGTCTACGCCTGCAATTTCACCTGTATCCTGAACGCCATTGTTATTGGTATCCAGCCAGACGAAGTCCCCAATCGATCCGTAAGCCGTCGGCGAAACGCGGATCGGCTCATCGTCGTCGTCGTCTTCCCCCGTCATAAATCCATTGCCCGGCGTGCTGTCTTTGTCAGTCACGTCGTTTCCGTCACCGTCCTTGGCGTCTTGTATCTGCGCGTAGTTGGTTAGACCGTTGCCCGTAAAGCCGCTCGATACTTGTACCGCCACATCGACAAAAATCGAATCACCCGGCGCGAGTGGCCCGGGGATTGGCGTGTTCAAGGTCAGAATATTTCCCACGCCGTTAGCTGTCCAGGTGGTTTCGCCGGGGGCAATGCTCAGACCCGCTGGCAGCGAGTCCGTCAAAGCTATTTGGGTAGCAGGAATATTTCCTTCGTTTTTGACATATAAACGGAAGTTTACAATGTCGCCTGGCTTAACCAGCGAAGCCTGACCGGGAGCCAGGTTTTTGTTCAAAGCCAAATCGAATATAGGCCCGTCCACAATTTCGATGGCGCAACAACCCGAAGCGGGGCAGGAAACGCCTACTGTAAATATAAAGGTGTAAGAACCCGGCCCCATGATGCTTAGGCTCGAGTCAGCATTCACTCTGGCCCGAACTTTCCCGTCAACCAGCACGGAGTCTTTTATTGCTATACCGTTATAAGACCAAACGACGCCCCTGTAGCCTGAAGGCACGTCAACGTCAAATTCGTCACCCGCGAAATAGTCGATGGGTACCGAGAAACAGGTGGAAGCCAAATCGTCCTGGTCGAGGGCACCGTCGTTGGGCGACGAGTCTATGTCGTCCTGGTCCATGGCAAACACTTCGGCCACGTTGAAGAAAACTCCCTGCGTCAATACCGTGGCAGTGATGTTGAGAATGGCTGAATCGCCAGGCTCAACTGTTCCGACGTCCCACATACCGATTCCTGCATTCTGCGTGAAGCCGATACCACCGCGTGTCAGGACATTGCCCAGGTACGAGACGCCGCCGAGTGGCAGGCTGTCTTTCACCATTACGCCCGTAGCCGGAAGTATCCCGGAGTTCTTCACAGTAACGGTGTAGGTGACGACATCGCCGATGGCAGGCTTTGATTTGTCGATGCTTTTGGAAAGGCTCAAGTCAACCTGCGCCCAGGTCGTGCCGAGTGTCATGAGGAACAAGACGACGAAGGAAATCACCCTAGTCTGAAGTTTTCCGGCAAGCACCGACTCGGCTATCTGACGAAGCAGGGTGGGGCGAACGATGGCCAAGGGTTGTTCATTCTTAAATGACGCTTTGGAGACAGATGAAGAAACCGCAGATACGAGTATCGCGATTACCGTTCCAAAGAAGTGCGTCAGTTTTTCTGGTAGAAGTGGAGTGTTCATAGACTTGTCATTGATTAAACCTGTTTTGCTTTTTCCGAGTGTGTGTCGTATAGCTTTTCCAACAGGTGGCCCTTCCCTATTCATAAATAGCCTATCGGGCCGCACATAAAATAAAAAATGCAACCTTGACAGGCCTTCGCGGGTAAGGTGGGAAAACACTTTATCCGGTGAATTGGAAGAATTTAAAATATCACCAAACCTAACAAAGATATTTGCTAAATACGTGATAACCACACAGAACCGCTTGACCAAAAGCAGTTTTTCGGGCTTGAAAGTGGGGTTGGTTTTCTCACTTGAGCGTAAAATACCTTTCATGTGTTTTGGTATTAAAATAAACTATGATAAACAATGTTTTGGACCGAGATGTGGTAGCGGTGCCAACCGTGACAGATTTCGATACTCCCTCTTATCAACATAAACTATGCCAAATTAGCTGTTTGAATAATTCTCATAACATTATTAGATATCATCTTACTTATCAGGCTAGTTTCCTTATAAATACTTCCTTCTTCAGAAAGGGTTAAAACCGAGACAATACGTCCTCAAAGCTTAAAAAAGGCTTTGGGTAGCGTTAATTCACCTTAAGCTAAAAAAGTGCCAAAAAAAATTATCCCCTATAATTATTGTCAATAATTGCCTGTCATTCATTTAGGATATCAGATTCAGGATAAATAAAAAGGGGTTGGAACCACGTGGTTCCAACCCCTTTTTACAACGGGTGATGAGTGATAGCAACTATCTTAGAAATCGTACCCTAGGGTGATATAAGGTATGGGGTCTTTTCGCTCTCCATTATCCACGCCCCACGCATAATCGAACTTCACGTAAAATCCGAAGAGCATCGTACGCGCCCCGACACCGTAGCCCATGAGGTAGGGATTGCGGAAATTTGTGACCGTGGCCCGGAACGGATCCGAGCCGCCGCCGATAATCTCCGTGTTGAGACTATTCTCTTGGCTGAAAGGTCCTTTTCCCGTCCAGGCCGTACCAATGTCGGTAAAGCCGACGATCTGAAAATTGCGCAGGAAATTGGAAGTGATCGGCCCGCGATAGAGATATTTGATGAGTGGCACCCGGAGTTCCAAATTGGCCAGCACATAGTTGGTCCCCGCCAATCGGTTAAGGTTGAAGCCTCTTAGATTGGTGGCGAATTCAGTAAAAAACACATCGCGGTTGTCCACTCCTTCACCGAAGGCCAGCGGATTGGTGCCATTGGTGGGGACATCCTTCTTGTTCAATATCCAGTTTTCCATTCCGCCCATAACACTTTGCTTGGGCGCGCGTCCGCCCGAGCGGCTGAACGCTAACCGCCCGGCCAAAATCAGATCACGGTGGATTTTTTGGTAACGGCGCAGGTCGATGCTTAGGCGGTAGAAATTCTGGTACGCCTGGCCAATTCCCAATTGGTTTTCGTAACGAACTTTAAAGCGGGTTCCCTCCACCATATTCATACCGTTGGTTTCGGTATTGTCCAGTACGAATTCCGAAATGGCGCCAGCATACTCCGTAGCTTGGTCGGGTGCCGAAATCCTGCCCACATCCACCAGTCGAGTGGACGTGAAGGTGGGACTGACGCTGACTCTGGCGTAGGCCGAGAAAGGATAAGAAACTGTCGCTTTGATTTGATTGAAGCGATATTTCTGCGTAGCCCGGTTGTAATCAACGTAAATGCTCTGGCGATCTACCCGCAGTCCGTAGTCGATTCGGTGCGTGTTGTTCATGTACTCAGCAAACAGGTTGCTGTTGCGGAAGGTAGTCGAGATGAAGAAACCCGCTTTGATGACGTGGTTTTCCAGCAAATCATTCATCGAGATAGATTGCGCGTAGCCAAATCCCCGAATTGGGTCCACCCGCCAGTCAGACGATGCATCGTTGGCAATGAACAGTCCCCGGTAATCGTAAGGTCCCTTGATGGCTATGTTTTCGCGCTTCCGACTGCGTGGAATAGGAATGGGAATATTGTTGGCCAGGTTGCCGCGCTTCTGGCGGAACTCGAAGGTTTTCAGGACGTCCTCATCAAACTGATAATTATCAGTATCCACCTCACCGGGACGGAAGGCTATTTTTTGCGGCTCCGCCGCTGGAGACACCGTATCAGCCCTGGTATTGGCCGGGTTGTTGCCAACAATGGCGGCGGGCTGCGATCTCGCATTGCCTCCCCTCGAAAGCACGGGCGCATCCAGGGCAGCATTGGGGTCGAGATGATCGACATAAGCCATGCCATACATCCCATTTTCAAGGCGAGAGTACACAATTCCTCCGCTTCCCTGTAAGGTAATGTCGGCGCTTAGAAGCGAGAAGAGATAATTGGTCAACTGGGTAATACTCTGAGACTGGCGGTCGTACTTGAACAAGTTTTTAATTCCTTTATAATCAGAAAGAAAAAACACACTTTCGTCGTTGGCCCGCACCGCCGTCAACGCCGTTCCGAGCGAATCCACCAGTCGGGTAACCGTTTCGGCCTGAGGTGAGCCGTCATGTTCAAACAAACTCACCGTTGCCTTAAGATTTTTATAATTTCCCCGATCGGTTCTTAAGGAGTCGGTAGGGCGATTGGAGGTAAATACCACCCGCCGTGACGAGCCCGCGACAAACTGCGGGCTGAGATCATCGAAAAGATCGTTGGTCAGTGGGATAACCGAAGCCCGCGACACGCTGACCAGATACAGGTCGTTCTTGCCGCCCTTATCGGCGCTCACGGCCAGCATGGTGCCATCGTCCGATACGTCCATCGCCACGATTTGTTCCAACCCCCGGATGCTTCGCTTGATTCTGATAACGGGGCGTTTGGTGTCGAGCTTGTCAAAGATGAAAAGGTTCTGGCGGTTATTCTCTTCGACTACCATAGCCAGCGTGTTGTACTTGGTCCAGGCGAGCAGCGGCAGCATGCTGTTTTGTTGCGCGTTGCCAATCTGGATGCCACCCTGCCGGACCACGATGTCGCGGCCCGTTTCGAGGTTGAACACCGTAACTTTATATCGGCTTTTGTGCAGTTCGCTTACGGCAATCCACTTCTTGTCGGGCGACAATTTGATGGACGCGCTGTTACCAACCTCGTTAAATTCGTGTAGCCGATATTTCCATTTGGGAGTTGGTTCTGTATACCCTTTGCTTGCTTGGGCTGTAGAATTCGCATAAAACTCCTGCCATTCCCGCAGAAATCGCGAATAGGAGGGCACACCGAGGGTACTGGTAATGCTGGTCTGTTCGGTCCTGATAATCCGGGTCAGATTCAGGATATTGGAAATATTATCCTTACCATAGCGCTCAGCGATGTAGTTCCATATCGACTGGCCGATCAGGGTTGCGTCTTTCCCGTAAAGTAAAGCCGGTTTCTTAATAGGCCTATTTAGCGTCACGTCACGCATGTAATCGCTCAATTCGGGTGTCCAGCCCTCGGCGATATAGGCGGCGATGCCGGACATGAACCAGTCGGGTAGCGTAAGTAACAGTGAACTTTGGAGCGCATCCTTCAGGTTGCCGCCATAGAGCATATCATAGACGAATAACCGGGAAATTTCCATGACCAGTTTCTTCCGAAAGCTGATCTGGTCGCCGGTAAAGGCGATTTCAACCCGCGACTGGGCGAGGTCGAGTTCCTGGTCGTCAAGGTCGCCGAAGGTAGCCAACCCCATGTTGCTTTGCAGCAATTCGCCGGGTGAGTTATACAAGAAAATCTTGATTCGATTGTAAGGCGTGTAACCAAGAATTTCGGTAATTCGATCGAACTCGGTCTCGGCAAACTGGGCCGTGAGTTTGGCCATGTTTGTACCACCCTGGTAGTGATAAACCTCGAAGTTAGAGGTTCGGAAAATCTTCCAGTCAAAAGTACGGTACTGAATACGGTTCTTGCCGAATTTTTCCTGCGACGGGTAGCGTTGCGCCTGCGCGGGTAGCACCGCCCACAACACGGCAAACAAAGCGACGAGGTGTCGGGGCTTGATTTGGAGAAATATCTTCATTTGAGCTAGGATGCTGACTTTAGTGGTAATATAACGAAAAATAGCGGGCAATATTCGCGTCGGGATTCAATTCTTTGCCTTGACAAAGATGATTCACAAGCTCATTGGCAAAATAGGGTGCCAACGTAACTCCCTTGGTGCCCAATCCATTAAATATCCCTACTGTGTTATGTTTAGGGTGAACACCCACCAACGGGCGGCGGTCTTTACACGACGGCCGGATGCCCGCCTGCTGCCTTTTAACAGTGTAATTACCTGCTATAAGCGGACCTAATTTGTCTTCAAGATACGCTCGGCCGTCCTCGGTGGATTCCCAATCCAGATCGTGCCAGGAATACGTTGCTCCAACCCGATACTCGTCTTTTATGCGGGAAGGCAAAATAAAAATTCCCTGATTGACTATTCTATCGGCAGAATATTGGTCAAAAGTCACGTCGAGAATTTGCCCTTTCACAGGGTTGAACGGGAGCCAGTCGAATAATGAATTCTCACGGGCATCGTATCCTTGACAAAGTAGTACTTTTCCGGCCTTGACTCCTTTCCACGACACACTATTTTTATTAATTGACAGGTCATTAGCTTCGAAGGAATCTTCTTCGTATTGATTATTTTCAATAAAATGAATTCTACTATTTTTGACAACTTCAACTAAATCTATCCAACCAGAGCCTGTAACCTCCAAACCACCATAAGGCGCGTGGAGTCCAGACATATTCGATTGATTATCAGAACTTTTAGCTATATATTTTGAAATTTCTCCGTCGTTAGTGTACGCCAAATAATTATGGCGCTCCTCCGGTGAGCGGTAAGGACGATAGATATTTTGGGGGTAAACTAATTTGACACCGAATATTTTTTCCAGTCGCGTGTAGAACTGGATAGCGTAGGGAAAGAGAGCATCGGCCAGCCAGGTCTTCACCAGCTTTCGGCCCGTGAGAGGATTGTAAATACCCGCGGCCACCCGCGAGGCTGACGGACGCGACGAATCGCCGACGACTAGCACGCGTTTCCCCGCCTCAATCAGATGCCAGGCCAGCGCGGTACCCGCAATGCCCTGCCCGATGATAAGGTAATCGTATTCGTTGGTTTTCATCTCTTCTCGCGACGGCGGACGGCCTGACTAATCCGCTCGTCGGCCAGTTGCACCACCAGTTCCACTTGTTCGTCCACGGTCATAAAAGTGTTGTCCACCAAGAGGGCATCTTCGGCCTGGCGAAGGGGGCCTTCTTCGCGATGCGTATCGATGTGGTCGCGCTTTTGGAGATTGGCAACGATTTCAGGTAAATCCACCATTTCGCCTTTGGCCAGTAGTTCAGTCTGACGACGTTGGGCACGCATGAGCGGGTCAGCGGTCATGAATATCTTCAGTTCAGCTTTGGGAAAGACGACCGTTCCGACATCCCGGCCATCCATGACGATGCTTTTACCCTTACCCATTTTTTGTTGTTGCGCCACCATTGCGTGGCGCACCTCCACCACGGCGCTTACTTCGCTTACCCGCTCGGAAATGTACATCTTGCGAATCTCGGTTTCGACATTCAGGCCGTTAAGGTAGGTATCATTCCCCCCCGTTTCGGGATGGTACCGAAAGTTTATGTGAATGCTTTCCAGTGCTTTATCTACTTCGTGCGGGTTGGTGATGGCTACATGATTTTGCAGAAAATATAACGTAACTGCCCGATACATGGCACCCGTATCTATGTAGGCGTAACCGAGTTGCTTAGCCGCCAGCTTCGCCGTGGTGCTCTTACCGCAACTCGAATAGCCGTCGAGTGCTATGATGATAGAAGCCATTTATTTAGTAGAAAGTTAGATACGGCGGAACCACTGCGACCGATACGCCGACAGTCCATCGCGTAGAGCGATACCGAACCTATGACAGCCCACACTGATGAAATTGAAAAATTCAATTGTACCTGCAATTACAATTTATATGCCTGCCGCGCCAGAAGCTGCCAGCCGTTTTTGGTTTTATTCCAAACCTGTAATACGCCCAGATTAGGCTTGCTCACGCTGCCGTCGGCCATATCGACGGAACCCGTCATCTTGTGTCGCACCAAGGCATTGTTGCCAACGATACTCACGGTCATATCATCCAGGTTTAATTCTTTGTAAACCTCCTTCTTATCCCGAATCGTATTTATAAAAGACGACTTTGTATCCATGTGACCGTTTGAGTGGCCGTAGGTCATTTCATTGGCGAATACCTTATCCAGCGTTTTTACGTCTTGCGCCAGTACCGCTTTCCGCCACGTTTCTACCCGATTCAACACCTCCTTTTCTTCTTTGGATTGCGCCATCGCCACTGAGAATGTCAGCCCGAGGAACAACATGAGCCACAGTTTCTTTTTCATATTAATTAAAAAATTGAATGAGTACAGATTTCAGGCTAAGATAAGCATTGTTCCGGTTTTTGGCAGTTTTTTACCAAAATTCAAAAGTAGCCAGGATGGGAAAATGGTCCGAAGTATTTGGGTAATCTCTGATTACTTTATAGGATATTACTCGTACTCTGGTGTTTTTCAAGACCATAAGATAATCCAGTCGATCGCCCGAAATGCCTTCCGTCCAGGTGGGCAGATAGGAGCCTTTGGCGGCGTCCATCCAGTTGGCGTGGTACGAAAAATAGGGCTGTTCGTTCGGCCGTGCGCCCATGTCCATCGCCAGCAGCACTGGCTGAATGCTGGGTTCGAGCATTCGGTTGACGTAAGCCGATTGTAAGGCCCGGTCGAACACGGAGGCATACTCCATCCTGACGGTACACATCCGAAATGTCAGCCCTTTGACTGGACTGACCAGACCGCAACCCATGGCGCGAGGGTCGGCCCCCGGCGAGTGGGGCAGGAACATTTTCTGGGTTTTCTCAAAGGGCCAGCGCGACAGAATTCCAACGCCGTGGCTCCCGCTGCTGATACTGTCAGAAGCGGCGTAGAGGTAGTGCATCCCGGTCTGCACCGCCAGCCGACGAAGTTGAAAGTTCACTCTACCGTCCTCCATCAGGCTGTCTACCGCCTGTAGGGCCACTATGTCGGGTTTGTGTACTTGAATCAACTTGACGATGTCCCGCAGATTGGAATCCCCCCATTTGTCCTCGCCATGGTGCATGTTGAAACTCAGCACCTTGACCTCGCAAACCTGCCGGGGTCGAGCGCCTAACAAAATACCGACAAAAACAAAAAATAGAAGGCGGAAACAGTTCTTTTTCAATAAAATAGGATCCAAATATCTAACACACTCACGCTATGTATCATCCTCAGCAACTTGTGTGCCAATCAGCTATTCCATTCTCTCCCACCGGTCATCCTCTTGCCCTGTTATAGTGCTTTCCAGGCCACGGCTTCCTGTTTTTGTGCCCCCAGACCCTCGATCCCTAACTCCACAACATCATTGGGCTGGAGGTACTTCGGTGGTTTCATGCCCAGCCCCACACCCGACGGTGTCCCGGTCGAGATGACGTCGCCCGGCAGCAACGTCATGAACTGGCTGAGATAGCTGATGATTTTGGGAATATAGAAAATCATGTCGGACGTATTGGAGTCCTGCACCATCTCGCCATTGAGCGACAGCCACAGACGCAGGTTGTGCGGCTCCGGCACTTCGTCGGCGGTGACCAGGTAGGGCCCGAGGGGCGCGAAGGTATCGTTGCTTTTGCCCTTTACCCATTGCCCGCCCATTTCCAGTTGAAAGGCACGCTCGGAGTAGTCGTTGTGCAGCGCATAGCCCGCCACATAGTTCATGGCTGCGCTTTCGTCTACGTAGCTGGCTCGCTGACCGATAATTACGGCTAGTTCTACCTCCCAGTCGGTCTTAATGGAGTTTCTGGGGATGATTACCTGGTCGTTAGGACCGCATATTGCGCTCGTTGCCTTAAAAAAAACAACGGGTTCGGTGGGGGGCTGTGCTCCCGATTCGGCCGCATGTTTTGCGTAGTTCAGGCCAATGCAAATAAGTTTGGAAGGCCGCGCCACGCAAGCCCCCAATCGGGTTTCGGCGGGTACTTCGGGGCAGAAGGTGCTATTGTGCTTAAGCCATTCGGCCAGGCGGGTTGGGCCGTCGGTGGTGAAAAACTTCTCGTTGTAGTCCTCACCGAAAGCTGAGACATCCAATCGGGCGTCGTCTAGAGAGACGACGCCCGGTTTTTCCTGTTCATGCGCGCCAAAGCGAAATAGTTTCATGTAATGGTTATGTTTTTTTTAGTTATTCAATTTCTCAAATCCCCCGTCGATCAAATAATCGCAACCCGTGATGAATGCTGCTTCGTCGGAGCAAAGGTACAGGGCCAGCGCACCAATTTCTTCCGGCTTGGCCATGCGGCCGATGGGCTGGGTTTTCGACAGTTTCTCGAACATTTCCTTCTCCTGACCGGGGTAAGTTTTGGCAATGAAACCGTCCACAAACGGCGTATGGACCCGTGCCGGCGAGATGCTGTTGCAGCGAATTTGGTCGGCCAGGTAGTCGCGAGCCACCGAAATCGTCATAGTATAGACCGCGCCCTTGCTGGCCGAATAGGCAAACCGCTCGGGAATCCCGACGGTGGCCGCGATGGAAGCCACGTTGAGAATAACGCCACCGCCGTTTTGTTGCAGATGGGGAATGGTGGCGAAAAGGCAGTTGTACACTCCTTTGATGTTCACATTCACGATGCGGTCAAAATCCTCTTCCGACGTGGTGTGGGCCTTGCCGATGTGAGCGATGCCTGCGTTGTTGACGAGGATGTCAATTTTGTGCTTGGCGGCAATACCATCGATCGTCTTCACGACTTCACCCTGTCTCGAAATATCCAACGGGTAAGATTCGGCTTTTCCGCCCGCCGCTCTGATTTCCTCCACCGCCGCTTTGGCCTGGTTTTCATTTATTTCCAGAATATGCACCTCGGCCCCCTGGCTGGCAAAAACTTTGGAGATGGCCAGTCCGATACCGCTGGCTCCGCCCGTCACGATGGCCACTTTGTTATCTAATCGAAACATGAGAATGAAGTTCTTTACTGTAGTAAAGGCGAAAATACGCGGATATTAACTGTGTCCACAAAGTTTTTTTTAAGAAACCATACATTTAATTATTCTGGGATTCTGCCTTTCTTTGGTGATACACTCATCCTGAACCTAGAAACGCCCATGCGCGCCAACGTCATTAATCTTTTCGATCGAACCATCCGTGAAGCCCGCCTCGCCGTCGAGAGCGGACGAATCGCCTCGATCTCTTACCTCGGCCCGGAGGCGTCTACCCTGCCCTATATCTTGCCTGGTTTCGTGGATGCGCACGTACATATCGAAAGCTCGATGCTCACACCCAGTCAATTTGCGCGGCTCGCCGTGGTGCATGGCACGGTGGCCACCGTGTCGGACCCGCACGAAATCGGCAATGTCCTGGGCATCACGGGCGTGGAGTACATGATCGAAGATGGCAAGCGCACTCCCTTCAAATTTTGTTTTGGGGCACCATCCTGCGTCCCGGCTACCGTTTTTGAAACGGCGGGCGCGACCATTGGCCCCAGAGATGTTCGCAAGCTGCTGAGCATGAAAGAAATCGGCTACCTGGCTGAGGTCATGAACTATCCCGGCGTGCTGAACGAAGACCCGGACATGATGGCTAAAATTGCGCTGGCTAAGGCTTTTAATAAGCCAATCGACGGCCACGCACCCGGCTTGCAGGGCGACGACGCCCGCCGCTACGCCGAGGCAGGCATCACCACCGACCACGAGTGCTTCACTTACGAAGAGGCTCGCGAAAAGATCGGTTATGGCGTGAATATCCTGATCCGCGAGGGCAGTGCCGCCAAAAACTTCGACGCGCTGATCCCGCTTTTGGCCGAATTTCCGAAAAAAATTATGTTTTGCTCGGATGACAAACACCCTGATAGTCTGGCAGAAGGCCATATCAACGCATTAGTCAAGAGAGCCCTAACCTTAGGACACGAACTATTCAATGTTCTGCAAGCCGCTTGCTTAAATCCCGTTCTGCATTATCGACTTCCCGTAGGATTACTGCGAGAGGGAGACCCGGCGGACTTTATTCTAGTCGATAATTTAGTGGATTTCAATGTCCTGCAGACTTATCTCGATGGAAAACTAGTAGCCGAAAATAGGCAGTCATTATTGTCTGACCTACGCAGTGAACACGTCAATAATTTTAATTGCTCAACCAAAAGACCTGAGGATTTCATCTGTCCAGCCCCCACAAATACCTTTTCCTTACGAATCATCGAGGTACTGGACGGTCAGCTCATCACGAATAGCCTTGAGGAAGAATTCCGGAATCGGAATGGCCTCATCGAAAGCGATGTCGAGAGGGATACTTTAAAAATAACCGTTGTCAACCGATACGAAAACGCCGCTCCCGCCGTGGCTTTCATCCGAAATTTCGGCTTAGAAAGCGGCGCCATCGCCTCCTCAGTTGGTCACGACTCGCATAATATCATTGCGGTGGGCTGCGACGACGAAAGTTTATGCCGCGCCGTAAACGCGGTCATTGAAGCCAAAGGAGGCATTTCTGCGGTGGGAAATGGCCAGCTATACACCCTTTCCTTGCCCATTGCGGGCCTAATGACTGATAAGGACGGCTACGAAGTGGCCGACGCCTACACTCGTCTCGACCAATTTGTGAGGGAGAAATTAAAAAGCAAGCTAATTTCCCCCTTCATGAGCTTATCATTTATGGCGCTGCTGGTCATCCCCTCGCTCAAACTCAGCGACAGGGGCCTCTTCGACGGAGATAAATTTTCTTTCGTTGCCCTTGCGGGTGAGGTCTAAGTTTCCTCGTCCTTGATTTTGAACTATTCCCGGATTTAAAGAAAATTTAAAGTCTAGGAAAATAATAATCTACCCTGGATATTTTTTTTTAATGTTTTTTTATAAATATATTTACAAGTGTAAAAAAGACCCTTATTCCCATCTGAGTTTAATCTCTAACCATCCTTAACCCGCGATTATGGCCTACGTACGGTACAAGCAAGAAGAAGAACTGCGTTACTGGAACCAGTTTAGAAAAGGCGACGAAGACGCCTACGCCTGCCTTTATCAATCTTACGTCCACATTCTCTATCAGTACTGCTCCCAATTTACCGCCGACAAACCCCTCATCAAAGATTGCATCCACGACCTGTTTGTGGAACTTTGGAAAAACCGCAAGACCATTGGCGACACCACCTCGGTACGCTTTTACCTGATGGCCTCCATCAAGCGCAAGTTGGTCCGCCATCTCAACGCCCTCCAAAAGCACACCAGCAACGAGGACATCCCCGTGGAGTACTGGCACATCCACACCACTTCGCACGAAAAGGACCTGATTGCCGATGAGGAATTCGAGGCTACCAACAAGCACCTTAACAAAGCCATCAATCACCTGCCCCGCCGTCAGCGGGAGGCCATTTTTCTGAAATTCTACATGAACATGAACAACCAGGAAATCTCCGACCTGATGAAAATCAATATTCAGTCGGTTTATAACCTGGTGTTCGGTGCGCTTTCTAACCTCAAAAAGAATATGACTTTGGAAAGCGTTACACTCTAAAATTTTGGTTTGATGTTGGATCAGCGCGGCTTTCTTCGGAAGGTCGCGCTTTTTTGATTTCACCTCCCCTATCTTCGCCCTAAAAAACGCCATGCATCCCAACTCCACTCCATTGGCCGAGCGAATGCGGCCGCACTCATTGGACGATTACGTAGGTCAGGAAAAACTTGTTGGCCCGAACGGCCCTTTGCGCCGGGCCATCCAAAGTAATACCATCCCATCCCTCATTCTGTGGGGACCGCCGGGCGTAGGCAAAACGACGCTCGCCTTCCTGATCGCCGAGGCTACCAAGCGGCCTTTCCATAGCCTTAGCGCCGTGAGTTCCGGCGTGAAAGATCTACGAGAAATCCTGAACCGCCCGATGGGTTTGTTCTCCCCTATCCTGTTCATCGACGAAATCCATCGTTACAATAAAAGCCAGCAGGACGCGCTCCTTGGAGCCGTGGAAAAAGGCCAGGTCACGCTTATTGGAGCCACGACCGAAAACCCCTCCTTTGAAGTGAATTCTGCCCTGCTCTCGCGCTGTCAGGTATATATCCTGGAATCTTTGGGCGAAAAGGAACTCTGGGAAATGGTAAATCGAGCTTTGGAAAAAGATGCCTGGCTGAAAGAGAGGCAGATCACCTTCGAGTCCTACGATGCTTTGTTCCGTCTGTCGGGCGGCGATGGTCGCAAGCTGCTCAACCTTTTGGAGTTGGTCGTGATGGGAGAAGGCGAAAAGGAGAATATTGTCGTTACGGATGATCTCGTTACGCAGGTAGCCCAGCAAAGCATGGCCCGCTACGACAAGTCCGGCGAGCAGCATTACGATATCATTTCAGCCTTCATCAAATCGCTGCGCGGCGGCGACCCCAATGCCTCCCTCTACTGGATGGCCCGGATGATCGTGGCCGGGGAAGACCCCGTGTTCATCGCGCGGCGGATGCTCATCATGGCTTCCGAGGACATCGGTAACGCCAACCCTACCGCGATGATTATGGCCGATGCCTGCATTCAGGCCGTGAAGGCCATCGGTTACCCAGAATGCCGCCTCATCCTGTCGCAGGTGGCGGTGTACCTAGCCACTTCGCCTAAGAGCAACGCCAGCTACCTGGCGATCAACGAGGCCATCGCTTTGGCCGAGAAAACCGCCCACCTGCCCGTACCGCTTGCCCTACGCAACGCCCCAACCAAACTAATGAAGCAAATTGGTTATGGCAAAGACTACAAGTACTCGCACAACTACGAAGGTAACTTTATCCAGCAGAATTTCCTGCCCGATGAGTTACAGGGAACGACACTTTACAAACCCGGCTTGAATGCGCGGGAGGAGGATATACGGAAAAGATTAGCGCAGTGGTGGGGGAAGTGGTACGGGTATTAAAGACCATTGCAAAAAAAGCCGCTAACCGATTATCGGACAGCGGCTTTATGTTGTGCACCCGAAGGGATAGCCATTATTTAGTTAAATTAAATTAGTTCGTATCATTATTTACTGAAAGACAACGATTTACACTTTACCAAGATTCAACCGGATTTGATGAAATACGGGGCAATTCAAAAAAAGTGGCACCTTTTCTGGCACCTTTTTCTAAATAGATTATCTTTGTGGCGTTCGATTCTTAAAAAATGCCACGATGACCAAAGTAAGTGTTCGGTTCAACCTTAAAGAACCTAAATCAGATGGGCCTACGCCTATCCTCTGCCGCATCTGCT
Organism: Cytophagales bacterium; assembly: GCA_038235275.1. Classification (GTDB taxonomy): domain Bacteria; phylum Bacteroidota; class Bacteroidia; order Cytophagales; family Spirosomataceae; genus Persicitalea. The sequence continues at coordinate 31,503 of JBBSUC010000017.1, read as the reverse complement.
ACGCCAACCAGCGGCTGACCTATTACACGGGCGAATCTATCAGCCCCGAATTTTGGGACACAGCAACGCGCCGCCCGAAGAACACCCGAAAGTTTCATCATTACCTAGCCTTCAAAGAACGGCTCGACATAATAGAGAAGCTAGTACCGAGGGTACTACTCGACTACCAGAACGAGCGGGGCGACGTGATACCCTCCACGGAGGCCGTCAAGATTATGCTTGACCTCCACCTCAAAACCAGAGAGGACGCGCCCGCTGACCTCAATCACCCTTCATTGCTGCAATGGGTGGAACGGTTCATTGACGACATCAAGACCGGGGCGCGTACTATTCCCAAAACGGGCAAACGCTACTCCGAGGGATCAGTCAAAAATATTACGTCCGTGTGTAAGACGCTGACCAGATTTGAGAAATCGCAGCCCGTACGCATCGAATTTGAAGACGTTGACCTCCACCTCTATCACAAACTTATTTCTTTCCTGAATCGCCAGGGATCCGCCACCAACCACAAAGGGAATGTCATTAAGTACGTGAAGGTATTTATGAAACAGTCCATGAAGGACGGACTACATACCAACATCAAATTTCAGGACAGCGAATTTACGAAACCGTCGGAAGAGGTGGAAAGTATCTACCTCAATCAAGAAGAACTCAACCGCCTGTTTGAACTCGACCTATCCGCTACGCCGGGACTTGACCGGGTACGGGACTTGTTTTTGATTGGCTGCAATACCGGACTACGTTTTTCCGACTTGTCGCAAGTCCGAAAGGAGAACATTACCACCAACGACACCGGAGGCCAAATTTTGCGCGTGAGAACGCAGAAAACCAGCAAACCCGTGTACGTCCCAATCAGCTACCAACTACGCGCGATACTCGACAAACACAACGGTTCCGCGCCGCGCCCGATCAGTAACCAGAACGCCAATGTTTATTTGAAGGAAATAGCCCAACGCGCCGGACTTGACGAACCCGTAGAAACTACCCGCAACCGGGGCGGGCGGCGCGTGACGGTGAACCGCCAAAAGTGGGAAGAGGTGACGACCCACACCGCCCGCCGGAGTTTTGCCACCAATGCGTATTTGAACCAGGTGCCGACGCTGGACATAATGAAGTTGACCGGACACAAAACCGAAACCTCCTTTATGAAATACATCAAGATCACCGAAGAGGAAACCGCCACGCGCCTACTGGATCACCCGTTTTTCCGACAGTCCGCCATTCGTAAGGCGCAATAGATGGAGCCGACCGACCGACTACCCAACGGCGACCGGGCCGTAGTGCCGCCGGAAAAAGTGGAGGCGTATTTGCTCAACGCGCTACACGTCCAAAACAAAGGCAAGGCGCAATTTTACGAGCGGGCCGGGTATAGCCTCAGCCAGCCCGAAAGATTAGAGAATGATTTGAAAACGATAGCCAGGACGGGCCGCGTGACGAACACCGTACCCACGGACGAAGGAATGAAATACGTACTAATCGGTGAATTGACCGCACCCAACTGCCGCGAATATTCGATTACCAGCGTGTGGATGATTGAGAAAGACCAAACCGCACCCAGACTAATAACCGCCTACCCAAACCAAAAATAACCATGCATAAGGAAACCGACCTAGTAGCCTTACTTAACGACTTACCAGAGTACAACCTCCACCGGGGCGACGTGGGTACCGTGGCGTACGTGTATGACGCAGCCCCGAACGAGGCCGGGCAACTCTACGAAGTGGAGTTTATGAACGCCGCCGGGGATACGTTGGCCGTGGTATCGCTCAGAGAGAACGCGGTGAAGGCCGTAGAGCTGCAAAACTTGATGCTGCACTTTACTGAGCGAGCCGCGTAAAAAACGCCCTTACCACCATGCACAAAGAACTTGATTTAGTAGCCCTTGCAAACGACCTGCCAGAGCATCACCTCCACCGGGGCGACGTGGGAACCGTGGTACACGTTTACGGCGCAATACCGACCGACAGCAGCGGATTCTACGTAGTGGAGTTCATGAATATCGCCGGGGATACCGTGGCCGTGGTGAACCTACGAGAAGATGAGGTAAAGGCCGTAGAGGTTCAAAACGTGATGTTTCACTTTACCGAGCGGGCGGGGTAAAGATAAATTTAGCTATGTCCCTACGCCGGATTAATTATCTACCAGTTCGATTTTTGACAGATGAAATACAGCGAATTAGAAGAGGCAATTCTCTTTAAGGCAAAGAGGGCATTCGATAAAATTATTACCGCCAAAGATGGTGAAATTACATTCAACAGGGAGGGATTAAGACACGAAATAGAAGTACCTGAACCTCAATATGTACTAAAAATTATTCTGAATATATTTAAAAACTACCCTGATAGTGAGGATAATGTACAGAAACTGAGAAAAAGATTTCCAAATATTGAGGATGTACAAGAGTGTATCCTTGAAGAAAAATATTCGGTAGAGCATTCTTATAGAGGTTTGATGAGGTGGGTTGGCTTCATGATGGATATTCCAGAAAATGCGGGGAGTATTTATATGCTTCTGAACGAGCATAAACTAGCTGAAAAGTATGTCGATGGTAGGGAGTTTCTTCTTAATTCAGTTGCTTATTTTTATAAAAATAATGGAATACAGGCCACGGAAGAGCAGAAAGAAATAGATCAACTTCTAAATAAATTCAACGAAGAGACAAAGTATTTAGAAACAGCCTCCTTTTACCTTAATAGTCTTTTAGAGTTGGCTGAGACAATACAAGAGGCTATTCGACTACATGAATTGGTTCAAGAGGTAGAAGAATCACAACAACAGCCAGCAGTTGAACGGCGAGATGAAGAAATACGCGATACAGCAACGCTGGACAAGACAACTCATAAAATCGTACTAATCCACGAGTTGGGCGTGATTGGCCCTTTAAAGAAGTTTTGTAAAGAAAAGAATCCCGCCCTATCTGATACGGCATTTGCAGCAATCGTAAGTCATATTTTGGGCTATGATGACGCAAAGAGCAAAGAAACCGTTAGGAAAGGTCTTTCGGGATACGCACAAGGAACAAGAGACGATCCCAAAACCGACAAGGCGTTAAATACTGTAAAGGCACTTTTAATAAAAAATGGCATTGAATTGTAAACTACCGGATTTGTTCAAATTGTCGGTAGAATAAAAATCCCCCTAATTTCCCCCTGCATTCTTTGCATCCGAACCAATCACAATTCGGATGCAGACCCTAATCACCACCCAATTCACGCCCGACGAACTAGCCGAGATAATTCGAGTAGCCGTGACTGAGGCAATCACCGCCTACGGAGCAATCACTCCACCACCGCCAAAAGATACGCGCTACCTCAGCCGCAAGGAAACTGCCAGGAAATTAGGCGTGAACCTTACGACACTATGGCAGCGCACCCGCAAGGGCGAAATCACCGCTCACAAATTCGGGAGCCGGGTACTCTACAAACCCTCCGACGTGGAGGCCGCGCTGAATAAGGTTAAAGTTTCTCCACTCTAACCCGCGCGACCGATGGCAACTAAATGTTCATTCTCACACAACGGAAAACGCACAGACTTTTTCCGGGAAGAGTACCAGCTCAACGCCAGCAGCGGGAAGTACGAAAAACTTTCTATGGGCGTACCCTTCGATGCACTACCCGCCGAACTATGGACGGAAGAGGCACGGGATGAGGTAACGCGCCGCTACTCGAACGGCACGGTGATAACGGGGCGAATCCGGGGCGGCAAACGCCTATTCTTCACGGGCCTACGAAACACGCCCTTTGCCGGATACCTTCACGGCAACGACTCCGACAAGTCCGAGGTTTGTTTCCGGTTCTGGAAAAGTGATACCCGCCTAACGGTTTTCTATTTCCGTAAAATCCGCGTGTATCCGGCGCACATCGTCGCCTTCTATTCTCAATTCCTCACCCAGCTACACGAGCAGCCCGCCGCCGCGTTGTAGGATCAACAAAAAAGGGGATAGGCAAACGCCCGTCCCCTTTTTACTAAATGTTCGATTCTCAACCACGGCACGGGTAAAGACCCTACGCAAATGATTGATGGTGTAAAGATAGAGATTATTAGTCCAGGACTGCACGAGCGATTACTCCAAGATGAGGAGCTGACTTTTCACCGGGGCCGTGACCGCTACACGTCGGAAAAATACCACAACCTAGTTTTTATCCTCTACGATTCGGGACGTGTAGAAATCCGGGGGAGCCTGCACAAGTACTGGAACCAGGGCGCACACAACTACAACGATTTTACGCGGGTTGACCTATGGGACACTATACACGAACTTTGCCAGCGTCTGCAAATTGAACCCGCAGAGGCCGTGCTGCATAATTTGGAGTTTGGCGTGAACCTATCCGTTCCGTTCAGCCCGTCGGAATTGTTGCGCGACTTGATAGCTTACAAGTCTTACCCGTTCGGGCGGGTATCTGTCCCCAATAGCAGCACCTACTACCAGGCTAGAAACTTCGACTGTTACGTGAAGTGCTACGACAAAGGCGCACAATACGGGCGACCGGAGAACCTTCTGAGATTCGAGATAAAGGTAAAATCTATGCGATTCCTCCACCGGGCGGGCGTGAAAACATTGGAGGACTTAATGAAGGCCGAAAAAATAGCTACTTTGGGCGTGATGCTGTCCGAGGCATGGCAACTGGTTTTGATTCGTGAACGCCTACCAGCCGCCGAATTGACCACCAAGGAGGGGCAAGTAGTGGAAACCGTCACAACTACGGATTTAAACAAACTAGACCGCCGCCGCCGTAATGAGCTAATCAAGAAATACCGGGCGATAGTGGAGCGCACCCTCTACGGCAACAACAGAAAGAAAACAGTAACCGCGCTGATTTGCGATAAGTGGGAGCAGTTGACCAAAGGCGGCATTTGCAAAGACCTAGCGGCGCATCCTCAACAGCCCGCCGCCAATCCTGAAAACCCGGACGTTTGCAACGACTTGCAACACGTAGCCGAAACACCAAAAACCGGACGAATGCAACGCTTGAGTATAGATTGCATACGTCCGGGAAACCAGACAGAACTATTTACCTTCACAGCACCACCAACACCACCCGCGACAGCAACACTAATGACGATGACGACCGCCGCCGCCGATGGATGCCGGATCAAGAAAAGAAAACGGGACTATCACACGGAAAAATACTACATCAGCCACAACCGCCGCAATGCTCGCAGCAATCCCGCCAACAATCTAAGGCGGCGGGTACGACGTGCAATTACGCACACCACCTTATTTGACCCGCAAGAGGTGATACGCTTGATGCCTGACCAAATCCGGCAACTGAGGTATTTTGATGGATCAGCAAGGCAAATGCATTTTTAGTGATGGGAGCGTACTAGATGGCACACCCTACCCAGCGGCCACGGCCAACCCATATACACCACCAAATGATTAGAAGTTAATTAGAACAACCCTATGCCAAATCCAGAAAACCTAATACCAGCCAGAGCCGGAGAAGTAAGAAACCCAGCCGGAAAACCGAAAGGAACCCGCAACCGCTCAACGATTGCCCGAATGGTTCTTTCGATGGAAGGACAGTTCCCGGAGCAGATCTTTGAAGAGTTGCGGCAGACCTACCCGGACTTACCAAGGTTCGCCGATCTTGAATTTATCGCCACCGTGATGCAGGTTGATAAGGCGATCAATAAACAGGACACGGCAGCGTATAACGCCGTAATTTCGTCAGCATACGGCGCACCGACTCAGTCAGTAGACTTGAATCAAGATATTATAGTGGGGTACACCGATGTATACATAGATTGAGCCGGGCAGCCTTACCCGATTTTTCTAACATCGATACGCGGGCGAAATGAGGGAACAGGCAGAAAACTAAATCTGAAATGGTTGTTGTTAGATTTAGGAGTTTGGCTACTTTTGGGGCGAACCATCCAAACACAAAAAATTATGAAAGGAATTCTTTACACAATTGCGCTATCATGCATCTTAATCGCCTGTAAAGGCCCACAAGGTGAAACAGGCGGTATAGGGCCAGCAGGCGCGAAAGGTGAAACGGGGGCGGTGGGAGCCGTTGGACAGGCCGGACAGAATGCAGCTCAGCCCACGTATTACGACTTTACATTGAGCTGGAGTCCGTTAGCTTCGACACAATGGAGTTACTATAAAATGGCTCAGCCCTTGAAGGACAACGAAATAGTTTTCGTTTTTCTCAAAAGTAGGTCTTTCTACTTCGCATTGCCCTACTATGAGTATGCCCGCACGACTGACGACAGTGAGGAGTACGTGATGTTAACCCACGCATTCGGGAATGATGAAAATTCGATAGGTATCAGAAATGAGGCGGTCACGGATTATAAAAAATCACAAACCTTCAAATTCCGTGCGGTCGTAATGAAGGGCGTACCAGGTGGCCGCGTGAATATCGAGCGTTACCAAGACTACGCCAACCTGAAAAAGGATTTTAACCTACCTGACTAACCAAACAGGGTTTCTAAGTAGGCAAGACCAAAGGCATAGTGGAGGGGTGAGGGTAGAACCTTTCCCCTTTTTTATTTCCGCTACCTATCCGGCGGGCGTAGCGGCGAAACCCTGAATTTTGGGACACCCATAAAAAAGGGACGAGTCTTGCGAAAGTGGCACCCAGTTTTAAAAAGTGGCACCTAAACTGATACCTCAAAAACTAGAAATCCACTAACTAGTTAATAGTTAGTGGATTAAAGTAATATATTGTGCACCCGAAGGTTCTTTACCAACGGGTGCAATCCTTTTATTATCAGCCCTTTGCTTCACGTTGAAGCCATGAGTACCCCGAATAATACCCCTTTTAAGCAGTTGCCCCCAGCAGGGGAGCCGCTGCCAAAAGTGGCATTACCGGGCTAGTTGGGTACTCATGCAACTTTCCCAGCAGTGCGCTGGCTAGTCGTTGCGATTCCTGCAATGATTCCTGAGTTCTATCTACAATAGCTTGCAGACGTTCTATCTGTCTGTTTTTCTCCCTCAGTTCTTCTTGGAAGAGGCGTTCCAGTCTCTCAATTATCTCGCTACCAAAGTCAGATTTGATTTTGGATGGATTCGTACTGTCAGATGACTGTGTTCTGTCTAAAATGTCCTGACTTTCTACACCAAGGATTTCTGCCCACTCTTTGATTTCCTCATTTGTCATGCTAATCCGAGAGAAAGTGGCGTAAATCCCGCCTCTAGTCATGTCTTTCGTAGCAGCAACCTTCGATACGCTTATTTTTTTTTCTTTAAGCATATCTCTGATTACCAATCCAATACCTATTTTTTGTTTGTCCATGTTTAAACTATTTATATAAATGGTTTTGATATTTGTTCAAAGTGTTTATACATTTGCCCTCGTCATTCATCGTCAAATAAACGAAATATGTTATACAAAACATTAAATCTGGAAGAGAAATTATTATTCGGCAAAGACCTGCATGAGTCGGCGACGCTGAACGTGAAAGCGCAGGTAACTGAGGCCTACGCATTGGCCACTGGCTATTCTGCCCAGACCTACAAAGACAAAATGTGCGGGCACCGCAACTTCACCATGATGGAACTCGACATCGTGATCGGTGCCTTCCGCCGTGCCTATGGTGAGGAACTTTTCACCATTCGCTTCCGCGAAAACTTCGACGCCTATCCGGTTCCTGCCTTCAATCCCAACCTCAGTGAGGTGGAGCACTTCGAGATGGTGGCTATGCAAGCCTTCGGCAATCAGGCGGTCGAATCGTAAGCCGCTGCGGACTCACGCCTCCCTTTTGCATTTTAATTTTTCTCAAACCCAATAACCCCAATCCCCAATGCCCCAAACAACCAAACCCCAAGGAAGCGGCCTCTCTCGTGAGGACGCAATCGAACTAGTTAACCAGGCCATGCACGAAAATGGCCTGAAACCGCTCGCCGTGGTCGAGCCGGAAAAGCCCAAAGAGAAGCTGCTGGAAATCGTTGGAATTGCCTATCAGGACGGAAATCTGTTGCTGGCGCTCTATTCGCCGCACGCCGACATTCAGCCCTACGATGTGTCTGTGGTGGCAATCGAAAAGGATTTTACGGTACGCCGTGCTACGGGTGTTAAGCATACCGATCACAAAAAGCCACTGACGGTCGATGTGCCGAAGATGCCCTACGAGCAGGAATTGTTAATCACCGTGAGTTCGGTAAACAAGCCCGATTACGTAGCTACCACGAAATTTACCCGTCTGCGCGACGAAGAACAGTCACCAACGCCCGAGGACAACACCAATCGACCCTCTCCCGAAGAAAACACCGATCAGCCTTCGCCCGAAGATCAAAGTGATCAAACATCGCCAGAAACACCGATAAAACCGGGTGCTCGGGTTGTAATCCCGCGCATGGGCTTCAACATGACGGGTTACGGCTACGCGCCGAATGCTGAGTTCAGCATAAATCAAGAGTGGATCGACCGCATGAAGTTGTTGGTTAGGCAAAAGGCCATCGACTTTGCACGGATTCACATTCGTTGGCAGGATTGGGAACCTAATATTGGTGAGTACACGGAAGTTGAACTGATTCAGGCTTTGAAAAAAATCAAGGCCGAAGGTTGTGTACCTGCGATTTGTGTGAGGCCCTATCGCTGGGATGATGTGATTGCTTATGAGGAGGTGGCTATGGATCACACGGGCAAGATTTTCAAAGATGGCGGCTACCACACCTTCGCGCCAGGGGCCGAAACCGCACAAAACCACTTCCGCAAGTCGATGGAGCGTTTGGCGCAACTTGTCAATATGCACGCGCACGATGCGGAGTTTACCAGTCTGGGGTATGGCATTACCGAAGAGTTTTTCTTGCCTTGCAATTACTCCGAAACCAAGGGCGATGTGCTTACCGGAATGTGCATCTACTCCCCCGCTGACAAAGACGCTTTTCAAGAAGCCTACGGCTACGAGTTGCCCGTGTACGACCTGAGTTGGTTCCCCGATTCTATCGGTCGCCTGTACACAGACCATCCCAAAGTACTCGACTACATTACTGTCCGTTTGGCCAAGATTCAACGCGAGTTTAACGGCGCATTCAAGCAGAATGCTCCCCGTGTTCCTGTTTTCGGGTTCTACGCCGATGTTCCTTCCAAGCAGAGCGCCTGGTACGGACACCGTGATCTACTCGCCATTTTCGACGGTTGCGACGGGATATACAGTTCGGACGGTGGTTTTTGGGAAAAATTCATGGCCGCTGACCTGCACAAAGGCACCTGGCCGGGTAAGCCATCGGCTATTGAAATCGACCCCGAAGACGCGGGCCGCGATGGCTCCGCCTACGACGGTCCGATTCAGCCACACCTTGTAAAACAGATCATTGAAGAAGCTGTGCGCCGGGGCGTGACGCACATTCCTTTGGCAATGGCCTTTGGACCGAAACAAATCGCGCAAATTGGCCCAGTGCTTCGCGAGGCCCGCGAAAAAGGGATCGAGGTGAAAGACTTCACAGGTCAAATCCCGGAAATCGAATACGGGTCTCGTCTACACTCCGACGATAATCTTTTCCGGGATGCGTGGGAAAAGCTAGGTGGTAAAGAGCATCCCGCGCCCTTCAAGATCGTCCGGCACAAAACGAAGTCTTGATGGACTACCTGCAACACGTGGTGACGCTGGAAAACAAAATCCAGCGTCACCGCAAGCGGGGGTATTGGTCCCGTTTCTTCCACGGGGGGCGCTTCTGGCTGGCCTTCCTCCAAATGCGCTATCTACACGTTACGGGAACACTCTTCGCCCTTTTTGACGATTGTCCCGCCTTCTCTCTCCCCGAATTTCCCGACGCAAACCTGATTCAGAAAACCGCCATGCCCGAATTCGCCAAAGACCAACTGCGTACCAGCGAAATGCTGGACAACAGCTACGAGTTTCGGAAGGTGGAAATTTCTGATTTGCCGAAGACTTACTTGGTGGAACTCTGCCACGACTTGAAGCAAGTCATCCACCTGACCAGCGAACCCGAACGTCTTGATTTCTTACTCAAACGCCTTCAATATGAGCTACTCTCTCGAAAATAGAACCATCGACCAGTTGAAAGGCGATTTGGCGTTTTACGCTAAGGAAAAATACCGGATAAGTCAGGATCATTTTCGACTGAAAATGGTATTGACTGCCCAAATTGGCCGCTCCCATCCGAAAAGCGACTTGAAGTTGATCGGCGAACAATTCTACGCCGTACTGGATGAAAATAGTCAGTCGCTACAAAAGCGCATCGGAACGATGGAAAATAATATTCACCAGCAAATCGCCAAACTTATCGAAGATGGACAAGCCGCAACTGGAACAGCAAATCAGTGATTTATCGAGGGATTTAGAAACCCCAGCCAACGACCTCTATGCCTGGCTGATTGACGATCGTAAGAAGAGAGTGGTCTTGCAGCTAGGAGTTCTACTGCAAACTCAGGCCAAACTGATTGAATTGCTGGAAAGTGATTTAGCGAAATTTGGAAAAGAGGAAGCCCAAATTATAAAAACCGTCGCTGATAACCAGCGGCTTTTCAGCAGCTATTTAGACCAGCAGTTTGCTGACAACCTGGAACGATACTGATTATGAAGAAGCCTGACCTTACCCGCGCTTGGTCGATTTCCAATCCCCCAGCTACCGCCACTGAATTGAAGTACGACCGTATTCGATGGAATTTCTATTTACGACTATGGAACGATGGTAAACTTGTGAATCAAAAGCTATGGCATCAATCCTAATCCAATGGCTCACCCTTGTTTTTCCTGCGGCTCTGAGTGCTACTGCAATGGGTCTTGGGACGACGTGATTGTCGATCATACTCCCAAGAATTGCGAAGGATGCGGCAATGAATTATGTGAAAACTCCTTTGACGGGGATTACACCGAAGTTGATTTCGGCTCGCCGGAAGACGAATACGAACCCGAGAATGCCCCCGGATACGAGGCTGACTTTTACGGCCGCTGCCAGGCTTGCCAAATCTATGGCTCTAAGTCGGTGTACTGTACTTGTGTGAAAATTGTTTCAAAACCCAACATTTAAACCCCTATATCCATGACACTTGCAACATTTGAAGAGGCCATTTTGATTAACGAGAGAATCAATCTTTTTAAGGGGATGGTCAATGTTCTGACAGGCTCCATTAAAGAAGAGTACTCCCGTTGTAATTTCCGAAATTTTGGACTTGATGATCATGGAATCACCCTGACCAGAATCCAGGAGAAAATGCTCCTGGATTTGGTGTCCATGCATCTTTTGGTCGCACAATCGGATTTTGACGAGTTGAGCGATGACGAAAAGCCCGCCGACTCCTAATGGGTTTATCAAAGCGTCGAGTCCTCCCGGAAGACCCTCTCAGACGCTGCAAATCCACAAACGTGCAGAATAGCGATATTGGCCAGCAATGGCGATGATATCTGCTACCACCCCTAAGTCCACCAAAAAAGCCCTGCAACTCCACATGAACACTTCCAGCACCGCACTTCCCGAGACAGAAACCAAGCTGCTTTATCAATTCACCGAGTTTGCCAAGCTAAAACCGCACTCCGTAATCGTTCACAAGCGCTGGGAGAATACCTTAGCTACGCAGGAAAACATCAAAAGCCTTTCGAACCTGGCCAAAGGCAATCAGTACAACGGCTATATGAGCGATGCTACCCGGAGGCGGGTCAAAGGTCTGATTGAAAACTACCTCACGGCTGTTCAACTCTCCACTACGCTGGATTTTCCCAAAAGCTTCCCCTCTGAGAACGTCTACCCTACTTTCCTGACGCTCACACTCCCCAGCAAGCAACTGCACTGCGATAACGACATCAAAAAGGAGTGCTTTTTTCGGTTCATGGAATATTTGCAGGGCGAAAAAGATGGTCGGAATGGCGGTTGGAACGTGAAAAACTACATCTGGACCGCCGAAACGCAGAAAAACGGGAACATTCACTTTCACGTTATTTTGGACCGGGGCATTCCTGCCAAGCGCTTGAATCAGGTCTGGAATCGGTATTTGGAGCGGCTCGACTACGTGAAGCGGTTTCGCGCTCGTCAGCGATACATTTACAGCGACGGTTTCTACGTCCGCCAGGATATGTTGGAAGAAGCGATGTCGGCGGAGGCTGCGTACCATCGTAAAGCCGGACTACCGGGTAAATTCAACCGCGTCACCGCCGCCAGGGACGAACGTATCCGGCAGGAAAAAGCCTACAAAAATGGCGTAGCAGCCAATTGGAGCAATCCACCGACAACCAAAATTCACGCCATTCAGAGTATTAAAAAGCTAACCGCCTACGTCAGCAAGTACATGACTAAGGAAGCCACTCCCGTAACCCAACTTCCCGAGGGAGAGAAGCTTGTGAAAAAGGACGGTAAATGGATGGCCTGTGGGATGAAGGAGGAGCAACTGTTTCATTATGAGAAACTGCCCAACGGGATTATCAATGAATGGTACGAAACCATTCGCACTCTCTATGAAAGGGAGGTAGAAGTCACTTTCGATGTTCGCCGCCTCCGTGGGCGCATCTGGGGCTGTTCCAAGGCGCTGCACTGTGAAGATCTCTCACCGCTGCAAATCGCGATGGAGACAACGGCCAAGTACCGAACCATCACCTACACGCCTACCACCCGCAAGCGGGAGGTCTGGCGGGCCAAGCTGGATTTATTCGGCCAACAGTACACTGAAAGAGTAATTGTTGAGGATTCCTACACCCTTATCCAAGAGAAAGAGCATTGGATGGAACCTGTCAGAGACCCCGATGCCATTAAATACGTAGCCGAAATCCGAAAAGCCGTCCCCGCCGAGGACATTCGAGCGGCCACGGCCAAAGCGGGTGATATGTTTGCCGCCTACGGTGAAATAATTCCGCTAAAAACTGCACAAAAAGACCTTCTACCCGCTACATCTCCACCCATCTGGAAGCGGTACAAGGCCCATTACAACCAAATGTACCAGGTACTTTACCCTGAAGATGCCGCCAACAAAGTCCATCATGCCTAATTGTGCCAAAAGAACCGGATCAGCCTGTGCAAAGCTTCGGCGATTGGGACATCATGCCCGACTGTACCCTCCGTAATAACAAGCGCCGAATCATAATCTACGGCGACCGCCTTATGGAGCCAGATTTGCTCCTAACCCTGCATTCTGACCGGGTAGCCAACAACGACTGGAACGACATCATGCCCGCCTTCTTTTTCGCTTGCAAACTCGCTGGAATTGTCTCAATCAATAATTTTCAAACTGATTTTCAATGAAAACGAAACAAAAAATTTACATCGCTGGCAAAATTGGCGACTTGCCTCGTAAGGAGGTCGAGAAAAAATTTAACGATGCCAAAATTTCGCTGCTACAAACGGGCTTTCAAGTGGTTTCGCCGCTTGAAAATGGCTTGCCCCGCGAATCTGCGTGGGAACAGCACATGAGGAGAGACATCGCCCTGCTTTGCGATTGTGACGCCATATTCTTGCTTAGTGACTGGATAGATTCACCAGGCGCACGTTTTGAGGTTTCTCTTTTTATTTCGCTTGGGCATACCTGCTTACGTCACTGGAAGCATGGCCTGGCGGGCCTGCCGGGCAGCCCGAAGGCGTTTGACCTGGTGGAGGTAAATGCGGCTGCCTTATGAGAGATAGAGCGGCGCGAAAGAAAGAGGAAAAAAGCATCCTGGTGGAGGTGTTTTTGGGTGGAGCCAAAACAGAACAGGAAATTATCCTGGGGTATCGCTACATGCAGCTCGTCGAAAATTCCCTGGAGGTGATGAAGATGAAGAGCCTGATGGTGCGTGGCAGCCGGGGATCGGGCAAAAAGGCGACGCTGGATATTCTCGACAACCTGCTGGACTTTGAAATAAAGGAGCGCTACGAACTGGGGCTGATGCCCCTGACGGAGGTTAAGTTCAGCGAGATCGATAGCGTTGGGTATTGCTACCAGTTCAGGCATACGATCAAAACCAAGGATGGTAGTGTACGCAAGGGCTACAAGACTGAAGTAGATGCGGATAACGATGAAGTGGCTTTAACCAACCTTAATTATGCCCTTCGACGCAAGGGCTATACGCTGGTTTCGGTGGAAAAGAAAAACCGAAGCGTGTCCTTGATTCGGACTAAAAATGGCGGCGTTCACCAGAAATACCGGGTTACGCTGATTGATGACAGAGTTTGATTTTTCACAAGTAAATAGCTAAGCAAATGGTAGTTGATATTCATAACCGTTACGAAACGAAAGACGGGAGACGAGTTAGAATTTATGCCACAGATGGCTCGGAAGACCATCCAATTCATGGTGCCGTAGAAGAAATTGAAGGCTGGCGACCCGTTTCGTGGGAGTCAGATGGCAGCTACTTCTGGGAACAATTGAAAGAGTACGATTTAGTCGAGATCACCGAAACTTACCGCTTAGCACCGGACTCTGCAGGCCCTTGCTGGAAGAGTACGATTTAGTCGAGATCACCGAAACTTACCGCTTAGCACCGGACTCTGCAGGCCCTTGCTGGAAGAGTACGATTTAGTCGAGATCACCGAAACCCCTGCTGCCTTATGATACATCCCTCGGATATTACCTTGAAGGACATGTTTTGTGGCTGTGTACTGTGAAGATACTTTCTACGGCTACAAACGCAGGGTTATTTGCAAAGAGTGCTACATCCGAAATAAAGTAATTTTTGACTCCCGAAATAATGAATAATCTTCCTCCCAACACCTTCGCGTTATCGATTATCGAAAACAATGACGATGTGGTACCAGCCGAATACGAATGGGTTCTTGAACTCACCCCGCAGTCATGTCGTCAACTTCGTCCGCATCTGGAATATGAAATATTGGAAGGCCGCGTGACTGAACTTGCCGATGGCCGCACCCGCTGGGAATTGAATCTTGCTAGGGAAAAGTCTTTGGCCTTTAAAAAAGCCCTTTTTACTGCACTCTACACACTCTCTGATAACTGATGAAACCTGAAAGCATCACTTGTGTTCCGGTCGTTACTGAATATGGCGTTGTATCGCACTACCAATGGCGAATCGGTGTGAACTGTATCAATACTGACCAATGGGTTCTTGAAAAACACCTTGCGCGTCATTTAATAGTCGAGGTTAATAAAGATTTTGAAATCTGGAATTTCTCGCTGAGTTATAGCGCGTCTATCGAGTTGATGTGCAAAATAGGACGAGCGGTTGCTAACACCAAGTCGGGAGGATTCAAGTTGACCTCCTGGGAAGCAACTCCGTCGACCACCGCTGAAAGCTGCGATGAAGTACTCGTGAAAAGTATCGTACTCTAAATAAAACCTCTAATATTTTCTCTCCCTTGGCCACTCTCGAAACAAATAACGATAAGCGATCGGATTCCTACTTTGGCGGTAAGTCCGGCAATGGTACTTACCAAACGATCATCAATCAGATTCCCCTCCACTACACGCGGGTTTCTCTATTTGGTGGGATGCTGGGCGTAGAGCGGAAATTGAAATCTGCTGACCGCGAGTTTGTTTTTGAATTAAATGAAAAGCTGATTCAACGCTACGAAAACAATTTCGGTTTTGAGGTAAATAGGTATGAGCAGGATAAAGATTGGCAGTATAAAAATGCGGCTTGTTATCCCGGTAAAACCGCTTTTCTCGCTGACACATTGAAGGTACTTCCGTACTTCTGTTATCCTGAATTGTGGGATCGCAAAGGGGTTTTCTTCTACGTCGATCCCCCGTACCTGTTGGACTCCCGCAAAGATAATCGCCCGGTGTACAAGCATGAGTTGAGCGATGAGCAACACCGCGACCTTATTCAGCAACTTTCTTTATTCCAATCGGCCGACATCGCGATTAGTTGCTACCCGAATGAAATGTACCAAGACTGGTTCTGGGATCACGAACACCCCCGAGAATGGCGAATGATCGAATTCCAGTCAACAACCCGGCACGGCATGGCGACGGAGCAACTTTGGATGAATTATCCACCGCCCAAAGAACTACACGATTACCGCTACCTGGGCGGGGACTTCCGAGAACGCGAGCGCATTACCCGCCAAAAGAAACGATTGCTGAATAAGTTTAAAAAGCTGAGTCCGCTTGAACAGGCCGGATTGTCGCAAGCGATGCAAGACCATTTATGTCCCCCAGAGCCATTAGAGAAAGAGCGAATTCTGAATAAACTCCGCAAATAATATGAAAAACGAACGCCTGAATTTCTCCACCAACTGGAATGGAAAGTTATTCTGTAATTACTTCACTACCATAAGGCTTCACAATCCTCGAAAATACGGTGTAGGCAATCAGTACGATTTTCATTTAAAGGAGGTGTTCATGGGCGAAGTCAAGGTGATCGACCACAAGAAACTCACCGTCGCCACCATCTCCGAATGGATTGCCCGCCTTGATACCGGGTATTCTGCTGAGGAGACAAAGAATATCATCCGCACGATGTACAAGAACATCGACAACTTCACCGATGACACGCCGCTTTCCTACGTATTGCTGCACAAAATCAAAAAACCGTGACTGTTCTGTTCCACCGACCCGAAGCTGCTTGATTGTAGTGAGGATTTCAGCCTGAATAATTTGTTTCTTAAAACCATCGGAGCCGCTAGTAAGGATGTCTTCTTTGCGTGGGGGAATTCTAAGGCTATAAAGCAATCTCGCCGTTGGCTTGAATTGGCGAAGATGTTTCCTGATGCAAAGGCGTTACTTCTGAATAAAGACGGTTCCCCCAGACACCCGCTTTATGTTCCTTACACGGTGCAGCCTGTGAATTTCACCGCATATTCTCCTTAATCCTGCTCCTGGAAATACCACTGTAAATACTAAGCTGATCTACCGTAAGCGGGGCGTTCAAACGTCCCGCTTTTTTTTTGCCCCGCGCGGGTGGGATTTGGGTTTTAGATGAACTGGTGGTCATTGGTCGCGGGCTGATAGCCTACCAATAATAGAAAGCGAACGATGTTTTGCAGGTGGTGGTCAGGCAGTCCCCGTTTGCCATTCAAAAAGAATTTAAGCGTGCCTGCCGGAATGTCTGCCAACTTTTCCAGCTTATTGATCGAGATGAGTTCCCTCCGGGTGCCGGACAGGAACTCTTTTACGTGGTCGGATTCGGTCATATGGCGAAGTCTTTTAGCTTGATATTATACCACTGGTCAATTACGAGAACGAAATCAATCGTCTCGGGACTTGGCGCGGGCTTGTAGTTGTCATCTTCATAAGACTCATACTCATACCCTGACATGGTGGAGCGATCTTTAAAGACCAATATCTCTCTACCATAAAGCCTAGCTTCTCTTACATTGCTGGCAAGTAGATTGCCTTCTGATTCGGAAGCTGCCCATACCCTGTCTTGCTCTGCCTTGAATTCATCTTCGCTCTGAAACACATAAAGATGACGTGTGGGGGTGCCATGGTCAAGTGCCAGACCATTGTCTTTTGAAGACCCGCGAGTTGCAAAAATCAGATTGGTTTCCATGATACTTTGATTGTTTGATGTTTGAAAAATACCCTATGGGTGCGATTGAAAGTTTTTAGGCGGTTTGTTTCTCTACTAACTCAGCTTCCTGCCCTGCCCACTCATTGGCCCATGATTGGAGATTGTTTAAATCCGTACTCCACATAACATTGGTGAAAGAGTTGCTACCACTCGACAATGATTTTTCTGTCCAATCCGACTGATCCACCCGTTCAAATTCGGTGCTTAGCCCGTGTTGAACATTTTGTTGAACTTTTTGACCTCCTCCGATAATTTTGAAAATGGTTTCCATGATCTTGATTTGTTTGAAATAAGGTTCGTTCCTCATTTGCTTGTACCAAAGGTAGTACATTTAATTATAAGTACCAAACTTGGTGCAAATATATTTTTATTTCCATTACCCAGTCAAATAAAAAACCCCTCGTTACAAGGGGTTTAGTCGAAAAGGAATCCATAAGGCGATCAAAGTATTTCCCTGAAGAACCTATTCATACAAAAAATCTGCTTTCGTCGCAGGTTTTCCTGAGCCTTTGTATTTCACCTCATATTCTCCTTAATCCTACTCCTGGAAATACCACTGTAAATACTAAGCTGATCTACCGTAAGCGGGGCGTTCAAACGTCCCGCTTCTTTTTTTGCCCTGGAAATATGGCGGTATGCCTGGCGTTCGGAGCAGCCGTAAAGCTTTACAATGTCCTGAACTTGAATGATTTCGCGGCAAGACTGCCGTGGGATTTTGTGCGAAGTGGAGATAGCGGGCATAAAGGGCAGGTTTGGCGAGAAATACCGTGGTATTACAGCAGGAAATACACCGCTAATTTCGTCAATTCCTGCCAATCCTGCCACATTTGGCAGAAAAAAAGGGTGTTTCGGTAGTTTTGTCAGACAATACTAGGAAATACCGCATGGATACTACCGAGAATACCCCTGAAAATACTGTCGTTTCGCCCGCCGATGTTGCCACCGTGGGAAAAAGCCTAAAAATACCAGGCTGGTTATCGGTGGAATTGGATAAGGAAATCGCTGATGCAGGAATGTCTTTCAACTCCTACGTACAGAACATTCTTATCAATCGGCACAATCAAATTCCCGATGACATTGAGCAGCAAATAGAGGCGATGCAAACCAAAATCGCCGAACAGCAGGATTTGCTCACCACGAAAGGCTATAAAAACAACGAACTTTTAGAGGAAGTCGTGAGTCTGCGCAGTGTGGAAGATCAGCTTGAAAAAGTCAAGGCAGAGCGCGACACGTACTTCGCTGAAATCGCTCGCTTGGAGGACGATTATATGAAGCTGGAAACTCTGTGCAAAAGTGAGGCATTTGGCAATCACCGCCCGGTAGAAGAGCCGAAAGTCGAAAAGAGCGATAAGATCCTGCCCAACGATTCAGACGCCCTTCGCGCGATCATTCTCGAAAATACTTTCTTCTCCAATCTTGACATTGACCTTCTCCTCCATGAAGCTGCAAATAGTTGATGACGCCGGGCAGTTGTACGCCGAACGCCAAATGGCGATAATGGCCAGCCACGAAACGCCCGAAGAATACCTGAAAAATATCGAACAAAACGCCTACCTGGTGAAGGGAAATAAAATGCTTTTGCTGGGAATATTGGGAACCCTGCAAGATGCCAACGTCCTGAATGCCGAAGGCGTGAATCCCGACGTAATCGACCGGCAGGTAGGAATTGCCACACTCATCGAAATCTACAAAAAGCACACGGATAGTGCCGACTTAGGTTCGATGGGAAGCATGATACTAGGTGCGGGCAAACAGCTCTCCGGAAAGGCCAAGGCCGTGAACATCGACATAGAATACCTGGGCGAACTCCTGAAAAAATTCGGCGATGATAACTCCGTACTCATCCCCAACATCGGCCAGTACCTGGACAACGTGGTAAACCAGCTACGCGAAAAATTTGGCAAAAATGGAAAATGAGAGCATTTTCGACTATCTGAAAAATCGCGAACCGTCGCCGCTGTCCGACGTGGCGTCCGCTCCGTCGCGCACCGTGCCAGAGGTGGAGGTACCACGCGACGAATACCCCGACACGCCCGCCGAAGACCTGCGCAACGGGAGCGATGACAGCAGCCGCCGCGCCTACGACGACGACGACGACAACCCCATACTGAGTGCCGAGGAAATTGCGGTAATGGCAGAGGCGAAGGCGATGAAGTGGGGAATCGGCACGTCGCTGGCCGCGAACGCCATCAACGCCATGCTGATTCTGTCTCCCCGCGAGTGGAAAATCTACCACGACTGGAAAGAGTACGAATTGGACGACCCCGAAACGCTCCCCATTGCGCCGCCAACGGTCCAGCGCATCCTGCGGAAAATTGAACGCCTGGAAAAGGCCAAAGAAGACAACGCCCTGTCGGACAAAGAACAAAAAATGTTGATGAAGGCCATCAAAGCCGAACTCACCATCAAAAATAAAATGGGGCGACTCAATCGGTCCGGCGTAATGGGTACCGTAGCCGACATTCTATTGGCCAAAGCCGCGCCGGGCGTGACGGAAGGAATATTCCGGGGCGTGAATATGCTGATGAACAAAATGACCGGGAAGTGATGAGTGAACAGGAACGTTCCAGCGAGATTTTTTTGCACATAGGGAAACGCAACACCGGCAAGACATTCATGACCATGCAGGTGCTTTTTGAATTTCGGGCCAATGGGAAGCGTGTTTTGATATTCGACATTAATAATCAGTCGGAATACGACAAATTCAGGTGCATTACAGTGGACCAATTGCCCTACTGGCGGGATATGGACATCGTAACCATCCGCGAACCCGACCGCATTGACGATTTTTTTGACCACGTACATTTCTATATCAGAAATACGCTAATCGTACTGGAAGATTCGACCTCCTACGTGATGGGTAATTTCTCGAAATCTATTCAGCGGGCAATTCTCAACACCCGGAACGCCAACAACGACCTGTTTTTCAACGTGCATAGCCTGGGCGATCCGGGACCGTTTCTGTATAAGCACATCGACTGGTATATTTTGCGCGAAACGGGCGACGAATTTCCATTACCGACGAAAGTGCGCGCGAAAGTTAAGTTAGAACAAGCCATGAAGGCGATCAAGGCTGAAAACAAAGCTTTGCATCCTGACATCGACGGTCGAAAAACTCCTAAAATTGCCTACCGTGTGTTAGATGCCACTTCATGAGCCTCCATGAGTACCATAACGCTTCCACCGTCGCGCTACTCTACGGGTATGGCAGGGTGGAGACGTTCTTGCCCTACCTGGAAACGATGTGTACGGCGAGGCAATGGAAAGAGTTCGATTGGCAAAAGCACCAAAAGCGGTTTTCGCCCAAACAAAAAAAAATGATTGTAAAAGTGTTGGGGATGCCCCTGACTGAATGACACTAACCCACTAACCCACTAACCCAATACGCTAACCCAAAAATCAGTGAAACCATGAATCCAAAAACCAAACTGTTCCTTATCAACGTCACCGCCGTTTTCGTGGGAACGATAATCGCCCTGGTTATTTTTACGCTTGTAATGAAGCAATTTGAAACCAAGCCCGAAACGCCGCCCAAAAAGAAGCCCTACAAAAAAAGCGATGGGCGCCAGGCTGAGGACGACGACCCTACGCCGCCGCCGAAGCGTGAGTATGCAGCGCAAACCAAACCCGAGCCAAAACGTGAAACTGCGACCGCCGCTGAGGATGATTTTGAAATAGACCCTGGAACCTGGGCTTTCATGCAGATGATGGAAAACCGTCGCCGGGCCGAATCGCTTACTCGTGAATTCGCTGCGGCTGGCGAACGTCGGGGCGGGCCGGTGAAAATGCAAGATGCTACTGTGGTCCTGTACAACGAAAAGGACATAAGAACGGCCTACCCTGACGCCATTGTTGATTTGGAGGAAGGGGAAGACGTTGAGGAGGATGAAGAGATCGAAGAATAGTTTGTGTGGATAAGGGTAAAACCCGCCTGGCAATGCCGGGCGGGTTTTCTGTGCGCCATATCCTGCCAAAAACGACCCGCTAGAAACTGTTACGACCCGCTACGACCTGCAACAGCCCTGAATAACCTTCGCCACCGTGCGTCCCGCCCTATATTTCGGTCACTTTAATGAAAAACGCCCGCCGCAACGCCATGCTCCATTCTTAAAACGCCACTGCTTTGACCACTGACCAAATCTATGCCGAATTGCAGTCCAGCCAACTGAGTGCCGAAAACAAATCGGACGCCCAGCGCGTGTTGGGGGCCGCTGGCCGCGAAGTGATTGCACTGATCGTGGAAAAGCTGAGGCAGAAAGCGGGCAACGGGGCCGAACCCACGACTTCCGACGTGCTGGCCGAATATGAACGCCAACAGGCATTGCAGCGTGAGGCCGAACTGGCCTCACAGAAGAAAAAGCAGCAAACCACAATGTTCATCGTAATCGGTGCCGCCGTGGCGTTGATCGTGACGGTGGGTGTTCTAATGTATCTCAAAAAGCGCAAGAAATAATGGCTATCGGACTCGACCCATTTACCGCGATTGCCAACGGAATTGGAAGTGCTTTCAACTTCGGGAGCGGCCTGGTACTGAACAGCCGGGAAAAGAACGCAGCCGCTTTCGTGCTGCAAAAGTCGAAGATCGACGCTGAGTTTGCCACCGATGAGTTTGAGCGCAACCAAAAGCTACTCATCCTGCAACGTCAGTTTCAGGCCGAACAAGCTCGGATCGACGAAGTAGAACGCGCCGACCTGGCCAAAACCATCGCCATCGTGGGCCTTTTCGCTACCCTGCTCATCGTGATCGTAATCGCTTTCAAAAGCCGACAATAATTATTCGCTCATTCCCAATTCACTCATTCATAATTGTATGAACAAGTCCTATTTTCAAAACGACAAAAATTACGACGGTCAGGTAGTGGGCGTTCAGGGCGTGAACCGCATTGAAATCCGCGAATACAAGGACCTCATTTTCTTGACCGTACTCTCGTCATTGGGCAACGTGGCCCTCTCCAAGGAGTACATTCAAGACGACCTGGCCGACGTCGCCCCTACCATAAGCCTGTACGCGGGCTTCACCAACCTGGACGTGGCCCAACTCGCGACCGAAGCCGAACTGAACGCCAAGGGCATCGAAGGCAAATGGGACCTGGCCGCGCCCGCCGCCGACACCGTTGCTACGGTTATTTCGGATATGGCCACGAACACTTACTTCGGGCATATCGGGGGCAACGATGCCGCCGCTCTGGCCAGTGTGGCCGCGTTGAGCGGAATGATTCCGGTTTTGTACAGTCAGTCGCAGCAACCGAGCCTGTTTCAGCCGGGTGGGCTGGCTAGTGTGGGCGGTCGTTTTTTGAACGCGATCGGTCTTTGATTTTCATTTTCACCAAGTATCGTATCTCTATTTCACTTCATCAATAAACTTCATCCATCATGGCTCTTCACATCCCTGAAAGCATTCATGCCCAAGGCCGCATTAAAGACGGCGACAAATGGTTCGATTTTCCCTACGCTGCTGGCACTCGCTCCCACTATCTGCGCTACGCCAACGGTCTGCTGATCTGCGAAAAAGACGAAGGCAACGGCGCAGGCCGCTCCATCGCTTCTCAGGAGTATCTGGCCAACTACGCCGATATTGCCTTCGTCCAGCAATGTTACACGCTGTTCGCGTCTAAAGCCGCCCTAACCTCCAAGGGAATCAACGACAGCGGACCCATTAACCAGTCGGCTACGGGAAAAGACATTCCCTACGAAATCGTAGATGCATCCGGTAAAGTTGCCGAAAAGGCACTGCCCGCCGATGCTGCCGAGGAGGTAAAGAAAGTAACGCAGACGGTTCAGAACCTGGCCAACAACCTGACCAACTCCGGTGGCGGTGGCGGCTCTACGGCTGGCGGTGGCGGCACTACGTCTGGCCCGGGCACCTCCACCACGCGCAACATCGTCGGCTGGGTCGTAATCGGTGCGCTGGTTATCGCTGGCGTAATCGGAGTCGTGGCGCTGGTAAAGTACATGGGGAAGAAAAAGCGATAGTCAGCCAAGCCTGACTTGATCAACTTCTCAACGTAAGCGAAGCCCGCCCGCAATGCGGGATCGGGCTTCGCTTTTCTTTACTCCACCCTGAACTTATTGACTTATGGCACTTGCACCCGGGTCTATTCTTATAGCGAAAATAAATCGTGTGTTTTACTACACCGACGCGACAGGTGTTACTGTTGTCGGTCCTTACAAAATCATCCGCAGTGGGGTTAACATCGGGCAGGATCAACCGCCATCGCGTGTTGTTGGCGAATTTGTTGGGACTTACACCGGAAAGCGTCAATCTAACTCCAAAGGGCAGGTGTTCCTGGAAGTCGATTGGGTCAATAGCTTCACCGCCAAGCGGACGAGCATCCTTAAAGGCCCGTATGATGTCAATCAGCGCAACACTTCCTGGGTCAAAGAAGCGGAGGTGGAATACTCAGAGAATTTGCCTGACACCACTGGGGACAACGACTCGAAAACCGGAACGGGCAACGGGGGCGGCTCCAAAGACCCCGCTATCGACCCGAAAACGGGAAAACCCTTTCTGCCCGGTCCCGGTCCTCTATCGGAGGGCCTTATTGACAAATCTTCGAACAATACGACGCTCTACGTCATCATCGGCGTAGCGGTGCTGCTGGTGGGCGGTCTGTTGTTTTTTCTGTTCAAATCACCCAAATCCAAGAAAAAATGAGCCTGATTTCAGACATTTTCGGTAACAGCGTCACCGCGCCGCAAAACCAGAGCGGAGGCGGGGCTTACGGCTTGTTTTTCTTCGAGGGCGACATCATCCGTTCTGCACGGGCCGGGTCGTGGAATTTTTTCAAAGACGCCACGTCCAAACAATCGCTGTACTATTTCAAAACCGACGATTTTGGCGGCTACATCGGGCGGGCTACGGGGGTGCTGCTGAAAGGTGCGGGCGGCTACTACGCCGAAATCCAGCGGCCAAAGCCCGCCGTGGGTTTCGTGCCTGGGACATGGGTTCCTAATTTCACGACCGACACGGGCTATATTTTTATGGGCAACAATGTGGAGTATTTCTACGAAAACTTCCTGATCGACGGACGCCCACAAAAGGATAATTACCGCACTGTCGAAACGACGGTCAAAGGTGACGGAAACGGCGATAGTACGGTGATTATCACTAAGGAGAAAATACCCGAACCTGCGCCCTCCAACGTACCACAGCCGCAGCCCAAAGGCCCAATGTACGCCCTGATTGCGCTACTCATTGTGGCGGCTGGCGGCATCCTGTATCTCACCTTGAAAAAGCCCAAAAAATGAAAAAGAGCCAACTCACTGAGTACGTGAAGTCCCGTCCGTTCCAATACTTGCTCGTCGGGGCCATTGTAATCGGGCTGCTGTTCTGGTGGGGCTACAACGCCGCTAAGCGCAAGTTCAAATCCAGCAGTGCCGGTGTGCCTTATCCCGATGGAGGTTCCACGCTTCCCGCTGGGGGCCGGGCCGTGCTGGATGAATTGGTAAGCCAAACTTTCGATGTCCTGGACGGATTCGATTTCAGCCAGTCGAAAGAACTCATTTTCCAGCGTTACGCTGCCCTCACCAACGACCAGGTGACCTACGTGTATAAAGCCTGGAACGCCCGATACGAACAAACCGAAGGGAAAACGCTGACCAAGCGGATAGACGAAGAAACCTTCCCGACCACCGCAATGGACACCGTGACCAACCGGCTCCGTTCACTCAACTTATTCTGACCACTATGATGAACAGCGCAACATCACAAGAAAATGCCGGGAAGATACTCGACGTACTCACCGGGAAAAGTTCACCGCAGGTTGATTTCAACGTGGCGTTCGAGAACGACACCATTTTGAAAATTATCGGCGGGGCCATGCTGGCCGGGCTGGTCATTATCCTTATGAGCAAAGTAATTGACCGCCTGATATGAAAAAGAAACTTCAATTTCCGCTAGTAAACCTAATTGGCATAGGGCTAGTTGCGGTCGTGCTTATCTACTTAGTGAAGGCTCTTCGATTGCAGAATCGCCCTGAAGCATCGCTTGAACCTGCGATAAGTGCCGGAACTGTAACGGTGCCGAATAGTACTGAGCCTGCGCCAGCGGCTGACGTACCTGCCGTTGTCAATGGCAAATACGCCATAGGTCAACAGGTAAAAATCCCTCTCAGACTTCAACGCGTCAATGTACGTAGCACTACCTCCATTAAGCTTGTAAAGGGAACATTGAAGGGAGGTCAGTACGCGGGGAAAATTACCCGAGGTGTAAATTTCGACCAATCCTTTGGCCTATCGACGCCCGGTTATTACGTGCTACTCAGCGGAATTCCCGGCATCGGCGACGGTTGGGTATATGCTGATTTCTTGGTAAAGGTCTAAACCTTGTCTGACTGATGATTACGCTCAACATAGCCCAAGTCGCGCAGATTTTTCCAAAAGCTACGCGGAGCAACATCGAAAATGCGCTCCCGTCGCTGAACGATACCCTGAAACGCTACGACATCCACACCGTTGACCGCGTGGCGTGTTTCATGGGTCAGTTGGGGCAAGAAAGTGGGCAGTTGCAGTTTACGCGGGAACTCTGGGGACCGACCTCACAGCAAAAGAGGTACGAAGGCCGCCGGGATTTGGGCAACACCGTAGCGGGCGACGGTTATCGCTTCCGGGGCCGGGGACTCATCCAGACCACGGGCCGGGCCAACTACGGCTCCGTCAGTCGTCGATTGAATTTTGATTTCGTCGCGAACCCCGACGCCCTGGGATTGTACCCCTGGGCTGCGCTGTCTGCTGGCGACTATTGGGATATGAAAACGCTCAATCGGCTGGCCGATACTTTGGACGTGGAGGCGATTACTTACAAAGTCAACGGTGGCTATACCGCCCTGAATGAGCGCATCGACTTTACCAACAATGCCCTGCGGGTTCTGGGAGAAGGCGCGAGGGTCGAAAAAAAAAAGCTGACACCCATCCTAATCGTGATCGCGATTAGCCTGGTACTGACTCTATTATTCATCAATCGAAAAGCAATTATATCATGGATGCAAACAAATCTGACCGCACCGCTGCCATTATCATTGGCCTCGTGAGCCTGGTCGCCTTCGGGCTGGCCATTTACGCCAACGTGCTTTCCATCAAAGTGAACCGGAAAGCCCTGGGCAAAGCCAAATGAAAAGCTTCAACGTTCGCTTCTGGGTCGTGCTGGTTAGCGCAGTCGTGGCTTGCCTGGTGGCGTGGCAGTTCTGGCAAAATCACAAGCGCATGAAAGCGCAGAATTGGAAGGAAACGCGAATTGAAGCCCTGGCCGATGCCCGCGATAGCTTGAACAAATATGAAGAACTCCGAAAATTGGATTATGAAAAAGCCAACCGCCACGATTCCGTGTACCAAGTCTTCGCGTCGGAATACGATTCGATTGCTGCTCTTGTCCGCGCTCATGGTCCTGGGGCTGCTGCGTTGCGTGACAGCGTCCGCGCAAGAATTCAGCGAGGGCTTCGACCTGCAATACGTGACAGCCTTAGAAGACTCCGTGGTGAAGTTCGAGTACCTGAAACCCCGCACGGCGGCTTGCGATAGCCTGGTAGCCTCGCTAAAAGTAGCGATGCTACAGACTACCAAAACGCACGAAATGTTTGTGGCCGTGACTCGGATTCAAATGCAGTTGGATTCAGTCAGCCGCCGCGAGGCGGTTAAGGAGGCCAAGGTTCGCGGGCAAAAGCAGGGCGTTGGTGTAGGTGGCTTTTTGTCCCTAATCATTTTCTTTCTACTCATCTAAACACATAAAGACGTGCTTTTTGAACGCTTCAAAATACCCGCATTGCAATTATTCGACTACTTCGCTTCGCCGCAGGTGTTGGCCTTCTCCATTTCTCTTGGCGTACTCGGGCAAGTAATTGCAAAGTACGTTTTCTCAGATTGGGAGTTTGCCGTTTTCCTGTTGGTGGCCATGATCGTGGATACGGTTGTCGGCCTGGTAAAAGCCTGGCGGGATAAAGTCATCAGCCGGGCCGGATACACGCAAGTGCTTATAAAGACCATTATCTATTTCAGCATCCTGGTCATCTCGCACGTCCTGACCCACTTCCTGGTGCATGGCGAAAACAACGGCCTGTTCGGTTGGATTGACAATGTCTTTTACGTGGCTCTCATCCTGCGGGAGGCTATTTCCATCATCAGGAATGTCGCCATTATTTATCCGGGACTAATCCCGCAGGCATTGCTGAAAAGGTTGGAGGATTTTGACGAAAAAGGAAACCCGGAGTGAACAAAACGCTGATTCGCATCCTGTGGATTGTCATCGTAGCCGTGGGCGGCTACCTGGTCTGGAACATTTGGTATTACTACCCGGTGCGCCAGAAGAAAGCCCGCACATTTGAAGTAATCAAGACCTACTGATTTCATGGGGAAATACCTGGTACCATCGACCAAACAGAGTTTCTACACGAAACCGCAAGCCGACGCTTTCCTGGAAAGGCTGGCCGACTTGCGGAATCGCTTTGGGGCAATGGTGGACCACGTAGCCGGGCTTTCCTTCGTGCCAAAATTCGCGATTTACGCCAAAATGCTTCTGGAAAATGCGGGTGGCAATGCTACGGCGGTAAGCAGCGCCGGGGCCATCGGCTTGATGCAGATCAAGCCATTATCCGCAACCGACATGATTACGCTGGAACGCCGCGCCCGGCGACTCACCGACGAAGAGGACGCCGAGTTGAAAAGATTGCTTCCCGCTAAGTTCTCCGCTCTGGCCAATTCACAAATGGGAAACCAGATCATCACGTCCGGCGATCTGAAACGTCCCGAGGTAAATCTGTTCATCGGAGCCTTGCACCTAAGTACGCTGATTGCCGAACATACAGTGAGCGACCAGGTACGCATGGATTTGGTCGGCTTGCGCTACAACCAAGGGTACTATTACCGCCGTAGTACGCTGAGCTCATTCACGGGCAACACCGACGAACTACTCGCCACATTGAGCGACGAGGCCCGGGACTACGTGCTGAAACTGTGCGGAATGAACGGAATGCTTGACATCGTAACCTAACCAATTTTGCTATGGATAAGAAAATGAAAATAATCCGATACCGGGACGCTGAAACCGGGGAGTACGTCAGCAAAGCTTACGCCGTAGCGAACCCGGCGACCACGGTTCGCGAATCTGATTACGTCAAAACTTCTAATCAAAGCTCACATGAAAGCAAAAACGACCTCCAAGCGTAAGACGACTGCCAAGCGCAAGCCCGCCGCTAAAAAAATGACCGCCAAAAAAACGACGGTGAAAAAGAAAACCGCCGCGCGTAAAAAGCCGATGACGGACGTTTCGAAAGTTTCCAAGGTGAAAAAGGCTCCATCGGTGGCCCAGAAACGCCAACAGAACAAAATTGAAGAAATGAACAAACAGGCCGTGCAGAAAATCTACTATGCTGGTCGTCGCGGTGAACCAATCCCAACGTGGAAATCGGTGAGCAAAGCCGCAGCGCGCGAAGTGTTCAAGTGAAGCTGAGAATCCGGAATTATCAACCCGTCAATTGAAAGAAAATGATCTCCATCGACCATCCCGTAACAAACGAAGTAATCCAACGCGCCAACAACAACGTTGGCTACGTGCTGGTAGAAGGCACCTGCGACGCGGGCGTGACCAGCATCGCCGTGGAACTCACGCCCAAAGAAGAATTCCCGAATCAGGGCGAGAAAACCGGGCGATTCATTCTCTATCCATCGGCGGGGAAGTTTTCCAACAAAATCCCGGTCAAGGGCGGCTGGTACGAACTGGTGGCCACGGCCTACACGGGAACCGTCGATGGCTCCGTCGCCAAGGTTTCGCCGGTGGGTGTTGGGGAAGTCTTCGTGCTGTTTGGCCATTCGGTAGTCGATGGCGATCCTACGGGCTACGTCGGGGCCACAGACAAGCGCGTCGTTTCGCCCAGTCATTTCGATTCCAACGACGCCAAGGTAGCGTTTGAGTTTGGGCCGCTGAACGACTACGCCAATCGCGGGCCGTTCAACAAAAACCCTACGGCCTGGGGATTCCTGGGCGATATGCTGGTGAGCCGCCTGGGCGTGCCGGTTTGTTTCTACGGCGCGGGCTTCGGCGGTTCCAACATTGAGCAAAACTGGAAGGCGATCAACGACATTCCTTTCAATCACGGCTTCATCAACTACGAAAAGCGAATGCCCTACGAGCCGCTGAAACGTTCGTTGGAGGATTTTTGCCAAAAGACGGGCGTCCGGGCTATTCTCACCCAGCACGGAATCAACGACGCGGGCCGCGACGAGCAGACTTTCTACGACCAGTTCAAGAGTGTCATCGAACACACGCGTAGCATCTACGATGCCAACCTGCCCTTCGTGCTGGTACTGGACCACAACGGAAGCGACGGCACCAATCCCGAACGCGCCGCCATTCGTCGGCTCTGGGAATTGCCGGGCGTGTTTCCCGGCTTCGATTATCTGGAAATGACCAGCACAATGGCCAGCGAAACGGACAAGGTTCACCCCAAGCTGGAAAGCGAATGGCGGCGTTACGCCTCGTTGATGAATGCCTCCATCAGTACCGACTTCCTGGCCAAGTCCAGTCCGGTGCTGACCAAAGGAAATGCCGCTGTAGCATCGCCGGAAAATGCGAGCATCGATGTACCGAAACCGAATGTGAATGTACCAGGCAGGGTAAAGGTGGGCAACATCTTCGCCGGTCCCCTGGCTCAGATCAGAAGCCTGGTTCCCGAAGAAGTTCGGGACGACGTGCGCGAAACCAGCAAGACGACCAAGATCATCGCCGCGATTGTCGTGGGAGCCTTGGTCATCGCGCTTATTATCGAAACCCTAGACTGATACGACTATGAAAACGCTCTTTTGGATTCTTGGAATACTGTTGTTGGGGGGCGTCGCCTTCCTGCTGCTGTCGGAACGGGCCAAAGCCGCTCAACCCATTCAGCCCGCTTCGGATGGTATCACCAATCCCGAAGCCAAAGCCCTGCTGGATCAGGTCAATACCCAAATCAAGCAACTGAATGCCACGGGTATCGGCTCCTCCAACAATCAGTACCAGATTGACCAGTTGTTGGCCCAACAAAAAGAAATTCTCAATCGCCTCTCTCAGTTGGAGGCGGCTTGATTTTTCTGATTGATTAAAAGTAGAAAAATCTCTTACCTGCATTCAAGGAAATTTCATTTTCAAAGTAAACACAATGGAAAAGCGAGACGGGAATATGATAATGATCGTGATACTGGCGCTATGTATCGCCATAATCGGGTATTTACTCATGAAAGCCCGCGAGGCAGACCAGGAAAAAAACCGGCTAATCAATCTTGGTTTTCAGCAGGATATAAAAGCTTTGCTTGGCGAAATTACCAAGGTTTCTGCTCCGGCCATGAGTTCTGACCCGTCATTGTCGGCCCAGTTGGAAGCTAAACAAGTGGAAATTCTCTCTCGCCTTTCGCCGCTGGAAGCTAAACAAATACAAATTCTCGCTCGCCTCTCAAAATTGGAAGAGGGCGGATTTGCCTAATCGTAACATCATCTTTAAGCATCTATAAAATGAGTAAGTACCCCAAGTTAAGAGTTATTCAGGTTGAGTATGAAGGCGGCGACACTATCACCACTTCAATGGCTGGCCATCTAACTAACCGACAAATTGAAGAGTATTTCAAGATTGGTAAAAAATTCAATATCGGTTCTGTGCGAGATAAAATCAGGGCTGTTAAGAGTATCGTTATTTTGAAATAAAATCATAAGCACCATGAAAAATATACTTTTGCTTCTTGTTTTTTTATGCGGATTTTGCCCTGTGAGTGCACAGTTGAGCAGCGCACAGGTGTTGGATACCATCAACACCAGACTGCCTGACAACAACAGCAGACAGATCAAGCCGCGTGATTTTCGGGCGGTTTTTTCCACAGTGACCAATTACATAAGTTCGGTGGCGGCAACCGGCATAGGCTCCATTGGTCCGGTGGGGCCAATCGGGCCGCAGGGGACTGCCGGAACGGCGGGGCCAATCGGGCCGCAGGGGTCTGCCGGAACAGCGGGGCCAATCGGGCCGCAGGGGATTGCTGGAATACCGGGGCCAATCGGGCCGCAGGGGACAGCCGGAACAGCGGGGCCAATCGGGCCGCAGGGGATTGCTGGAATACCGGGGCCAATCGGGCCGCAGGGGAATGCTGGAAAACCGGGGCCAGTCGGGCAGCAGGGGACAGCCGGAACACCGGGGCCAGACG